>NZ_JQJR01000007.1:0-404233 GCF_000745615.1 Rahnella sp. WP5 | reverse complement strand
CCCCCTCCATCAGGCAGTTTCCCAGACATTACTCACCCGTCCGCCGCTCGCCGGCAAAGTAGCAAGCTACTTCCCGCTGCCGCTCGACTTGCATGTGTTAGGCCTGCCGCCAGCGTTCAATCTGAGCCATGATCAAACTCTTCAATTAAAAGTTCGATTTGCTTCAACAAGTGAAGCGGTGCTCAGAGATTACTTCGTAATAATTCAACTAAATGAATTACTGCTTGGTCACTCTAAGACTTGATATTTTTTGCCACCGAAGTGGCTGATATCGTCTTGTGAGTGCCCACACAGATTGTCTGATAAATTGTTAAAGAGCATGCCGCGGTTCGCAAGGAATCTTATGCGGCGCGGGAGGCGTATATTACGTTTTCCCGCTGAAGAGTCAAGAGATTATTCATTCGAACATTCTTCTTTTTCTCTTCCCGTCCGGGCGACTTGTCAGTCGTTGTTCCCGGTCAGTGGAGGCGCATTATAGGGAGTTCTCAGAAGGCCGCAACCCCTAATTTCACTTTTTTTACCAACCGTTCATTAATCCGTCAATTTCGTCCAAAATGGACAAATACCGGTCGTTTTTCGCTAAAAACACACCAGTTTCAAGCCAGAGGCTGGAGTAGACTCTCCTTCATAATTAAGAGAAAGACATTCAGGAATACCTTACATGCTACTTAATGCACATCAACAGGCGGCTCAACGTAACCTTTCTTACCTGCTGGCGGAGAAAATTGCACAACGCGTTTTGTCTGGGGAGTATCCGGAAGGGGCTATTCTTCCTGGCGAGAATGAGTTAGGAGAGATTTTTGGTGTCAGCCGGACGGCCGTACGTGAAGCAGTAAAAACGCTGGCGGCTAAGGGAATGCTTTTACCCCGTCCGCGTATTGGTACCCGGGTAATGCCACAATCGAGCTGGAACTTTCTCGATCAGGAATTGCTGACCTGGTGGATGACCCGTGAAAACTTCGATCAGGTGATGGCGCATTTTATTGTTTTACGCAAAGCACTCGAACCTCAGGCTTGTGCGTTAGCCGCACTCGCTGCCAGTAAAGAGCAAAAGCATCAGCTCTCTCTATATATGTATGAAATGCGACAGTTGCATAACAGCTTTGATCGGGAACACTGGATAACGGTAGATACGCAGTTTCACCAGCTAATCTATGAAGCGGGGAAAAATCCTTTTCTGACCTCTTTTGCGAATTTATTCAGTTCAGTGTATCAGAGCTATTTTCGGGCAATTACAGGCAATGAAGTGATTAAACTGGAACATCACCAGCGGCTGACGGATGCCATTCTGGCCGGTGATGCCAATGCCGCACTTATGGAATGCCAGAGCCTGTTACTTGCTGATGAATGATCCCACAGACTGACGGACTACCAGCTCTGGGGTGAGCACTAAAATCTGAGGCTCTGAAGCCGGGTCTTGCAACCGATGCAGTAATGCATCAACCGCCAGTTCTCCCAGTGAGTCTTTAGGCTGATGGATTGTTGTCAGCGGCGGCATCATATATTGCGCCAGCTGGATATCATCGTACCCCATCACGGCTACATCATCGGGAACACGCAATCCACGCTGATAAAGTGCCTGATATACGCCAACAGCCATCGCATCGTTACTGGCGAAAACCGCATGCGGCGGTTCGGGCAGCGCCAGCAACTGCTGCATTGCGGCTAATCCGCCTTCAAATTCAAAATCACTACACACCTCATAACCAGGTAAAATCTTCAAACCGGCTTTTTCCATGGCCTGACGATATCCACTCAGCCGTTCCTGTGCGGTGGTTTTATCCAACGGGCCGGTAATGCAGGCGATGCGATGATATCCCTGACGGATTAAAAACTCCGTCGCCATTTCGCCGCCCAGCAGTGCGTTATCCTGAATAATATCTATAGCGCCATCAAACGGTGACCAGTCCATCATCACAATCGGCAGTGACGGATAACGGCTGATAACGTCTTTCGAGGGTCGGTGGTTTTCGGTGCACATGATCAGCAGTCCGTCGACCCGCTTTTGCAACAGCGTTTCCAGGCTGCGGTTCATACGTTCGGCGTCATTATCGGTATTACATAAAATGAGGCTGTAGCCGCGTTCATAACAACTACGCTCCACCCCACGCACCACTTCCGAATAGAAAGGGTTACTGCTGGCGGTCAGTAACATGCCGAGGGTGCGTGTCTGATTCAGCTTAAGGCTGCGGGCCAAGGCGGAAGGCGCGTAATTGAGTTGTTCAACGGCAGCATTCACTTTCTCAGCGATGGATTCACTGACAAAACGATTCTTGTTGATCACATGGGAAACTGTAGAGGTTGAAACGCCCGCGAGGCGGGCGACATCTTTCATGGTGGCCAATCAGGCCTCCTGTTGTGCGAGGAAATCGTCTATTTCTTTGCGCCACGGGACGGAAGGTTGTGCGCCAGGACGCGTCACGGCAATCGCTGCTGCGGCGTGTGCGAATCGTACTGCGCTGTCCATCGGTTTGCCTTCCAGCAGGGCTGTGACTAACGCGCCGTTAAAGGTATCACCTGCTGCTATCGTATCGACGGCTTTTACACGGAACCCCGCCACTAACTTTCCGTCTCCGTTCTGGCTAAGCCAGACGCCTTTACTGCCCAGCGTAATGATGACAGTCGTGATGCCTTTGTCATGCAAAGCGTTTGCGGCGCGAGCGGCATCTTCATTACTGTCGACTTTAATTCCCGTCAGCTTTTCAGCTTCAGTTTCGTTCGGGGTGATTATATCCACCCGTGCCAGCAATTCATCGGGCAATTCACAGGCCGGAGCCGGATTAAGGATCACCTGCGTACCGTTGTCTTTAGCGATCTTCGATGCCGCGATCACCGTTTCAAGCGGAGATTCAAGTTGCATTAATAAAGCAGAAGCACCAATGACCTGCTGTTTATAGCGATCAAGATATTCAGGCGTGACGGCTTTATTTGCCCCCGCATCTATGCCAATAACATTCTCACCTTCCGCATTCACGAAAATCAGCGCTACGCCAGTGGTGGTGTCTTTAATAGCTTCGATGGGGTGCGTATCAATATGGTCACTGGCCAGCTGTTTGCGAACTCGTTCGCCAATATCGTCATCTCCCACACAGGCAATAAAAGAAATATCAGCGCCACTGCGACCGGCTGCAACAGCCTGATTCGCCCCTTTACCGCCAAAGGCTACGGTGTATTGCTTACCGATAACCGTTTCGCCCGGTTGCGGGAAGTGGTTGATATTCAGAATGTGGTCAGCGTTGATACTGCCGAGTACCACCAGTTTGCCGGTTTTCATGTGGAGATCCCTGAGTCAAATAGCGCCTCCATCAGGAGGCGCAGTTACAGCATCGATAAAAAGAGTATTACGGCTGAGCAACCAGTTTCAAATCAACAGGGATAACAGCCGGCACTTTCTCGCCTTTGAGTACTTTATCTGCAGTCTGAACGCCGATCACACCGATTTGTTCAGGACGCTGTGCCACAGTCGCGCCCATTTTGCCGCTGTTAACGGCTTTGATACCGTCGTCGGTGCCATCAAAGCCAACGACCAGCACATCCGTTTTACCGGCAGTCTGCAGGGCGCGCAATGCACCGAGCGCCATTTCGTCATTCTGAGCGAACACGGCCTGCACGTCCTGATGCGCAGTCAGCAGATTCTGCATGACGTTCAGGCCCTTGGTGCGGTCGAAGTCAGCAGGCTGGCTGGCGAGGATCTGGAAATGGTGTTTTTCAGCGGCCTGAGCGAAACCTTTACCGCGTTCACGGGCAACCGACGTCCCGGCGATACCTTCGAGTTCAATGACTTTAGCGTTTTCGCCCAGTTTTTTGGCGATGTAATCACCGGCCATTTTCCCCCCGAAGGCGTTATCAGACGCGACGTGGCTGGCGACAACACCCTTAGTAGCCTGACGGTCAAGGGTGATCACCGGGATTTTCGCCTGGTTTGCCATCGCAACGGCATTGCCTACCGCATCAGAATCCGTCGGGTTGATCAGCATCAGCTTGGTGCCACGAACCGTCAGGTCCTGAACGTTTGCCAGCTCTTTCGCCGGGTTGTTCTGAGAATCAAGAACCACCAGGTTATAACCCAGTTTGTCCGCTTCTTTTTGCGCGCCGTCTTTCATGGAGACGAAGAACGGATTGTTCAGCGTGGAAACGACCAGCGCAATGGTGTCTTTCGCCAGAACGTTAGCACTGAAAGAAGCGGTGATAGCTGCGGCGGAAACCCAGACAGCCAGTTTTTTCATATTCATGGTCATAAGTCCTGTAGGAGAGTTTATTTGTTGCTTTTGTTATCCACCAGAACCGCCAGCAGGATGACAACTGCTTTTACGATCATCTGGTAGTAGGAAGAAACACCTAATAAGTTCAAACCGTTATTCAGGAAGCCAAGGATCAATGCACCGATCAGCGTTCCAACAATGCGTCCTTTACCCCCGGACAGGCTGGTTCCCCCTAATACCACTGCGGCAATCGCATCCAGCTCATAACCCGTACCTGCGTTGGGCTGCGCAGAAGATAAGCGCGCCACTTCGATGATACTGGCCAGAGCGGCTAACAAACCACACAGGGAGTAGACGATAATTTTGACTTTATCGACGCTGATACCTGACAGACGCGTAGCGGATTCGTTACCGCCCAGCGCGTAGATATAGCGCCCCAGCCGGGTGTGATGCAGCATGTACCATGCCGCAATAAACACCACAGCCATCAGCCAGACGGGTGTCGGGATACCCAGCGGGCGACCGATACCAAACCAGCCAAAAACATCAGCGACATCATTAAAGCCGGTACTGATCGGGCTGCCGTTGGTGTACACCATCGTAATACCGCGCAGCAGCAACATCATGACCAGCGTAGCGATAAACGCCTGGACTTTCCCTTTGGCCACAATCATTCCGGTGACGCCACCCACAGCCGCACCTAACGCCAGCGCGGCGCAAACGGCAACAAACGCATTCACTTCCAGCCCGACAATCGAGGCGGCAACGGCGCCGGTCAGCGCCAGCAAAGAGCCGACGGATAAATCGATCCCGGACGTCAGGATCACCAGTGTCATGCCGACGGCCATAATGGCGTTAACGGATGTTTGCTGAAGGATGTTAAACAGGTTATTGACCGTAAAGAAATTCGGGCTCATGGAAGAGACCACGGCAATCAACACCAGCAGCGCAATCAGAGACTTTTGCTCCAACAACCACTCTTTACTGATCCAGCGCTTTTTGGCTGGCAATGTCTGAGAACTCATATCTGATTACTCCTGCGTCACGCCGTATTGCTTGCCGACAGCGGCAGCCATCAACACTTCCTGCGTAGCCTGTTCTATCGGGAATTCACCGCTTAAATGGCCTTCATGCATCACCAAAACCCGGTCACTCATACCGATCACTTCCGGCATTTCTGAGGAAACCAAAATGATACTCAGCCCTTCGCGCTTGAACTGGTTTATAAGCTGGTAAATCTCTTTCTTGGCACCAACGTCAACGCCGCGCGTCGGTTCATCGAGGATCAGGACTTTCGGCCGCGTCATTAATCCACGGGCAATTGCCACTTTTTGCTGATTACCGCCGGAAAGCAGGCCGATGGTCTGCATCATCGACGGCGTTTTGATATTGAAGAGGCGGATGAAATCGCCGACAGCCTGCTGTTCTTCCGCATGTTTAAGACGTCCGCCAGCGTGGCTGAAATAACGCAGCGCCGTCAGCGACATGTTTTCTTTCACTGACATGCCCAGAACTAAGCCATCGCGCTTGCGGTCTTCAGAGATATAAACAATGCCGTTTGCCAGCCCGTCCTGCGGTGAGTGTGTCACCACTTCGCGACCATCAAGCGCCACATAACCACTTTTACGCGGTAAGGCTCCGTAGAGAATTTTCATCAGTTCGGTACGGCCTGCGCCCATCAGACCGGAAATCCCCAGAATTTCGCCGCTGTACAGATCAAAGCTGACGTTATCCACGCCCGGCCCGCTGACATCGCGTACCTGCAAACGCAGCGCACCGCGTTCATGATTAATGCGCGGGTATTGCTCTTCGAGGCGACGGCCCACCATCATTTCAATCAGCGTGTCTTCTTCAAGCGAACTGACCGGCCGCTCGGCGATGAACTGCCCGTCACGGAACACCGTCACGTCGTCGCAGATTTCGAAAATTTCTTTCATGCGGTGGGAGATATACACCACACCGCAACCGGCGGCTTTCAGTTCCCGGATCACGTTAAATAAAGAAGCGGTTTCGGTATCGGTCAGGGCATCCGTCGGTTCATCCATAATGATGACTTTGGATTCAAAGCTCAGCACTTTGGCAATTTCGACCATCTGCTGGTCGCCGATGGATAAATCGCCTACCAGCCGGTCGCTTTTGTAACGCAGATTCAGGCGCGCCAGCAGTTTATCGGCCTCGGCATACATCTTTTTCCAGTTGATGCGGCCAAAACCGTTCACAAACTCACGACCCAGGAAGATATTTTCAGCAATCGTCAGTTGCGGGATCAGGTTCAATTCCTGATGAATGATACCAATCCCGGCTTCCTGAGAGGCTTTAGGGCCACTGAAAACCGCTTCCTTGCCAAGAAAATGCACTGAGCCGGCATCTTTCTGATAGATGCCGGTCAGCACTTTCATCATGGTGGACTTGCCCGCGCCGTTTTCTCCCACCAGCGCCATTACACGTCCCGGATAGACGCTGAGCGCCGCGCCGGAAAGTGCTTTTACGCCGGGAAAGGCTTTATCAATGCCTGTTAGTTGCAGCAAAGGTTGCATAAAGGCCTCAGAAGGTTACGCCGGCACACAGAATAACGTTCGCATAAGGCGAACATTCCCCGCTGCGGATCACAGCCCGACTTTTTTCGCTTTGTGCTTTGAATGACTCATGACTGACGTAATCCAAAGCAATGGTGTTTCCCTGGTGTTGTTCGAGTTGTGTCAATTGGGCGAGCAACGCTTCATGGAGTTGAGGATTTTTAGTGAGGATTTCCTCGGCGAGGATAGCCCGCTCAACCTGCATCTCATGTGTCACTACCTCTAAGACTTGTAAAAAGGTGGGAACTCCCTGGGTCAGGGCCAGATCGATGCGTTGGCAAGCTGCTGGCACCGGAAGTCCGGCATCGCCAATAACCAGCTGATCGGTGTGACCTAACCGGGCAATAACATGTGAGATTTCGGCATTTAACAGCGGTGACTTCTTCATTGTGAACTCCTACAGCGAAACGTTTCGCTCACCAATGAGTTTATAAAGATCCCCGGCCATCGCAACGGAGTTATGATGGAATTGTGATCAGCGTCGAAACGTTTCGCTGAATAATTAAGAAACCGCAGGGAAATTTGAGTTAGTCGTTTCAGAAAGGAGAAAGCGAAAATAAAACAGGGCACCCGAAGGTGCCCTGCGAGCAGTAGAAATGAGGATCAGATTTCTACCTGCGTACCGAGTTCGATTACGCGGTTCGGCGGAATTTCAAACTGATCCGGCGCACGTAAGGCGTTGCGGCTGAGCGCCATAAAGAGTTTGCCACGGAAGTAGAGATACCAGGGGCGCTTGGTCAGGATCAGTGATTCGTGCGACATAAAGAATGACGTTTCCATCATCCGGCACGGCAATCCTTCCAGACCGCAACGGTGGAACACTTCCTCCACGTTCGGCGTTTCTTTAAATCCGTAGCTGGCGACCACACGCCAGAACGTCGGCGAAAGCTGTTCGATGGTGACGCGCCGGACGTTATGTACATAAGGCGCATCTTCGGTGCGTAACGTCAGCAGTACCACACGCTCATGCAACACTTTGTTGTGTTTGAGATTGTGCAGCAACGCAAACGGAATGACGTTGATGGCGCGCGACATATACACAGCCGTACCCGGAACACGCACCGGCGGGGATTTCTCCAGAGAGGCGATCATCGCTTCCAGGGAATTCCCATGCTCGTTCATGCGGCGCATAAGGCGGAAGCGCTCGCTTTTCCAGGTCGTCATAACGATAAACATGCCCAAACCCAGCGTCAGCGGCAACCAACCGCCGGAGAACAGTTTAGTAGCGTTCGCCGCGAACAGCGGGATATCCATAAACAGCAGACCGATCAGCAAAAGCCCGACCAGGAAAGGTTTCCAGTGCCAGTTTTTGAGTGCCACCGTACAGGAAAGAATACTGGTCAGCACCATCGTACCGGTCACTGCGATACCGTATGCCGCTGCCAGATTGCTCGAATGCTCGAAGCTGGCGATAACGATAACCACCGCAAAGTAAAGCAACCAGTTAATGGCCGGGATGTAAATCTGGCCCGCTTCCATTTCTGAAGTGTGGATGATGCGCATTGGCGGTAGATAGCCTAAACGCACAGCCTGACGCGTCAGGGAAAACACGCCGGAAATCACCGCCTGAGAGGCAATAATGGTCGCGAGTGTTGCCAGCACCAGTAACGGGATCAAAGCCCAGTCAGGCGCCAGCAGAAAGAACGGGTTCTTAATCGACTCCGGATCTTTGAGCAGCAATGCGCCCTGACCGAAGTAGTTCAGCACCAGAGAAGGCAGCACCACGGTGAACCAGGCCAGACGGATCGGGAATTTCCCGAAGTGGCCCATATCCGCATACAGCGCTTCCACGCCGGTAATCGACAGAACGACCGCGCCAAGTGCCAGGAAGGAAAACGACTTATGCTCGATAAAGAAGTTAACCGCCCACATCGGGTTCATGGCGCGAAGTACTTCAGGGTTCTGCATGATGCTGTTCACGCCGAGAACAGCCAGCGTCAGGAACCACAACAACATCACCGGCGCAAACAGTTTGCCCACGATGCCGGTGCCGTGTTTCTGAATAATGAAAAGCAGCGTCAGGACAGTAATAGATAAAGGGACGATATAAGGATCGAGTGAAGGTGCTGCGATTTCCAAACCTTCCATCGCGGAAAGAACAGAAATAGCCGGAGTGATCACCACTTCACCATAGAAGAAACTTCCGCCGATCAGGCCGAGAATAACCAAAACGGCAGTGGTGCGTGCCGAGGTGTTTCTGCCCGCCAGAGACATCAGCGTCAGAATACCGCCTTCGCCTGCGTTGTCCGCCCGCATCACGTAAGTGAGGTACTTGAGCGAAACAATGAGGATTAACATCCAGAAAATCAGAGAGAGAAAACCAAAAACGACGCTGGGTTCAACGTTGAAACCATAGTGACCAGAAAAACACTCTCTTAAGGTGTAGAGAGGACTGGTACCAATGTCGCCATAGACCACACCAATGGCGGCCAGGGTTACTGCTGGGAGTGACCGTTTATGTTCAGTGCTCATATTTCGTTTCTTTTTTGCTCGAACATCCGTAAGCGATGAGTGCGCTCGATCTTATGATGCCCACTAAAAGGCGCACAGTATGCACGAATAAATTGGATTGCCTACCCTTAAATGTGCAGCTAAACCGGCGTTCATATGAACGGGGTCACATTTCTGATAATAGAAAATTTTTAGTAATCAACAAGCTATAACGACAAAAATAAACGTGGCATATCGCTATTAGCCAGTACACTATTCAACAACTCAATGGAAACCGGAAGAGACAGTATGGCGCAATCTCCCCTTCTGGCAGAACGGATCGCCCGTCTTGCTAACGCATTAGAACATGGCCTGTACGAGCGGCAGGATGCCATAAGACTTTGCCTGCTGGCAGCCCTGTGCGGCGAAAGCGTTTTTCTGCTCGGCCCGCCGGGTATTGCAAAAAGCCTGATTGCCCGGCGCCTGAAATTTGCGTTCCGACATGCGCGCGCTTTTGAATATCTTATGACGCGCTTTTCCACGCCGGAAGAAGTCTTTGGTCCGCTCTCGATTCAGGCTCTGAAAGATGAAGGCCGCTATCTGCGTCTGACCGAAGGTTACTTGCCGGAAGCTGAAATTGTCTTCCTTGATGAAATCTGGAAAGCAGGCCCGGCCATCCTCAATACATTGCTCACCGCCATCAACGAACGCCGCTTCCGTAATGGCGAACGAGAAGAACCTATTCCGATGCGTCTGCTGGTCAGTGCGTCCAACGAATTACCCGAAGCCGATGGTGGCCTCGAAGCGCTGTACGACCGCATGCTGATCCGTCTGTGGTTGGATAAAGTGCAGGATAAGCAAAATTTTCGCTCACTGCTGACCAGCCGGAACAATGAAAACGCCAATCCGGTGGCAGAGTCCCTGAGTATCAGCGATGAAGAATACCAACAATGGCAGCCGGAGATCGACAAAGTCAATCTTTCAGACAGCTGCTTTGAACTGATCTTCCAGCTGCGCCAGCGCCTTGATGCCCTGGATACGGCACCTTATGTCTCTGACCGTCGCTGGAAAAAAGCCCTGCGCCTGTTGCAGGCCTGCGCATTTTTCAGTGGCAGAAAAGCGATCACGCAGGTGGATCTGATCCTGCTGAAAGACTGTTTATGGCATGACCTTAATACTTATAACCTGCTGCAAACCCAGATTGAGCAACTGATCACCGAACAGGCTTATCAGCAGCAGACACTGCTGATGAAAATTCAGCAGCTGAATCAGCAATGGATGCAACATCAGCAGCAACAGAGTTCGCGTCAGTCAATCAAACTGAGTAAGAAGGCCGGCATTTTCAGCCGCAAGCCACAGTACAGCCTGCCTGAATCACTTAACACCACCAACCTGACCCTGTTATTGCAAACGCCTTTACACCTGCATGAAATAAAAGTCACACACCTGTTATTCGAACGCATCATCCTGGAAGAGTGGCTAAATAAAGGAGGCGTACTGAAAGCCAAACTCAACGGGATTGGTTTTGTACAAACCGTGGATCTGGAAATCGATGACAAACAACAACTTCTGGTGCTGGATGTCAGCCGTCAGAGCACGCCGCTGACGCTGCCGGGCCATGAGCATATTGCCGTTCCCGACGAAATGAAAAATACGCTGAGTGACCTGACCGCAAAACTGGCGCAGCAGAGACATGAATTCAGCCAGCAGCAAAACTGTCTGTTTGTTCCGGCAGAATGGATGGCAAAAATAGAAGCCAGCCTGCTTCAGGTGGCTGAACAGTTGCGTCATCAGCAACAGACATTCAGTGGTCACTGATCATGTTCAGTCTCGAGTCACTGGATCTTCTGCTGGCCATCAGCGAAGCCGAACTGATTGAAGAACTGCTCGTCGGCTTGCTGGCTGCGCCTGCGCTGACGGTGTTCTTCGAGAAATTTCCCCGTCTCAAGCGTGCCCTGACCAAAGATCTCCCAGAATGGAAATTGCGCCTTCGCCAGAGGATCCACGAAACGCCGGTTCCCCAAGAGCTGGCGAAAGAATTCTATCTTTATCAGCATTGCCAGCAGATCGACGCCACGGCTTTTCAGTCCGGACTGCCTTCCCTCATCGATGAACTGGAGCAACTCAGCTCTCCCTTTGCCACGGAAGCCCGCACCTTAAAGGAGAATAATGAAACCTCACGGACGGCGAAAACCGGCAACAGCTTTCATACCTTGTTCCTCCAGCGCTGGCGCCTGAACCTGACCTTCCAAACGGTGAACGTTCATCATCAGTTACTCGAACAAGAACAGGAGCAGTTGCAGGAAGAATTGCTGCAAAGACTGCAGCTCAGCAGCGAGCTCTCTCCTTTATTAGCGGAGAACGATACGGCAGCAGGCCGGTTGTGGGATATGAGTAAAGGGAAGCGTCTGCGGGGTGATATTCAGTCGCTGGCGCGGTTCGGCGCTTTTCTTCAGCAGCAGCCTGAGCTGATGCATCTGGCAAAACAACTGGGCCGCAGCCAGACGGTCAAAACCAGTCCGCATGAAGATGCAAAAATGGAAACTCACCGGCTGATGGTGCGCGAACCTGCAACGGTGCCGGAAGAAGTGAATGGCATTCATCAGAGCGATGATATTTTGCGCCTGATGCCGACGGAGCTGGTGACGCTGGGGCTGCCTGAGCTGGAATACGAATTTTACCGCCGTTTGCTGGAAAAGCGTCTGATGACATATCGCCTGCAAGGGGACGTCTGGCGCGAGAAAGTGGTCAAACGGCCTGTGGTCTATCAGCAACAGGAACCGCAACCGCGTGGGCCTTTTGTCGTCTGCGTCGATACATCCGGTTCGATGGGGGGATTTAACGAACAGTGCGCCAAAGCGTTCTGTCTGGCGTTACTGAAAATCGCACTGGCTGATAACCGCCGATGTTACATCATGTTGTTTGCCAGTGAAGTGATCCATTATGAACTGACCTCCAACGGCGGCCTGGATCAGGCGCTGCGCTTTCTGGGGCAGCATTTTCGTGGTGGTACCGATCTGGCCGCCTGTCTGAATGCCACACTGGATAAACTCGCTTCTCCGCAGTGGGAGGATGCTGATGCCGTGGTGATCTCGGACTTTATCGCCCAGCGGTTGCCAGATGAAGTACAAAAGAAGGTCAGGGCGTTGCAACGGGAAAAACACCACCGCTTTCATGCCCTGGCAATGTCGCACTATGGCAAGCCCGGCATCCTGCGCATTTTCGATCATATCTGGCGCTTCGATACCGGCATGAAAAGCCGCGTACAGCGACGCTGGCAGAGAAATTAAGCCTAAAGAGAAAGATAATCATGACTGAAATTTATCAGCTCGACGAGCTGGATCGCGGGATCCTGAACGCCCTGATGGATAATGCCCGTACACCATATGCTGAACTGGCAAAAGTGTTCACCGTCAGCCCGGGGACGATCCACGTCCGCGTAGAAAAAATGAAACAAGCGGGCATCATTACCGGCGCGCATATTACCGTCAATCCTAAACAGCTGGGTTACGACGTATGCTGTTTTATTGGCATCATTTTGAAAAGTGCCAAGGATTATCCGTCGGCACTGAAAAAGCTCGAAAGTATAGAAGAAGTGGTCGAAGCCTATTACACCACCGGGCATTACAGCATTTTCATTAAGATCATGTGCCGCTCGATTGATTCCCTTCAGCACGTACTTATCAACAAGATCCAGACAATTGACGAGATCCAGTCGACCGAGACGCTGATCTCCCTGCAGAACCCCATCACACGTACCATCCAGCCCTGAGCACTGATTTCTATACCCCTATTATCCACAGGTAGATCCCAGCTCATTCACAGCGTACAATAGCCTCCTTTTCCCGGGTGAGAGCATCATGTCTGACATTACCCTGATCAGTGGCAGTACGCTTGGCAGTGCCGAATATGTAGCAGAACACGTGGCTGAGAAACTGGAAGAAGCCGGTTTTTCCACTCAGATGTTCCATGGTCCGGAACTGTACGAAGTTCCGCAGGAAGGTATCTGGCTGATCGTGTGCTCGACACACGGTGCTGGTGAGCTGCCTGATAACCTGCAACCTTTTATGGAGCAGCTGGAAGATCAGCAACCCGATCTGTCAAAAGTACGCTTTGGCGCATTAGGTTTAGGCAGCAGTGAATATGACACCTTCTGTGGCGCGATCAGTTCTCTGGATCAAAAACTGACGTCATTAGGGGCGAAACGGATCGGTGATCGTCTTGAGATCGACGTCACTCAACACGAAATTCCTGAGGATCCGGCCGAGGTTTGGGTGATCAACTGGATTAATTTGATCAAATAAGTGTAAATTTCAGGCGATCAGATGTGGATAACTATGCTTAAAAGCAGGGTAAAACCCGTAGTTATCCCTCTAACAACTCCTGTACGTTTTTCATGCTGTGCATAACTCTCACTTCTGATCCCAGCTTATACTGTCCAGGATCACCGATCATTCACAGCATTCGATCCTTCTTAGCATACTGATCTTCATAAACAAAAAAGACTTATGCACAGAGGATCGCGATCCTAATAGAAGTATTAATAAGAGATCTTTAAATAAAAAAGATCTTCTTTTAATTAGTGAAGATCCCCGGGGACTTGTGGAAGCTCAAAACTTGAGTAGAATCCCTCCTCCCAACGCCATACAAAGAAAGTTCGCTTGAACGCCGAGGTGCAGTCGCATGTTTTATCCGGATCAATTTGACGTCATCATCATAGGTGGTGGTCATGCAGGTACTGAAGCCGCAATGGCTTCTGCACGCATGGGACGTCAGACCTTATTATTAACCCACAATATCGACACGCTGGGACAGATGTCGTGTAACCCGGCAATTGGCGGGATCGGGAAAGGACATCTGGTAAAAGAAGTGGACGCATTGGGCGGACTGATGGCTACGGCTATCGATCATGCGGGTATTCAGTTTAGGATACTAAACGCAAGCAAAGGCCCGGCAGTAAGGGCAACACGTGCTCAAGCTGACCGCGTTCTGTACCGTCAGGCCGTCCGTACCGCCCTGGAAAACCAGCCAAACCTGATGATCTTCCAGCAACCTGTTGAAGACCTGATCGTCGAAAACGATCGTGTGGTCGGTGCTGTGACCAAAATGGGGCTGAAATTCCGCGCTAAAGCGGTAGTACTGACTGTCGGCACCTTCCTGGACGGAAAGATCCACATCGGTCTGGAAAACTACAGCGGTGGCCGTGCAGGGGATCCTCCGGCGATCTCTTTGTCTCAGCGTTTGCGTGAATTGCCTTTACGCGTTAACCGTCTTAAAACCGGTACACCTCCGCGTATTGATGCCCGGACCATTGATTTCAGTGTTCTGGCACAACAGCATGGTGATAATCCGGCACCGGTATTCTCGTTCATGGGCAACGTGTCGCAACATCCGCGCCAGATCCCGTGTTACATGACCTATACCAACGAAAAAACCCATGACGTGATCCGCAATAATCTGGATCGCAGCCCGATGTATGCCGGGATCATCGAAGGGATCGGCCCGCGTTACTGCCCGTCGATCGAAGATAAAGTCATGCGTTTTGCCGATCGCAATTCTCATCAGATCTTCCTTGAACCGGAAGGCCTGACCAGCAATGAAGTTTATCCAAACGGAATTTCCACCAGCCTGCCATTCGATGTGCAGATGCAGATCGTCCGGTCTATGCAGGGGATGGAAAATGCCGTTATCGTTCGTCCGGGTTATGCAATTGAATACGATTTCTTCGATCCGCGTGATTTGAAACCGACGCTGGAAAGTAAATTTATCGCCGGTTTGTTCTTTGCCGGACAAATCAACGGTACGACGGGTTACGAAGAAGCCGCTGCACAGGGCTTACTTGCCGGCATGAATGCTGCCCGTAGTGCCAGCGAAGAAGAGGGCTGGGCGCCACGTCGCGATCAAGCTTATCTCGGTGTGCTGGTTGATGACCTGTGTACGCTGGGCACCAAAGAACCGTACCGGATGTTTACATCACGCGCTGAATATCGACTGATGCTGCGCGAAGACAATGCCGATTTACGCCTGACAGAAAAAGGCCGTGAATTAGGTCTGGTTGACGATGCCCGTTGGGCGCGGTTCAACGAAAAACTGGAAATGATCGAACAGGAACGTCAGCGTCTGCGTGGTATCTGGGTGAACCCTCATCACGCGCAGGTTGAAGAGATTAATGCACATCTTTCTGCTCCGCTTTCTAAAGAAGCCAGCGCAGAAGAACTGCTTCGTCGTCCTGAAATAACCTATGAGCTGATTACCCGTCTTTCTCCGTTCGCACCTTCTGTTCCTGATGTGCAGGCAGCAGAACAGGTTGAAATTCAGATCAAATATGAAGGCTACATCGCCCGTCAGCAGGAAGAGATCGAAAAACAGCAGCGTAACGAAAACACTGTGCTGCCGGTTGATCTTGATTACCGCCAGGTTAATGGTCTTTCCAATGAAGTGATCGCCAAGCTTAACGATCACAAGCCGACCTCCATTGGTCAGGCATCGCGGATCTCAGGTATTACGCCGGCAGCTATCTCGATCTTGCTGATCTGGCTTAAAAAACAAGGCTTACTGCGCCGTAGCGCATAACTCACCTCTCTTATGACCGCCCTTTGAAAACAAAGCGGCGGTCAGTTCTTACTTTTCCCATCTTTCTGAGTGTTTTATCATTTCTCAACCGGGCTGTTCCCGGAATATCGACTCTTTCTGAGGATTCACTGTGCAAAAGAAACTGGACTCGCTGCTTGCTGCGGCAGGAATAGCGTTACCCGATCAGCAAAAACAGCAACTGATTGGCTATGTGGAACTGCTGCATAAGTGGAACAAAGCCTATAACCTGACGTCTGTCCGTGACCCGATGCAGATGCTGGTACGCCATATCATGGACAGCATCGTAGTAAATGAGCATCTGCAGGGCAGCCGTTTCATCGACGTAGGCACAGGCCCTGGTTTACCGGGAATTCCTCTCGCCATCGTTCGCCCTGATTCACACTTTACGCTGCTGGACAGCCTGGGTAAGCGCGTACGCTTCCTGCGTCAGGTTCAGCATGAACTGGGGCTGAAAAATATCGAACCGGTACAAAGTCGTGTGGAAGAGTTTGAGCCAGACCCGTTGTTTGATGGGGTGATCAGCCGTGCTTTTGCGTCCCTGCAGGATATGCTTTCCTGGTGCCATCACCTGCCACAAAAAGGGCAGGGGCGTTTTTACGCCTTAAAAGGGGTGAGCCCTGATGATGAAATGGCGGTATTGCCGGAAGGTATCACTCTGGAATCGGTCATAAAACTGCAGGTACCAGAACTTGACGGGGAACGGCATCTCGTCATTCTTCGCTCAAACTAAAGTTGCGTTTTATCAAAAAATATTTAAAAAGCGCATGAGTTATTGCAGTTAAAATGAGCAGGCTAATTATATAGCGGTGACAAACACTCAATCACCGCTTTTTTACAGACTGATAGCATTTCAGAGATGTTTTTATTTTAATCCGGACTGTAATAGTCACTTTTGAAATTGAACGGTCATCAACCGGCTGATATTGAACTTGTAATGAAAATGTTGTTATTTGTTGGGTTGTTGTGTCAATAAATCGTGGTTATTTTTAAAGAAGATTGTTTAACGAACAGTGTTTTATTAACAAATTGATTTATAAAGATTTTAAAAGGCCTGATTAGCTAAAGACATTCAAACAGTGCAGGGTATATAAAGTGTCCTGAGTTAATTATGTGATCCAGTGCACGCTTCTTTGTCGGGTGATGAAATAACCGTATCAAACCAAAAAGGGCAAATTCAGCTATAGTTTGGTTGTCAAAATAGTCGTGAAGGGGAAAATTTAAATAATTGTTCACCTTTTCGCTACTTATCCATTGAATTCGTCCCTGTGCCCCGTATAATTTGCTCGGTTTTTGCTGCTTGACTCAAAACAGTAAAGGCAGTGATATACGGCATTCAGTCTACCTCCAGCTAGGTACTTGATACGGAGAGAACAAACGTCATGTCTGTATCCGGTATTTTACACAGTACAAATAGTGTGAAGGTTGCCAGAAAGCTGTTGATACTGCAGTTATTGACCTTTGTTCTGCTCAGTGCAGTATTTGGTTTTAAAAGCCTGGAATGGACCACATCGGCTCTTATGGGTGGGTTGGCCGCCTGGGTGCCAAATGTACTGTTCATGCTGTTTGCATGGCGCCATCAGGCGCAAACAACGGTCTCTGGACGGGTTGCCTGGTCCTTTGCAATCGGAGAAGCGCTGAAGGTGCTGGTTACGGTGATCTTAATGGTTATCGCACTTGGCCTGTTTAAGGCGGCTTTTGCTCCGTTGGGGTTGGCCTATTTATCGGTGTTGATGACTCAGATTTTGGCACCGGCCGTCATTAACAGTTACCGTACTTAACTACTAAAGGGTAAGAGGCATCATGTCTGCATCAGGAGAAATCTCTACTCCACAAGAGTATATCGGTCACCATCTGACTCAGCTTCAGATTGGGACGGGATTCTGGTCGATTAACATCGATTCGATGTTTTTCTCCGTGTTCCTCGGAGTACTCTTTCTGGTTATTTTCCATCGCGTAGCCAAAAACGCCACCAGCGGTGTGCCGGGTAAACTGCAAACCGCAGTTGAACTGGTCGTTGGTTTCGTCGACAGCAGCGTGCGTGACATGTATCACGGCAAAAGCAAAGTGATTGCACCTCTCGCGCTGACCGTCTTCGTCTGGGTATTTATGATGAACCTGATGGATTTGCTGCCAATCGATTTGCTGCCATTCATCGGCGAGCACATCTTTGGTCTGCCAGCGTTGCGTGTGGTTCCTACGGCTGACGTGAACATCACGTTGTCAATGGCACTTGGCGTATTCATTCTGATTCTTTTCTATAGCATTAAGATGAAAGGCTTTGGCGGTTTCATTAAAGAACTGACAATGCAGCCATTCAATCATCCGGTTTTCATTCCGATTAACCTGATTCTTGAAGGTGTCAGCCTGCTGTCTAAACCAGTTTCACTGGGTCTGCGACTGTTTGGCAATATGTATGCGGGTGAGTTGATCTTCATCCTTATTGCTGGCCTGTTGCCGTGGTGGTCACAGTGGATTCTAAATGTGCCTTGGGCCATTTTCCACATCCTGATCATTACGCTGCAAGCCTTTATTTTCATGGTTCTGACGATTGTCTATCTCTCGATGGCATCTGAAAAACACTGATTTTCTTTCAACACTACTGCGTTTTAACTGAAACAAACTGGAGACTGTCATGGAAAACCTGAGTATGGATCTGCTGTACATGGCTGCCGCTGTGATGATGGGCCTGGCGGCAATCGGTGCTGCAATCGGTATCGGCATCTTGGGTGGTAAATTCTTGGAAGGTGCTGCACGTCAGCCTGACCTGATCCCTCTGTTGCGTACACAGTTCTTTATCGTTATGGGTCTGGTCGATGCAATCCCAATGATTGCGGTTGGTCTGGGTCTGTACGTGATGTTTGCTGTCGCCTAACACTGAGCTTGCTCACTGTTAATCGAACTACATCAAATAATTCACTTTGAAAGAGGCATTGTGCTGTGAATCTTAACGCAACAATCCTCGGCCAGGCTATCGCGTTCGTCCTGTTTGTCTGGTTCTGCATGAAGTACGTATGGCCGCCAATTATGGCTGCCATCGAAAAACGTCAGAAAGAAATTTCTGAAGGTTTATCTTCCGCAGAACGTGCCAAAAAAGAGCTGGACTTAGCGCAAGCCGATGCGACCGACCAACTGAAGAAAGCCAAAGCTGAAGCTCAGGTAATCATCGATCAGGCGAACAAGCGTAAAGCTCAAATCGTCGACGAAGCAAAAGCTGAAGCCGAGCAGGAACGTAACAAGATCGTGTCGCAAGCCAAGGCAGAGATCGACGCCGAACGCCAACGCGCCCGTGAAGAGTTGCGTAAGCAAGTCGGAATTTTGGCCATTGCTGGCGCCGAGAAGATTATCGAACGTTCCGTGGATGAAGCTGCTAACAGCGACATCGTTGATAAACTGGTCGCTGAACTGTAAGGAGGGAGGGGCTGATGTCTGAATTTGTAACTGTAGCTCGCCCCTACGCCAAAGCAGCTTTTGACTTTGCCGTTGAGCACCAAAGCTTAGACCGCTGGCAGTCCATGTTAGCGTTCACGGCTGAAGTCACGCGCAATGAACAAATTGAAGAACTGCTTTCCGGTGCTAGCGCGCCTGAAACTTTGTCTAAAACGTTTATTGCCGTATGTGGTGACGAACTCGACGACGCAGGCCAAAACCTGATTAAGGTAATGGCTGAAAATGGACGTTTACGCGTTCTTCCGCAAGTGCTGGAGCAGTTTATTGAACTGCGCGCCTCTCTCGAGGCTGTTGCTGAAGTTGAAGTGACCTCAGCAAATCCGCTTTCGGAAGAACAGCAGGCAAAAATTGCTGCTGCGATGGAAAAACGTCTGTCTCGCAAAGTTAAGCTGAATTGCAAAATTGACAAGTCTGTTCTTGCCGGTGTCGTAATCCGTGCAGGTGATATGGTGATTGATGGCAGCGTTCGCAGTCGTCTAGAACGCCTGGCAGACGTCTTGCAGTCTTAAGGGGACTGGAGCATGCAACTGAATTCCACCGAAATCAGCGAACTGATCAAGCAGCGCATTGCTCAGTTCAATGTGGTGAGCGAAGCTCACAATGAAGGTACTATCGTTTCCGTCAGTGACGGGATCATCCGTGTGCACGGCTTAGCCGATGTCATGCAAGGCGAAATGATTGCGCTGCCGGGTAACCGCTACGCTATCGCCCTGAACCTGGAGCGTGACTCTGTAGGTGCCGTTGTAATGGGCCCTTACGCTGACCTCGCCGAAGGTATGAAAGTAAAATGTACTGGCCGTATCCTGGAAGTTCCAGTTGGCCGTGGCCTGCTGGGCCGCGTGGTTAACACCCTGGGTGCGCCAATTGATGGTAAAGGTCCGGTAGAGCACGACGGCTTCTCAGCTGTTGAAGCAATCGCACCTGGCGTTATCGAACGTCAGTCGGTAGATGAACCTGTGCAGACAGGTTATAAGTCCGTTGATGCCATGATCCCAATTGGTCGTGGTCAACGTGAACTGGTCATCGGCGACCGTCAAACCGGTAAAACAGCTCTGGCGATCGATGCGATCATCAACCAGCGCGATTCCGGCATCAAATGTATCTATGTGGCTATCGGCCAGAAAGCGTCCACCATTTCTAACGTGGTTCGTAAACTGGAAGAGCACGGCGCACTGGCAAACACCATCGTTGTTGTTGCAACTGCATCAGAATCTGCTGCACTGCAATACCTGGCACCGTATTCCGGTTGTGCAATGGGTGAATACTTCCGTGACCGCGGTGAAGACGCACTGATCGTTTATGATGACCTGTCTAAACAGGCTGTTGCTTACCGTCAGATTTCCCTGCTGCTTCGTCGTCCACCTGGTCGTGAAGCTTACCCAGGCGACGTTTTCTATCTTCACTCCCGTCTGCTGGAACGTGCTGCGCGTGTTAACGCCGAGTATGTTGAAGCATTCACCAAAGGTGAAGTGAAAGGCAAAACCGGTTCCCTGACTGCGCTTCCAATTATCGAAACGCAAGCGGGTGACGTTTCCGCGTTCGTTCCGACCAACGTAATCTCGATTACCGATGGTCAGATCTTCCTGGAATCTAACCTGTTCAACGCCGGTATTCGTCCTGCGGTTAACCCGGGTATTTCGGTATCCCGTGTTGGTGGTGCTGCTCAGACTAAGATCATGAAGAAACTGTCCGGTGGTATTCGTACCGCTCTGGCACAGTATCGTGAGCTGGCTGCGTTCTCGCAGTTCGCTTCTGATCTGGATGAGGCAACCCGTAAACAGCTGAATCACGGTCAGAAAGTGACTGAGCTGCTGAAACAGAAACAATACGCTCCGATGTCAATCGTTGCGCAGTCTCTGATCATCTTCGCAGCAGAACGTGGTTATCTGGAAGACGTTGAGTTGTCTAAAGTCGGTAGCTTCGAAGCTGCACTGTTGGCTTACGCTGACCGTGAGCACGGCGAGCTTCTGCAGCAAATCAACCAAACTGGTGCGTATAACGATGAGATCGAGGGTAAATTCAAAAATATCCTCGATACCTTCAAAGCAACCCAGTCCTGGTAACACCTCGCGGCCTTGCTGCCCTGCCTCTGGCAGATAAGCAGCAGGCCGTTTGGTAATGAGGAGAAGCAGAGATGGCCGGCGGAAAAGAGATACGTAGTAAGATCAGCAGCGTGCAAAACACGCAAAAGATCACTAAAGCGATGGAAATGGTCGCCGCCTCCAAAATGCGTAAAACGCAGGATCGCATGGCGGCCAGCCGTCCTTATGCAGAAACCATTCGTGAAGTGATTGGTCACCTTGCGCTTGGTAATCTGGAATACAAGCACCCGTACCTGGATGAGCGTGAAATTAAGCGTGTCGGGTATCTGGTGGTGTCTACCGACCGTGGTCTTTGTGGTGGTCTGAACATTAACCTGTTCAAAAAACTGCTGTCAGAGATGAAAGGCTGGTCCGAAAAAGGTGTTGAAGTTGATCTCGCACTGATCGGTTCCAAAGCAGCCTCTTTCTTCGGCTCCGTTGGGGGCAACGTTGTTGCTCAGGTGACTGGCATGGGGGATAACCCTTCCCTGTCAGAACTGATCGGGCCGGTGAAAGTGATGTTGCAGGCTTTCGACGAAGGTCGTTTAGACAAGTTATGCGTTGTTAGCAATAAATTCGTCAATACCATGTCTCAGGAACCACGTATCGTTCAGTTGTTGCCTCTGCCACCAGCAGAAGACGGCGAACTGGCGAAAAAATCCTGGGATTACCTGTATGAGCCGGACCCTAAAGCATTGTTGGATACTCTCCTGCGTCGCTATGTGGAGTCCCAGGTTTATCAGGGCGTCGTAGAAAACCTGGCCAGCGAACAGGCCGCGCGAATGGTAGCGATGAAAGCCGCAACCGATAACGGCGGCAGCCTGATCAAAGAGCTGCAGTTGGTATACAACAAAGCTCGTCAGGCCAGCATCACTCAGGAACTCACCGAGATCGTCGGGGGAGCCTCCGCGGTTTAAGCTAGGTTTACGAATTACGTAGAGGATTCAAGATGGCTACTGGAAAGATTATCCAGGTAATCGGCGCCGTGGTGGACGTCGAGTTCCCTCAGGATGCAGTACCGAACGTGTACAATGCTCTTGAGGTAGAAAACGGTACCTCCAAACTGGTGCTGGAAGTACAGCAACAGTTAGGCGGCGGCGTTGTTCGTTGTATCGCAATGGGTACCTCAGACGGCCTGCGTCGCGGTCTGAAAGTGAACAACCTGGAACACCCAATTGAAGTACCGGTGGGTAAAGCGACTCTGGGTCGTATCATGAACGTATTGGGTGAACCAATCGACATGAAAGGTGCGATCGGCGAAGAAGAACGTCGTGCGATCCACCGCGCTGCGCCTTCTTATGAAGAGCTGGCAAACTCCCAGGAACTGCTGGAAACCGGTATCAAAGTTATGGACCTGATGTGTCCGTTCGCTAAGGGCGGTAAAGTCGGTCTGTTCGGTGGTGCGGGTGTTGGTAAGACTGTAAACATGATGGAACTGATCCGTAACATCGCGATCGAGCACTCCGGTTATTCTGTGTTTGCAGGTGTGGGTGAACGTACTCGTGAGGGTAACGACTTCTATCACGAAATGACCGACTCCAACGTTATCGACAAAGTTTCCCTGGTGTATGGTCAGATGAATGAGCCACCAGGTAACCGTCTGCGCGTTGCACTGACCGGCCTGACCATGGCGGAGAAATTCCGTGACGAAGGTCGTGACGTACTGCTGTTCGTTGACAACATTTACCGTTACACCCTGGCCGGTACCGAAGTGTCCGCACTTCTGGGCCGTATGCCATCAGCGGTAGGTTATCAGCCAACGCTGGCGGAAGAGATGGGCGCTCTGCAAGAACGTATCACCTCGACCAAAAGTGGTTCAATCACCTCCGTACAGGCCGTTTACGTTCCTGCGGATGACTTGACTGACCCATCTCCAGCTACCACCTTCGCTCACTTAGATGCGACCGTGGTTCTGAGCCGTCAGATCGCGTCACTGGGTATTTACCCGGCGGTTGACCCACTGGATTCCACCAGCCGTCAGCTGGATCCACTGGTTGTTGGTCAGGAGCACTACGATGTGGCTCGTGGCGTGCAGTCTATTCTGCAACGTTACCAGGAACTGAAAGACATCATCGCGATCCTGGGTATGGACGAGTTGTCAGAAGATGACAAACTGGTTGTATCCCGTGCGCGTAAAATTCAGCGCTTCCTGTCCCAGCCATTCTTCGTGGCCGAAGTCTTCACCGGTTCTCCGGGCAAGTTCGTATCGCTGAAAGATACCATTCGTGGTTTCAAAGGCATTATGGACGGCGACTACGATCACCTGCCGGAACAAGCGTTCTACATGGTTGGCACCATTGATGAAGCAGTGGAAAAAGCCAAGAAACTGTAACGCTAGCTTGTTGTGAGAGAGGATGACATGGCTGAAAAAGCTTACCATCTGGATGTTGTTAGTGCGGAAAAACGTATGTTTACCGGCATGGTACAAAAGATCCAGGTGACGGGTAGCGAAGGCGAACTGGGTATTTTCCCGGGGCATGCTCCGCTGCTCACCGCCATCAAGCCTGGCATGGTGCGCATTGTTAAAGAACACGGTGAAGAAGAGTATATCTATCTTTCTGGCGGCATCCTTGAGGTGCAACCGAATGCAACGACCGTGTTGGCTGATACTGCAATCCGTGGGCAAGACCTCGACGAAGCGCGCGCGCTTGAAGCTAAGCGCAAAGCGGAAGAACACATTAGTGGTTCTCACGGCGACGTTGATTACGCTCAGGCGTCAGCGGAACTGGCTAAGGCGATCGCGAAACTTCGCGTTATCGAACTGACCAGAAAAGCGATGTAACAACATCAGTTAGAAAAGCGACCTTCGGGTCGCTTTTTTTTTGCTTTTAATAAAGTGCATTTTCAGTGTTTTTCCCAAGGCTAATTTTCGCTTTTAATGGAATACTTGGGTGATTAACCGACACTTTACCCTCAGTTTTTTTGGTGTAGTCTATACAGCATATAACCCTTGCAGGCTGCGGCCTGCGGGCGGTTTTTGAAGCGAAATATGTAGTAATCCGCGCACTGAACGGGTTACTTTTGTCACTCAAATTGGATTTGTCAGGTTACCTATGTCGAACAGCGCACTGAGTGTGGTGATCCTTGCCGCGGGCAAGGGGACACGCATGTACTCCAACCTTCCGAAAGTTCTTCACCCATTGGCCGGCAAGCCAATGGTTCAGCACGTCATTGATGCGGCCACGCAAGTGGGTGCCCGGAACGTGCATCTGGTCTATGGCCACGGTGGCGATTTACTGAAGAAAAATCTGGCAGGCAGTGATCTGAACTGGGTATTGCAGGCAGAGCAACTGGGGACCGGTCATGCGATGCAGCAGGCGGCGCCGTTCTTTGCCGATGATGAAGATGTGCTGATGCTGTACGGCGATGTTCCGCTGATTTCCGTCGACACCCTGAACGAATTACTCAAAGCCAAGCCCGATGGCGGCATTGGTTTACTGACCGTCGTGCTGGATGACCCGACCGGTTATGGCCGTATCGTTCGTGAGAATGGCATTGTTACCGGCATTATTGAGCAGAAAGATGCCAGCGAAGAACAGCTGAAAATTCAGGAAATTAACACCGGTATCCTGGTCGCTAACGGCGCGTCATTCAAACGCTGGCTCGGTCAGCTGAATAACAACAACGCGCAGGGTGAATACTACATCACCGATATTATTGCGATGGCGCATGCGGAAGGACATCTGATCGCCACCGTTCATCCGGCGCGAAACAGCGAAGTGGATGGTGTGAATAACCGCCTGCAACTTTCCCGTCTTGAGCGCGTATATCAGAGTGAACAGGCAGAGCGTCTGTTGCTCGAAGGCGTGATGCTGATGGATCCAGCGCGGTTTGATCTGCGCGGTGAACTGTCTCACGGCATCGATGTACTGATCGACACCAATGTCATTATCGAAGGTCACGTGAAACTGGGTGACCGCGTCAAAATCGGTGCGGGCTGCGTGCTGAAAAATTGCGTGATTGGCGATGACTGTGAAGTCAGTCCTTACAGCGTGTTCGAAGATGCGGTGCTGGAAAGCGGTTGTACGGTCGGGCCTTTCGCCCGTCTGCGCCCCGGCGCTGAACTGGCTGAAGGCGCGCATGTCGGCAATTTCGTCGAAATCAAAAAAGCGCGTCTCGGCAAAGGCTCTAAAGCTGGCCATCTCTCCTACCTTGGTGATGCTGATATTGGAGATAACGTTAACATCGGCGCGGGTACCATCACCTGCAACTACGACGGCGTAAACAAGCATAAGACCATCATCGGTAACGATGTCTTTGTGGGGTCAGATTCTCAGCTGGTAGCGCCAGTCACTGTGGGTAATAACGTGACGATCGCCGCCGGTACAACGGTCACGCGCGACGTGCCGGACAATGGTTTACTGTTAAGCCGGGTGCCGCAGGTGCATAAACCTGACTGGCAGAAACCGGTGAAGAAAAAATAAGCTGTTCATAATAATCCCCAACTCTCTACAAGGCTCGGGGAACCGCAAGTACACCGGAAAACGGGGCTTGCGGATAAATCAGGTCAGGCATCAAAAAAGGTCCCGAAAAGACCTTCAATAGGAATAAAACTGATGTGTGGAATTGTAGGCGCAGTAGCGCAACGCGATATTGCTGAAATTCTGTTGGAAGGTTTACGCCGTCTCGAATACCGCGGTTATGACTCAGCCGGTCTGGCTGTCATTGATGCTGACGGGAAAATGGGGCGCTTGCGTCGTCTGGGTAAAGTCCAGATGCTGGCTGATGCACTCGATGAACATCCTTTGCATGGTGGCACCGGTATTGCTCACACGCGATGGGCAACCCATGGCGAACCTTCTGAAGCGAATGCTCACCCGCATGTGTCTGATTACATTGCTGTGGTGCATAACGGCATTATCGAAAACCACGAACCTCTGCGTGAATTGTTGATTGAACGCGGCTACCGTTTTGATTCTGAAACAGATACCGAAGTGATCGCGCATCTGGTGCATTGGGAACAACTCCAGGGCGGTACGCTGCTCGAAGTGGTCCAGCGCGTTATCCCGCAACTGCGTGGTGCCTACGGCACGGTGGTGATGGATCGCCGCGATCCGTCTGTTCTGGTCGCGGCCCGTTCCGGCAGCCCGCTGGTGATTGGTCGTGGTGTGGGTGAAAACTTCATTGCCTCCGATCAGCTGGCGCTGTTACCTGTGACCCGCCGCTTCCTGTTCCTGGAAGAAGGCGATGTTGCTGAAGTTAAGCGCCGTTCCGTCAGCGTATATGACAGAAATGGTCATGCCGTTGAGCGTGAAGAAATCGAATCCAAAGTGCAGTACGACGCCGGTGATAAAGGCGTTTACCGCCACTACATGCAAAAAGAAATCTACGAACAGCCGCTGGCCATTAAAAACACCCTGGAAGGCCGTTTCAGCCACGGCGAAGTGAATCTGAGCGAGCTGGGCGAAAAAGCGGACGAAATTCTGTCCCGTGTTCAGCACGTGCAGATTATCGCCTGCGGTACGTCATATAACTCCGGGATGGTGGCGCGTTACTGGTTTGAGTCACTGGCTGGCATGCCTTGTGATGTCGAGATCGCTTCGGAATTCCGCTATCGCAAATCTGCTGTTCGTCCGGGCAGCCTGATCATCACGCTGTCTCAGTCGGGTGAAACGGCTGATACGCTGGCAGCGCTGCGTCTGTCGAAAGAGCTGGGTTATCTTGGTTCGCTGGCAGTATGCAACGTGGCTGGTTCTTCTCTGGTGCGTGAATCCGATCTGGCGCTGATGACCAAAGCGGGCACCGAAATCGGTGTGGCCTCAACCAAAGCTTTCACCACGCAGCTGACCGTTCTGCTGATGCTGGTGGCGCGTATGGGCCGCCTGAAAGGGATGAGTCCGCAAGTTGAGCACGACATTGTTCACGCGCTTCAGGCGTTGCCTGCGCGCATCGAACAAATGCTGTCGCTGGATAAGACTATCGAAACGCTGGCTGAAGGTTTCTCTGATAAACATCACGCCCTGTTCCTTGGCCGTGGCGATCAATATCCGATCGCGATGGAAGGTGCGCTGAAGCTGAAAGAGATTTCGTATATCCACGCTGAAGCCTATGCGGCAGGCGAGCTGAAACATGGCCCGCTGGCGCTGATTGATGCGGATATGCCGGTGATCGTGGTTGCGCCCAATAACGAATTGCTGGAAAAACTGAAGTCGAATATCGAAGAAGTGCGTGCACGTGGCGGTTTACTGTATGTCTTCGCCGATCAGGACGCGGGTTTTGTCGACAGTGACGGTATGAAGATTATTCAGCTGCCTCACGTTGAAGAAATCGTCGCTCCGATTTTCTACACCGTACCGCTCCAGTTGCTGTCCTACTACGTTGCGCTGATTAAAGGCACCGATGTTGACCAGCCACGTAATCTGGCGAAGTCTGTGACTGTCGAATAAGACTGTCCGGTTTCAGCCATGTTATCTCTAAGCGCCTCCCGGGGCGCTTTTCTCTTTCCAGAATGTTGTTCTCCGGCTCTCTCTTTGTCAGCAGCCGGTCACGATTCTCTTCTCTCAGGCTTCGTAACCCGCCCCGGATAAGGTATAGTTCGCGTTTTTCTGAAGGTACCCCGCTGAATGCTGACCAACTCCTCCATTCGTCTCAACAAATACATTAGCGAGAGCGGCATCTGCTCGCGCCGCGATGCTGATCGTTACATCGAACAGGGAAATGTTTTTATCAACGGCAGGCGTGCTGCGGTGGGTGCTCAGGTGTTTGCCGGCGATGTGGTGAAAGTGAATGGTCAGATTATTGAGCCGCGTGATGAAGAAGATCTGGTGCTTATTGCGCTGAACAAGCCCGTAGGCATTATCACCACGATGGAAGAGGGGGAGCGGGACAACATCCGCGATTTCGTTAACCACAGCAAACGCGTCTTCCCGATTGGCCGTCTGGACAAAGATTCGCAGGGCCTGATTTTACTGACCAATCACGGCGATCTGGTCAATAAAATCCTGCGTGCCGGTAACGACCACGAAAAAGAATATATCGTGACCGTCAATAAACCGATCACGGACGAGTTTATTGCCGGTATGGGCGCGGGTGTGCCGATGCTCGGTACCGTGACCAAGAAATGCAAAGTGAAGAAAGAAGCACCGATGGTGTTTCGCATTACGCTGGTGCAGGGACTTAACCGACAGATCCGCCGCATGACTAAGCATTTTGGTTTCGACGTCACTAAGCTTGAACGTGTGCGGATTATGAACATCAATCTGAAAGGATTACCGCTGGGCGAATGGCGTGATCTGACCGATGATGAACTGATCGAATTGTTTAAGCTGATTGAAAACTCTTCGTCTGAAGACAAACCGGCGAAAAAAGTGCCATCAAAACCTGCTCAGGCTAAAAAACCGGCTGTCACTAAAACGAAAAACAGTGAAAAACCTGAAGCGAATTCCGCATCCCGCAAGCGTTTTGCCCAGCCTGGCCGTAAGAAGAAGGGGCGTTAATTCACCTGCTTTTCATTATCCGCCGGTGTAATAACCGGCTTTTTCTGCTTAAAACTCCCGCATTTTGCCCGTATGGCTCGAATTGTGACCAGTGTCATAAAACTGTCATATAACGTACATTTTACTGTCACTAAACTGTCCTATTTTCCTCCTGTGCCAAACACTTTAATTAACGTCGACATCAGTCGGGAAGTTTAAAACCACCAGGAGTGGAACATGAAATTGATGCGTAACACCGTCGCCGGTCTTGTAGCAGCGACTTTCTCCCTCACAGCAATGTCTGCTTTCGCTGCCGCTAACCTGACTGGCGCTGGCGGTACCTTCCCAGCCCCTGTCTATGCTAAGTGGGCTGATGCATACCAGAAAGCAACCGGTACTCAGGTTAACTATCAGGGCATCGGTTCTTCCGGCGGCGTGAAACAAATCATCGCTAAAACCGTTGATTTCGGGGCATCTGATGCACCGATGAAAGAAGAAGATCTGAATAAAAACGGTCTGTTCCAGTTTCCTACTGTAATCGGCGGCGTGGTACTGGCTGTTAACATCCCGGGCATCAAATCCGGTCAGTTGACTCTGGATGGCGCAACGCTGGGTGATATTTACCTCGGTAAAATCAAAAAGTGGAACGATACGGCGATCACCAAGCTGAACCCGGGCGTGAAACTGCCAGACACTAACATCGCGGTGGTTCGCCGTGCTGACGGTTCCGGTACTTCCTTCGTATTCACCAGCTACCTGGCGAAAGTGAACAGCGAGTGGAAAGACAAAATCGGTGCAGGTTCTACTGTTAACTGGCCAACGGGTCTCGGCGGCAAGGGCAACGACGGCGTCGCAGCCTTCGTTCAGCGTCTGCCTGGTTCAATCGGTTACGTAGAATATGCTTATGCCAAGCAAAACAACCTGGCTTACACCAAGCTGGTAGATGCAGACGGCAAAGCCATCAGCCCGACAGAAGAATCCTTCAGTGCAGCCGCTAAAGGCGCAGACTGGAGCAAAACCTTCGCTCAGGACCTGACCAATCAGAAAGGTGATAATGCGTGGCCAATCAGCTCCACCACCTTCATCCTGATTTACAAAGACCAGCAAGATGCAGCGAAGGGCACCGAAGTGCTGAAGTTCTTCGACTGGGCTTACAAAAACGGTAACAAACTGACGACTGATTTGGATTACGCCGCACTGCCAGCTTCTGTTGTAGAACAGATCCGCGCAGCCTGGAAAACCAACATCAAAGACAGCAGCGGTAAAGCACTTTACTAGGATCTGACCTCGGGTCTGATATAGAGTACAAGTCTTCTGCTTCATTCCCTCTCCGGCCGGGGAGGGAATTAAATCTGAATTAAAAGAGAGTGGTATGGCTGAATACAAGCCGGCTATCAAGGCACCCAGCAAAAACGGTGACATCATCTTCGGCGCGCTGGTTAAACTGGCAGCGCTGATTGTGCTATTTATGTTGGGCGGCATTATCGTCTCGCTGTTTATTGCTTCCCTGCCGAGCATTGAAAAGTTCGGATTGTCCTTCCTGTGGACGAAAACCTGGGATGCACCGAACCAGCAATTTGGCGCACTGGTGCCGATTTACGGCACGGTCGTGACCTCCATTATTGCCCTGCTGATTGCTGTTCCCGTCAGCTTTGGTATCGCATTATTCCTTACCGAGCTGGCGCCGAACTGGATGAAACGCCCGCTGGGGATTGCTATTGAACTGCTGGCGGCGATCCCCAGTATTGTTTATGGCATGTGGGGTTTGTTCGTTTTCGCCCCGCTGTTTGCGCAGTATTTTCAGACGCCGTTGGGCGATGTACTTTCCGGTATCCCGATTGTTGGTGCCCTGTTCGCCGGTCCGGGTTTTGGTATCGGTATTCTGGCAGCAGGCGTCATCCTCGCCATTATGATCATCCCGTACATAGCTTCCGTCATGCGTGACGTGTTCGAGCAAACGCCGGTGATGATGAAAGAATCTGCTTACGGCATTGGTTGCACTACGTGGGAAGTGATCTGGCGTATCGTGCTGCCGTTCACCAAAAATGGTGTGATCGGCGGCGTGATGTTAGGTCTGGGGCGCGCACTTGGCGAAACCATGGCGGTGACCTTTATTATCGGTAACACCTACCAGCTCGATAGCGCATCGCTGTACGCGCCGGGCAACAGTATTACCTCTGCACTGGCGAACGAATTCGCCGAAGCGGAAGCCGGGCTGCATACGTCTGCACTGATGGAACTGGGTCTGATCCTGTTTGTCATCACCTTTATTGTTTTGGCGCTGTCGAAAATGATGATCCTGCGTCTGGCTAAGAAAGAGGGCCGTTAAGATGACGACACTCGAAATGCAAAGTAATACTGCATTACTGGAATCGCGTCGCAAACGTCAGGCGTGGCGCCGTCAGAAGAACCGTCTGGCGCTGATGGTCTCTATGCTGACCATGGCGTTTGGTCTGTTCTGGCTGGTGTGGATCTTGTTCACCACGATCGTTAAAGGTGTTGACGGGATGTCGCTGGCGCTGTTCACAGAAAATACCCCGCCTCCGAATACGGCAGGCGGCGGTCTGGCTAACGCCATTGCAGGCAGCGGATTATTGATTTTGTGGGCAACGGTCATCGGTACGCCACTGGGCGTGATGGCGGGGATTTATCTGGCCGAATATGGACGTAAATCCTGGCTGGCTGAATTCATTCGTTTCATTAACGACATTCTGCTTTCCGCACCATCCATCGTTGTGGGCTTGTTTGTGTACACCATTATGGTGGCAAAAATGGGGCACTTCTCCGGCTGGGCGGGCGTGCTTGCACTGGCATTGTTACAGATCCCGATTGTTATCCGTACCACGGAAAACATGCTGAAACTGGTGCCGGACAGCCTGCGTGAAGCGGCTTACGCACTGGGTACGCCGAAGTGGAAAATGATTTCGGCCATCACACTGAAAGCCTCAGTTTCCGGCATTATCACCGGGATCCTGCTGGCGATTGCCCGTATTGCCGGTGAAACCGCGCCGCTGTTGTTTACGTCGCTCTCCAACCAGTTCTGGAGCACCGACATGATGCAGCCGATTGCTAACCTGCCGGTCACCATCTTTAAGTTTGCGATGAGCCCGTTTGGCGAGTGGCAACAACTGGCGTGGGCGGGTGTACTGCTGATTACCGTGTGTGTGCTGCTGCTGAACATTCTGGCGCGTGTGATTTTCGCCCCGAAAAAGCAATAAGCGAATTTATTATCGATGGCAGGTGATAGCGGCTGCCATCACTGTTTACCCGGCGTCGCCATGCGGCGCGCGAATAAGAGAGATGTCTGAGAATGACTGACGCATCCAACAGCAAAATTCAGGTTCGCGATCTGAACTTTTATTACGGCAAATTCCACGCGCTGAAAAATATTTCCCTGGATATTGCTAAGAACGAAGTCACGGCATTCATCGGCCCGTCAGGCTGTGGTAAATCCACGCTGCTGCGTACGTTTAACAAAATGTACCAGCTGTATCCGGAACAGCACGCTGAGGGTGAAATCCTGCTTGATGGCGAAAACATTCTGGTTGATAAGCAGGACATCGCGCTGCTGCGCGCCAAAGTCGGCATGGTCTTCCAGAAACCGACGCCATTCCCGATGTCGATTTACGACAACATCGCGTTTGGTGTCCGTCTGTTTGAAAAGCTGTCCCGCACGGATATGGACGAGCGTGTGCAATGGGCGCTGACCAAAGCTGCATTGTGGAATGAATCTAAAGACAAGTTGCACCAGAGTGGTTACAGCCTGTCCGGCGGCCAGCAACAGCGTTTGTGTATTGCACGTGGTATTGCGATCCGTCCTGACGTTCTGCTGCTCGATGAACCTTGCTCGGCGCTCGATCCGATTTCTACCGGCCGTATCGAAGAGCTGATCACCGAGTTAAAATCTGATTACACCGTGGTGATCGTGACCCACAACATGCAGCAGGCTGCGCGTTGTTCAGATCGCACTGCGTTTATGTATCTGGGCGAACTGATCGAATACAGCGACACTGACTCGCTGTTCACTTCACCAGCGCGCAAACAGACTGAAGATTACATTACTGGCCGCTACGGTTGAGGTACAAAGAATGGACAACCTGAACTTAAACAAACACATTTCTGGCCAGTTCAACGCTGAGCTTGAACATATCCGTACGCAGGTTCTGGCGATGGGCGGCCTGGTTGAGCAACAACTGACTGACGCCATCACGGCGATGCACAATCAGGATGCCGAACTGGCGCAACGCGTCATCAAAGGTGATGACAAAGTTAACCTAATGGAAGTGGCGATCGACGAAGCTTGTGTGCGCATCATTGCCAAGCGCCAGCCAACCGCCAGCGATTTACGTTTGGTGATGGCGATTATCAAAACCATTTCTGAACTCGAGCGTATCGGTGACGTGGCAGATAAAATCTGCCGCACGGCGCTGGAAAAATTCTCACATTTGCATCAGCCGTTGCTGGTCAGCCTGGAATCGCTGGGCCGCCATACCGTAGAGATGCTGCATGATGTGCTGGATGCATTTGCGCGTATGGATCTTGACGAAGCGGTGCGTATTTACCGTGAAGATAAAAAAGTGGATCAGGAATATGAAGGCATTGTGCGCCAGCTGATGACCTACATGATGGAAGATCCACGCACGATTCCAAGCGTGCTGACCGCACTGTTCTGCGCCCGTTCTATCGAACGTATCGGTGACCGTTGCCAGAACATTTGCGAATTCATTTTCTACTTTGTGAAAGGTCAGGATTTCCGTCATGTGGGCGGCGATGCGCTGGATAAATTGCTGACAGACGGTAAAGATGTGCCGAAAGAATAAGGGTTTACTGACATCGCTCCACAAAAAAGGCCTCTGACGAGGCCTTTTTGCTTTCCGATCTATACCCACGTCCGGTCAGCGCAATTATTTCATCACATAGCGCAGCGCGACCTGTACGGCCAACTGCCGGTAATGGGCGGTCTGTAAATCCACCTCATCCGGATTTTCAAACAAAGCGCCGAACGTATATTGGTTGGCGACCTGGTGCACACACAGGCTGCTGATGAGGCGGTGAACGTCGCGCGCCTGCGCATCTTCCTTAAACAGATGGCTTTGTTTGCCGCGTTCAAGGATATCTTCCAGCAGCGTTAATGCCGTTTTGTTGATCTCACGGATGCTGGTGGACTGGCGGATAAAGCGGCCGCGCAGCATGTTTTCTGTCGATACAATACGGATAAATTCCGGGTGTGAGACATGGAAATCGAAGCTGGCTTCTACCAGTTTGACGATCGCTTCTGCAGGTGGCAACGAAGATAAGTCCAGCTCCAGCTCGTGCTGGCGAATACCGCGATAAACGTGTTCCAGAACCAACATGTACAGGGCTTCTTTGGTCTTATAGTGGTAGACCACCATACGTTTCGTGGTGCTGGCATTGGAGGCGATATTTTCCATGCGCGCGCCCATCAGACCGGATTCAGCGAATTCAGCCAGAGCGCTGTCGAAAATGCGCTGCCTGAGTCCTATCGGATCATTTTTACGTCCCGGCGCCGGGGAACTTTGGCTGCTCAGCGTCTTATCCTCTTCATTAACCACATTCTCGCCACAGAGATTAACCATTGCTTAGCCCAGTTACAATCTGTGCGTTCATACAACTTCGCCGCACTTGACGAATGTGGCGTGAGGGTCCACTACTGTAAGTATCGAAGCCTGACTAAAAGGACACTATTTTGCCTGCAACCACCCGGTTACATTCTATTGCGACAGTTTCAGTACCAGGAACCTTGCCTGAAAAACTTACCGCCATTGCGGCTGCGGGATTTGATGGTGTGGAAATATTCGAAGACGATTTGCTTAAAAGTCCTGTCAAACCGGCGGCTATCCGTAACCTCGCCGATTCTCTCGGCCTGCGCATTTTCCTGCTGCAACCTTTCCGTGATTTCGAAGGGATTCCGGCAGAGAAGCGGGTTGAAAAACTCGCCAGCGCACGCCGCCAGTTCGACCTGATGAGCGAGCTGGGCTGCGATCATTTACTGGTGTGCAGCAACACCGATCCGGAAAGCTCACCGGAGCGGGAGGTACAGATTGCCGATCTCGCCGCGCTGGCGGAAATGGCGGAGCTGTATGACATTCGTATCGGCTATGAAGCGCTGGCATGGGGTAAACACGTCAACCGTTACCGCCAGGCGTGGGATCGCGTACGCGAGGTGAACAGTCCGGCGCTGGGCATTGTGCTCGACAGCTTTCATATTCTCGCCGTGGGCGACAATCTTGACCGTCTGGATGAAGTGCCGCTGGAAAAAATCAGTTTCCTGCAACTGGCCGATGTACCGTTCAAAGACATGAACGTGCAGCAGTGGAGCCGTAGTTACCGCTGTTATCCGGGGCAGGGCGATTTACCGCTGGTGGATTTTGTCAGCACGCTGAACCGTAAAGGTTTCACCGGCCCCTGGTCACTGGAAATCTTCAATGATAAAACCCTGCCACTGGCGGATGGCCTGCGATCTCTGACGGAGCTGGAAAAGCGGATGCAGGCGTACGAAAAATCACTCAGCGAGTGATCTGATAACCCATCTGACGCCAGATCCCCGGCAGTTCACGCATGTCGTGGAAAGTGGTCACCAGCGGGTGATCGAGCGCAGGGTTATGCGGGTCGGCGCAGTAGTAAAACACCGGGATGCCTGCGGTGATCCCGGCCTGTGCGCCTGCCACGGAATCTTCTACCAGAATGCAGTTTTCCACCGGCACGTTCATGACGTCGGCTGCTTTGTACAAGACGGCAGGATCGGGTTTCCAGCGCTGTAAATCATAGCCGCTGAATAACTTATCCCCCATAAAAGGCAGTAATCCGGTCAGGCCGAGAGAGTGCTGCATTTTGGTGACCGGGCCGTTTGAGACGACACACATCGGCACGGTGATTTGTTCCAGTAACTCGCGTGCGCCGTCAATAGGTTCAAGTTTGCTGTCGAAAAGACGGGCAACATGCTGGCGAAACACGACTTCCATTTCTTCTTTCGGCACGTCGATACCGTGCTCTTTATTGACGATCGCGACGATTTCGTAAAGTTTGACGCCTTTGTATTTCTTATACATTTCGTCGAAAGAAACCGTCACGCCAAAATGCGCGAACATCTCGACATAGGCCTCGCAGCACAACAATTCACTGTCCACCAGCGTACCGTCGCAATCAAAAAAGACACATTCAACCTGTGACATACTTTCTCCCTGTGAGCGTTTCATCTATTGGCGTGCATTATGGCACTCTACCCGAACGATAGATTTAATCCCATACATCCAGTGCTGGCGCTTTAGGGCTAAAATCCTTAGGATACCCCCCGATTGTTTTTCCCCCATTTTGGAACTCACCAATGAGCACACCACAGAGCAATGCGACTGCGGGTAAAGGTCTGGCTGAACGTCTGTTTAAACTGACGCAGCACGGCACCACCGTACGCACCGAAACTATCGCCGGTTTAACTACCTTCCTGACCATGGTCTATATCGTTTTCGTGAACCCGCAGATCCTGGGTGTTGCGGGGATGGATAAACAGGCCGTGTTCGTGACCACCTGTCTGATTGCCGCGTTCGGCAGCATCCTGATGGGCGTGATCGCCAACCTGCCGGTCGCACTGGCACCGGCGATGGGCCTGAATGCGTTCTTCGCGTTTGTGGTCGTCGGCGCAATGGGCGTTTCGTGGCAGGTCGGTATGGGCGCGATTTTCTGGGGCGCTGTGGGTTTGCTGCTGCTGACCATCTTCCGCATCCGCTACTGGATGATTGCCAATATTCCGGTCAGTTTACGTGTGGGCATTACCGCCGGTATCGGGCTGTTTATTGGCATGATGGGGCTGAAAAACGCCGGTATTATTGTGCCGAACCCTGACACCATCGTGACCATCGGTAATCTGACCTCGCACAACGTGCTGCTCGGTGTGCTGGGGTTCTTCATTATTGCCGTGCTGGCGTCGCGCAATTTCCACGCCTCGGTGCTGGTGTCGATTATTGTCACGACAGTCATTGGCCTGATGATTGGCGATGTGCATTACACCGGTTTCTGGTCGATGCCGCCGAGCATCACCACGGTTGTCGGTCAGGTGGATCTGAAAGGCGCGCTGAATATCGGGCTGGCGGGCGTCATCTTCTCCTTCATGCTGGTGAATCTGTTTGACTCCTCCGGCACGCTCATTGGTGTGACCGACAAAGCCGGTCTGGCGGATGCGCAGGGTAAATTTCCGCAGATGAAACAGGCGCTGTACGTAGACAGCATCTCGTCTGTCGCAGGCGCTTTTATCGGCACCTCTTCCGTTGGTGCTTATATTGAAAGCACCTCCGGCGTATCTGTCGGCGGCCGTACCGGTCTGACGGCGGTGGTGACCGGTTTACTGTTCCTGCTGGTGATCTTCATTTCTCCGCTGGCGGGTATGGTGCCGGAATACGCGGCAGCCGGTGCGCTGATTTATGTCGGTGTGCTGATGACGTCCAGCCTCGCGCGCGTTTCATGGGATGACCTGACCGAAGCGGTTCCTGCGTTCGTGACGGCGGTGATGATGCCGTTCAGCTTCTCGATCACTGAAGGTATCGCGCTGGGCTTCATCTCTTACGTGGTGATGAAACTGGGCACCGGCCGCTGGAAAGAAATCAGCCCGTGTGTGGTTGTGGTTGCGCTGCTGTTCGTGCTGAAAATCGCGTTCGTAGACGGGCATTAATCCGCTGACGTCTGCTTAACGCCGATGAAAAAACAGCCCGCATTTGCGGGCTGTTTGCATTTCTGATGACCGGAATTATTTGCTGACGCGGCGGGTATAGTCGGCAAATGCCGTCAGCTGGCCGCGCAGGAAATCGAGCGTCCCCTGGTCGATGACTTCGCCGATTTGCTCATCCACTTTATTCTGGATCACACCCCCCATAAATTCGGGTTTATTCATCACCATCGCATCCAGGAACACCAGAATCTGGCGCAGGTGATACTGGCAGCGTGCGCCACCGACCGGCCCCATTGAACTGGTCTGGATCAGCACGGGCTTTCCGGCCAGTGGCTGATTCGGCAGGCGGGAAATCCAGTCGATCGCATTTTTCAGGCCACCCGGTACGGAATAGTTATATTCCGGCGTGACGATAATGACGCCATCCGCCTGACGGATTTGTTCCGCAATCGCTTCAACATCCGCCGGAAAGCCTTCTTCCTGCTGAATATCTGCATCATAGAGCGGCAGTGTACCGATGGAAGGCAACGCCTCAATGCTGATGCCCTCTGGTGCCACTTTTGGCAATGTGCGGGCGACCATTCCGTTGTAAGACGCTTTACGAAGACTGCCTAACAGTGTGACAAACTTCAGTGGTTGAGCTGACATGGGTAACTCCTGTTATGGATGACTTTGCGAAAGGAACTGCCTGTAACCATAAACGAAAAACGGCACGACGGGCGTAAACAAAAGTGAAGTTTTATTTTGCGGGTGGCAGGCTGATGAATTTCATGAAGTGTGGTGATTCAGATTGCTGGTCTGTGGCCAGGGTTTGTGTGCGGGTGAAGCCGTTTTCAGGTTCGTAACGCCAGCACTGCAAACGGATAATCGAGGGTGACTGCGCACATGACCAGATAATGGAACCTTCAATGTCGCTCATCACCTGCGCCTCGGGCGTTACGGTAGACCGTAAACGACCAGAAGCGGGATTCAGGCTGAGCGTAAGCGGACTCTGATCGTTCAGGCCGGACATTTTCAGCATGCTCTGGCGGATACACCACAGTTGCAGAGAGGATTCCACCGGATCGGATTGCATAGCAATCCAGGTTTTCTCTACCGCAGAAAGCTGTAATTGCTGTTGCTGATTCACCAGCGCACTGCGGGCATGAATGATTTCGAGATCGAGGCCGACTTTCCCTTCGCTGCTGATTAAAACACCGACGGTACTTCCTGCATACGCCAGACTGAAATCAGGCAAATCAGGGGATTCAAAACTCGGACGACCACTGGGTAACGTGATGACGCTGGGAAGTTCCGCGATTCCATAGAGATAGAAAATCATTTCTGCCAGCAGAACGCGGCCGTTTAAGAAACGCTTGCGCTGTTTTTCGGAAAGGTGTTTTGCAAATAATACGATCTCTTGCGGCAACCGGTGTGTATCCGGTTCTGCATCCGTCATTGCCCATCTTGCAAAATGGCACGCCATTGTTCACTCCATGATTAATGGTTCGACCGCAGTTTCTCAATTGTTCTAAAGAATAACATTAAGAGAAATCATTAAAAACCGCTTAAACCCCGCAGTGCCACACACATTCTTCCCTTTTCATACAGTTTTTCATAAACATAAAGTGAAAGTAATCACAGTCTTAATCTCTTATTGGGAAAGAATCTCACTGGAATGATGTTCTGGATTTTTACTCATAAGATTCTTACACCAGATATATCTACTACAGCAACATAAAGAAACGCCAGAAAATGCCGTTACTAATTAAGCAGCGATCTCGCTGCTTTGCCTGCGAGTACCCAAAAATGTTAAAAACGACGCAATCCCGCTTTATCGCATTGATCAGCTTGTTTTTTATTGTGCTGATCATCGTTACGCTTATCGTGATCCAGGTGTATATCGCTCCCCAGCTGAAACAGACAGAAAGTAATCTGGTTGCTAATCAGGTGGATGATGTCGCGGTGGCAATTAATGACCGCCTGAATAAGGTTGAGTCACAGGTTCGCACCATTACCCAGACTGTTGCACAAATGGACAGCGACAGTATCGATCGTTTACTTCCGGCACTGGTTGATCAGTACGGTGACTCTGCCGTGTTTGGTGGCGGGATCTGGCCGCTGCCGAACCAACGCGATCCGGCCAAAATCAAATTCAGCACCTTCTTTGCCCGTAATAATAATAATCAACTGACGGTCAATACTTTCTGGAACAGCGCCGAATCCCCAAACTATTTCGATCAGTCGTGGTATCTGGCGGCATCAAAAGGTGAAAAGGGTCAGTGTGTCTGGGCGCCTGCTTATTTCGATGACGCCAGCACCCAGCCGCGGACTAACTGTGCGATGCCGATTTACAAAGATGATAAGCAATGGGGCGTCGCCACCATTGACGTCACACTGGGGTTCTTTAACCAGCTGGTGACAGAGATGGAGAAAAAGGTTCACGCCAGGATTTATATCGTGGAAAAAGACGGCACCATCGTCGGTACCAGTCATTCCACGGATGAAAAACTGCCGAAACTGGCCTCACTGGGCGAAACTTCTCCGCTGGCGATGCAGATCCGCAAAAGTCTGGATCAGATCAACGGGCAGGCGAGTCTGGTGGCTGACTACGATAATGACGGCACATCGCACACCATGTTTATGAGCAACATTCAGGGGCCGTGGTTTATCGCCACCGACATGCCGACCAGTCAGTTACTGGCGCGCAGCCACAGCATTCTGACGAGCCTCGGACTGGTTCAAATCCCGATGGTCTTGCTGTTGCTGATCGTTCTGATCGCCGCGATTAAAATTTTCATGCGCCAGCTGGCGGCACTGAATAAAAATATCGCCCAGCTTTCTGCGGGCGGTGCCGACTTAACCCGGCGCTTACCGGAAAGCCGCAGCCCTGAGTTCAATCAGATCAACCAGAACTTCAACGGTTTCCTGTCTTTCCTGCAATCCATTCTGCGTCAGGTTGGCGACAGCAGTCTGGCTATCACTTCGGCTTCGCGCCAGATTGCCAGCGGTAACCTGGACTTGTCAGCACGAACCGAAGAACAGGCCAGCTCGATTGTCGAAACGGCAGCCTCAATGGAACAGCTGACCAGCACCGTGAAACAGAACGCTGCCAATGCGGAAGGGGCTAACCAGTTGGCCCGTGATGCCTCGGCTGTTGCCGGGAGGGGCTCGGACGTGGTGAAACAGGTGGTTGAGACCATGGGCTCGATCACCCGCTCTTCACATAAAATCGTCGATATCATCAGCGTGATCGACGGCATCGCTTTCCAGACCAACATTCTGGCGCTGAATGCGGCGGTTGAAGCGGCGCGTGCCGGTGAACAGGGACGCGGTTTCGCCGTTGTGGCATCCGAAGTGCGCAGTCTGGCACAGCGCTCAGCCACTTCCGCGCGTGAAATCAAAAAGCTGATCGAGGATTCTGTGGCGGATATCGCCACCGGCAGCGAACTGGTGGCGACCGCCGGAACGACGATGGATGAAGTCATGGGTGGCGTGAACAACGTGGCGACGCTGATGAACGAAATCATGTCTTCCAGTCAGGAGCAAAGTCTGGGCATCGAGCAGGTAAATGTGGCTATCACGCAGCTGGATAACGCCACGCAGCAGAACGCCGCGCTGGTCGAACAGGTTTCTGCCGCTGCGCAGGCGATGCAGGATCAGACCGTTCAGCTGGAGACCGTGGTAGCAGGCTTTAAGCTCTGATTTCGTCTGATTAAAAGTGTTCAAAACTGAGCGGTAAGTGAGCGATCACTTACCGTTTTTTATTTTGCGTAATGCTCAGTAAAAGGCGTGTTCAGTCATGAAGTTAATCAGGCTGGTCAGTTTGGCGCGCGGCCTGAAATCGGGCAGATAAACCAGATGCACTGCCCGGGGTTTCGGGATAAAAGACTCAAGTACCGGGATCAGTTTTCCGCTGGCGATATCTTCGGCCAGTAACACTTTGGGTTGCAGCAACAAACCGGCGCCTTCCAGTGCGGCGGCGCGCAGCGCATGACCGTCGTTGGACACATAGCGGCTGTTAACCGGCCACGCTGACGTGGTGCGCTCTGCATTCGCCAGATGCCAGCCTTCGCTCTGATTCCAGACGGTATGCACCAGGCACGGGTGCGTTTTCAGATCTTCCGGCGTCGCGGGCGTGCCGAAACGCTGTAAATAATCTGCAGAAGCGCAGATCACCATTTCATAAGGGTTCAGCGGTTTGGCGACCAGCCGGTCATCGCCAATTTCACCGATGCGGATCGCGGCGTCAAAACCCTCCGCGATCAAATCCACCCTGGCGTTGCTCAGTATCAGTTCCACGTTTACTTTCGGGTGTTTTTGCAGATAGCGGGCCAGCATCGGCGCCACCACGCTGGAGCCGAGGGATACGGGTGCGCTGACCCGCAGCAGTCCGGTCGGCACGCTTTGCAGGCTTTCCATCGCGCTTTCGGTGAATTTCATCTGCTCCAGCACCCGTTTTCCGTTCTCGTAAAACACTTCACCGGCATCCGTCAGGCTTTGCTTGCGTGTGGTGCGTTGCAACAGGCGGGCATTCAGATGCTTTTCCAGTTGCTGAATGTGTTTACCGACCATCACCGCCGAGATCCCCAGTTTTTCTGCCGCAGCACTGAAATTTCCGGTTTCGACTACGCTGACAAAGACTTCGATATTCCGCAACTTATCCACATTACAAACCCTGAGTTAGAACAGAACGAAGAATATGAGTCTATATCTAACCCTGAGTTTGGTGAAAGATGGTCCTGTAAACAACGTTGAGGAATATCTGATGAAAATTTTAGTGATTGGCGGGACAGGTACATTGGGTAAAGCCGTGATTCAAGAGCTTAGCGCAGACCATGAAATTGTCACCGCAGGCAAAACCCGCGGCGATTTTCAGGTCGATATTACCGATGAAAACAGCGTAAAAGCGCTTTTCCAGAGTACGGGAAAAGTTGATGCGATTATTGCTACTACCGGCAGCCTGCGCTTTGGCCCGCTGGTGGAGATGACCGCAGCACAGTTCAATATTGGTTTGCAGAATAAACTGCTTGGCCAGGTGCGCATTGCGCTGATCGGTCAGTCATTCCTTAACGATGGCGGTTCCATCACGCTGACCAGCGGGATCATTGCTGATGAACCTATCCGTCAGGGGACAAACGCCACCACGGTAAATGCCGCCGTCGAAGGCTTTGTCCGGGGCGCGGCGATTGAACTGCCACGGGGTATTCGTATCAATGTGGTCAGCCCGACCGTAGTAGAAGAGTCGCTGAAAGCTTACGGCCCGTTCTTCCCGGGCTTTGAGGCTGCACCGGCAGCGCGCGTGACGAAAGCGTATCGTCGCAGCGTGGAAGGGGCGCAGACCGGACGCGTTTATAAAGTCTGGTAAGGCGTAATTCTTTGAATAAAATAAAAAACCCACATTTTCCAATGTGGGTTTTGTTCGCTGCGAACAGCGGCTTATTTACCGATACAGAAACTCGAGAAGATACGCCCCAGTAAATCATCCGATGTAAATTCACCGGTGATTTCGCTCAGCGATTGCTGGGCCAGACGCAGTTCTTCCGCCAGCAGTTCACCCGCCCATGCGCCAAGCAGTTGATCTTTACCCTGAACCAGATGCTGTGCGGCCTGTTCCAGCGCCTGCAGGTGACGGCGACGGGCAAGGAATCCGCCTTCCATATTGTGATTGAAGCCCATCACCTGTTTCAGATGATCGCGCAGCAGATCAACGCCATCGCCGGTGCGGGCAGAAAGGCGAATAAGTGAGTGACCATTCACTTCCGTTTGTCCCAGCGCTTCGCCGGTGATATCCGCTTTATTGCGTACAACGACAATAGGTAAACTCGCGGGCAGGCGGGCCATAAATTCGGGCCAGATGTCCGCAGGCTCGGTTGCTTCCGTTGTTGTACCGTCGACCATAAACAGCACTAAGTCCGCCTGTTCAATCTCATTCCAGGCACGTTCGATACCAATGCGCTCAACTTCGTCGCTGGCTTCACGTAACCCGGCGGTGTCGATGATGTGCAACGGCATGCCATCAAGGTGGATATGTTCGCGTAAAACGTCTCGCGTGGTGCCCGCGATATCGGTAACGATCGCCGCTTCACGACCGGCCAGCGCGTTCAGCAGGCTGGATTTACCGGCGTTCGGACGCCCGGCAATCACCACTTTCATCCCTTCACGCAGCAGGCTGCCCTGACGTGCTTCGGCCCGCACGGCATCGAGATCGCCCATCACCGTATTGAGTTTGGCTTCTATTTTACCGTCGGACAGGAAGTCGATTTCCTCATCGGGGAAGTCGATAGCCGCTTCGACAAAGATCCGCAGGTGAGTGAGTGCTTCCACCAGATGATGAATACGGTTCGAGAAAGCGCCCTGTAAGGAGTTAACCGCTGAACGTGCGGCCTGCTCAGAGCTGGCGTCGATAAGATCAGCAATCGCTTCAGCCTGCGCCAGGTCGAGTTTATCGTTGAGGAAAGCCCGTTCAGAGAATTCGCCCGGACGCGCAATTCGCACGTTTTCCAGAGCGATAATGCGTTTAAGCAGCAAATCCAGGATCACCGGCCCGCCGTGGCCTTGCAGCTCAAGCACGTCTTCGCCGGTAAAGGAATTCGGGCCGGGGAACCACAACGCGATGCCCTGATCCAGCGTGCTGCCATCAGCATCCTGAAACGGCAGATAATCGGCATAACGCGGCTTGGGCAGTTTACCTAAGACAGCCTGTGCCACATCACGCGCCGCACGGCCGGAAATGCGCAAAATGCCCACACCACCGCGGCCGGGTGGGGTTGCCTGGGCAATAATGGTATCTGAGGTGCTCATAGCAATGATCTCTGTTGGTCTTTTTACGGATATGCAAAAGGCGATCAAATGATCGCCTTTCTTTTTTATCATCAAGTTTAGCGGTCAGGACGAAAGCCGTCCTGACATTCACTTATGACTTTTTCTTGTCGCGGCTGTGCAGGCCACGTTTTTCCAGCCCGCGATAAATCAGCTGCTGCTGGAGAATGGTGACCAGGTTACTGACGATGTAGTACACCACCAGGCCAGACGGGAACCACAGGAAGAACACGGTGAAGATGACCGGCATGAAGGTCATGATCTTCTGCTGCATCGGGTCAGTGACGGTGGTCGGCGACATCTTCTGGATGAAGAACATCGTGATACCCATCAGAACCGGCAGAATGTAGTACGGGTCTTGTGCTGACAAGTCATGGATCCACAGGATGAATGGCGCATGACGCAATTCAATGGAACCAGACAGCATGTAATACAGTGCCAGGAAGATTGGCATCTGAATAACCAGCGGCAGACAGCCACCCAGCGGGTTCACTTTCTCAGACTTATACAGCGCCATCATTTCCTGACTCATGCGCTGTTTGTCATCACCGATACGTTCACGCATGGCGGCCAGTTTCGGCTGCAACATACGCATTTTCGCCATCGACGTGTACTGTGCGCGGGTCAGTGGATACATGATACCGCGAACAATAAAGGTGATAACGATGATCGAGAAGCCCCAGTTACCGACAAACCCTTGAATGAATTTCAACAGTTTGAACAGTGGCTGAGAGATGAACCATAACCAACCGTAGTCAACCGTCAGATCAAGGTGTGGCGCGATAGCTGCCATCTTGTCCTGAATTTCCGGACCAACCCACAGGATAGAAGCAACTTGTTGCTGTGCACCCGGTGCAACGGTAAACGGTGTGCCTTTAAAGCCAATCGTTGAAATACCGTTATTGGTGGTGGTGAAGAAGGTGTTGGTGTCTTTCGCTGATGGGATCCACGCCGTTGCAAAGTACTGCTGCAACATCGCAACCCAACCACCCTGAGTCGTGACATTCAGTGCTTCGCTCTTATCGAACGCATACTTCTGATATTTGTCATCACTTGAGGAATATGCCGCGCCGCGGAACGTGTGCAGAGCAAAGTTATTGCTGCCGGTATCACGGTGCTTAGGTAATTCGGTGGTTTGTTTCAGCTGACCGAACATAGTCAGTTCAAGCGGGGCAGGCGTGGTGTTGTTGATGTTGTATTCAACGTTTACCGCGTAAGAACCACGTTTGATCACGAAGGTTTTGGTGTAAATCGCACCGTTCGCCGCCGTGTAAGTCATTGGAATGCGCAGTTCAGACTGGCCTTCAGCCATTGTGAAGGTATCGGAGCTCGCCTTGAACAGAGGGCGTTCACCGTTAGCCGGATTGTCTGGACCGTTTTTACCTGTCAGACCACTTTGTGCCTGATAGAGGAAATTAGGAGTAGTTTCCAGTAACTGGAAAGGCTGGTCAGAGCCCAAAGTCGTTGGGTAAGCCTTCAGCAGAGCCTGCTCAATGTCGCCACCACGGGTGTTGATCGTTAATGACAGCACATCACTGTTAACTGTAATTAATTTGCCCTGTCCGCTATCAGGAACAGCCTGATTAGTAGCATCACCGTTTGCAGTGTTCGCAGTCTGTTGCGTGGTCTGGTTGGCCGGTTGCGGAGCGTGGTCCGTTTGCCATGCCTGCCAGATCATGAAAGACACGAACAGCAGAGCGATGAGGAAAAGATTGCGTTGCGAATCCATCGTTAGTGTTCTCTGTTATTGTCGGTTTTCGGCGGTACGGGGTCATCACCACCTGGGTTCAAAGGATGGCATTTTAATACGCGTTTCAAAGTCAACCAACTGCCTTTTAACATGCCAAAACGACCAATTGCTTCAATACTGTATTGAGAGCAGGTTGGTCGAAAGCGGCAATGCGGCCCGAGCAACGGACTGATGAATAGCTGATAACCACGTATCAGCTTTATCAGGATGCGGGAGCCTGTCGGCAATGTCGACGCCATAATTTCTCCAACGCTTCCGTCAGCGCGCGATTATCTAAATCGGCGACACCCTTTTTGGCTACTACCACAAAATCCATCGACGGCAGCGTATGCTGATTCAACCGGAAACTTTCGCGGGTAAGGCGTTTGATCCGATTGCGTTCATGTGCGCGTTTGACGTGTTTTTTTGCGACGGTGAGACCGATGCGGGGATGCCCCAGCTCGTTCAGGCGGCCGAGTATAGTGATTTGCGGCGTGCCAGCCCGTTGTGGCTGCTGGAAGACGAAAGTGAAATGACGGGGAGTTAACAAACGTAACTCCCTGGGAAAAGCGAGCTTAACCACTAAATAGGTTAGCTTTTATTACTTAGAAGCTGACAGACGGGTACGGCCTTTCGCACGACGGCGAGCCAGAACCTGACGACCATTTTTGGTGGCCATACGAGCACGGAAGCCGTGGCTACGGTTGCGCTTCAATACGGACGGTTGGAAAGTGCGTTTCATGGCGATTTCTACCTAAACTTAAATTATTACTGATCAGTAAACGCGAAGACATTTCGGCGAAAAAACGACCGGTGCCTTTGTCGCAACATATAAAGAAGCGGGATTGTAATAACTGTACAGTCCTGAGTCAATTTACATTGCCAGAAATGGTTCAAGTGTTTACCAGAATTGCCCGTGGTCACACCGCAATATCCATCTGGTTATGACCATCAGGAACACAGGCTTCACACGTAGGGCTGAAGATTATACGGACTCTGCCGCAAATCGCAAGGATCCTCGCCTGATCCTTATCCACAGGCGTGCGATCTTTCTCGCAGTATGATGAAATTTAACTCAGCGGACTCCTATTTTTTCACCAGAGTGATGATTACATCGCCTAATTTTAAAAGGATCGGCTAAGCTTACCCACTTGCCGATTGCTGCCTGTGGATAAAAAGGATCTAATCTGTCAGGAAGGGGAGGATCTCTGGGCCGGATTGCGTTATGATCCGCCATTCCGATCGCGATCCCGGCTGGGATGCTGTCGACAAAAACCGCAAAAAGCGGTTCGCACGTGACTTTACGCCACTGACAGGGTGGTGAGAGAAATTTTCCCCCATTAGCGGGCGGAACGTGTGCCAAAAATCATGATTTAAAAAATATCCTGATCCTTTTCTTTTTTGATACTTGTTCGAGTGGAGTCCGCCGTGTCACTTTCGCTTTGGCAGCAATGTCTTGCCCGTTTGCAGGATGAACTACCTGCCACAGAATTCAGTATGTGGATACGCCCCCTGCAGGCGGAACTCAACGACAATACGCTGGCGCTGTATGCCCCGAATCGTTTTGTTCTGGATTGGGTTCGTGACAAATACCTAAATAATATTAACGGCTTGCTTAACGATTTCTGTGGCACGGATGCACCGTTGCTGCGTTTTGAAGTCGGCAGCAAGCCGGTGATCCAACGCGTCAGCCAGCCTGTTGCGGCCAGCGTCAGTTCACAGGCTGCGCCTGCCATTCCGCGTCTGGCTCCTTCCCGTCCAAGCTGGGACAGCTCACCGGCTCAGCCTGAGCTGTCTTATCGCTCTAACGTCAACCCGAAACATACCTTTGATAACTTCGTAGAAGGTAAATCTAACCAACTGGCTCGCGCGGCGGCGCGTCAGGTGGCGGATAATCCGGGTGGCGCGTACAACCCGCTTTTCCTTTATGGTGGCACCGGTCTGGGTAAAACCCACTTATTGCACGCCGTCGGTAACGGTATCATGGCGCGTAAAGCCAATGCCAAAGTGGTGTACATGCACTCCGAGCGTTTTGTACAGGACATGGTCAAAGCCCTGCAAAACAACGCCATCGAAGAGTTCAAACGTTACTACCGTTCTGTTGATGCGTTGCTCATCGATGACATTCAATTCTTTGCTAATAAAGAACGTTCGCAGGAAGAGTTCTTCCACACCTTTAATGCCCTGCTGGAAGGTAATCAGCAGATCATCCTGACCTCGGATCGTTATCCAAAAGAGATCAACGGTGTTGAAGATCGTCTGAAATCGCGTTTCGGCTGGGGTCTGACGGTGGCTATCGAGCCGCCTGAATTAGAAACCCGCGTGGCGATCCTGATGAAAAAGGCGGACGAAAACGATATTCGTCTGCCGGGCGAAGTTGCCTTCTTTATTGCTAAACGTCTGCGATCGAATGTGCGTGAGCTTGAAGGCGCACTGAACCGTGTGATTGCCAACGCCAACTTTACCGGCCGTGCGATCACTATCGACTTCGTTCGTGAAGCGTTGCGCGATTTATTAGCGCTTCAGGAGAAGCTGGTCACTATCGATAATATTCAGAAAACAGTGGCCGAATATTATAAAATCAAGGTCGCTGACCTGCTTTCCAAACGGCGCTCCCGTTCGGTAGCCCGCCCACGCCAGATGGCGATGGCGCTGGCGAAAGAGCTGACCAACCACAGCCTGCCAGAAATCGGCGATGCGTTCGGTGGTCGGGACCATACCACGGTGTTGCACGCCTGCCGTAAAATCGAGCAGTTGCGTGAAGAAAGTCACGACATCAAAGAAGATTTCTCCAACTTAATCAGAACATTATCTTCCTAGCGCTATGAAATTTATTGTTGAACGTGAGCATTTGCTGAAACCACTGCAACAGGTCAGTAGTCCGCTGGGTGGACGACCAACGTTGCCTATTCTGGGTAACCTGTTATTACAGGTGACGGATGGCGCGCTGTCGCTGACCGGGACGGATTTGGAAATGGAGATGGTGGCGAAAGTTGCGCTGTCTCAGCCACATGAAGCGGGTGCCACCACGGTGCCGGCGCGTAAATTCTTTGATATCTGCCGTGGATTGCCGGAAGGCGCGGAAATTTCCGTCGCGCTCGACGGCGACCGCATGCTGGTAAAATCAGGCCGCAGCCGTTTCTCGCTGTCGACCTTACCGGCGACAGATTTCCCTAATCTCGACGACTGGCAAAGCGAAGTAGAATTCACCCTGCCGCAGGCCACGTTGAAACGTCTGATCGAAGCCACGCAGTTTTCTATGGCCCATCAGGACGTTCGTTATTATTTAAACGGCATGCTGTTCGAAACCGAAGGTGAAGAACTGCGTACTGTCGCGACCGACGGTCACCGCCTGGCGGTATGTTCTATGCCAATCGGCCAGTCTCTGCCGTCGCATTCGGTGATCGTGCCGCGTAAAGGCGTGATGGAACTGGTGCGTCTGCTTGATGGCGGTGACACCACATTGCAGCTGCAAATCGGCAGCAACAATATCCGTGCTCACGTCGGCGACTTCATCTTTACCTCTAAACTGGTTGACGGTCGTTTCCCTGACTATCGCCGCGTATTGCCGAAAAATCCGGACAAAACGCTGCAGGCAGGCTGCGATTTGCTCAAGCAGGCGTTTGCCCGTGCCGCGATCCTGTCCAATGAAAAATTCCGCGGCGTGCGTTTGTATGTCAGCCATAACCAGCTGAAAATCACCGCGAATAACCCGGAACAGGAAGAAGCAGAAGAAATTCTGGATGTCGGTTACGAAGGCACCGAAATGGAAATCGGTTTCAACGTCAGTTACGTACTGGATGTGCTCAATGCACTCAAGTGCGAAGACGTTAATCTGTTGCTGACGGACTCTGTTTCCAGCGTGCAGATCGAAGACGCAGCCAGTCAGTCGGCGGCGTATGTCGTTATGCCAATGCGGCTGTAATCGGGCTATCTGACTTGTCATTTTGCGATGGGGCAGTGTTCGCAATGCCCACGCACCTGAGTATGCTCCGCTTACTGTAGCTGCACGCAAACTGACTGCGACGATGATGCCCTGGAATGGATAGTAGATGGCCTTAACGCGCTTACTGATAAAAGATTTCCGCAACATCGAGGCGGCAGATTTAGATCCGTCGCCCGGTTTTAACTTTCTGGTCGGTCCCAATGGTAGCGGTAAAACCAGTGTGCTCGAAGCGGTCTATACGCTGGGGCATGGCCGCGCTTTTCGCAGTTTGCAGGCCGGGCGCGTGATTCGTCACGATCAGCCGGAGTTTGTTCTCCATGCGCGTGTGGATGACGGCGGTGATCGTGAATTGTCGATTGGTCTGAGCAAAAGCCGTCAGGGCGACAGTAAAGTACGCATTGATGGCAGTGATGGCCACAAAGTGTCTGAACTGGCACAGATGCTGCCGATGCAACTGATCACACCCGAAGGCTTCACCCTGCTCAACGGCGGGCCGAAGTACCGGCGGGCATTTATTGACTGGGGTTGTTTTCATCACGACCCCGGTTTTTTTATCGCCTGGAGCAACCTGCGACGGTTACTCAAGCAGCGCAACGCCGCGCTGCGACAGGTGAGTCGTTATGCGCAAATTCGTGCCTGGGATCAGGAACTGATCCCGTTAGCCGGGCGCATTAGCGAATGGCGGGCAGCTTACAGCGACGCGATCGCGGCTGATATCAGCGCGACCTGCGCGCAATTCCTGCCCGAATTCGCCCTCAGTTTTTCTTTCCAGCGTGGATGGGATAAGGAGACGGAGTACGGCGAGTTGCTGGAGCGTAATTTTGAACGCGACAGAGCCTTAACCTATACCGCATCAGGCCCGCATAAAGCGGATTTCCGCATTCGTGCCGACGGCACGCCGGTGGAAGATTTACTGTCCCGTGGGCAGTTGAAGTTACTGATGTGTGCGCTGAGACTGGCGCAGGGTGAGTTTCTCACCCGACAGAGCGGGCGGCGTTGCCTGTATCTTCTTGACGATTTTGCCTCTGAGCTGGACACCGACCGACGTCGGTTGCTGGCTGATCGCCTGAAAGCCACCCAGGCACAGGTTTTTGTCAGTGCGATAAGCGCTGAGCAAGTGACCGACATGATGGGTGAAAAGGGCAAGATGTTCCGCGTGGAACAAGGTAAAATAGCCGTTCTATCACAGGACTAAAAATGAGCGAGAAACGTTGATGTCGAATTCTTATGACTCCTCAAGTATCAAGGTATTAAAAGGGCTGGACGCGGTGCGTAAGCGCCCCGGCATGTATATCGGCGATACCGATGACGGCACTGGTCTGCACCACATGGTATTCGAGGTTGTGGACAACGCTATCGACGAAGCCCTCGCGGGCCACTGTAAAGAGATTCAGGTCACGATCCATGCGGATAACTCTGTTTCCGTACAGGATGATGGCCGTGGTATTCCGACCGGCATTCATGAAGAAGAGGGCGTTTCTGCTGCTCAGGTCATTATGACCGTTCTTCATGCTGGTGGTAAATTCGACGATAACTCGTATAAAGTCTCCGGCGGTCTGCATGGCGTAGGTGTTTCCGTCGTTAATGCCTTGTCGGAAAAACTGGAACTGGTTATCCGCCGTGAAGGCAAAGTGCACACTCAGACTTACGTGCACGGCGAGCCGCAGGATCCGCTGAAAGTGATCGGCGATACTGACGTAACCGGTACCACGGTACGTTTCTGGCCGAGCTTCAACACCTTCACCAATCACACAGAATTCGAGTATGAGATTCTGGCGAAACGCCTGCGTGAACTGTCATTCCTGAACTCCGGCGTGGCAATTCGTCTGCTGGATAAACGTGATGGTAAGAATGATCACTTCCATTATGAAGGCGGTATCAAAGCCTTCGTGGAATACCTGAACAAAAACAAAACCCCAATCCATCCGACCGTATTCTATTTCTCTACGATGAAGGACGATATTGGCGTTGAGGTTGCGTTGCAGTGGAATGATGGTTTCCAGGAAAACATTTACTGCTTCACCAACAATATTCCACAGCGCGATGGCGGGACTCACTTAGCCGGTTTCCGTTCGGCAATGACCCGTACCCTGAACGCTTACATGGATAAAGAAGGTTACAGCAAGAAATCCAAAATCAGCGCCACCGGTGACGATGCCCGTGAAGGTCTGATTGCTGTGGTGTCTGTGAAGGTACCGGATCCTAAGTTCTCTTCACAAACCAAAGACAAACTGGTTTCTTCTGAAGTGAAAACGGCCGTTGAAACGCTGATGAACGAGAAGCTGGTGGATTACCTGATGGAAAATCCGTCAGACGCCAAAATCGTTGTGGGGAAAATCATCGACGCTGCGCGTGCCCGTGAAGCAGCCCGTAAAGCCCGTGAAATGACCCGCCGTAAAGGTGCGCTGGACCTGGCTGGCTTGCCAGGCAAACTGGCGGACTGTCAGGAACGTGACCCGGCACATTCCGAACTGTACTTAGTGGAAGGGGACTCTGCGGGCGGCTCAGCAAAACAAGGCCGTAACCGTAAGAACCAGGCGATTCTGCCGTTGAAAGGTAAAATCCTCAACGTAGAAAAAGCGCGCTTCGACAAAATGCTCTCTTCTCAGGAAGTGGCAACACTGATTACTGCGCTCGGTTGCGGCATTGGCCGTGACGAGTACAACCCGGACAAACTGCGCTATCACAGCATCATCATCATGACCGATGCCGACGTCGATGGTTCACACATCCGTACCCTGTTGCTGACGTTCTTCTACCGTCAGATGCCTGAAATTGTCGAGCGTGGCCACGTGTTTATCGCACAGCCTCCATTGTACAAAGTCAAAAAAGGCAAGCAGGAACAGTACATTAAAGATGATGAAGCGATGGATCAGTATCAGATTTCCATTGCGATGGACGGGGCAACGTTACACGCCAACGCCCATGCACCAGCCCTGGCGGGTGAACCGCTGGAGAAACTGGTGGCTGAACATCACAGCGTGCAGAAAATGATTGGCCGCATGGAACGTCGTTATCCGCGTGCGCTGCTGAACAACCTGATCTATCAGCCGACCCTGCCGGGGTCAGATCTGACCGATCAGGCGAAAGTTCAGACCTGGATAGAATCGCTGGTCGCGCGTCTCAATGAGAAAGAGCAGCACGGCAGTTCTTACAGCGCGATCGTGCGTGAAAACCGTGAACATCAGCTTTTCGAACCGGTTCTGCGTATCCGTACACACGGTGTTGATACGGATTACGATCTCGATGCAGACTTCATTCAGGGTGGCGAATACCGCAAAATCTGTGCGCTGGGCGAACAGCTGCGCGGCCTGATCGAAGAAGATGCCTTCATCGAACGTGGCGAACGCCGTCAGCCAGTGACCAGCTTCGAGCAGGCGCTGGAATGGCTGGTGAAAGAGTCCCGTCGTGGTCTGTCGATTCAGCGATACAAAGGTCTGGGCGAAATGAACCCTGATCAGCTGTGGGAAACCACCATGGATCCTGAACAACGTCGCATGTTACGTGTGACCGTGAAAGATGCCATCGCTGCTGACCAGTTGTTCACTACGCTGATGGGCGATGCGGTTGAACCGCGTCGCGCCTTCATCGAAGAGAATGCCCTGAAAGCGGCCAATATCGATATCTGATAATGGCGTGAGCTGATAAAGAGTCCGAACCGGGAAACCGCTTCGGACTTTTTTTTCGTCTGACGCGACCCGCATTCCGGCTGGCTTTACAGCGGGTAATCGCGTTAGCATTGCGCAAGATTTCTTAAACTCTGAGGATGCTATGGCTATTGAATTAATTGCAATTGATATGGACGGGACATTGCTCAATCCGCAGCATGAAGTGACCCCTGCCGTTAAAAAAGCGTTGTCAGAAGCACGGGCGAAAGGTGTGCAAATCGTTCTGGCGACCGGCCGTCCGTTCGTCGGTGTGCAGCGTTATCTGATGGAACTGGATTTGCAGCAGGACGGTTGTTACTGCATCACCAACAATGGCGCGCTTGTGCACAATGCGAAAGATGGTAGCGTAATTGCCGAAGTAGCCCTCAAAATTGAAGATTATCACTACTTTGAACAGCTGGCGCGTGACCTTGGTGTGCATTTCCATGCACTGACCAAAACCGACCTGTTTACCGCCAACCGCCATATCAGCAAATACAGCGTACATGAATCCTTCACCACCGGCATTCCGTTGCAATTCTGCCCGGCAGAGGAAATGGATCCGGCGCTGACCTTCCCGAAAGTCATGATGATTGACGATCCGGACTTGCTGGATCGCGCCATCAGTCAGCTTCCTGCTGAAGCAAAAGAACGCTACACCATCATGAAAAGCTCACCGTATTTCCTCGAAATCCTCGATAAGCGCGTGAATAAAGGTGAAGGCGTGAAAGTACTGGCGGAAAAACTGGGTATCGCGCGGGAGAGCGTGATGACGCTCGGTGATCAGGAGAACGACATTGCGATGCTGGAATACGCCGGAATTGGTGTCGCGATGGGGAATGCGCTGGACAGCGTAAAAGCCGTCAGCCAGTTCGTTACCAAAACAAACACGGAAGACGGCGTGGCGTTTGCGGTCGAGAAATTTGTTCTGAACGTCTGAGCTTGTACCGAAGGAACCTTGCAGCCATGGAAAAACAATTAACTTCTGATGCCCGCGGGCATCAGCTCACCAACATTAATGTCTGGACGCCGGACAGCCAGTGGCTGGTGTATGACGTCCGTCCGCATGGCGGTTCTTTTAGCGGTTCAACCATTGAGCGCGTGAATGTCGAAACCGGTGAGACGGAAGTCCTTTATCAGGCAAAAGACGGCGCGCATGTGGGAGTGGTGACCGTCAGCCCGGATTTTCCTGTCCGTTATGCGTTTATTCATGGCCCTGAAAATCCTGATGCCATCTGGCAGTATGATTTTCATCACCGTCGCGGAGTTATTGTCACTGAGCCCGCGCGCGAAAAGGCCGTTACGCTGGATGCGATGGACATCACCGCCCCCTTTACCGCCGGAGCCCTGCGCGGTGGCACACATGTTCACGTCTTCAGCCCGGACGGTTCGCGTCTGAGCTTTACCTATAACGACCATGTGTTGCATGAACGCGATCCGGCGCTCGATTTGCGCAACGTTGGCGTGGCGATTTCAGGATATCCCGTTATTCCGCCAAAGCATCATCCCCGTGAATACGATGGAAGCCATTTCAGCATGCTGGTCAGCGAAACCACGCCCTGTCCTCACCCCGGCAGCGATGAAATCAACCGGGCTTACGAAGAAGGCTGGATTGGCCGTGAAGGCTATCTGAAACCGGATGGCAGCCGTCAGCGGTGGGCGCTGGCTTTTATCGGCGACACGCTTTCCGCTCGTGGCGAAAAGCACCCGGAAATCTTCGTGGTGGATTTGCCGCGCAATGATGAGGATTACCGTCAGGCGGGTGATAAACCTTTGCAGGGCACGCCGGAAATGCTGCCTGCGCCACCCGCGGGCGTGAAACAGAGACGGATTACTTTTACTGAAAATGGTATTGCCCTGCAACCGCGTCACTGGTTGCGCGTATCGCCGGATGGCGCAAAGATTGCGTTTCTGATGCAAGATGAAACCGGAGTGGTTCAGGTCTGGACGGTGTCACCTAACGGCGGCGCGCCGGCGCAAATCAGCCATTCTGAAAGCGGAATTCAATCAGCCTTCAGCTGGAGCCAGGACGGAAAATCTCTGGCGCTGGTATGCGATAACAGCGTGATGCGGCTGGACATGGAAAGCGGAAAGATGCAGCGGTTAACGCAACGATCAGAAATCGCACCCTGTGCCGATGCCGTAGTGTATTCTCCGGATGGCAGCAAAGTGGCGTTTATGCGCCAGTGTAACGGCTATGCGCAGATTTGCGTGGTCGATAGCGATTAGCGAACGATGTAAACCGGTCAGAACAGGCCGGTTTTATTGTGACTACTTCTTATGTGTCGACGATTTTTGCTGACGCGGCGTGGTCGTCATGGGCGGGATGTGATCGATATCCACACCGTTACTCAGCGCAATATTGTGTTCTTCACTGGCTTTGACGCGATCGCGCGTCGTCACTTTTCCGCTGCGAAAATAATCATAAGGCAGCAATACCGTATCCAGCACGGCGCTGAACGGCAAATCAATCAACAGCAGCGGCGTCATCGCCCAACTGGTGTCATCGCTTTTTATCATATTCACATCAGCACGTGCGCCTGAATAATATCCGGTGTCACCACCTGTATGGCTCATTACGCTGGAGCAACCGCTCGTCGCTAAAAAAACACATCCTGTCATCAGCGGCGTTAATGCAAATTTCGTCATGTTAGAACTCATCTTATGCTGTCAGGCTGAGCTTATACGTCAATGTGACTTATAGCACTCAGCCCAAAAAATTAACAAAGCAAGCTGTAGCTCTGTGGCTGCGATCCCATTAAGTGTAATTACTATTTGAAATCTTGCAGGAATTCGCCTGCTCTCCCTGGATTGTAGCCCTGTCCCGTCATGTATTTTGGCTGTCATCATATAAACAACAGCCAAATTTTTTGTTTTTTCAGGCTTGAAATATGCCCTTTTGTCTCCATTTTAACTGTACGACGCAGGAGGAGAAACGCCGGAAGGGTTCTTCTGTCATCACTGTGACGCTGGTCTGTCCGCCTGGAAGGCTATTTAAAAAAACTCGCTGAATATCAGGAGAAGTAGCAATGCGTAATTTTGATTTATCCCCGCTATACCGTTCTGCCATTGGTTTTGACCGCTTATTTAATCTTATCGAATCGGGTCAGAATCAGGGCGGCGGCTACCCCCCTTATAATGTCGAGTTGGTTGACGAAAATCATTACCGGATTGCTATCGCGGTCGCAGGTTTTGCCGAATCTGAACTGGACATCACTGCGCATGACAACATGCTGCTGGTCAAAGGCGCGCATGCACCTGGCGACACTGAGCGAACCTATTTATATCAGGGCATCGCAGAACGTAATTTCGAGCGCAAATTCCAGCTGGCTGAACATATTCAGATAAAAGCGGCCAATTTGTCGAACGGTTTGCTGTATATCGATCTGGAACGCGTCGTTCCTGAGTCGTCCAAACCACGGCGTATCGAGATCCGTTAATTCAGCGACCATCATCGTTGTTGACCACCACAAAATGAAAAATTTTAGGCTCGCCGTCAGGGAGCTGTACTGTCACATCCAAAAAGGATGACGACATTAATCATCTCGCTTCAAAGAAGGAGTTACATTATGCGTAATTATGATATTTCCCCATTACTGCGTCAGTGGATTGGTTTCGATAAATTAGCCAGTTCAATGCAAGGCGCCGATCAGGCTTTTCCTCCTTACAATATTGAAAAGTCTGATGACAACCATTACCGCATTTCACTGGCGCTGGCCGGTTTCCAGCAAAGCGAACTGAATATTGAAGTCGAAGGGCCGCGATTAACGGTCAGCGGTACACCGGCTCAGCTGGAAACTAAAGTGGAATATTTGCATCAGGGGCTGGTGATTAAGCCTTTCACCCTGAGCTTCACGCTGGCAGAGCATATGCACGTCTCGGCGGCTGAATTTACGAATGGCCTGCTGCATATCAATCTGGTTCGTGATGTACCGGAAGCATTGCAACCGCAAAAAATTGCGATTGGTACTGAAAAACCGGCGCTGGAAAATCAGTCTGAATAAACGTGATCTGTTTATGTTCCCCCGATGAGGGGGAACATAAAACGGGATGTGATGAGGAATATATTATCTTAATCAGTAAGTAAAACGAGGTGTATTTATTTTGTTCAAGTCTTTCAAAGTGTTTTCCGTAATTGAAGCTCTTAGTGATGAGGTAAGCATGTATTTAGAGTGATGTAACTTAACGATAATATTCGTCTACTGTGATTCGGTTGTAGTTCTTGTAACACCCATCAAATACTATACAAAGTGCTTCCACAAAATGCATGATCTGTTTTGTGTTGTAGTTGTAAGATATTTCACCTATATTTGCATCAAAGAGTTTAATCATGTTCCCATCTGTTCTGATAGCGATGGAATGGCCTCCCTTGCAACCCTTATAAATACCTATTTCATATAAGCTGTCTTGCCTTAACGATTTTACCAGCCCTTCGATTCTTGCAGCGGTAGTACTGGCCTGCGGCAGAGTTGACGTTTTTAAGCAGATCAACCTCCCCTCATTCTTCATTATCAGATGGTATGCGTCTTCAGTACGCATGTAGTTTACGTTGGGGGAATGCCCTTTGCGGTGAAAATTATCAAATAAACTTTTTTGTGCTTTTAATTTAGCTTGTTTATATGCCAACGCAGAGTTCTGTTCCTGAATATTCATTATTCCTAATATCAATCGATGCGATGCAGAGGTATTGATGAAACATTTGAAACTACTCCAATCTCTACCAGTAATTAAATATGCCGCAGAGAGGCCATAACAGGCTCCACGTAATCCGTACTGAATTTGTTTACTTTCTGAGTCTCTATGACTTCCTAACCATGCTCCACCAAGATTTCGGGGGTTGTTAGCTACCCATTTGTTTTGCTGTATGTACGTCACCTGATTAAAAAAACTGTATGTACCGTTTGTTTTATTAATATATTGACGTAATCTGTTAATCATTTTCTCACCTATTTTTTAAATCAAAAAATACATATTGCATAAAAATACGCCAGTGATAATAAAATTCCCATTTAATTGATTATGTAAAATACTCAAACTCTTGACTGGGTTTTTATTTCTTTGATAAATAATGTTATTTTTTTTGTTTAACTGTAAAAAATATAAAGTGATGTCTATCTATATATAAAATGAATTGATTTTTTTGAATGAATGTGTATCTGGATGCGTTGAGGGAGATATAAATAACTTTATGATGTCATTGAGAATAAGATTGTTTTCTACTCATGAGTAAGAGTCCTTAGATTGATAAAGTGACCCGAAAGAATATCATTCCTCCTGGTCACTTTATGGTGAGAAATCAGCCTTCAGCGTGGGCTTTTTCTACTTCTTCTGCCAGAATTTTCACGCCGCGCTCGATCTGTTCCGCATCAGGCACGTAATTCATCCGCATACACTGATGGGTGTGTGGCCACGGATGCTCGAGACCCGGGAAGAAGTAATCGCCCGGTACCATAAGTACCCCACGTTGTTTCAGGCGCTGATACAGCACTTCGGTGGTGATCGGTAAATCCTTGAACCACAGCCACAGGAAAATCGCCCCTTCCGGTTTGTGGATCAGGCAACGTTCTTCCGGCAGATAACGGCGCAGCGTGGCGATAGTTTCCTGCACGCGCTGAAAATAGAACGGTTTGATCACTTCTTCGGAAAGGCGCAGCAAATCGCCACGGACAATCATTTCATGGGCAATCGCTGGGCCGACACTGCCCGGCGACAGACTGATAATCCCGTTCATATTACTGATCGCTTTGATGATTTTTTCATCAGCAATCACGATGCCACAGCGTGAACCCGGCAGGCCGAGTTTCGACAGGCTCATGCACAGGATAATATTCGGATTCCACAGCGGCGTGGCGTCAGTGAATACGATGCCCGGGAACGGCACGCCATAGGCGTTATCGATTAATAACGGAATATCTTTCTGCTGTGCCAGCGCATCGAGGCGGATCAGTTCTTCGTCAGTAATGACGTTACCGGTCGGGTTGGTCGGGCGTGACACGCAGATCAGGCCGATATCATCGGTGATATTCAGATGATCGAAATCGACGTGATATTTGAACTGGCCTTCCGGCAGCAATTCGATGTTCGGCTTGGCCGACACAAACAGATTTTCATCCAGACCGGCATCGGCATAACCGAGATATTCCGGTGCCAGCGGGAACAACACTTTTGACATACTACCGTCGGCACGGCGTCCGGCGAACAGGTTGAACAAATAGAAGAAGGCGCTCTGGCTGCCGTTGGTCAGTGCGATGTTTTGCGCGTCAAGCTGCCAGCCGAGTTCTTTCTGTAACATGTCTGCCAGCGCATGACGCAACACATCTTTGCCCTGCGGCCCGTCGTAATTGCACAGCGCTTCGGTCAGCTTGCCTGCGGCCAGCATTTCCGACAGCAGCGTCTGGAAATAATCCTGCATCTCAGGAATTTGCGCCGGATTACCGCCGCCCAGCATCACCGCGCCGGGCGTGCGTAAACCGTCATTCATGTCGCCCATCAGGCGTGTGATGCCTGAAAAACGGGTAAATTTGTCACCGAAAGCAGAAAACGTCATAGAAAGCTTTGTATGTTATCGAAATGTGATACCCACCATAACGCCTGCAGCAAGGCAGTGCAATCGGACCAGCGGGTTTTGGCGTGGAGAAGTATTAAAAAAGATGAATACGGAAAATCATTCAATGTATTTTTCGAATATCCCTGAACGGAACCCTTTATGCTTAATGACAGAGTAATAAAAGACGGCTTATGATATTTTTTCTTTCTTGGCATAATTATGTTTAAGAATATATATATCAGGTTGGTAAAATGAAAAGAAGTATACTTATACTGAATATTTTCACGGCAGGCGGAGGGGATCACGCGCTGGGAAAGAAAATAAAAGACATCGCGCGGAGCACTCAGGCTGAGGGGTCATTAATTACGGTGAATGCCAAAACAAGACATATTAATATGCAGGGAAAGGAAGTGTTCAATCCGGGTAAAAAATTGAATTATGATGATCCGGTAATTATTGTGACGCCCTACAGTCTCCTGTCTCCCGATGTATTATCGACAGTGCTGGCTGATTTTCTCTACCAGCTGGACATAATAACGTGCAATACCGTTATTCTGATCGATGAAATGGACGTCACCCGGAGTGCCGCTTCATCTGATCATGATTATAAAGCTGCCCTGTTGAGTCTGTGCTTCGAAAATATCATTGTCCAGAGCCTTGGATTCGCTAAGAAATCGATGGGTTATTTACCCATGCCTGAGCAGGAAGTTATCAATATACAAAAATCAGCAAAACAGGAAATCATTAAATTACTGGACGGTTATAACTTATCGATGCCGGCAAATTGTAGCTTATATCTTGCCTATTTAAGTTCTGATACCGTGACAACCTGTGCTCAGATTTTTATTATTAATTCATTGATAGAAGACAGTGGCTTGCTGAATAATTCAGCTTATGTCCTGGTGTGTAGGGAAAAAGGGAGTATTGAACGATTACTGAAAAACCTCAAAGAGTCCTTATCAGGGTCAATTTATAATGATTTGTTTTCTGAATGTCATTATTCAACCATGCAAGACGAAAATATATTCCAGTGCCACGGCTTCTCCCGCGGTACGGGAAAGAAAAAAGTACATATCGTTATTACCCAAACCATTCCCGGCACGACGTTTAAAAATCTGACCAGTATCAGCAAGACTGGCATGATGTCGGGCGATCAAAGCCTTTCCGATTATTTGTCACTGAAAAAGCGGTTACCTTATTACGACAAGCAAACCTGGAAAGACCCTCTTATTAAAGGATTGAAGACCCGTGCCCGTGAACTGGGGGGCGAAGAATTGCTCAACAAATTTAAGTCGATGGTCGCCGGAAGAAAAGCCTTTACTGGCAGCCTTTCCTTTAAGCTTCTGGCACCCGACGATGCCCCGACGCTGGCGCTGAAAAGCAGTCTTCATGCGTTTAACAAGGAAATATATGCAAGAAAAGCTGACGGGAAAATCAGAGAGATATTAATGAAATACCTCTGACCCTTTGAAAATAATCGGGAGACCGGCCGCAGGATTGCGCCCGGACCGGTCTCGCCCATTCTTTATCTTACTTCTTCAGAACTTCCGGGTTCACGCAGAACTGTTTCACGTCACCCTTGAGTGCGGCGATCAGGTTATCCACTGCGCAGGCCGCCATATCGTAGCGGGTTTCATGCGTTGCGGAACCGATATGCGGCAGTGCCACCACGTTTGGCAGGCTCAGCAGCGGAGAATCTTTTGGCAGCGGCTCAGTCTCGAACACGTCCATACCAGCACCATAAATCGTACCGGCTTTCAGCGCTTCGATCAGGGCTGGTTCATCGATAACCGGCCCGCGACCTGCGCTGACCAGAATCGCGCTGGATTTCATTTTCGCCAGCTCTTCCTTACCGATCAGATGGAAGGTTTGTTCGGTCATTGGCAGCAAGATACAAACGAAATCAGACTCTTTCAGCAGCTCATCCAGCTCGCATTTACGCGCGCCAAACTTCTCTTCCGCTTCTTTATGCTGGCTGCGTGCATTGTACAAAATCGGCATGTCGAAACCGAAATGCGCACGTTGCGCCAGCGCCAGACCGATACGGCCCATGCCGACAATACCCATGGTTTTATGGTGAACATCAATGCCGAACCAGTCTTCGCCAATGTTTTCATTCCATTCACCGGCTTTTACGCGCTCGGCCACATTTACCACGCGGCGGGCGGTAGAGAGCACCAGTGCCATCACCGTGTCAGCGACGGTATCGGTCAGCGCCGTCGGAGTATGCATCATCGGGATTTCGCGGCGGGTCAGTTCTGCCACATCGAAATTATCATAACCGACGGAAATGGTAGAAACCGCACGCAGGCGCGGTGCATGGTCGAAAAGTTCTTTATCAATTTTCCCGCCGGAACCCAGTAACCCTTCGGCGTTTTGCAGCGCATCAAACACCTGAGCACGGTTCTTATCCGTAATGCCATCAAATTCAGTGATGGTGAAATGCTCTTCAAGACGCTGATGCAGGTCGGCGGGTAATTTTTTATATAAAACGATAGACGGCTTCATGACTTACTCCCTTGGGTTAAGGAAACTTCTTTCGGCTGAATGTTGGCCTTTCGCGGTCTCACCAGCAGGGTTAAACCTGCGGAAACCAGTAACGACACGGCCATGAAAATAAATGAGGCTGCCGGACTGCCTGTATTGCCGTTGAGATAGCCGACAAACCAGGAGCCAAAGAATGAGCCCAGTGCGCCGAGGCTGTTAATCAAAGCCATCGCGCCACCGGACACATTTTTGGGCAGCATTTCAGGAATAATGGCGAAGAACGGCCCGTACGGGGCATACATTGCCGCAGCGGCAATGACCAGTAAACTGTACGAAAGCCAGAAATTGTTTGTGCCAGCGGCCCATGAACCAAAGAACGCCAGCGCGCCGACCAGCAATAACGGCCAGACAAACAACTTACGGTTTTGCATTTTGTCCGATGCCCAGGACACCAGGATCATGGCGATAGTGGCGGCCAGATAAGGGGCGGAAGATAACCAGCCCGCTTCGACCATGCCCATTGATTTGCCGTCGCGCAAAATCGACGGCAGCCAGAGCACAAAGCCATACACGCCAATGCTCCAGAAGAAATATTGCAGGCAAAGCAGCACCACATTGCGTGAGCGGAAGGCTTCGCGGTAACCGCCGACCGCCTGAATGGTTTCCTGCTCTTTTTCCAGCTGTGCGGCCAGCGCCTGTTTTTCCTGGTCGTTCAGCCAGCCGACCTGTTCGGGCTTATCTTTGACGGTGAACCACCAGATAACCGCCCAGATCACCGCCGGAATGCCTTCGAAGATAAACATCTCGCGCCAGCCAAAGGATTTGATCAGATAGCCGGAAAGCACCGACATCCACAACACCGTCACCGGATTGCCGAGGATCAGAAAGGTGTTAGCACGGGAACGCTCGGATTTGGTGAACCAGTTGCTGATATACACCAGCATGGCGGGCATCACGGCAGCTTCCACCACGCCGAGAGCGAAGCGGATCACTGCCAGCATCGGAATGTTGGTTACCACGCCGGTTAAAGAGGCGAATCCCCCCCAAAGCAATAAACACCAGAAAATCAGTTTCTTAACACTGCGGCGTTCGGCGTAAATCGTGCCGGGGATCTGGAAGAAGAAATAGCCCAAAAAAAACAGTGCACCCAACAGGGACGACATCCCTTTGGTAATGCCCAAATCGTCGTTGATACCGGCCGCTGAGGCAAAACTGAAGTTCGAGCGGTCGACATACGCCAGACTGTAAGTGATGAACACGATCGGCATGATGTACCACCAGCGGCGGGCGGCGATCCTGGACTGGCTCATAACTGTTTCTCCTGATAGTGCATCAGCACGGTCCCGACGGCGCTTACTGACGTAACAGTTCTACGTAATGGCGCGTCACCGCGGTCAGATCATCACCCTCAAGCGGGAATTCGATACCGCGTGGCACATCCTGAGGCAGGCTTTTCAATAAAGGTTCCCAACTGCCATCGCTGTCATCGAGCGCGACGGCATGCCATTTTCCGCTACGTTTTTGTGCAGCTTTGACATGCACATAACCCACATGACGCGCCAGACGCTCAGCGGCCACGGCCGGATCCTGTCCGACCCACAGCCAGTTGGCCATGTCGAACGTCATGCTTAACGGCAGATGCAGCGACTCAGCAGCAAACATAAAAGCGTTAATGCGTGAAAGAATGCCGCAATCCGGCGACTGGTCATTCTCAACCACCAGCTTCACCGGGCTTGATGCCAGTACAACCTTCAGCGGGGTCAGATCCTGGCCCGGCATAAATTCGCCGAGAGAAAACTTAATGGTGCGGGCATTGAGAATGCGCGCCTCTTCAAAATATTGTGATGCATCAGAATTAAGCTTGCCACCGGCTGAAAACAGCGGAAACGGCACGGAATACACCGCAAACAATCCATGACTTTTAATTTTTTCTGCCAGCGCTGGCAACGAATCCAGTTCTCCGGCAGTGAACAATTCGCGACGAATTTCCACACCGTCGGCCTTAGCATCAGCAATCACTGAAAGCAGCTCCGCCTGGCCGCCGCGGGCTTTTACCACGCTGTTGCCGTAGGCTGCGGTAACAATGACGATTTCTCTTTTCATGAATACTTATCCTGTGAAAGCGCCCTGTAATCTGGCGCAGGCAATCATTTCCGAAACCTTATTTTAGTGGAACAAATGACAGGTCGAGCCGTTGTTAACGTTTTGTTTCGTTTTATACAACCTAATTGGAACCGGTTCCAATCGACAGGACAAAAGCGCAAAAATATGATCCCGCTCACGAAGAACGGGCAGGTTCAGGGGGAAGAAGAGGGATCAGCGCGCTGCTGTAGAACCGCGCGCAATGAGTTCGCCGGAAAACTCCAGGTCTTTAACCGGCTCAGTATTGCCCTGAATGCGGGTCACCAGTTGTCTGAGCGCCGCCACGCCCATGTCGTAAGTCGGCTGCTTCAGCGTCGTAATACCGACGCCCGCCAGTTCTGCCCACACCAGTTCGTCAAAGCCGGATAAACCGATGTCCGGCCCCCAGCGCAGATTCAGCCGCTGCATAGCGCGTGCAACCTGTAACGTCAGTGCGCCGTTCACACACATCACCGCTTTGTGTTTATCCGCGTGCCGTGCCACAAAGTCCTTCAGCAGATTATCCAGCCCTTCGGTATTACTCAGCTCAATTTCACCCTGTTCGGCAATATACTGCGGAGATTGCTGCATGCATTTCAGAAAGGCGTGTAAGCGGTCGAAGCGGGTGTTTATATTGGCGGGTTCGCTGATGAAAAGCAGGGCTTCAAAACCCTGCTCCAGAAGATGACCGGTCATCATCTGAGTGGCTTCCACGTTGTTAAGTCCGATCACGTCGCAGGCGAAATTCGCCACTTTACGATCGATCAGCACCATGGGTAAATTGGCCTGTTGCAGCGTAGAAATCGCCGCCTCGCGCATCCCGACGGCATTCACCACAATGCCATCGACGCGATAACTGCTGAGTAATTGCAGGTAATGCTTTTCCTGATCGAGCTCGTTATTGGTGTTACACACCAGCAGCGTCAGCCCTTCCTGACGGCAGGCGGCTTCAACGCCACGCATCACATCGACAGAATACGGGTTGGTGATATCAGCGAGGATCAGCCCGATTAGCCGCGTTTGCCCGCTTTTCAGGCTACGTGCCATCTGGCTGGGCTGATAATCGAGCAGGGAGATAGCCCGTCCGATGCGCTCTTTCAGCGAATCGGACAGCAGGTGTTGTTCACCGTTGAGATAACGTGAAACGCTGGTTTTACCGGTTTTGGCGGCACTGGCGACGTCACGTATCGTGGCGCGAACCGCAGCGCCCGGTTCCTGTTTTTTGCTCACAGCCTTTCTCCCTTCTTGCTCATCCCACGGAGACTAGCACAGAGTGCTGAAAGACTGCATCCGCAAGTCAGCGCAAACCTTCTGCCGTTTGCACCCCGGAAACCGCTTCAGGCTTCGGCCTGCTGCTCAGGGTAAACGCGGAAATGATCGTCACGCCAAAGGCAATACCGCCGAGGATCAGATAAGTATCACTGAATCCGATACGGTCATACAAACTGCCCGCGAAGGCCGAAAGGAAAATCGCCGCCAGTTGTTTGGCAAAGTTAAACCCGATCAGATAAATGGTCGCCGAGAACCGGACATCAAAAATCTGCGTGATGTATTTGAACACGCCAACCAGCAGGAACGGTACTTCCAGCGCGTGCAGCATCTTCAGCAAAATCACTTCAACCGCCGTGGTGGCAAATGACGAACCGACAATGCGGATCGACATAATCGTGCCTGCCAGCAGCAAGGTGTTTTTCGCGCCAATGCGGTTAATGATCCACGGAGAACAGAACATAATCAGTGCGTTACACAACTCACCGGCGGTGGTGACGTAGCCGAACATTTCCGTGCCCTGCTGTGGCGACGCGAAGAAAGTTTTGAAGAACGTCGCGAACTGCTGATCGAACACGTCATACACACAGGCCACGCCGATGACATACAAAATCAGCATCCACAGTTTGCGCTCTTTCAGCAACATTGCCGCCGTTTTCAGCGAGAATTGCGGCTGATTGGCACCGAGTTTATCCAGCACCTGCGCGTTTTTGTTTTCCTGCGGACGGGCAATCAGCAGCAAAATCATCAAAATGATCGCGGCCCCGGAACCCATCCAGAACACGATATCCGGGTTGATATTAAACAGCACACCCGCCGTCGAGGCGCAAATCCCCCAGCCGAAGCAGCCGAACATCCGCGCCTTACCGTATTCAAACGAACTGTTGCGGCTCACTCTTTCGATATACGCCTCAGTCGCGCCGGAGCCGCCCGCGAAGACGAAACCGATATACGCACCGCCAAGTATCGCGCCGAGTACGATATTCAGTTTTAACAATGGCGCGAAAATGTAAATGAAGAACGGCGCAAACAGGAACAGCAGCACGGCGATGACCCACAGAAGATGCTTCTTCAGGCCGAGCTTGTCTGAAATGATGCCGAAAATCGGCTGAAACAGAATGGCAAACAACGACATGCTGGAGAACACGATACCGGTTTCCGTTTTACTCAGGCCGATCACATCAGAAAGCCAGATCGGTAAAAACGGATAACAGGTCGCCATGATGAAGAAATACAGGAAGAAATAGCTGCCAAATATCCAGAAATTAGTATTGTTTTTGTAGAAGCAACGATCGGAGGTTTGTGTAGAGTTCATAGTGATTTCCTTGCCGAAACCATGAAAACCGGCACTGTCGTACCGGCGTTTTTTGTTGTTATCTGATTTCTTCGAAGCCCAGCAGCAGCGCACTTTCCGGATCCAACACCGGCAGTGCCAGCCCGGCATTTGCCAGCCATTCGCCGCTCAATACCGGAGATTCATGCAGCCACGCCGGTTGTACGCGCATGGTGTGACCGCTGCCGCCGCCCGCCAGCAATGGCGGTTCATCCAGCACCGTCACGCGATAACGCGCATCAGGTCTTAGCCCCGGCACCCGCAACACACCGGGTAACGACCAGGTGGGCATCGCCAGTTGGCTGACCAGGAATACCGCGCGATCGGCGCTTTCACTGACCACGCCATTGATCAGCACCGTCTCGTCGTGTGTATCCACGCGGTAAACGTCGCCGCTGTGTAATAACGGGCGAAGTTGTTGATGAAGGCGGGTGTATTTCGCAAAACCGGCGCGTTCGGTATCACCTTCTTTCACCGGATCCAGCTCAATCCCCATGTGACCGAACAGCGCCGTCAGGCCGCGAAATTCAATGCTGTGCTGGCGTGAGGTGGCATGGCACAGCTTGTTGCCGATGTGCGACCCCATCACTTCCGGCGGGAAGAAATAGCTCATGCCGCGCTGAATTTTCTGCCGCTCCAGCGCGTCGTTATTGTCGGATGTCCAGAAACGGTGGCTGCGTTTGAGCACCTCGAAGTCAATGCGACCCCCGCCGGACGCGCAGGATTCAAACTCAATCTGCGGGAAACGTTCGCCCAGCGCGTCGAGCAGGCGGTAAAACTGCTGCGTTTGTGACGTCAGTGCCGCGCGGCCTTCATGGCCGGGCTGGACAATTTCACGGTTCATGTCCCATTTCACATAATCGACGTCGTGCTCGCCAAGCAGCCAGCTCATGCGTTCCAGCAGATAATCAAAGACCTGCGGATTGTTCAGATCGAGCACGAACTGGTGACGTCCGCTCGGTTGCTGATAGCCCGGCAACGCCAGCAGCCAGTCAGGGTGGGCGCGGTATAAATCGGAATCCGGGTTAATCATTTCCGGCTCGACCCAGATGCCAAATTCCATCCCGAGTTTTTTTACATGGTCGATCACCGGTTTCAGGCCGTTCGGGTATTTCTTCTCGTCGAGATACCAGTCACCGAGCGCGGCGCGGTCATGGTCGCGGCCACGGAACCAGCCGTCGTCGATAATGAAGCGTTCCACGCCTAACGCGGCGGATTCGGTCGCCATCTGCATGATGTAGTCAGGGTCGTGATCGAAATAAATCCCTTCCCAGGTATTGAGATGCACCGGCCGCGGTTTTTCTGTCGGGAAGCGCAAAATCTGTTCACGCACAAACTGGTGGAATTGCTGACTCATGCGGTTCAGGCCGCTGGCGGAATAACTGGCATACAGCCAGGGCGTTTCCAGAGTTTCGCCTTGCCCGAGTCGTTGCTCACCGGGCAGATACAACGCTTCGGCTTGCACCAGACGGCGGCCGTCGATTTTGATGTCGGCGCGCAGCCTGTGGTTGCCGCTCCACCCCAGATGCATTCCCCAGACTTCGCCCTGTTCTTCGCTGAAACCCGGATGACCGATCATCATCGCCGGAAAATATTCGGAAGAGGTTTTGCCGCGACGATTTTCCTGAATGATGCCGCCGTGATCCAGCCGTGTGCGGTGCGGCTGGAATTCTTTGATCCAGCGGCCATGAAAGGCCATCACTTCGGCGGCGCGTTCCGGCAGCGGCAGCGTCACGGCCAGTCGCGTCACCTGATACGTGCCGGGTTTGAGGTTGGTCAGGCTGTTACGTGCCTGTAAAACGCCGCTGTCATCAAGGCGTAACTCGCTGCGAAATTGCAACCCGGCGATCGCGTCTTCGGTGGTGATGGTGAGCTGGTTTTCGTCGTGCTTTACCTGCGTGGTATTGAATACCGGCGACCAGTCCAGCCCGTCGCGATGGCCTTCCATGCCCGGTGTGCCGAATGAACCGCGCCCTGAGTCGGCACTGACATTCACCGGCGCTTCGACATCAATCCGGCCATTGGGCACCGCGCGGCTCAGCGAAATAATGTCATTCGCTGAAAACTGGCTGAGGCGGTTTCCCCAGTAAAGAATTTCGGCGTAAGGCATGCAACGCACGATCAGGCTGGTATTCCCGCCGGTTAAATGAACAATCTGGTTTTCCATATAGTCGCTGCTCCAAACAAAGATTTGCGCTGATAAGACGCGATCAGGTGGAGTAACTATTGATCCGAAACGTTTCGGATGGGAAATGTAAATCGTCAGATTTGTGATATAGGGTGGAAAAATAACCGAAAGGGGAAGTATCAGCGTGGTGGATGTGCGGTAACGCCCGCCTGCAGTTCAGGCTGCCAGAGAACCTGTAAATCTTTCAGTGGCTCGTTGCGGATCAGCGACATTGTCATGGTGGCGATTTGCAAACCGACCGCTTCGCGGGTGCCCTGGCGGACGGCGGTCACCGCCACATCCGGCACGCTGTCACGGGGTAATCCGTCAAAAATGATGAGTGATATACCGCCACTGAGCAGTAAACCGGCTTCATGTAACGCCAGTGCAGCGCCTTCGCCGTGCATATTGCAGTCGCAGACAATCGCCGTTGGCGGCACCGGTAGCGCCAGCAATGCCTGCGTGGTCTGATAACCGGCGCGACGGCTTGGGCTGATTTTATGCATGTAGTCCGGGTTTTCCGGCAGGGCGTTGACCTGCAACCCGTCGAGATACCCCTGATAACGCTGTCCGATAAACGATTGCTGATTATTTTCGCCAAGAAATGCGATGCGCTGATGGCCGAGTGCGGCGAGATGATCGACCGCCATCTGCATACCGGCGCGGTTATCGAAATCAAACCAGGCGTAGTCCTGCGTCAGGCAACCGCTGCGGCCCAGTGCCAGGAACGGGAAATTGCGTTGCTGCAAATCCAGCAGACGAGGGTCGTTATCGAGCGTATGCGCCACCAGCATGGCATCGACGCGTTTGCTTTCAATCAGCCGCCGCCACGAAAAGGTGCCCAGTTCATCCGGCACCAGTAACAGGTCGATTTCATGTTTGGCCAGTTCACGGGTGATACAACCGACCATTTCGATAAAAGCAGAATTACTTAAAGGGTGGGAAGTGAAGGGGAAAATGAGGCCAACGGCGTCGATCTTGCCCATTTTCAACCGGCGGGCGAGGGTGTTGGGGCGGTAACCGCGCACATTTGCCGCCGCCTGAACACGGGCTTTGGTCTCTGCTGAAACGTCATCGTAACCGTTCAGCGCGCGGCTGACGGTGGTCACGGAAATACCGAGATCTTTCGCGATAGCTTTCAGAGACATACTGACACCCGTAACGCCGTTGAGGAGACACATTGCGGGAGAATATCACATGCCAGACAAAACGGGGCCATAAGGCCCCGTGATGAATAAGGATATTCAGAGTTTACTGCAACGGACTTAGCGTGATTTCTACACGACGGTTTTGCGCTTTCCCGGCTTCGGTGCTGTTGCTGGCAATCGGATTATCCGGGCCGGCGCCGGTGGTGTGTACGCGGCTGCCTTCAACACCTTGTGTAATCAGCGCACTGCCCACGCCGTCAGCACGTTGCTGCGACAGTTTCATGTTGAGCGCGCGGGTGCCGGTGCTGTCGGTGTAACCGATCACGTTGACGGCGGTTTTCGGATACTCTTTCAGCACCATCGCCACGCCGGTCAGCGTGTTAGCGCCTGCCGGTTTCAGCGTGCTGCTGTTGGTATCGAAGGTCACGTTATTTGGCATGTTCAGCACGATGTTATCGCCCTGACGGGTCACGCTGACGCCGGTACCTTTCATTTTATCGCGCAGTTTAGCTTCCTGCACATCCATGTAATAACCTGCACCGCCGCCCAGTGCGGCACCGGCTGCGGCACCGATCAGCGCGCCTTTGCCGCGGTCGTGTTTAGAAGAAGACAGCATACCGACGCCTGCGCCGAGCGCGGCCCCAAGACCTGCGCCAATGCCGGATTTCCCTGCTTCTGATTCGCCGGTGTAAGGGTTAGTGGTACAGGCCGACAGGCCCAGGGTGGCGCAAAGTACGCCCGCAACCACAACTAATCTTTTGCTCATCTTATTTCCTTCAGGATGTTTATTATTCAGAACTTCATCGCTGCATTATGACTTCGCGCTTTCTGACAAGTTGCACAGAAAAAGGTGTCAAAACATAAACAAATGCAACGGGAGGACATCAGTCCTGCGGCGTTCTGGCGCTCTTTATGCGCAATTTCGGCACGTTAAGCAGTAGGAGAATTCCGGATATCCGTTTTTGTATTTTTACGGATTTTTGGAACTTATTCAGAAAGGGGATGATGCCAGCGCAGAATGTACGTTGGCATATCCGTGCCGGGATGGCGGGTGTTCGCGGTTATCTCAAAATTTTCCTTGCGATAGAACGAGACGGCGCGATCATTTTGTTGGTAAACCTCCAGCAGCAGCACCGGATATTCCTCCTTTGCCGCCGCCATCAGACGCTGCGCGGTGCCATCGCCGTAGTGTGAAGCTTCTACAAACAGCGCACCGATAAACTGCTGATTCATCACGCTGATAAATCCGCAAACCTGATCATCTTCGTCGCAATCGACCCAGGTTCTGGCTTTGGGCAGAAAATCTTCTCTGACCATTTGCAGGCTTTCAATCCAGTAGGATTCGGCGATGAACGCATGTGAAAGCAAAGAACTGCGCAGCCAGAGCATCAGAATGGCTTCGGTGTCGGCGGGCCGCGCTGCACGGATCATGACGGCTGATTCGCCGGATGGCAGAAGCAATATGACTGATGATCGTTCACCAGCCCGGCCGCCTGCATAAAGGCATAACAAATTGTCGAGCCGGTAAACTTAAAGCCTTTCTTTTTCAGCGCCTTGGACATGGCATCGGACACGGCGGTGGTCGCCGGAACCCCTTCCGGGCCAAGCGGATTATTGATGACCGGTTGGCCGCCAACAAAATTCCAGATGAATTCAGAGAAGTCTTCGCCACCGGCCTGCATCGCCAGATACGCCTGTGCGTTGCCGATAATGGCTTTGATTTTGCCACGATGGCGGATGATCCCGGCGTCGAGCACCAGCCGCTCCACGTCGTCATCGGTCATTTTCGCAATGCGCACCGGGTCGAAGTGATGAAAATTCTGGCGATAGTTTTCGCGTTTTCTCAGCACGGTGATCCACGACAGACCGGCCTGCTGGCCTTCCAGACACAACATTTCAAACAATTCGCGGCCATCTTTAACCGGCACGCCCCATTCTTTATCGTGATACTCGAGGTAAATCGGTTCTTTCGAAACCCAGTTGCATCGGGTAGTCGCCATTCTGTCGTCCTTATAAGAGGCTTAAATGCGTGGTGTCAGTGTGTGGCTTCTCGGATAACTCTGCAACGTCGCAATTTCTAAATCCCCGCCTTGACGCTGGTCGGATCTGAACAATATTTAAAGCCAATCATTACGTAATCCTTACGTTTAATCCTTGCGTTGAGCGTCATTATTGAGGGAAATCACCGTTATGGCAGGCAAGAATTCGTCGATTTTACGACTCTCTCAGGGAGCATTTGCCGTGGCACTGTGCCTCGGTTTACAGGCTCCCGCGAAGGCTTTTGACCAGCTTTATGTGTTCGGCGACAGCCTGAGCGACACCGGTAACATTGGTCGCTGGACCTTCGACAGCAGCACGCATCCGCTTTATGACGAGATCCTGGCGAACAACATCGGCACAACCTTAGCTCCTTCTTCAAAAGGCGGCCTGAACTATGCCGAAGGTGGCGGTGTGGCGGTGCCGGGGCTGGATTCTGATTACACCACCCAGGATCAGGTTAAAAGCTATCTGACGTCGACTGGCGGCAAAGCCGATCCGAACGGACTGTATATTCACTGGATTGGCGGTAACGATCTGGCCGCTGCGGCGCTGAGCCTGAATCCGGTCACGGCGGTGGAAATTGCCACCAACAGCGCGACGCAGGCGGCCTCACAGGTAAACGATTTACTGAAAGCCGGTGCTGGCACGGTTGTGGTGCCGACGGTGCCGAATATCGGTCTGACACCGGTGCTGATGGAAGGCGTGATCCAGGTCGGATTGTTGCCGGTGCAGCAACAGGCGCTGGCAGCGGCGTATCAGTATTTGAATGCACAAACTACGCCGGATGCCGATGCCCGCACCGAGGCCATTCACAATGCGCTGGCGGCCGCTGCGGCGGAAGGCTCAGGCATTCCGCTGGTGCAGGACGTGATCGCCAAAGGGCTGGCGGCCGCGTATGACGCGCTGAAAGACGTGGCGGGCGGCCTGACCGACACCTACAACACCACCGAAGATATCGCGCTGGCGAAAACCGGCGGCAATATTGCACGCGTGGATATCAACGGGCTGTTCAACGAAGTGGTTGCCGATCCGGCGCGGTACGGTTTTGCCAATACTGCCGGTACGGCCTGTCCGGTCGGGACATCCGCCTCGGAATGTACTTCGAATCTGCCGGGTTTCGACAGCAGCAAAGCTTTCCTGTTTTCTGACCATTTCCACCCGACGCCTCAGGCGCACGCGCTGATTGCGCAATATATGCAGTCGGTGCTCGACGGCCCGCTGGAAGCCTCTGCGCTGAGTCAGGGTTCACTGGCGCTGGCGCGAAATACACAAGGCTTGCTCGACAGCCGTTATCAGCAGTTGCGTACGCAGAATAACGATGCGGGAACCTTCGGCATGTTTGGCGGTTATGCCGGGCAAAGTGCGGACAGCAAATTCAGTCCGTCGATGGGGCTGGGTGATGGCGACCTGACGGCTAACTCGCTGAATATCGGTATGGATTATCAGATGACCGATCGCTGGATGATGGGGCTTATGCTTTCCGGCTCCGATGATAAGGATGATCCGACTGACCATTACAGCTACCGTACGCGCGGCTGGATGGCCACCGCCTTCACCGGCATTAAAATCGCCGAAAACGGCTGGATCAACGGCGATGTGCACTACGGCTCGCTCAATTATGACGATATCAAACGCCGCATTACGCTCGGACCCACCACCCGGACGGAGCGCGGTGAAACGGACGGCAAACAGATCGGCGGACGCGTCACCGCAGGCTGGGATTTCCCGATTCTGCCGGTGCTGAAAACCGGGCCGGTGGCGCAATACAGCTGGGATTACAGCAGTGTTGACGGTTACAGCGAGAAGGGGAACAACAGTACCTCGATGCGTTTTGGCGATCAGACTTCTCATTCACAAATCGGTGCGCTCGGCTGGCGGGTGAATGCCGAACTCGGCATCGTCAATCCGTATGCGCAGGTCACCTATGACCGCCAGTTTGGCGATAAAACCTACACCACCACCGGCGCGATCAAATCCACCCGCACGCGGTTCAGCCGCACCACCGGCGAACAGGACGACGACTGGGTGGATATGACCGCAGGCTTAAACGTGCAAATCACCCACAGCATTTCAGCATTTGCGGCTATTTCACAAACCACCGGGCTGGATTCCGGCGAACAAACCTCCTACAACGCCGGGCTGAGTGCGCGGTTTTAAAAGATATTATTAAGAGTGCTTTAAATGATGTCTTTAAAAGCTATACTGACGGCATAGTATGAAAAAAGGAGAAAAACTATGCCGTTTGAAATACTCACTTCCTCAGCCGCCAGTATTACTGAACTAAAACGCGACCCGATGGGAACATTTAGTGCAGGCGAAGGCGAAGCGGTGGCGATACTCAATCGTAACGAGCCCGCTTTTTATTGCGTTCCGCCCGATGTTTACGCCTATTTTCTGAGTCTTGCAGAAGACGTTGAATTGAACCGCATAATGGATGCGCGGCAGGGTGAAGAAAGGATAAGGCTGACACTGGATGACTTATAAACTCAATTTTTTCAAATCAGCTTTAAAAGAATGGAAAGCACTTGCCCCAACGATCAAGGAGCAATTTAAAAAGAAACTGGCCGAGCGGCTGGAGAATCCTCACGTGGTTTCTGCCCGCTTATGTGGCCCCAAAAATAACCGCTATAAAATCAAATTAAAGAGTCTTGGTTATCGCCTGGTGTATCAGGTAGAAGATCAGGAAATCATCGTGACCGTTGTCGCGGTGGGTAAACGCGAAGGCAACGAAGCGTATAAACTGGCTGAGAAGCGCTAAATACTGGCGTCCCGAAAGCAAATCCGGCTGAACTGATGTGTCATTCTGGCTGATTATCTTCCGTGCAGCGGGTATACTGTCGCACTCTCTTTACACCCACTTTCTCGCGTGCGAATCCAACATGCAAAAGTTTGATACCAAGACATTTCAGGGCCTGATCCTGACACTGCAAGATTATTGGGCGCAGCAGGGCTGCACCATTGTTCAACCGCTGGATATGGAAGTCGGCGCGGGGACCTCGCACCCGATGACCAGTCTGCGCGCACTCGGCCCTGAGCCTTTTGCGGCAGCCTATGTTCAGCCATCACGCCGTCCGACTGACGGCCGCTACGGCGAGAACCCGAACCGCCTGCAGCACTATTATCAGTTTCAGGTGATGATCAAACCTTCACCGGAAAACATTCAGGAGCTGTACCTCGGCTCACTGAAAGAGCTGGGTCTTGATCCGCTGATCCACGATATCCGCTTCGTTGAAGACAACTGGGAAAACCCGACGCTCGGCGCCTGGGGTCTCGGCTGGGAAGTGTGGCTGAACGGCATGGAAGTGACGCAGTTCACTTACTTCCAGCAGGTCGGCGGCCTGGAATGTAAACCGGTAACCGGCGAAATCACTTACGGTCTGGAACGTCTGGCGATGTACATCCAGGGCGTGGACAGCGTTTACGATCTGGTGTGGAGCAACGGTCCGCTGGGTAAAACCACCTACGGCGACGTGTTCCATCAGAACGAAGTGGAACAATCGACGTATAACTTTGAATACGCCGATGTCGATTTCCTGTTCACCTGTTTTGAACAGCACGAGAAAGAAGCGCAAACCCTGCTGGCGCTCGAAAAGCCACTGGCACTGCCTGCTTACGAGCGCATCCTGAAAGCGGCCCATTGCTTCAACCTGCTCGACGCGCGTAAAGCGATTTCTGTGACTGAACGTCAGCGCTACATTCTGCGCATCCGTACCCTGACTAAAGCGGTAGCTGAGGCGTATTACGCTTCCCGCGAAGTGCTGGGCTTCCCGATGTGCAAAAAGAACGATGATCATCCGAAACTAGAGAATGAGTGAGCCATCCATGACTGATAAAACTTTTTTGGTGGAAATCGGCACGGAAGAACTGCCACCGAAGGCTCTGCGCAGCCTTGCTGAATCTTTTGCCGCTAACCTGACTGCGGAGCTGGATGCGGCGAATCTGCCACACGGCGACGTAAAATGGTTTGCCGCACCGCGCCGTCTGGCGCTGAAAGTCTCTGGTCTGCATGAATCCCAGGCTGACCGTGAAGTTGAAAAACGCGGCCCGGCTGTGGCGCAGGCATTCGATGCCGAAGGCAAACCCAGCAAAGCCGCTGAAGGCTGGGCTCGCGGTTGCGGTATCACCGTTGATCAGGCCGATCGTCTGGTCACTGACAAAGGCGAATGGCTGGTTTACCGTGCGCACGTCAAAGGTGAAAGCGCGCAACAACTGCTGCCTGCGATGATCGCCACGTCACTGTCTAAACTGCCAATTCCTAAACTGATGCGCTGGGGCGATTCCGACGTGCAGTTCGTGCGTCCGGTTCACACCGTCACGCTGCTGTTAGGCGATGAGCTGATCCCGGCGAAAATTCTCGGTATCGATTCTGCCCGCACTCTTCGCGGTCACCGCTTCATGGGCGAGCCTGAATTCACCATCGACAACGCCGATCAGTATCCGCAAATTCTGCTGGAACGCGGCAAAGTCATTGCCGATTACGAGCAGCGTAAAGCGCTGATCAAACGTGACGCGGAAAAAGCGGCAAAAGAAATTGGCGGTATCGCTGATCTGAGTGAAAGTCTGCTGGAAGAAGTCGCGTCTCTGGTTGAATGGCCGGTGGTGCTGACCGCGAAATTCGAAGAGAAATTCCTGGCTGTTCCGGCTGAAGCGCTGGTTTACACCATGAAAGGCGACCAGAAGTATTTCCCGGTGTACGACGCCGCAGGCAAACTTCTGCCGAACTTCATCTTTGTCGCCAACATCGAATCGAAAGATCCGCAGCAAATCATTTCCGGTAACGAGAAAGTGGTGCGTCCGCGTCTGGCCGATGCCGAATTCTTCTTCAATACCGACCGCAAGAAACGTCTCGAAGATAATCTGCCGCGTCTGGAAACCGTATTGTTCCAGAAGCAACTGGGTACGCTGCGCGACAAAACCGACCGTATTCAGGCGCTGTCTGGCTGGATCGCTGAGAAAATCGGTGCCAACGTTGAGAACGCAAAACGCGCCGGTCTGCTGTCTAAATGTGACCTGATGACCAACATGGTCTTCGAGTTCACCGACACGCAGGGCGTGATGGGCATGCACTATGCACGTCACGACGGCGAGCAGGAAGAAGTCGCGGTTGCGCTGAACGAGCAATATCAGCCACGCTTTGCGGGCGACGAGTTACCGGCTTCGCTGGTAGCGTGCGCGCTGGCAATCGCTGACAAGATGGACACCCTGGCCGGTATTTTCGGCATCGGTCAACATCCGAAAGGCGACAAAGACCCGTTCGCATTGCGTCGTGCCGCGCTGGGTGTTCTGCGTATCATCGTTGAGAAAAACCTGCCGCTTGATCTGCAAACCCTGACCGAAGAAGCAGTGCGCCTGTACGGCGACAAGCTGACTAACGCCAAGGTTGTCGATGAAGTGGTTGATTTCATGCTCGGTCGTTTCCGCGCGTGGTATCAGGAAGAAGGTCACGCGGTCGATACTATTCAGGCTGTGCTGGCACGTCGTCCGACCAAACCGGCTGATTTCGATGCGCGCGTGAAAGCGGTGAGCTACTTCCGTACGCTGGATGAAGCGGCCACGCTGGCGGCGGCCAACAAGCGTGTGTCCAACATTCTGGCGAAATCCACGGATGTTCTGCTGGATCACGTCCACGCGTCCGTACTGAAAGAACCTGCTGAGCTGAAACTGGCGACGCATCTGGTGGTTCTGCGCGACAAGCTGGAACCGCTGTTTGCCGCCGGTCAGTACAAAGAAGCGCTGGTGGAACTGGCTGCATTGCGTGAAACCGTCGATACGTTCTTTGATACCGTGATGGTGATGGATGAGAACGAAGCGGTGCGTATCAACCGCCTGACGCTGCTCTCCAAACTGCGGGAGTTGTTCCTGCAGGTGGCGGATATTTCGCTGCTTCAGTAAATTTAGCTTTTGCGCCCTCCCCTGCGAAGGGGAGGGTTGGGGTGGGGTATTACAGCAACATCAAAAAGTTGAAGTATGCGTTGACCCTTGTTTTGTCTTTAATACCCCCTCCCGGCCTCCCCCTTCGCAGGGGGAGGAGCAAGGCACCTTATCGGATGCCAATTTCTACGCTTTTTTAAAAAGCGTTCTCCCCCCAATTGTTCTATCCTATAACCCGCATGGAATGCACAGCATCGGCAGGGAACTGGCCGGAAGAAGAACATTGAAATCAGGAGTCAGGACTCATGGCTGTAGGGATCAGAAGCGGTGCATTTTCTCGCTGGCTGGCGCCGTTTATCGCACTGCTGGTGGTGTTTCAGCTCACTGCATGCGGCGATAAAGAACCGGAGCAACGCAAAGCCTTTATCGATTATTTGCAAAATACCGTGATGCGTAGCGGGCAAAATCTGCCGTCGCTGAGTGAAGATCAGAAACAACGTTTTGGTAATTACGCGAATGACTACGGCATCATTCTGTCATTCTCCCGCCAGATGAAAGGTGCCGTTGAAGGTAGCCTGGTGCCGGTGGTGAGCGCGATTGGTCAGGTGCGTACGCCGCAGGATTACATGACTCAGCGCAGCGCGTTGCAACAGGCGGCCAGCACGCTGAGCTTGCTGAATGCGCAGTTGCGTGACTCAAAAGTGAAAGCCGACACCGCGATGGCGGCATTGAAACAACCGGACGATCTGAAAGCGGTTTATAGCCAGGTATACAACAGCGTGGTGACCCAGCCTGCTAACGTGCTGACACCACTGGTGCCTGCACTGCAAAGCTTCACGCAGGATATCGCATCTGTGGGTGATTTCCTGCAACAGCAGGGCACTCAGGTTGCTTTCGCCAACGGCGGCGTGCAGTTCCCGACGCAGCAACAGGCCACGCAGTACAACACCATGATGTCTAATCTGGTGGGCAAACAGCAGACATTGCTTCAGGCGCAAAAAGTCGCACAGGGCGATTTTAGCAACTAAGCCTGACTGATATCAGCAACGAAGCCACGTCATCTTGTACGTGGCTTTTTTATTGACTGAGATCCTGTCCGCCTGTTTATAAAAAATGACAATTTTTTGCCTGCAAATCCGGCTGAGTTCCTCTACTTTTGAAGGTAACTGTCCGTTTTTTCCCGTCTTTCACTTTAAGGATTTTTGATGAAACGTCAGATGATGACTCTGTTGGCTTCCCTTGTGCTGGCACCGACGCTGGCGGTTGCTGCCGACAGCGCAACCGCAGATTTCACCCCGGCGCAACAGGAAGCCATTGGTAAAATTGCGGCGGATTACATGTTGCAGCACCCGGAAATTCTGGTGCAGGTCAGCCAGAAATTGCAGGCACAGCAGGCTGATCAGCAACAACAGCAAACCCTGAGCGCGGTGTTGGCAAATTCTAAAGCTCTGCTGAACGACCCTGCGACTCCAAGCTACGGCCCGAAAGATGCAAAAGTCGCGTTCGTGGAATTCTTCGATTACCAGTGCCTGTATTGCAGCCACATGGCGCCGGTTGTTGAGCAGACCGTGAAAGCCAATCCGAACGTACGTTTCGTCTTCAAAGAATGGCCAATCTTTGGTGACCGCTGGAAAGCGTCCATTACTGCGGCTGAAACCGGTATGGCTATCTGGAAAGAAAAAGGCGCTCAGGCGTACTTTGATTACCACAACAGCATTTACCGCACCGGTCATGACGAAGGTAAGCTTACGGATGCCGATATCGCCGGTGCAGTGAAAGCCGCGAAAGCGACAGCGCCAACCGATACACAGCGTAAAGCGACGCACGAAGCCATCGCCGCTAACGATGAGCTGGCCCGTACGCTGGGCTTCAGCGGTACGCCAGGGTTCGTGGTGATGCCAACCAGCGGCGCGACCGCTGAAAACACCAGCGTGCTGCCTGGTGCTGTGTCTGCTGAAGAACTGCAGGCCGCTATCGTGAAGGCGCAGGGCGGGAAATAATTTTTGTTTCAATCCGGCAGCCTGTGCTGTCGGATTTTCTTCTCAGGGATAGTTTGGAAAGCACTTCTCAGTATCGAATGTAACGGCTGAAACTGAGTAAATTTTTACTCACTTCGTGGGTTTTGACGTGGTAACCTTCTTTTCTTCATGGATATTCATCCAATGAAACAATCTCTGATTCTGGGATCTGCCAGCAGAGTTTACTCAATTTTTTACTGATTACATGGATAGCTTATGATTGTTCAATTCGCTGATTATGCTGCGTTGAAAACGGATGAACAGCATTCCGAATTCTCAGCAGTGGAGAGCACGGGATCAGAGCACGTTATTGATCTTTCGGCCCGGCGTCAGTCTGCTGCATATAAAAAGGCCATGGCTCAGGTTTTGGAAGAAGCAGCCAAGCTAGACTGGTAACATTCAGGCTGTCCAGTCATTGGAGTGTCTATGGCTGAACCGGCAAAAAAAATCATTTCATTACCTGCATCAAATCAATCATTCGGCAACAATAACAGCATTGATGATATTCGTGAGCGCCGCTCACAAGAACTGGTCATCGGACTTTGTGGGGCGAGTGGATCAGGGGTTAAAACCCTTAAAGAAAAAATCATCACTAAACTTAAAGCCTGTAATTATCATGTTGTGCATATAAGAATTAGCGATTTAATGGCAGACACCCTGTCAGCTGCTGAAGCGGCAGAGTTAAAGAAACTTGAAGGCTATGAGCATTTTATCCAGTTGCAAAATCTCGGTAATACTCTGCGTGAAAAACATGGCAATATCATTAACTCCGAATTGGTTATCCGGAAAATAAAAGTTATCAGGACGGCAAATTTAAATACGGGAGATTTTAAAGGAGCATCAGGAAAATCAACCAGTAAAATAGCTTACATTGTCGATCAATTAAAACATCCTGAAGAAGTTGATCTCTTTCGTGAGGTGTATCGTAATAATTTTTATCTGATCGGCTTAGTGAGAACGATTAATGAAAGAGTTATTAATTTGAAAAAGGATTTTCTTAACGATCATCAGATTGCCGAAATAATCAGGCGCGACAGGCGTTCCGAGTACCCTTATGGTCAACATGTCGAGGACACATTGCAGTGTGCCGATTATTTTATCAGGAACATAAATAATGATCAGATTAAAAAATCGATAGCCCGATTTATCGACCTTGTACATGGCGCAAATAATGTGAGTCCCAGCCAGGATGAAACCGGCATGTTCACCGCGAATTCAGCCGCATTACGCTCTGCCTGTTTATCGCGTCAGGTGGGGGCTGCTATTATGGATGATAATTGCAATATCCTCTCCACTGGCTGCAACGATGTACCTGCTGCAGGTGGTGGGCTCTATTCCTGTGAAAGCAAGAGCGATAAACGCTGTTATAACAACGATGGCTGCCATAGTGATATGCACAAGGATTTAGTCAGGCGTGAGGTCGAAGCAGTGATCGCCCGTAGTGATCCGTCACGGGCGAATGAACTTGCAATACAGATTATGAAAACCCCAAAAATAAAGTCCCTGATTGAATACTCGCGTGCTATTCACGCCGAAATGGATGCAATTACTACGATGGCGCGTCTTGCGAATGCAAGTACTTGTGATAAGACACTTTATTGCACAACTTATCCTTGCCACAACTGTGCACGACATATTGTTGCCGCTGGATTGAAGAGGGTGGTTTATATCGAACCTTATGCCAAGAGTCTGGCTGAAGACCTTCACGGTGATTCGATAGCTCATGCCGACAGTACGGATAAAACTAAAAAGGTTATTTTCGAGAATTTTGAGGGAACGGCACCGAGACGGTATACAAAATTTTTCGGTTATAGCCGTCCGAGAAAAGATGACAGAGGCAAGCCAATTTCTTATGGAATCCCTGCTTCCCATCACGTTGATCCACAATATCTGGATAGTTATGGTGATTCTGAATCAAAAGTGATTTTGAATGTTACTCATAAGCTTCGTGATGAACCTGTCCCCGATTAAAGAAGAAGCGGGTATTCCGGATACCCGCTTCCCCTGTAATTTTCTTTCAACATCTCTCCCGTAAACTCAGTTTTCCTTTCCTCAGACACGTCTGAATGCTTTTTAAGCGAAATACACAAGTCCGGCGAAAAATACTTTGTGATCAATATCACGTTTTAATGATAAAGACTCGTTAACAAAAAGTGACTTAAGTCACATATTTGGCAGGGTCGCGCTCAAATAATCGTCAGTGTAGCTCGGTTACAGGCTGCTTTTGTGATGATGATCACCAAAATGCAGGGGGTGATGGCTGTATACGTGTGATCTGTGTCACGGGCTGTCGGGTGGCTACGCGAGGCCTATAATCACGTGGTAGAGTCCGCCTCGCAGACAGCAATTCGACGGACGGATTTTTAAAGCAGTGGCACAAAAACCGAAACAACCGTCACCGATAATTAACTGATATCACGCGCTCTATTGTCAGCGCGTATCAATAGGGGTGCGTTTTATGTTTTCACCAGACGTTAAGATCAAAGTTCAAAACTTTGGTCGCTTCCTGAGTAACATGGTAATGCCCAACATCGGCGCGTTTATCGCCTGGGGTATCATTACTGCTCTGTTCATTCCTACCGGCTGGATCCCTAATGAAACATTAGCGAAACTGGTTGGCCCGATGATCACTTATCTTCTGCCATTGCTCATCGGTTATACCGGTGGTCGTCTGGTCGGTGGTGATCGCGGTGGTGTGGTCGGCGCAATCACCGTAATGGGGGTTATCGTTGGTGCGGATATGCCAATGTTCCTCGGCGCAATGATTGTAGGTCCGCTGGGCGGCTGGTGCATCAAGCGTTTTGACCGCTGGGTTGACGGTAAAATCAAAAGTGGCTTCGAGATGCTGGTCAACAACTTCTCGGCCGGTATTATCGGTATGCTGCTGGCCATTTTGGCCTTCCTGGCAATCGGTCCGCTGGTAGAAGCGCTGTCTAAAGTGCTGGCTGCAGGCGTGCACATCATGGTTATTCATAACCTGTTGCCGCTGGCGTCTATCTTTGTTGAACCGGCGAAAATCCTGTTCCTCAACAACGCTATCAACCACGGTATCTTCTCTCCGCTGGGTATCCAGCAGGCGACTGAAACGGGTAAATCTATCTTCTTCCTGATCGAAGCGAACCCGGGTCCGGGTATGGGCGTCCTGATGGCGTACATGTTCTTCGGTCGTGGCAGTGCTAAACAATCAGCTGGCGGTGCGGCAATCATCCACTTCCTGGGTGGTATCCACGAAATTTATTTCCCATATGTTCTGATGAACCCACGTCTGCTGCTGGCAGTCATTCTGGGCGGTATGACTGGCGTGTTCACCCTGACTGTGCTGAACGGCGGTCTGGTGTCTCCGGCTTCTCCGGGTTCCATCCTGGCGGTTCTGGCGATGACACCAAAAGGTGCGTACTTCGCTAACATCGCGGCTATCGTGGCAGCCTTTGCGGTGTCCTTCGTTATCTCTTCTTTCCTGCTGAAAACCACCAAAGCGAAAGACGGCGACGATCTGGACGAAGCAACACGCCGTATGCAGGATATGAAAGCCCAGTCTAAAGGCGGCAAACCTGCTGTTGCAGGCGTGGCGGGCGACCTGTCTACCGTACGTAAAATCATCGTTGCCTGTGACGCCGGTATGGGTTCCAGCGCAATGGGTGCCGGTGTGCTGCGCAAAAAAGTGCAGGATGCCGGGCTGACCAACATCAGCGTCACCAACAGCGCGATCAACAACCTGCCTGATGATGTGGATCTGGTGATTACTCACCGTGACCTGACTGAACGCGCCATGCGCCAGGTGCCACACGCACAGCACATTTCGCTGACCAACTTCCTCGACAGCGGCCTGTACACGGACCTGACTTCGCGTCTGGTTGAAGTGAACAAAGCCAGCCAGTACAAAGAGAAAGTGACCACCACGCTGGGCGACAGCATCGTGACTGACAATGAAAACGAAAACCTGTTCCGCATCAGCGAAAGTAACATCTTCCTCGGCCTGAACGCAGCGACCAAAGAAGACGCGATTCGTTTTGCCGGTGAACAACTGGTGAAAGGCGGTTATGTTCAGGCAGAATATGTCGACGCGATGCTGGCTCGTGAGCAGCTGACCTCGACGTATCTGGGCGAATCCATCGCTGTGCCGCACGGTACCATCGAAGCGAAAGATCGCGTGCTGAAAACCGGTATCGTGTTCTGCCAGTATCCGGCGGGTATCCGCTGGGGCGATGATGAAGATGACCGTGCACGCCTGGTCGTCGGTATCGCAGCGCGCAATAATGAGCACATCAACGTGATCACCAAACTGACCACGGCGCTGGACGAAGAAGGTGTTATCGAACGTCTGGCGAACACCACCAGCGTTGAAGAAGTTCTGACTATTCTTCGCGGCTAAGGTTGAGTAATCAGTAGAGCGTTACTAAGCGGGTCTTGATAAAAGACCCGCTTGTTGATTCGGAGCCGGGCGGCTCCCAGCTTTACCCAAAGCTTTTTACCATAAAGTATGGCCCCCGATTTGAAGGAAATATTATGAAAGCATTACATTTTGGTGCAGGTAACATTGGTCGCGGTTTTATCGGTAAATTACTTGCTGATGCCGGGATTGAACTGACGTTTGCGGATGTCAGCCCTGCCTTACTGGATGCGCTGAACAGCCGTAAAGGTTACGACGTGCACGTGGTCGGTGAACAGGCCACCGTTGAGCCTGTCAGTAATGTGAATGCCGTGAACAGCGCCGGTCAGGAGGCAATCAACCTCATCGCTGAAGTCGATCTGGTGACCACCGCCGTCGGTCCGACCGTGCTGGAAAAAATCGCGCCGAACGTCGCTAAAGGTCTGGTGCTGCGTCATCAGCAAGGCAACGAAAAGCCGCTGAACATTATCGCCTGCGAAAACATGGTGCGCGGTACCAGCCAGTTTAAACAGCACGTATTCAACGCCCTGCCGGAAGATGAAAAAGCCTGGGTTGAAGCGCACGTCGGTTTTGTCGATTCCGCCGTAGACCGCATCGTTCCCCCTGCGGCAGCGGGCACCACCGATCCGCTGGAAGTCACCGTTGAAACCTTCAGCGAATGGATTGTGGATAAAACCCAGTTCAAAGGAGAATTGCCGGAAATCGCAGGCATGGAACTGACGGATAACCTGATGGCGTTTGTTGAACGTAAACTGTTCACCCTCAACACCGGTCATGCCATCACCGCCTATCTCGGCCAGCAGGCAGGCCACGCGACAATTCGTGATGCGATCCTCGACGAGAAAGTGCGTCTGGTGGTTCGCGGTGCCATGGAAGAAAGCGGGGAAGTGCTGATCCGCCGTTACGGTTTTGACCCGGAAAAACATTTCGCTTACATCGAAAAAATCCTGACCCGTTTCGAAAACCCGTACCTGCATGACGATGTTGAGCGCGTTGGCCGTCAGCCACTGCGTAAACTGAGTGCGGGTGATCGTCTGATCAAACCCTTGCTGGGCACGCAGGAATATCGCCTGCCGAACGACAATCTGGTGAGAGGGATTGCGGCCGCGATGCATTATCGCAGCGAGCAAGATCCGCAAGCTAAAGAACTGGTAGAATTGCTGGAGAAAGTCGGGCCAAAAGCCGCCCTTGCCCAGATTTCAGGTCTGCCAGAAGATGGCGAAGTTGTGGCGAAAGCCGTCGCTCTCTACGAATCGATGCACTGATACTGCGTTTATTTTGATTTCGCCAACACCAGGCAAAGAAAGCCCTGTCGGGCGGGATGTTTCTGCCCGACATGCGCGCATCATGGATGACGCCAGGGGCGCTGTCAGCATCGGCTCTTTAATGCAAGTAAGCCCTATGGAAAAAGCTCAGGCGTTTGAAAACCGTGTACTTGAAAAGCTTAATGCGGGTAAAACCGTGCGCAGCTTTTTAATGACCGCTGTGGAGTTACTGGCCGAAGCGCTGGATATTCTGGTGGTGCAGGTTTTCCGTAAAGATGATTATGCGGTGAAATATGCAGTCGAACCGTTACTGACCGGCACCGGACCGCTCGGTGATTTGTCTGTACGTCTCAAACTGATTTATGCGCTGGGCGTGATCAGCCGTCATGAATACGAAGATGCAGAATTACTGATGGCGCTGCGTGAAGAGCTGAATTACGACGGCGAAGAGTATCGTTTTACCGATGATGAAATTCTCGGCCCGTTCGGTGAATTGCATTGCGTGACAGAACTGCCGCCAGCGCCCACTTTCCTGAAACCGGGCGAAGCCGACGAGTCGCTGATCGCCATGCAACGTCAGCGCTATCAACAAATCGTCCGCTCCACCATGGTCCTTTCCGTGACAGGGCTGATCGCCCACATCAGTAATCAGCAGCCTTCCAGGCTTTCTCCGGTGCAAAAATAAATCCCCGTCATACTTCGAGCCACAGATGCGTTGGCTGCGTTCAGTCACCCGAATCACTTACATGAGGCTTTCTCCGGTGCAAAAATAAATCCCTTAAATCATTGCATGACGCACTTCGCCGACCAGCAACCACAGCGCGGTTAATGCCATCATGCCGCCCATGATTGTGTTAAACATTTTCAGCTTCCATTCCACACGTAATGCCTGACGTAACCTGTCACCCATCACGACCCACACCAGAATGCAGGGCAGATTGATCAGCGCGAAGCCGATACAAATCAGCAGCGTGTGATGCAGCATGTTGCCATCCGGCGGGGTAAACAGAATCGCCACGTTGGTCGCCATCAGCCACGCTTTCGGGTTCACTGCCTGAAATAACGCGCCATTAATCATGTTCATCGGTTGCTGTTTTGCGCCTTCTTTCGGCGAGCCGGAACGGTAAATTTTCCACGACAGCCAGAACAAATACGCACAGCCCACTGCCGCCATTGGCAGACGCACAACGGTCATCCAGCTCAGCAGAATCGCCAGCATGGAGGTCATCAGCGCACACTGCACTACGCAGCCCAGCGTAATTCCCAGCATCATCGGCACGCTGCGGCGCAGCCCGAAATTCACCCCGGAAGCCGCCAGCAACAGATTGTTCGGGCCGGGTGTAATTGACATCACGGTGACGTAACTGACAAAAGCGGTATCGATCATTTTGTTTTCCTGCATCCCCTGTTTTCCAGATAACCAGAGTAAACACTGCACAGGAAAGGTAACAGAACCAGAAATACGCTATTGTTATGGTTACAGATAGCATAACTAAAAACTGTACCCATGACTTTTCACGGAACTGACACCATGACTGATACAGCGGATTTCAGCGACACGCGATATAACCAACTGGCGGAACAACTGGCGGACGCTATCCGCCGTGGCACACTCGCACCGGGCAGTCGTTTGCCGTCCGTGCGACGCAGCGCACAAACCTGGTCAGTCAGTATCAACACCGTGGTAGCCGCTTACCGGCGGCTGGAAGATCGCGGCTTTATCGAGGCACGTCCGCAGTCCGGTTTTTATGTGCGGGCCGCGTTGCCCGCGCTGGATCACCAGCCGCAGGAACAGCCGCAGACGCCAGCGGCAGAACCGGCAGATGAAGTGCTGGATCTGATCGACAAAGTGTTCGCCTCGCAAATTGACCCCACCTACACCAACTTATCGCTGGCCTGTCCGCAGTCGAACGATTTTTACCCGACCGGAAAACTGGGGCGGATTATGTCGTCACTGCTGCGTCGTCAGCCCAATCTGATCGGGCAATACGCGCTGCCGCCGGGCAGCCCGGCGTTACGCCAGCAAATTGCGCGCCGTGCACTGACGCTCGGCATGATTTTAGAGCCTGCGGATATCACAATTACGCACGGTTGTATGGAGGCGTTACAGCTGGCATTGCGCGTTACCACCAAACCCGGCGACAGTATCGGGCTGGAAACGCCGACCTATTTTTATCTGCTGCCGATGCTGGCGAGTCTCGGACTGAAAGCAGTGGAAATCCCCACCGATCCGCAAACCGGCCTGTCGCTGGATGTGCTGGAAATGCTGCTGACCGAGAAACGGCTGAATGCAGTGATCGCCATGCCGACGGCGCAAAATCCGCTGGGCTTTACCATGCCGCTGGCGGCGAAAAAACGGCTGGCGCGGCTGATGAACGATCACCAGGTCCCCCTGATTGAAGACGGCCTTTACGCAGAAATTCAGTTTGGCGCGACGCTGTCTCCGGCAGTAAAAGCCTTTGACCGGGACGGCTGGATCCTGTTTTGCACCAGCTTTACCAAAACGCTGGCACCTGATTTTCGCATCGGCTGGGTGGACGGCGGGCGCTTTGCCGATAAGCTGCATAAACTGAAAGCGGTATCGTCAATGGCAGAGTCCGCCTTGCTTTCCCAAACGCTGACATTGTTTCTGGAATCGGGCGGTTACGATCATCATCTGCGGGTTTTACGCAAACGCTACGCGTCGCAGGTGGAACAGGCGCGCGCGTTGATCGCCCGTCACTTCCCGCAGGGCACCCGCGCCACGCAACCGGCAGGCGGCTTTGTTATCTGGGTGGATTTCCCGCCGGGCGTCGATTGCGTCACGCTGTTCCGCCAGTTACTGAAAGATAAAATCTGCATGACGCCGGGACAACTGTATTCACCGAGCGGTCGCTACGCCAATGGCCTGCGTTTATCGTGCTGTTATGTTTTCGATACCCGCTATATTTCGGCGATGATCCGCATTGGCGAGCGGGCGTGTGAGATGTGTGGTTTGCCGCCGGGGCTGGAGGCTACAGGAACGGATTCCTTCCCTGATAAATAATATTAATTTTTGAGAAAGAGAGGTTGCCCGGATGGATCAGTTCTTCGACCGTACTGCCTGCTGAAATCAAATTGCCGGTTAAATAGGGTTCGCTGTTGAAGGTAAAGACGAAGCAATATTTCGCGCTATCACGGTATTTGGGTTCGCCGAGAAACAGCTGTTGAAAGGCTTGCCGGGCATTGAAGGCATGCCTGCCTCGCACCATATAGATACCTGATTTTGCTGCGGATCCGCGTCTGTCATAATTTGGGCGAGCCATAAAACATCGGCTGGCGATAATTTTGGGAAATGTTTCAGCTGATGTGTAGTGAATATACAGTGGTTTTCCGTTGAACATGCCGTTGTTCAAATGCATTTCAATACGGTGATCGTGGCTGAATGTCGGCTTCATGATGTCTCTCTCCATGAGGGAAAATGATGGGGGTGATCCTAGTCCCATGTGCAAATGCAAACATCCTGAAAATCTCAGAACAAAATGTATGCCGCACAAATCGAGCATCTCGCGCATCGGGCTGTTACACTTAGCCCAATTGTTCACTACACGAATTGGTCACTATGAAAGAAGTCGAAAAAGCCGAGATTAAACGCCTCAGCGACATGCTGGATGCACTTAATCACAAAGATGCAACCGTGATTCAGGCAGGTAATGCTGAGTTAATCGCTAAGCACGAAGAAGAGAAAGAAAAACTGGCTGCCGAGATCGCGCGTTTGAAAGAAGTGCGTGAGAAAAAACTCAGCACCGAAGCGCAGAAGCTGGAAAAGCTGTTCAGCCGTGAAATCACCAAGAAAGAACAGGCTGATATGGGCACGCTGAAGAAAACCGTTCGCGGTATCGTGGTGGTTCACCCGATGACTGCGCTGGGCCGCGAAATGGGCCTGAAAGCGGTGACCGGTTTCGCTAAGAAAGAATTCTGAACTAACACGCCCTCCCCTGCGAAGGGGAGGGTTGGGGTGGGGTATTAAAGCAGAATCAAAGAGTTGAAGTGTGCTTTGACTCGGGTTTTGTCTTTATAACCCCCTCCCAGCCTCCCCTTTCGCAGGGGGAGGAGCAAAGAAAAACCCCTCCAGCCATACCCGTTCTGTTTCTTACTTCCCAAACAATCTGCGCCCAAAATCCTCGATCTTGCGATTTACCAGCCGCATCTGCATGGTTTTACTCCAGCTGGCAGAAATCCCTGCAGCAGACATCAGACGGCGATACTGTTCCTCATCAAACGGCATGTTGAAGGCGATAGAAATCGCTTCTGCGACGGACACCTCACTGTTGCGCGTCAGCAGTTCCAGCGGCCGGTCGCCACTGACATTCCCCGTACTGACCACCCGATATAACCAGCCGCAGCGGCCGCTTTGTTGTAACAGCGGCGACAGGTTTTTGCAGTCGAGAAAATGGTTCAGTTTGTAGCAGGGTGCACGGGGTTGCGTGACCTGAATCAGTGCGTCGCCCCAGCGGAAAATATCACCGATATACACGTTATCTTCGGTCATGCCGAGTGTCGAAAGGTTTTCCCCAAACGCAGGCGGATGAAAACGGTCCTCTTCTTCGGGAAACTGCTGGCGCAACCAGGCGTAATGCTCGCGGGGAAAATGACACAGCGCGCGGTCAGCGCCACCGTGATAAGACTTTTCGGCCTGCTGATCGTTCTCCAGCCCGAGAGGCGTCAGAGCGACAGCGCCATCAACCTGACGTTTGGCAATCGCACTGGGTGAAAAGTCGGGATAATGCTCGATGGTACCGATGTACACGTCGGGATAATGCATAAGCTCTCCGCTGCTGAAATGTCACTCGCTCAAGCATAACCTGCATTCGGCAGCGGGAGTAGAAGGAATACCTGCGCACATGCGGGGTGCGCAGGTTAATCAGTCAGAACGTTTCCCAGTTATCCTGACTGGTTTTGCCTTGAACTGGCAGCGGCAGGGCCGGACGGCGCAGCGCGGCGGATGCCGGTGCGGCCAGCATATCGCCGTTATCGGCCAGGCGGAATACCGAGACTGCCTGCGTCAGCGTCGCGGCCTGATCTTCGAGTGAATCGGCGGCAGCGGATGACTGCTCAACCAGCGCGGCGTTCTGCTGTGTCGTGCTGTCCATTTCGACAATCGCCTGCGAAATCTGGCTGATTCCACGGCTTTGCTCGTCAGAAGCAGAGGCGATTTCACCCATGATATCGCGCACATGCGAGACGGATTTCACGATGTCCTGCATGGTGCGTCCGGTATTTTCCACCAGCTTCGCACCGGTGTTAACACGTTCAACCGACTCCGCAATCAGCCCTTCGATCTCTTTCGCCGCCTGGGCACTGCGCTGTGCCAGTATGCGGACTTCCGAGGCGACGACTGAGAATCCGCGGCCCTGTTCACCGGCTCGCGCGGCTTCAACCGCAGCGTTCAGTGCCAGGATATTGGTCTGGAACGCGATGCTGTTGATGACGGACGTAATTTCGGCGATACGTTTTGAGCTGCCGGAAATCTGCTGCATGGTGTCGACCACTTCGCCGACTTGTTTGCCGCCGAGCGTTGCGGTGCCCGAAGCCTCGCTGGCCAGTTTGCTGGCGTGATGGGCGTTATCGGCGTTCTGTTTCACCGTCGCGCTCAGTTCTTCCATGCTGGCGGCGGTTTCTTCAACTGCGGCGGCCTGCTGTTCGGTGCGTGAGGAAAGATCGGTATTCCCGGCGGCGATTTCAGCCGCCGCGTGAGAAACCTGTGAAACGCCGGAGCGGATTTCATAAATCATCGTACTGAGATTCTGGCTCATCGCGGACACCGCGTTCATCAGCATACCCAGTTCATCGCGACGTGTGGTTGGATGCGCGACAGTCAGATCGCCCCGCGCAATCGCCTCCGCCGTTTTCAGCGTATCGCGCAGCGGCTGGGCAATCTGGCGGGTGATTCGCCATGCAATGATAATCCCCACCAGCATTACGATCAGCGTAATCACCATCATGATCATCTGTGCATTACTGATGTCTTTATGCGTGTTATCCAGTTCATTTTTGAATATTTTTGCGACCAGTGTGTTCATCTCAGCGGCTTTTACTGTCAGCAGCTGCGAGTTCTTTTGTTCATCTTCGTAAGCCGGCATGTAGGCCATAACGTGATCTTTATAGGTCGCCAGCGCACTCATCAGCGGGGCGAGTGTGGCCTGCTGATCCGGCAACAGTAATGCGTTCAGCTTTTTAGCATTGGCCTGCGTATCATCAATTGACTTTAACAGCCTGGCTTCCGATTCCTTGTTGATGTTGAGCAACAGGCCGCGCACGTCATAACGCACGTTGATCAGTTTTTGAATGACTTCGGCCAGTGAAAGACGAATAGAAGGATCGGCATCTTCCACACGCAGCTGATCTTGTAAACGTTTCACAACGGCTTCGGTTTCGGAAAGATTCCAGCTGGCGCGTACCGCATCTTTGCGGTCGACGGCTTCTTTAAACGCGGCTTGTGCCTGCTGATATTCATGAATTTTTACCGGCACCTGCTCCAGTTCTGCCTGGCCAGCGGCATCCCATTTCAGCTTGTCTTTCGACTGCTCAATCAGTTGCGACAGCGCGTCAATGTTGTCCTGATTTTTTTTGAGATACGCCGGATTGTAATTGAGCTGATAAAGCGTACGGCTGAGGCGGGCATCATTGAGTAATGCGTTCATCTGATTACTGAAATCGACTTTTTCCGCACGCTGACTGATGTCGTTAAATTTAATCATTCCCGCAGTGGTAATGACGGCCGCGATCAAAAGCACCAGGCCGAAACCCAGACCCAGTTTGGTGCCGACCTTGAGATTGTTCATCCACTGCGAAAGACCCGATCCGTTACTCATAATCATTCTCCGTCAAACATCCCTTTTAAATAGACATGCGTTTTTGTGACGCCTTTGTGAACAATCTATCGGTAGGTTGTTTAATAAACTTTATAGGATCTGTGGCGTATTTTTGATTAATGCGAGCGGGGTCTAATAATGGCGGGAAACGGAAGAATAATTCGCTGTAAAACAGTGATCATGCATACAAATTCAGGACATAAAAAAGGCGGGTCACTGACCCGCCATTGGCGAAAACATCATCATGCCCGCGAAGGGCGGCTGTGCGAAATTACTTCGCTTCAGCCAGACGTTTTGCTGCTTCGTCCCAGTTTACAACAGCCCAGAAGGCTTTGATGTAATCAGGGCGTTTGTTCTGATATTTCAGGTAGTAAGCGTGTTCCCACACGTCCAGGCCCAGCAGCGGGTAACCGGAAGCGCCGGAAATGGCTTCGCCCATCAGCGGGCTGTCCTGGTTAGCAGTAGAAACAACCGCCAGTTTGCCGTCTTTCAGTACCAGCCATGCCCAGCCTGAACCGAAACGAGTGGTCGCTGCTTTCTCAAAAGTTTCTTTGAAAGCGTCAACGCTGCCGAAATCGCGTTCGATCGCAGATTTCAGTTCGCCCTGCAGGGTGGTGCCAGTTTTCAGGCCTTTCCAGAACAGGCTGTGGTTAGCGTGGCCGCCTGCGTTGTTACGCAGTGCAACTTTCTTGTCTGCAGGAACCTGATCCAGTTTGGTGATCAGTTCTTCAACCGGCAGTGCAGCCAGTTCCGGCAAGCTTTCCAGCGCAGCGTTAGCGTTGTTCACGTAAGCCTGGTGATGTTTAGTGTGATGGATTTCCATCGTTTCTTTGTCGAAATGCGGTTCGAGTGCGTCGTATGCGTAAGGCAGTGATGGCAGTGAATAACTCATGTTCATCGTCTCCATAGTGTAGGGCGGCACCGTCATTGTGAGCACCGCGTAATCAGTCGGATCATTATAGTTAATTAAATGATATTGAAAATGATTATCTATGCTCCATGCTTTGTGCGGGTACTCGTAAGCGCCTGTTATACGGGGCTTAGAACCAGATAACCGCAAACAATCCTAAATTGTCTAAAGGCACGCGGTGCTTAGAGAGAGTTAACGTAACCGTTGCGGATGTGTATACACCGTTGCCCGTCCCGGTTTACTGAAACCGACCAGCGTCAGATTGCATTTTTCGGCAACGTCGACTGCGAGCGTGGTGGCGGCGGAGACGGCAAACAGGATTTCGATGCCGCACATCGCGGCTTTCTGCACCATTTCATAGCTGGCGCGGCTTGATACCAGCGCGGCGCCGGATATCCAGTCGCTTTGTCTGGCTCGCATACCGAGCATTTTATCGAGCGCTACATGACGGCCCACATCTTCGCAGCCACCCAGTAATTCACCCTGCGATGTGATCCACGCGGCGGCGTGGGTACAGCCGGTGAGCTGGCCGATTTCCTGCACGGATTTCAGCTGGTGCAGCGCGTTGTCCAGATTCGCCAGATCAAAGGTTTGACTGAACGGCAGCGGCGCGAGCGGGCGGAATAAATCGCCTAACTGTTCGATGCCGCAGACGCCGCACCCGGTACGGCCCGCCATGGCGCGGCGGCGTTCTTTCAGCCCGGCGAAACGGCGGCTCGATAATTCGATGTTAACCTCAATCCCGTTACAGTTTGGTGTCACCTCCATCCCGTAAATATCACTGACCGATTCAATAATCCCTTCTGACAGCGAAAAGCCCAGCGCAAAGGCCTGCAGATCTTTCGGTGAAGCCATCATGACCACATGCGAAATGCCGTTATAAACCAGCGCAACGGGCACTTCCTGAGCAATCCAGTCATCTTCCGGCTCATTGAGATGTGCGCGCTGCATCACCGTTTTTTGGCTGGCTCCGATGATCTGAGTCACTTTTTTGTCATCTTTTTCGCCCAGTTCGTTTACTTGATGGACATCCATTAGCAATAACCTTATAAACATTCCGGCTACATAAGCCGTACAAAAACTATGGGTACTTGGCTTTAATTTTAACGCTTCCGCATCAGCTGCGGAAAGCGCCAATTTGAAAAGCAATGTGTTAACAGATGATGGGAAGGAGTCTTTCATGCAAGTCAGCAGAAGACAATTATTCAAAATATGTGCGGGTGGTATGGCCGGCACCACGGCGGCATTATTAGGATTTACTCCTACCATGGCGCTGGCGGAAACCCGCCAATACAAACTGCTTCGCTCCCGTGAAACCCGCAACAACTGCACTTACTGTTCCGTAGGTTGCGGATTACTGATTTACAGCCAGGGCGATGGCGCGAAAAACGTCACTGAAAATATCTTCCACGTAGAGGGTGACGCCGATCATCCGGTCAGTCGTGGCTCGTTGTGCCCGAAAGGCGCAGGCGTGCTGGATTACATCCACAGCGAAGGCCGTCTCAGATATCCGGAATACCGCGCTCCCGGTGCCGATAAATGGCAGCGCATCACGTGGGACGAGGCGATTTCCCGTATCGCCCGCCTGATGAAAGATGACCGCGACGCCAACTTCGTCGAGAAAAATGAAAACAACGTGACGGTCAACCGCTGGCTGACCACCGGCATGCTGTGTTCTTCTGCGGCCAGTAATGAAACCGGTCTGCTGGATCAGAAATTCACCCGCGCACTGGGTATGGTGGCGATCGACTGTCAGGCCCGTCTGTGTCATGGCCCGACCGTGGCGGCATTAGCGCCAACCTTTGGTCGTGGTGCGATGACGAACAACTGGGTCGACATCAAAAACGCCAATGTGATTTTAATTATGGGCGGAAATGCGGCAGAAGCGCATCCGGTCGGATTCAAATGGGTGATTGAGGCCAAAACCAAAAATAACGCTAAAGTCATCGTCGTCGATCCGCGCTTTAACCGCAGTGCTGCGGTGGCCGATATCTACACGCCGATTCGCGCTGGTTCTGACACGGCCTTCCTGCTCGGCATGATCAACTATCTGATCACCCACAATAAAATTCAGACCGAATACGTCCTGGAATACACCAATGCCAGCCTGCTGGTACGTGAAGATTATGAATTCAACGACGGTCTTTTCAGCGGTTTTAACGCGGCGAAAAAATCCTATAACAAAGAAAGCTGGCACTATCAGCTGGATGAAAAAGGCTTCGCGAAACAGGATAAAACGTTGCAGGACCCGCGCTGTGTCTGGAACTTGCTGAAAGAGCATGTTTCCCGTTACACGCCGGAACTGGTGGAACGTCTGTGCGGTACCTCAAAAGAAGATTTCCTGCTGATCAGTTCCATTCTGGCGGAAACCTGCGCACGCGATAAAACCTCGACTATTTTGTATGCGCTGGGCTGGACGCACCATACCGGCGGCGCACAAACCATCCGCTGTGCGGCGATGATCCAGTTGCTGCTTGGCAACATTGGTATGCCGGGCGGCGGCGTGAATGCCCTGCGTGGTCACTCCAATATTCAGGGCTATACCGACCTCGGTTTGCTGTCGCTGAATCTGCCGGGTTACATGCCTTTGCCGTCGGAAAAACAGACTAATTTCACTGATTATCTGCATCAGATTACGCCCGCACCGCTGGTGGACGGACAGGTCAATTTCTGGAAAAACACACCGAACTTTTTCGTCAGTATGATGAAAAGCTTCTGGGGCGATCACGCCACGGCGGAGAATGACTGGGGCTTCGACTGGCTGCCGAAATGGGACAAAAGCTACGACGTGCTGCAACAGGCCGAGCTGATGACCGAAGGCAAGCTGAACGGATATATCGTGCAGGGCTTCAACCCGCTGGCGGCCTTCCCGGACAAAAACAAATCCTCGCGTGCACTCTCGAAACTCAAATACATGGTGGTGATCGACCCGCTGGTGACTGAGTCCTCAAACTTCTGGCAAAACCACGGTGCAATGAACGACGTGCAGACCGCCGATATTCAGACCGAGGTGTTCCGTCTGCCGTCTTCCTGTTTTGCAGAAGAAAACGGTTCGATTGTGAACTCCGGTCGCTGGCTGCAATGGCACTTCCAGGCCTCTGAGCCACCGGGTGAAGCGCTGCACGACGGCAAAATTATCGCCCGTCTGTTCATGAAACTGCGTGAGCTGTACCAGAAAGAGGGCGGTGCCAATCCGCTGCCGGTAATGAATATGGCGTGGGATTATCAGGATCCGCTCGACCCGCTGCCGGAAGAAATCGCCCGCGAAGCCAACGGCAAAGCGCTGGCTGATATTCATGATGACCAGGGCAATCTGCTGGCGAAAAAAGGCCAGCAACTTTCGACGTTTGCCCATCTGAAAAATGACGGCAGCACCGCCAGTTTCTGCTGGATTTACACGGGAAGCTGGACGGAAGCCGGTAACCAGATGGCGCGCCGCGATAACGCCGATCCTTCCGGTCTGGGCTGTACGTCCGGCTGGGCGTGGTGCTGGCCGCTCAACCGCCGCATTCTGTATAACCGTGCGTCCGCTGATCCGCAGGGCCAGCCGTGGGATCCGAAACGCGAAATCATCCGCTGGGATGGCGCGAAGTGGATTGGTTTTGATGTCCCGGATTACAGCGCCGCCGCGCCGGGGTCCGGTGTCGGGCCATTCATCATGCAACAGGAAGGCGTCGGCCGTTTGTTTGCCACTGACAAAATGGCCGACGGCCCGTTCCCGGAGCATTACGAACCGATCGAATCACCGATTGGCACCAACCCGTTGCATCCGGCTGTGATTTCCAATCCGGTCGCGCGCATTTTTGCCAGCGATTTGCCGAATATGGGCACCGCCAAAGACTTCCCGTATGTGGCGACCACCTATTCAATTACCGAATTGTTCCGCCACTGGACCAAACACGCGTTGCTGAACGCCATTGCGCAGCCAGAACAGTTTATCGAGATCGGCGAAGGTCTGGCCGCCTCGAAGGGCATTGCGCAGGGCGATGAAGTGAAAGTGTCTTCGAAGCGCGGATTCATCGTGGCGAAAGCCGTGGTGACCAAACGCATCCGGCCACTGACCATCGACGGTAAGCACGTTGATACCATTGGCATCCCTTGCCACTGGGGCTTTGAAGGCGCGACGCGTAAAGGTTATTTAGCCAACACGCTGACGCCGTCAGTCGGTGACGCTAACTCGCAAACGCCGGAGTTTAAGGCGTTCCTGGTTAACGTGGAAAAGGTCTAACGGAGGCGAATTATGGCAATGCAATCACAGGACATACTTCGTAAGTCCGCAACCAACGGGTTCACGCCAGCGCCGCGTGCCCGTGACCATCAGCAGGAAGTGGCGAAACTCATCGATGTCACCACCTGCATCGGCTGTAAAGGCTGTCAGGTCGCCTGTTCTGAATGGAACGACCTGCGCGATGACGTCGGGTTTAATACCGGCGTTTACGATAACCCGATGGATCTCAGTGCGAAATCCTGGACGGTGATGCGTTTCTCAGAAGTAGAACAAAACGGCAAGCTGGAATGGCTGATCCGCAAAGATGGCTGCATGCACTGCGCCGATCCGGGCTGCCTGAAAGCCTGTCCGGCGGAAGGCGCGATTTTGCAGTACGCCAACGGCATCGTCGATTTTCAGTCAGAACATTGCATCGGCTGCGGTTACTGCATCGCCGGTTGCCCGTTCAACATTCCGCGCATCAACCAACAGGATAACCGTGCCTACAAATGCACGCTGTGCGTTGACCGTGTGAGCGTCGGCCAGGAACCGGCCTGCGTGAAAACCTGCCCGACGGGTGCGATTCATTTTGGCACTAAAACCGCGATGCAGGATTTGGCCGCAGAACGCGTCAGCGAGCTGAAAGGCCGCGGGTTTGAACATGCCGGTTTATACGATCCGCAGGGCGTTGGCGGCACGCACGTGATGTACGTGCTGCATCACGCCGACAATCCTGAGCTGTATCACGGCCTGCCAAAAGATCCGGCCATCAGCGCGGCGGTTACCTTGTGGAAAGGTGTCTGGAAACCGCTGGCCGCCGTCGGCTTTGCAGTGACCTTCGCCGCGGCGGCATTCCACTTCCTCGGCGTGGGGCCGAATTACGTGAAAGAGGAAGAGCATACGGAAGGGAAAGATAAACATGACGATGAGGAGAAACGCTCATGAAAAAAGAGAAGTTAATCCAGCGCTATAACCTGGTGGAACGTCTCAATCACTGGATCGTGGCGTTTTGTTTTGTGACGCTCGCGCTCAGCGGCATCGGCTTTTTTTTCCCGTCGTTTAACTGGCTGATGAACGTTTACGGCACCCCGCAACTGGCGCGTATCCTGCACCCGTTTTTCGGCGTGGTGATGTTCGTCTCTTTCCTCGGCATGTTCTTCCGCTACTGGAAGCACAACCTGCCGGAAAAAGATGACATTGTGTGGGCGAAGAATATCGGCAAAGTGCTGACCAATCATGAAGTCGGCGACACAGGCCGCTATAACTTCGGCCAGAAATGCGTGTTCTGGGCGGCGATCAGTTGCCTTGTGCTGCTGATGGCGAGCGGCGTCATGATCTGGCGTCCGTGGTTTGCTGGTTACTTCCCGATCCCGCTGATCCGTCTGGCGCTGCTGGTGCATTCACTGGCCGGTATTGGCCTGATTCTGGTGATCATTATGCACGTCTACGCGGCGACCTGGGCGAAAGGGTCGATTTCGGCCATGACCGGCGGCAAAGTGCCCGCGTCATGGGCGAAGTATCACCATCCGCGCTGGTATCGTCAGGTGCGTGCTGAAGAGCTGAAAAAAGAACAAGATAAGAGGAAAGCCGGATGAGCATCCAGATTGTTCAACAGGACGAACTGACAGACGGTAAAACCACGGCGGGGAACATCCCGCCGGTACTGTTCGCCAACCTGAAAACACTGTATCAGCGCCGCGCCGATCGTCTGCGCACGCTGGCTGAAAACAGCCCGCTCGACGGATATCTGAACTTTGCTGCGGCGATTTGCGACGCCCAGCAGCGCGTGCTGAAAGAGTTTCCGCTCAGTATCGACCTGAGTGGCGAATTAGAAAAAGCTGCCGGTAAACCGCCACTCGACTGCCGTTTGTTTCCGCGCACGCCGCACTGGCTGACCTTACTGGATGCGCTGATCCTGGTGCTCAAACATGGCGCATCAGAGCCGGTGTCCGGCGTACTTGAGCGCCTCGAACATTCCCCGAGCCTGCAGCGGGAAATGATGGCGACGCAGTTGCTGAATCAGGATTTCAAACACGTTCCGGCCGATGAAGCCCCGTTTATCTGGGCCGCGTTGTCGCTGTACTGGGCGCAGATGGCGGCGCAGTTGCGGGGTGTCGGGCGGGCGGATTATGGCGAAAATCGTCAGTTCTGCCCGGTATGCGGCAGTATTCCTGTGTCTGCGGTGATCAATGCCGGTGGCCTGCGCTATCTGCACTGCAATCTGTGTGAAAGCCAGTGGCATGTGGTACGGGCGAAATGCAGCAACTGCGACGAGATGGAGCATCTGAATCTGTGGTCGATTGATGATGAGCAGGCAACGGTGAAAGCCGAAGCCTGTGACGATTGCGGCGCTTACCTGAAAGTGATTTATCAGGATAAAGACCCGCAGGCTGACGCTGTGGCGGACGACCTTGCCACGCTGCTGCTCGATGACCGTATGGAAGACAAAGGTTTTTCCGGCAGCGGTATCAACCCGTTCCTGTTTCCCGCCGGGTAACCTGTAAATCTGGCAGCCGTGACTGGTAAACCCCGGCATGGCTGCTAGCTTTAAAAGAGGTTCCGGCGAAAACGAGGAGGGTCTGATGAAATTGATCGGCAGTTATACCAGCCCGTATGTACGCAAAATTTCGGTGATGTTGCTGGAAAAAGGCATCCCGTTTGATTTCATTAATGACACCCCCCACGAACCTGGCTGCAAAATCACGCAGTACAATCCTCTCGGAAAAGTCCCCGCGCTGGTCGCCGATGATGGCGAAATTTTCTATGATTCCCCGATCATTGTGCAGTTCATCGAACTGATGAATGTCGCGCCCACGCTGTTGCCTTGGCAGCCGCTGGAAGCGTTACGTGTGAAGCAAATTGAAGCGCTGGCCGACGGCGTCACTGATGCAGCCGTGGCGCTGGTGCTGGAAGGTCGCCGCGATGCGGATAAACGTAACGAAGCCTGGGTTTTGCGCCAGCGGGAAAAACTGCTGCGCGGGCTGGATGCGCTGGAAAAGCATGCGGCAAACCGCACATTGATCAATTCTGAAAGCCTCAACGTGGCCGATATTGCCGTCGCCTGTTGTCTGGGCTATCTCAACTTCCGGCGTATTGCGCCGGGCTGGTGTGTCGAGCATCCCGAACTGGTAAAACTGGTTGAACGCCTGTTCCAGCGCGAGAGTTTTGCGCGCACCACACCCCCCGGAAGTGGTAACGCCAGCTTTGCAGCGAAAAAGGTGTGAGGCCGCTCGAAGACTTCTCTTTACAATCTGCCGGTGAGATTTTTAAAGCCTAAGCTTTGTGCAGCGCTCTGCTAATCCCTGTTGCATAAAGGAGTTCCATCATGGCCTATGATAAAAATCCTCATGCCGTCAAACCGGAAGAATACGGTTTCCCGCTGAAACTCAAAAAACAATACGACAACTTTATTGGCGGTGAATGGGTCGCGCCGGTAAAAAAAGAGTATTACGACAACCTGACGCCGGTTACCGGCGAAGTGCTGTGTAAAGTGGCCAGTTCCAGCACCGATGACGTCGATCTGGCGCTGGATGCCGCCCATCAAGCCAAAGACGCATGGGGAAAAATGCCGGTGCAGCAGCGTGCAAACTTACTGCTGAAAGTCGCCGATCGCATGGAACAAAACCTTGAACTGCTGGCAAATGCCGAAACCTGGGATAACGGCAAACCGATCCGCGAAACCAGTGGCGCAGACGTGCCGTTAGCCATCGACCATTTCCGTTATTTCGCCTCCTGCGTACGCGCACAGGAAGGCGGGATCAGCGAAATCGACAGCGAAACCGTGGCCTATCATTTCCACGAACCGCTGGGCGTGGTGGCACAAATTATCCCGTGGAATTTCCCGCTGCTGATGGCGTGCTGGAAAATGGCACCGGCGCTGGCGGCAGGTAACTGCATCGTACTCAAACCGGCCAAACTGACGCCGCTGTCGGTGCTGTTGCTGATGGAACTGGTGCAGGACATTCTGCCTGCTGGCGTCATTAACGTGGTCAACGGCGCGGGCGGAGAAATCGGCGAATATCTGGCGACCTCCAAACGTATCGCCAAAGTCGCTTTCACCGGTTCGACGGAAGTCGGCCAGCGGATCGCCGGCTATGCTGCACAAAACCTGATCCCGGCTACGCTGGAACTGGGCGGTAAATCGCCGAATATTTTCTTCGCCGACGTGATGGATAAAGAGGACGAATTCTTCGACAAAGCGCTGGAAGGGTTCGCGCTGTTTGCCTTCAATCAGGGCGAAGTCTGTACCTGTCCGAGCCGTGCGCTGGTGCAGGAGTCCATCTACGAACGCTTTATGGAACGGGCAATCAAACGCGTGGAAGCGATCAAAACCGGTAACCCGCTGGATATGGAAACCCAGATGGGCGCGCAGGTGTCTGCCGGACAGATGAAAACCATTCTGGATTACATCGAAATCGGTAAAAATGAGGGCGCGGAAGTGCTGACCGGCGGTGCGAAGAAGAAACTTGAAGGTTCGCTGAACGAGGGTTATTACCTGCAACCGACCATCTTGCTGGGTAAAAACAACATGCGCGTCTTCCAGGAAGAAATTTTCGGACCGGTGCTGGCGGTAACGACATTCAAAGATATGGATGAGGCGCTGCAAATCGCCAACGATACGGCGTACGGGCTGGGGGCGGGTGTCTGGAGCCGTGACGGCAACGTGGCGTATCATATGGGGCGCAACATTCAGGCTGGCCGTGTCTGGACCAACTGCTATCACGCCTATCCGGCACATGCGGCATTCGGCGGCTACAAACAATCCGGTATCGGGCGCGAAACCCATAAGATGATGCTGGATCACTATCAGCAAACGAAATGTTTACTGGTGAGTTATTCAAGTAAACCGATGGGGCTTTTCTGATTCTGAGTTGCCATTAATACCCCACCCCAGCCCTCCCCTTCGCAGGGGAGGGAGCAGGTCGGCGTTTTTACTCCTCCCCCTGCGAAGGGGGAGGCGGGGAGGGGGTTTTGCAGGCGACTCAGATCGAAATCACACCACGCTGTTCGGCGGCAGCACCACCTGACGGCTGCGCAGGAAAACCACCACCAGCGCCAGCCAGGCGAGACCGCTTATCAGGTTGAACATGTTAAACATCCCCGCACCACCTTCGACGTAAGCCACTTTTGCCAGCTCAATCCCAACCGTGAAAATCATCATGCTGATAACGCCCATGGCGGCGGAGACAGTCCCTTTGCTCATGTCGCTGGAGAACAGCGTCAGGCGGTACAAACCGGCATTCGCCACACCAATTCCGAACGCATACAGGCTCAGACCGGCGGTCATCCACAGATAGGCGTGCGCAGAAAACATCGTAGCCACCGCGGCGATCAGCAAACCGACCACCATCGGGCCTGCGCCCAGTTTAATCAGATATTCGACGGTACGTTTGCCCGTCAGGCGCGCCAGCGTAACGTTACCGATAATCAGTGCGCCGAAAATCGGCACCTGTAACAGGCCATAATCGTAAGTGGCTAAGCCTTCGCCGCTGATTAAAATCACCGGCGACTGTGCAATCCACGTCAGCAGCGGCAGGCTGGCAAAACCAATCGCCAGCGCGCCGCATACGAACTGACGGTTCTTCAGCACGTGCTTGTAATCGCGCAGCAGGCTTGGCATCGAGAACGGTTCGCCAAGCCGGGAAGCTGTTTCCGGCATCGATTTCCACAGTCCCCACAGCGCGATAGCGGCGAGCACGGCGAAAATTACAAACATCGACTGCCACGGGGCAATGTGGATCAGCGCCGCACCGGCCAGCGGCCCGAGCAGCGGGGCAATCAGCGCGACATTCGCCATCATGGCCGTGATTTTAATACACACCGATTCTTCGAAAGATTCCTGTATCGCCGCGTAGCCGACCGCGCCGATAAAGCACAGGCTGATGCCTTGCAGGAAACGCATCACCATAAACTGTTCAATGTTCTGTACGAACAAAATGGCCAGACAGGTGATGATGAAAAAGCTCACGCCCGCCAGCATAACCGGACGACGCCCGCGCCTGTCTGACAGTGGCCCGAGCAGCCATTGCAGGAACATGCCGCCAGCCAGATAAGCGGTCATGGATGTTGGCACCCATTCTTCCCCGGCATTAAAATTAGCCACGACGGCCAGCATGCCCGGTTGGATCATATCGTTACCGATATAAGTCGCGAATTCGAACAGCACCAGGCACAGAGGGAACAAAAGCGCCTGCCGACCCAGAAGGGACGCAGTATTTGGAGAATTATGCATTTTAGTTATTCACAGACGTAAGGCTAATCGGTTGAAAATTAGCAGAAAATAAGAGACTGTCCGGGCGGGTTTCGCAAGCGAGGCAGTAATGCTGGCTATTTTGCCGATTATTTGAGCGCAACGCAATCTTCAGATTCACGTTCAGCACAATCTGAGAACGGCACTTTTGCCTTGTTAGCCCTCCAAAAGCTGGCTACGCTGCCAACAACCATCGGTAAGAAGGAAATTGCAGGGAATGAGCCAAAAAATCAGCTGGATAGATAATCTGCGTGCGCTCGCCTGCATGATGGTGGTGATGATCCACGCCAGCACCTCGCTGGTGGTCAATTTCGCTGCGGTCCATACCGCTGAATGGACAGTGGCAAACCTGCTCAATTCCGCCTCGCGCGTCTGTGTGCCGCTGTTCTTTATGATTTCCGGTGCGCTATTTTTGGGTGAAAAAAGTGCGCAAAAACGGCATTTTTGGCGCGTCACATTATGTTTGCTGTTCTACAGCGCCGTCTCGCTGATGTATATCCTCACGATGACAAAAATAGGATTTTGGCCGTCTTTGCGTCTGATTGTGGAAAAGCCGGTGTTTTACCATCTTTGGTTTTTCTACGCCATTATCGTGATTTACCTGATTTCCCCGCTGATTAACGTTAAAGCCGTATCCGGCAGATACCTGCTGATCGCCGGAACATTGCTTGGCGTCCTGGCGAATCCGCAGCTGCCTGCCGTGACATGGCAGAAAATCCATCTTTTGCCGCTGGATTTATACATCAGTGGCGATACCTTCTATTACGTGCTTTACGCCCTGATGGGCCGCGCCATCAGCCAGCTCAATACTGAAAAAATGGTAATCACGCTTACCGCCAGCACCCTGTTTATCCTCAGCACGCTGGCGATTGCCACGGGTACGTACCGGCAGATGCAGATTAACCAGAATTTCGCCGACACCTTTTACGTCTACAGCGGCCCGCTGGTGTTTATCTCCGCCATCGCGCTGTTCGTGGTGTTCAAAAACGCGCTGACACACCGCATGCTGCCGGGATTTGCCCCGATCTCCCGTCATTCCCTGGCCATCTACGGCTTTCATGCACTGATCATCATTGGCCTGCGCAGCCAGCATCTCGACTTTCCGCAATATCCGCTGCTGAACATCGCCTTTTTGTTTATCTGCGGACTGGGTGGCGGATTATTACTGGCGATGGGGTTGGGGAAAATAGACCGGCGGAATTGGGTGAGCTGAATCCCTTTAACGCCACCGCTCCTGCGCACGGCGCAATTGTCTTGCGGACGAAAATCCGGCGGCGAGGGCGGCTTTTTCGATGCCTGATCCCTGCTGAAGGCGCTGTTGCGCCACGGCGATACGCAGTTGCTCGTGGTAGTCACGCACGCTGATACCCAGATGCTGGCGGAACAAACGGGTGAGGTGGCGTGCGCTGATGTGCGCTCTGGCAGCGACCTCTTCCACCTGCCAGGCGGATTCCGGTTCGGCGGCCATCAGATTCTGTGCGCGGTGAACGGCGGGGTGCAGATGATTACGGTAACGCAGCCACGGAGAGAGTTGCGGATCATCACCGCCACGACGAAAATAGACCACCATTTCGCGGGCGACATCCAGCGCCGCCTGCGGTCCCAGATGCGTGGCGATCAGGTGCAGTGCCAGATCGATACCGGCGCTGATGCCCGCGCTGGTCAGCACGGAACGGTCTTCAACAAATATCCGGTTATCTTTGACCTGTGCGGCGGGGACCTGCTGGCGCAACTGCCCGATCACGTCGTGATGTGTCGTGCACTGATAGCCGTCGAGCAGCCCGGCTTTTCCGGCCAGCAGGCTGCCGGAGCAGATACATACCAGCGTTAAATTCCCCGCTTCAATGGCGCTTTTCTGCTGATGCAGCCAGTCGCAGGTCGTCTGCGCCACCATTGAGCTGAAGTTTTCAGCGGATTCCGCCACGCCCGGCATGATCAGAATGCTGCCCTCTGGCAGGCTTTGCGGCAGTGGCTGTAAATGGCTGACCATCAGGCCGGTAGACATCATGACTTCCGGCTGCGGCCCGATGTAGTGCAGCCGGAATTGCCCGCTCAGGCGCAGCGCTTCCGCCGGGCCGGTGAGATCTAACGACATCACGCCGGGGAGCGTCACAAAGTAGACATTTCGCTGCATAGTGCTTCATCCGTCCGCAGGGGAAAACGCTATCTTCACACAACGCGGTCAAGTTCCGCCAGCGCACCGGTCACGTCGGTGAGGGTGGCAAAGCGGTCGTCGAGCACCAGTTCGGTACGCAATTTGATCTCCTGCGCGCTCAGCGTGAGTCCGCTGGCGTGGGTCATCGGGAACGTCAGTGTCGCTTCGGTGACAAAAGTCACCGAATAGCCGAGGTCGGACGCCACGCGAGCCGTGGTTTCGCAGCACTGCTCGGTACGCATACCGGCGATAATCAGATGCGTGATGCCTTTATCACGCAGCCAGCCGTCGAGGCCGGATTCCGTCAGGGCATTGTGGACGTGTTTATGGACGACATGTTGCGGCTGGTGTGTGAGGAACGTCATCGGCGTGACCAGACCGGAAGCCAGCGAAAAGTCGCCATCAGGATTGACGTGAAACACGTCGATAACCGGCACGTTGCGGGCCTGACAGCCATCAATCAGGCGGGTTAAGGCTGCGCTGAAAGCCGGTAAATCATCCTGCTGCCAGAAGTCTTTATGTTCGAAGGAACGTTGAACGTCGATGTTTAACAGGGCGCTTTGGGTCATTTCCGGACTCCATCTGGTGAGTGTTAAGCCAGTGTGTGCCTGAATTGAAATGAGAAGAATGCCAAAAACGGACATGATGCTGACCAGGGCGGACGACCTGCGCCATCCGCCTTCGATTCAGAATTTTTTGATCAAAGCTTCTGATCGGCGCGCCAGTGGTGATAGTCGATATGGTCGGCCTGGAAATTAGTCGTTTCAGCGTCGCCGGTCAGGCGGTACGCAAGCTGAAACGCAAAATCAAACGCCAGCCCTAATCCTTTGCCGCTGAGTAAGTTGCCGTCTTCTACAAACGACTGATTGACGTAAACACCGTCTTTCACGTCTTTGTATAAATCGCCAGAACAGACATAGCGGCGACCTTTCAGCAGCCCGTTTCCGCCGAGTACGCGCGCGGCAGCGGAGCACAGCGGGCAAATCAGTTTCCCGGCGTCGTCATGACGGCGGACAAATTCCACCACCTCTTTACTGGCCGCCAGCGCCACTGAACCTTCCGGCCCGCCGGGCATGACGACGGCATCGAATAAACGATCCCCCTGCGCGGACAGCAGTTCGTTGGCCTGCATCTGAATGCCGTGATAGGTGCGCAGCGTCAGGCTTTTCTGGCAGGCTAATGTGGTGACCTGAATCTCCAGCCGCTCGAGAATATCGAGCACAATTACCGCTTCACCTTCTTCAAATCCGTCGGCCAGCAGCAGAGCGACCTGCTTTTTCGCGTTGTCCTTTACCATAATGCAAATGTCCTCTGAGGATAAAAATCAGAGGATATAATAAAATGAAACGGTGTTTTGATATTGTGACTGGTATTGCAGACCCGGTTAGAAAACCAGTTGCACTTTCGAGGCTTTGGATTTATCCAGGGCGTATTCCAGCGCTTCCACCAGGCTTTCCTGCTGGAATTCCGCCGACAGCAGCGGCATCGGATCGACAGTTTTATTCGCCAGCCATTCGACCGCCGTGTTGAATTCTTCGGTGAAGCGGAAGCTGCCGACCCAGTTAATTTCTTTGGCAATGAGCATCATCAGCGGGAATTCATTCACCACCGGCCCCATGCCGACCTGAACCAGCGTGCCGCGCGCGCGGGTCACTTCCAGACAACGGCGGATGGAAGACGGATGGCCGGAGGCATCAAAGGAGACATCGAAAAAGCCTTTCTCCGCCTGATATTCACTGAAATCACCCTGTGCGGCGTCCAGCGCTTTACCTGCACCCACCGCCAGTGCCAGCGTGCGGCAACGTTCGCTCGGGTCCGTCACCACGATTTGCGCGGCGCCTTTGGCTTTCGCCGCCAGCACGATCAGGCAACCGATCGGACCGACGCCGGAAACAAACACCGTTTTGCCATGAATATCGCCTGCCTGATTGACGGCATGAATGGCGACGGCCAGCGGCTCGGCGAACACCATCAGACGGTCACTGACCTGATTGTCGTAAGGAATGCACTGGTCGCTGTCGACGATCTTATACTGCGTAAACGCGCCATTGATGTGCGGGAAATACATCGCGCTGCCGAAGAATTTCATGGTGGTGCACTGGTTTTCGTCGCCGGACAGACAGTATTTGCAGGCTTTGCACGGCTTACTCGGGTTCAGCGCCACTTTCTGACCAGGCTGCAAACGCGGGTTATCCGATTTCTCCACCACACCCACCACTTCGTGGCCGAGTACCATCGCCTCGCGCACTTTGAAATCACCCACCGCGCCGTGTTCGTAATAATGCAGATCCGAGCCGCAGATGCCGCCGCGGGTGATTTTCACCAGCGTACCTGCTCCGGTGTAGTCGAGGGTCTGGTTGATCACCGAAACGTCTTTTTTCCCGGTCACGACGCAGGATTGTGTGGCAATAGTCATGGAATTCTCGCTCTTTAAAGGGCCTGATTGCGCCCAGTAAAGAGGGTTTGCCGGTCATAAAATGTGATCGTCGTCACTTTGCGCCGTGTTACGAAAACCTGTTACCCATAACTTGAACGGACTCAACTTTTCCCGGCAGATTTATCACGATTGCGCGCCGGAATGCTGAGGATCAGATGGGTTATCACACCACCGGCCAGCCCCCAGAATGCCGAACCGACTCCCAGCAGCGTGACGCCGGAAGCAGTGATCAGAAACGTAATGACTGCCGCGTCGCGCTGACGCTCATTTTCCAGCGCGCGGTACAGGCTGCCAGCAATGGTGCCGAGCAGCGCCAGCCCGGCGATGGTGTGGATCAGCGCCTCCGGCAACGCAGTAAAGACCATGCCGATGGAACCGCCAAACACGCCCGCAATCAGATAGAAAACGCCTGCCGAGACGGCTGCCATATAGCGTTTTTTGGGATCAGGATGAATATCCTCACCCATACAAATTGCGGCGGTAATGGCGGCGATACAGATGGTAAAACCGCCGAACGGCGCTAAAACTAACGCAGTCAGCGCCGTCCAGGAAATCAGTGGCGAAACAGGCAGATGGTAGCCGTGCGCTTTCAGTGTGGCGATGCCCGGCGCATTCTGTGAGGCCATGGTCACCACAAAAAATGGAATGCCGATGCCGATAATCGAGGAAAGTGTGAAATGCGGCATCACAAACGCCGGTGCGGCGAAGGTCAGCGTCTGACCGTGCAGCGCAATATTCCCCTGTAATGCGGCGACGATCAGCCCGGCAACCAGCGCCATTACCACCGCATAACGCGGCAGGGCGCGTTTTGCCAGCAGATACACCAGACACATGGTCCCTGCGAGGGCAAAATTGCTTTGCAGTGAGGTAAAGGCGTTCAGCCCGAAACGCAACAGAATACCGCCGAGCATCGCCGCTGACAGCGCCTGAGGAATGTAATGCATCAGTCTGGCGAATAAGCCGGTCACGCCACACAGCAGGATCAGCCCGGTGGCAAACACAAATACGCCAATGGCTTCGTTAAGCGAAGTGCCGGGCAGGCTGGTCACCAGCAGCGCCGCACCGGGCGTTGACCAGGCCGTCACCACCGGCGTGCGGTAATACAACGATAGCCCGATGCTGGTAACACCCATGCCCAGCCCGAGCATACTCAGCCAGCCGCCAATCTGCGCTACGCTGGCGCCTGCCGCTTCCGCCGCCTGAAAGATAATCGCGGCGGAGCTGGTATACCCGACTAAAACCGCGACAAATCCGGCGATTACCGCCGAAAACGTTAAATTCTGCAAACTGAGACGCGAGGCCATGGGCGAAATTCCTTCTGGTTAGCGGACGCTGGCGGTATGCTGTTGTGCGTTATAGCGCACATCTGCTGCGCTCAAGATATCACTGTGCGTTATAACGCACAATCGCGATCGGTAAAAACGATTGCCAGAGGAGTCAGGATGCAGGAACTCACCCACCATATTGGCAGCCAGCTGAAAGCCGTGCGCAGCGAACGCGGCTGGAGTCTCAGCCAGACGGCAGAACATACCGGCGTCAGCAAGGCGATGCTCGGGCAAATCGAGCGCGGCGAATCCAGCCCGACCGTCGCGACGCTGTGGAAAATCGCCAGCGGCCTGAATGTTTCGTTCTCGGAATTTCTCGAAACGCCGCCCGCGCAGTCAGCGGCGTTGCATCGCCACGGCTTACTGACTACGTTCAACAGTGACACTTCGGGCATGCGCGTGGTGCCGCTGTTTCCGTTCGATACCACGCTGCGTATGGACATGTTTGTTATCGATCTCGAGCCGGGCGGATGCAGCGAATCCACACCACACGAAGCCGGAGTGATTGAGCATGTGATTGTTATCGAAGGTGAACTGACGCTGACGGTTGACGGCGTGACGCGTGTGCTCAGTGCCGGTGAAGCTTTGCGTTTTGTTGCCGATTGTCCGCACGCTTACCGCAATGAAAGCGGTCATTCCGTGCGTTTCCATGACCTGATACATTATCCGCAGTCACGCCCGTAACGTTTTCATTTCCTGAGGAGAATGCCCGATGAGCCAGCCGCAAGATGTGATGATCCGTCTGTTAACCCCCGCAGACCGCGAAGGTTGGGAAGTGTTATGGCGAGATTATCTGGATTTTTACCAGTCGGAGCTCGATCCGGCGCAATTTGATTACACTTTCCAGCGTTTATCACAGCCTGATTACGCCAGCATGTTTGGCTATGTGGCGGAGTACGAGGGAAAACTGGTCGGGCTGGTGAACTGTATCAATCACGATCATGGCTGGCACATGCAGCAGGTGGTGTATTTGCAGGATTTGTACGTTGACGACTGCGCCCGCAAACTGGGGATCGGGCAAAAACTGATTGAAGCGGTTTATGCTTACGCCGACGAAAACAATAAAGCCAACGTCTACTGGACTACCCAGACCTCAAATCATACTGCCCGCAAACTGTATGATCGTATTGGTACGCTGACCGAATTTATTAAATATTCCCGTTAAGTGGTTTACGCATATTCATTTTCGTCGTGACGTAACCGAGGCTTGCGTACAGCGCCTGCGCACCGGGATTGCTGGCAAAGACATTAAGTTCAATTGCCACACAACCCTGTTCCTGCAGGCGTTCTTCCATCAATCTGAACGCTGCCGCTGCATGACCCTGACGGCGAAATTGCGGATACACCGTCAGTTCGTACACGAACGCGCTGCGCACGCCATAACGTTCCACATTGGCAAACCATAAATAACCCGCTGTTTCGCCGTTCTCTTTGGTTTTAATCTCAAAAAGATACTGATCCGGCGTATCAATACCTTGCGGCAGTGCACTTTGCGTAGAACTGCGAGCCCGTTCCAGCGCGGTATCCGCCTGCCAAAGACCGGCTGTTACGTTCTCTTCTGCATAATCTTTTGCCAGCTGTTCTGCGAAACCCTGGTAAAACGCAGCACTCATCGGCGCTAAAATAGTCATCCTTTCCCTCTGATTTATTTGTTGTTTTCCGGCTTCTTATAAGGCGTGACGTAGCATTCGCTGATGGTGGTGGAATGACTTTCCATCTGCGTGATGATGTAGCCTTTATCGGTCAGCGCCACTGAACTGTAGGGCGTTTCATTATTTTTATCTGAAATCACGTCTTCAAAAGACTGAATGATTTTGGCTTTTTCACTGGCGCGCGTCGGATCATCCATCCCGTCGACCCGGATCATCGCCTGTTTAAACTGATTACGGAATCCTGTTTCCCCCGCCTTGCTTTCAATCACGGCCTTGATGTTCACCGTGATGTCATTACCGAGCAGAAATAAGGTGTTGCTCTGATAAACCAGCACATTCTTGCGTTTCGAAACCACGAAGCCGTTCTCGATAACTTTCATTTTGCTGTTGTTGGCGTAAGTCACATCATCCAGGCAAATGGTTTTATCGCCGACCTTAAACTGGCTGAACCGCGCTTTGATTTCTTTCGGCGTAGATGCCGCCTGCGAGCAGAGCGGTGCAAGCAGCAAAAGAGGTAAGAGCCATGACTTCATAGGAGTTTCCTGAACAGGTGCTGAATCAGCCGACATAACAGCAGTATAGGGAGACGTGCGCAGGATGCGAACGTTTATCTTTGGCGGACCTCATACTTATTCATTGCTACAATGAATAAGTATGAGGTGGGTTGGAGGCGTAAAAATGCCGACTTTATATGTCGTTTTTGGATTTCCGAAGCAGAGATGGAGGCTGTAGTGGGTTGTCGCCGATCTATTAGGCGGTTATGCGTTCATTCCAGATATCTTTATAAATGATATTCCCGTTTACATACTTCCATGTAATGCTTTCATAGCGTAGCTGGATAGTTTCAAAATGTGTCCCAGTCTGGTTGCCTGGGTATAAATTTGGTGCAATGGATGTAACTTTTACATTTTCCAAAATGATATTGAAGTATTCGGCTTCTATTCCCGCCTCAAGAATATGATACATTTTGATTGTAGCAGACTTCAGCGTTTGTCCTTCACTCAGTGCGCGATACAAAAGCGGCGTTGTCCTATCGAATTCTTTTTGCAAGGTGATCGGAGAATGTATTCGTGTCCCTGTTAGTTTACCCGTGTTTCTGTCGGCTGGGATATGCATATTATGAGTCACTGATTTTAACTCTATCGCCCCTTCTCTGCCTGAAACCAACGAACCACCAACAATGGGCGAACCATCTACTCCGGTTAGAAATAAATATGCTGGATTTGACATGAAATATCCTTATTTTTAATGTTTAGTTATCTTGTGGGTAATATTTATCGACTAGTTTACCAATAATCCATATGACAAATACCATAGCTGAAATGGCGAGCAATCTCTCCAGCCAGGTATCAAAATAAAATACAAAGAATAACGAAAACCAGACTGATGCACCGCCAAGGATAGCGCCTATTTGACCTACTGCAGCATTTGCAGCTTTCTTCATAAAACTGGGTTTCTTATCCACTTATCCACGGCCTCCAACTTTTGAATCTACAATTTTTAGGATCTTATCAAACGCGGGAGAGCCTTGTTGGTGTCGAACATACAGGGCGTCAACAAAAGGTGACAGGGCAGGCTCGAACAGGAAATAAAGCAGATCATAATCTTTTAACCGCAAAATAGCGTAGAGTTCAGGCACTTCCACGCTCAGCTTTTCTGATGCCCGAATGCAGCGTTCTTTCATTCCTCCGACTAATAATATGTTTCCAATGACCCCGCCTCTTACTTTCACAAAAAAGCTTGTTCCTTGAGCTATCGCGATAGCAACTTTCCCGGCAATAACTGTATTAGTTGCAGTTCTGCCGACAACTGAGAAAACAGATCGGCTGTATGTTTTGTTTTGTTCGCTTTCTGAAACGTATTTATTGAAATCGTTAAGTATAGTTTGTATCGCGTCCGTAATCCGATCATGTTCCAGTATTCCACGTTTAATCGCTTCTATTATTCTTATTGTTTCTGTTTCATGCGCGTGGTATGAATCTGTATCGAAAAAACCATATGCAAGATATCCAAGATCAACTGGCACGGAAAGTATTCCATGTACCAAACCAATAGCTGAATCAGGGGAAATAATTATGTCGGCAATGCGCTGTGCTATCTCTTCTGAATTATCCATAAGACGCCCTTTGAAGTCCGTTTGTTTGGCGGTTTTTTAGAGGATATATTGACTTAAGCCAAATGACAATGGTTAAAAAACGTGCGAAAGTTTGGTGCGGAAAATATCTTGTTTAATCAGTTTCTCAAAATTAGCTTAATGTATAAGATGATGTACGCATTCTTTAGAATGAGAAAATTTGCCCGTATCCCAACAACTCCACTCGGGTTTATCATCTGAATGAGTTTTTAACGACACCTCCCTCTTTCTGCGCTATGTTTTTCTTCCTTTGTTTTATTTCTTTCAGGAGTTTGCCATGAGCCAGCCTTCGCTGATTTTGTATTCCGATGCCAATTTTTTCAGCCCATACGTGATGTCCGCTTTTGTCGCGCTGACCGAAAAAGGCATTCCCTTTGAACTGGAAAAGGTAGATCTGGCTAACGCGGAAAACCTGAAGGAAAATTATTCGGCGATTTCCGTCACCCGCCGCGTACCGACATTAACCAATGGCACGTTTGTGTTATCCGAGTCTTCTGCGATTGATGAATATGTCGAAGAGTTGTTCCCTGCGCCCACGTTCCCGGCCATTTACCCGGCTGACCCTGAAAACCGTGCCAAGGCCCGTGAAGTACAGGCATGGCTGCGCAGCGATCTGATGCCTATTCGCGAAGAGCGTTCAACGGAAGTGGTGTTTGCCGGTGCGAAACGTCCGGCGCTCAGTGCAAGCGGACAGCAGGCGGCTGAAAAATTGTATGCCGCCGCCGCGTTTTTACTGGGCGACAAAGAATATTTATTTGGCGAATGGTGTATTGCGGACGTGGATCTGGCGCTGATGCTTAATCGTCTGCATCTGAACGGCGATCCGCTGCCGGAGAAACTGGCCGCTTACGCAGAGGCGCAATGGCAGCGGCCATCGGTGAAGGAATGGCTGGCGCTTTCAGCTTAACGTTTTTGTCAGAAAGAACCGCGTATGCGTCGAGGGCGCATCGTCCGGCGCGCGGGAATCAGGGATGTAATCCTCCAGCGCCATTTGCATGCTATAGCCCATACGTTCGTAGAAAGGCCGCGCCTGGAAACTGAACGTATCAACCAGCGAGTAACGGCAACCCCGGGCTTTGGCTTCCTCTTCCGCTTCCCTGATGAGCTGCGTGCCGACATCTTTGCCGCGCAGCGTTTCATCGACCCACAGCATCTTTATGTACATCCAGTAGCCGACGGTTTCAGCCACGATACCGCCCAGTTTCTTGCCATTTTCATCTTCCACGAAAATGCCTAACTCGCGGAAGGTCGGTTTCGGGATAAAGTTTCTGTTGAAATCCCGCAGTGCCGTTTTGATCTCCTCGAGATCGCTTTCGGTCGGGGCATGGGTGAGACGAGTCTTCATGACATTTTTCCTTTTTCCGTTAACGTTTTGTCGTAGCGAGGCGAACTGCAAAAGCGATAAACACGGTGCCGGTGAGCCGGTCCAGCGTTCTGACCACTGCCGGACGGCGCAACCAGCGCGACAGCGGGCGGGTGGCTGAAATCATGGTGACCGACCATAACGTCCCGATCACCGCATGCATGGCGGCGAGGCCGAAAATGTACGGCCCGACCGGATAGCCGGTGGCGACGAACTGCGGCAGGAAAGAGACATAAAACACACCGACTTTCGGGTTAAGCACGTTGCCAAAAAGGCCTTTAACGAACGGCGAGTTCCCGATGCGTAAGGCGGTGCGGCGGCTTTGTGGCGCATCCATGTTCATTTCGTTGCGGGGTTTGAACAACATCTGCAGGCCGAGCCAGGCCAGATACGCGGCACCGATCCATTTCAAGACATTGAAGGCGATTTCAGAGGCGGCGAGCACGGCACCGAGGCCAAGTGCTACCATCGCGCCCCAGACCAGACAACCGGTGCTGATGCCAAAAGCGGTGGACAGCGCCTTTTTACTGCCCTGACTGGCGGCAGTGCGCAGCACCAGTGCGGTATCGAGACCGGGGGTGAGGGTTAAAATGCCAGCGGCAAGCGCGTAAGAAAGCAGGGATTCGGTAACGGTCATTGGCTTTTCCTGATGAGCGAAAAAACCAGAATAGTGAAGCGGACGGCAGAGATGCAATCGCGAATTTAAATGAAATTCGGCATAAAAATACTGGCAAATAAAAAAGCCTGTGGAAGTCGGGCTTCCACAGGCTTTTCAGAGGGTTTTCGCGCAGACGATTATTTGTAGATTTCAGCGTCAGCGTGCAGTTTGTTGTTCCCGGTTACGGAGATGATGCGGTAAGAAGAGGCACCGGCATCTTTCGCTTGTTGTGAAAGTTTCGCTTCCAGGCCACTGATGGAGGTGGAGTTGGCGGCGGAAATCACCCCAATTTTCTGCATGTCACTTGATGGCTGAGTAATCTGCTGAGCCGCGAAGCTGCCGAAAGAAATCAGGGAAAGGGTTGCAGCTACAGCAAAAATTTTGACGTTTTTCATGATGATTTATCCATTCAGGTTATGAGAGTGAAAGGTGGTTGCCTTTCGATGAATGTATAATAGGCGTGATACCCGGAGATGAAAAACGGATTGATTTGAGTATCTTGTTCAAAATATTTGGCCTACTTTTTACGCAATTTTACGTGCGAATGCGGGTAGCTGACGAAACCGCATTCGTGCTGACACAGCCTGAAACTGCCTTAGGTTTCTCTGCATTTCTTCCCTTCCTGCTGATTTTGGGCGGTTTTGTAGAAAGGGTGCTAGACTTTATCTGCAGTTCAAGAAGAGGGCGTTCGTGCAAAACACACGTTCTGCTCGCAGAGCCTGAAACGTTCTGCTCTTGTTTGGCTAATTTGGCTGAACAATATTCACGGTAACGGAAATTTATTCGGAGGAGTCGAAAATGGGAATTTTATCCTGGATTATCTTTGGTCTGATTGCAGGTATTCTGGCGAAATGGATCATGCCGGGCAAAGATGGCGGCGGATTCATTCTGACCGTAGTCCTGGGTGTGGTAGGTGCCGTTGTGGGTGGTTATATCAGTACTTTCTTCGGTTTTGGTCGCGTAGACGGATTCAACTTCGGCAGCTTCGTGGTCGCCGTGATTGGTGCGATCGTCGTACTGTTTATCTACCGTAAAGTCAGAAGCTAAGGTGTCGACCTTAGGTTGAGATGTGAAAAGCCGCGCAAGTCGCGGCTTTTTTGTGTCTGTTAATCACTCCACCGGCGACGTCGGCAACCGTACGATGTCCTGATTTTCATTGCCCATCCAGTAAACGCCTTCCTTCGCCCAGAACGGCCCTTCGATAAAGTCGAGCAGGTCGGAATACTCTTCGTAAAATTGTTTGCCGTCGCGGTTGTAGACACGCATATAGCCGGAATAATGCCCGCCGTCGCCCGGCATGGTCATGCGCGGAATAAATTCGAAAGTTTTATACTCGCGCACCACATATTGTTTGTTCGGACTCCACTGCTCGGAGACGAGTTTCCCTTGTTTCCACCACTGATGGCCTGCGGCGATCACCGCCAACAGCACCGCCAGCATGATCCAGCGCTTGCGCTGACGCATCAGGGCTTCCTGACTTTTGATTTTGGGCATTAACGTAACTCTGTATTTTTACGCGGACGTCCGCCTTTTTTACCATTTTCCCGGCTGGCACTGGCTTTAACCGCGCTGCGCATGGCACCGTTAATTGAGGCAACAATTTTCTGTAAGTCGCTGGCATCAAATAGAATTTTTGCAAGTAATCCCGGCAGGTAAATATCCACATCACAGGCCGGAATACGCAGTGCTTTGCTGAAACCATCGACTGCTGCGGTGTTCAGTTGTTCCTGCGTTGCGTGCTGAAGTTCTTCAATCAAATCAATGTTAATAAGATACCCGACGCCGTTGCCGTGCATGATCATAAAAGCATGTTGTTCAGGACGGTATTCGACCGAAACAGGGAGGGAAGGGTCATTAGCCGTTTGCTCCCCGCGTTTTAACGCCGCATCAAATCGTGTCATTGGTGCCATGGATCTTCTCCCATTCAGCATTGAGCGTGACGATATTTGCTTCTAAATAACGAAACAAAGCTTTGATCTCCGCGTCGTAAATGAACATGGTGCGGCAGGTGATCATGGCTGTAAACCATAATCAACCATCCTGAAAAGCGGAGAATTGTGGGCATGAGTTTATCCATAAACCTAGCAGTTAGGTTTATGGTAGACCTGAAGGGATGAATTAGCGAGCGTTACTTTATCAGGGACTAAATCGCCACCAGCCCGCGCACGCCTTCCGCCTCCATTTCTGTCCCGCGCCCGCGTTTCACAATGCTGCCGCGCGACATCACCAGATAGCTGTCGGCCAGTTCGGCGGCGAAATCGTAGAATTGTTCGACCAGCAGGATCGCCATGTCTCCCCGGGCGGCGAGCTGTTTGATCACCGCACCGATTTCCTTAATCACCGACGGCTGAATGCCTTCGGTCGGTTCGTCGAGGATCAGGAGATTCGGTTTGCAGGCCAGCGCACGGCCAATCGCCAGTTGTTGCTGCTGGCCGCCGGACAAATCACCGCCGCGGCGATGCTTCATTTCCAGCAGGATCGGGAACAGATGATAGATTTCATCCGGCACCTGTTTAGCATTGCTGCCGGAAAAACGCGACAGCCCCATCAGCAGATTTTCTTCCACGGTCAGACGCGGAAAAATTTCGCGTCCCTGCGGGACATAGGCAATTCCCGCCTGTACACGCTGGTGCGGTTTGCGGGAATTGATCACCTGATCCTGCCAGGTGATGGTGCCGGATTTCGCCGGTATCAGCCCCATCAGGCATTTGAGCAGCGTGGTTTTTCCGACGCCATTACGCCCGAGCAGGCACGTCACTTCGCCGATTTTTGCCTCAAAAGACAGGCCGCGCAGAATGTGGCTGCCGCCGTAAAACTGATTCAGTTCATTTACCTGCAACATAATGCGACTCCTCAGCGCCCTAAATACACGTCGATAACCTGCTCGTTGGCCTGCACTTCACGCAGCGAGCCTTCAGCCAGTACCTGACCCTGATGCAGTACGGTGACGTGGTCAGCGATGGTTTCCACAAACCCCATATCGTGCTCGACCACCATCAGCGAATGCCTGCCAGCCAGTTGTTTGAACAGTTCTGCGGTGTATTCGGTTTCGGCATCGGTCATGCCTGCCGCCGGTTCATCGAGCAGTAACAGATGCGGTTCCTGCACCAGCAACATACCGATTTCCAGAAACTGTTTCTGACCGTGCGAAAGCAGGCCCGCCGGTCGGTGGCGCTCAGCGGCGAGGCGCAGCGTGCCAAGCATTTCATCGATACGGTCACGCTGCTCGCTGTTCATTTTTGCGCGCAGACACGCCCATACCGATTTATTGGTTTTCTGCGCGATTTCCAGATTTTCGAATACCGTCAGCGCTTCAAATACCGTCGGTTTCTGGAATTTCCGCCCGATGCCTGACTGCGCAATCTGCACCGGATCCAGTTTCGTCAAATCGGTACGCTGGTCGTAAAAAACACGGCCACTTTGCGGTCGGGTTTTGCCGGTGATCACGTCCATCAGCGTGGTTTTCCCCGCGCCGTTCGGGCCGATCACGCAGCGTAGTTCGCCGACGCCGATGTTCAGCGACAAATTGGTCAGCGCCTTAAACCCGTCAAAGCTGACGTTGATGTTTTCCAGTTGCAAAATCGGGTCAGTTTGTTCGCGGTGCCGGTCCGCCCGCTGCGGCTGGGTAAACAGGTCTTCGGTCATGGTCATCAGGATTTCCTCTTGCGCAGCAGGCCAATCACACCTTGTGGCAGGAACAGCGTCACCAGAATAAACATGCCGCCGAGCACAAATTGCCAGTATTCGGGAATGGCGACGGTGAACCAGCTTTTCGCGCCGTTGACGATGCCTGCGCCAATAACCGGGCCGATCAGCGTGCCGCGTCCGCCGAGTGCCACCCAGATGGCGGCTTCGATAGAGTTGGTCGGCGACATTTCGCCCGGGTTGATAATGCCGACCTGCGGCACGTACAGCGCACCCGCCAGGCCGCACAGCATGGCGGAAATCGTCCAGACGAACAGCTTGAAACCTTTCGGATCGTAACCGCAGAAAATCAGCCGGTTCTCAGCGTCACGCACTGCCGTCAGCACGCGGCCATATTTACTTCTCGCCAGCGCAAAGCCCAGCGCCAGGCTGGCGACCAGTACCAGAACCGTGGCCAGAAATAGTCCCACGCGGGTGCCGGTGGCGGTGACCGGAAAGCCGAGCAGGGTAGTAAAACCGGTGAAACCGTTATTGCCACCAAAACCGGTTTCATTGCGGAAAAACAGCAACATACCGGCGTACGTCAGCGCCTGCGTCATGATCGAAAAGTACACGCCTTTGATTTTAGAGCGGAAGGCGAAATAGCCGAACACAAACGCCAGCGCGCCGGGCACCAGCACGATCAGGCACAGTGCCCAGGCGAAATGCTGCGTACCTGCCCAGAACCACGGCAGTTCGGTCCACGACAGAAACGACATAAAGTCCGGCAATCCGCTGCCTGCGGCCTGCCGCATTAAATACATGCCCATCGCATAACCGCCGAGGGCGAAAAACAGCCCGTGGCCGAGCGACAGCAAACCGGCATAACCCCAGACCAGATCGAGCGCGATCGCCACGATCGCATAACAGAGGATCTTGCCGATCAGCGTCAGCGTGTACGTGGAGATCGCCAGCGGATTACTGGCGGGCAACAGCGCCAGAAACGGCATCACAATCAGGAAGATGAGCACCAGCGTGCCCACCGAAATCGCAATCTTCGGCGCTTTTTGTACGCCGGTAATCGTCAGAGGCTGGCTCATCAGTCAATCACCCTGCCTTTGAAGGCGAAGAGTCCCTGAGGACGTTTCTGAATAAACAGGATAATCAGCGCAAGGATCAGGATTTTCCCCAGTACTGCGCCGATTTCCGGCTCAAGAATTTTGTTCACGATGCCCAGACCAAAGGCCGCCACCACGGTGCCCGCCAGTTGTCCGACACCGCCAAGCACCACGACTAAGAAGGAGTCGATGATGTAGCCCTGACCGAGTTCCGGGCCGACGTTACTGAGCTGCGATAATGCCACGCCGCCTAAACCGGCAATGCCGGAACCAAGGCCGAACGCCAGCATATCGACGCGCCCGGTGGGCACCCCACAGCAGGCCGCCATGGCGCGGTTCTGGGTGACGGCGCGTACGTTCATGCCCAGCCGGGTTTTATTGAGCAGCAGCCAGGTCAGGCCGAGCACCAGCAACACGAAGATGATCACTGCGATGCGGTTGTACGGCAGCACCAGATTCGGCAGCAACTGAATACCGCCGGAGAGCCAGCCGGGATTCGCCACTTCGACGTTCTGTGCACCAAACAGCATACGTACGCCCTGAATAAGGATCAGGCTGATGCCCCAGGTCGCCAGCAGGGTTTCCAGCGGGCGACCGTATAAATGGCGGATGACCGTGCGCTCCAGTGCCATGCCAATCCCCGCCGTAATGAAAAAGGCCACCGGCAGTGCCACCAGCGGATACAGCGCCAGCAGGCCAGGGGCATAATGCTGAAACAGCGACTGCACCATGTAAGTCGAGTAAGAGCCGAGCATTAACATCTCACCGTGTGCCATGTTAATTACACCCAGCAAACCGTATGTGATCGCCAGTCCGAGTGCGGCCAGCAGCAGAATCGAGCCGAGCGATAAGCCGGTAAACGCCTGACCCAGTAAATCGCCAATCATCAGGCGATGCTGCACCGCTTTCAGGCTGGCGAGCGCGGCATTACGCACCGTGGCATCAGGCTCGGTTTTCGGATCCGTCAGGCTTTGCAGGCGGCCCTGAGTATCCGGATCGCCCGACGTGCCGAGCAGTTCAACGGCTTTCAGGCGCACCTGCGGACTGGCATCAGCCAGTTGTAAATTTGCCAGCGCGATGGAAAGGGCGTCGTGAACGGTGCTGTCTTTTTCCTGTTCAAGACGACGGGTCAGCAGCGGCAACTGATCGGCCTGCGCTTCGCGCTGTAAGGCTTTGGCAGCCTGTAAACGGACCGCGCTGTCGGTGCTCACCAGACGGTGTGCGGAAAGCGCATTGGCAATCAGAATACGCAGGCGGTTGTTCAGCCAGACTTTTTTGGTGTCACCCTGCGGTTTAACGTCGCCTTCCAGCGGCGTCAGCTGATCGCCATTTTGCGCAAATGCATGTTTCGCTTCGTCGATGACGACGTTTTCCTGCTTCAGTGCCTCGAGCAGTGGCAGCCTTTCCGGCTGCGGGTCTGCCGCCCATTGCTGTAATAACGTGGCCTGCTGGCTGCGGCTGGCGGCAGCAAAGTCATTCGCCGCACCCGCCTCTGCCAGCAACGGAAGGCAACAAAGCAGGAAAAGCAGTGATCGGATGAGGATTCTCATAATGTTCTCGCCGCATAAAGTTGATGCTGGTTTGCTCCTCCCCCTGCGAAGGGGGAGGCGGGGAGGGGGTTTTGCAAACAACACAGTTGCCATTAATACCCCACCCCAGCCCTCCCCTTCGCAGGGGAGGGAGCCGACCGGTTTACTCTTCAACCCCTTCGCAAGAAGGAGCTAAAACAATCAGTTAGTCGTTTTTACCGGGGTATCTGGCTTTTTATCGTTACCCGCGATGTACGGGCTCCACGGCTGGGCGCGGATTGGTTTGTCGGTCTGCCAGACCACGTTGAACTGACCGTTGGATTCGATTTCGCCGATCATTACCGGTTTGTGCAGGTGATGATTGGTTTTATCCATGGTCAGCGTGAAGCCGGACGGCGCAGCGAAGGTCTGTCCGGCCATCGCGGCGCGGACTTTATCCACATCCGTCGTACCGGCTTTTTCCACCGCCTGCGCCCACATATGGATGCCGACATAGGTTGCCTCCATCGGGTCGTTGGTCACCGCGTTATCGGCGTTTGGCAGTTTGTGCGCCTTCGCGTAAGCCTTCCATTCAGCCACGAATTTCTTGTTGGTCGGGTTATCAACCGACTGGAAGTAGTTCCACGCTGCAAGGTCACCGACCAGTGGTTTGGTGTCGATACCGCGCAGTTCTTCTTCACCGACCGAGAACGCCACCACCGGCACATCCGTCGCTTTCACGCCCTGATTCGCCAGCTCTTTGTAGAACGGCACGTTGGAATCGCCGTTGATGGTGGAGATCACCGCAGTTTTGCCGCCAGCGGAGAATTTCTTAATGTTGGAGACGATGGTCTGATAATCGCTGTAACCGAACGGCGTATAGACTTCTTCGATGTCGCTGTCTTTCACGCCTTTGGAATGCAGGAAGGCGCGCAGAATTTTGTTGGTGGTACGCGGATAGACATAATCGGTGCCGAGCAGGAAGAAGCGTTTGGCCGCACCGCCGTCTTCACTCATCAGGTATTCCACTGCCGGGATCGCCTGTTGGTTAGGCGCGGCACCGGTGTAGAACACGTTTGGCGACATTTCTTCGCCTTCGTACTGCACCGGATAGAACAGCAGGCCGTTCAGTTCTTCAAACACCGGCAGCACAGATTTACGCGACACCGACGTCCAGCAACCAAACACCACCGCGACTTTATCCTGCGTCAGCAACTGGCGGGCTTTCTCCGCGAACAGCGGCCAGTTGGAGGCCGGATCGACCACCACCGGCTCGAGCTTTTTGCCGAGCACGCCACCTTTGGCGTTGATGTCGTCAATGGTCATCAGCGCGATGTCTTTCAGCGGAGTTTCTGAAATGGCCATGGTGCCGGAAAGCGAATGCATAATACCGACTTTGATGGTCTCGGCTGCCTGCGCGCTCCAGGCTAAGCCCATGCTGACTACGGTAGCGGAAAGAGCAAAGGCTTTAATAAAACGTCGACGTTGCATAGATGTACCCTCTGAAGAAAAGTTAAGAGAACGCTGGTATGTAGAAAGTCGAAAAAACATTTAAAAAAGTCATGACGGGTTGCCCTCGTCACTCTCCGCCCTGGCCCGGTGCAACATGTGCAGAGTAATTTTGCGTACCTCGGCCTTACTGACGGCAATATGATCGTGTAACTGGCGCTGTGCCTCCTCGGTTTGTTGTTGGATGATGGCGAGCAAAATGCTCGCGTGTTCTTTATAGGTGGCGTTAACCCGCTCACCTTTGGTGAAATCCAGCCGCCGGATGATGCGGATTTTCTCCGTCAGCTCGCGGTGGATTCGCGCCATTTCGGCATTACCCGCCGCGGCCACCAGCGTCATGTGAAACTCCTCGTCATAACGCGAGACCACCTGACCATCTTGCAGTTGCGGCTGATCGATCCAGAACGCTTTCAGTTCAGCCAGTTGTAAGGGCTGAGCGGCTGGCGGCAACGCACACAGACGTTTCACCGCTTCCAGTTCCAGCACGATACGCAGATCGTACAACTGCTCGAAAAAGTCGAAATCGAACGGGCGAACCTGCCAGCCACTGCGGAAAAACACTTCGACATAGCCTTCATGTTCCAGCCAGAACAGCGCCTGACGGACCGGTGTGCGGCTGACTTCCATGCGGTCAGCGATGTCGTTTTCGCTGAACCGGTCACCGGGCAGCAGGCGGAAGCTGAAAATGTCATCTTTCAGCTGCTGATAAATGCGTTCCGCCAGCCCTTCCGGGCGGCTTTTACTGCGTGAAGATTTAGGTCCCGTGAGTTGCATGAAATATTCCCTGTTGTTCCCGATAGTTTTAAACGGCTGTGTCCAGCCACAACAACGCATCACCTGGCCCGACCGGACGGCCTTGCTGGCAACTGATTTTCAGCACGGTACCGGCGCACGGCGCGTTCACCGACAGTTCCATTTTCATGGCTTCGACGACGATCAACGGCTGGCCTTCTTCGACCTGCTGGCCCGGCTGTACCAGGATTTTCCAGACGTTGCCGTTAAGGTCAGCGCTGACTAAATGGCCGTCCTGATCCGCGTCGTCTTCCACTAACTGCACGGCATTGGCTGCCGCTTCCACCGCGGCGCTTTCAGCCTCATGCCAGTGCGCCACTTCGCGGGTAAAAGCGTCGGTTTGCCGGGTGCGGAAATCAGCAATGTCGGCGGCGTTGTCGGCGAGAAATTGCGTATAGTGCGCAAAATCAAATTCCGTCTCTTCGATGCGGATTTGCGCCCGTCCTTCGCGGAAGGCTTCGCGCTGAATGTCCAGCTCGGCTTCGGTGACTTCATAGAACCGCACCTGATCGAAGAAATGCAGCAGCCACGGCTCGCCGTTTTTGAACTGCTCGTTTTTCAGGAACTTGTTCCAGATCGGCAGCGTGCGCCCGACCAGCTGATAGCCGCCCGGCGAATCCATGCCATAAATGCACATGTACATGCCGCCGATACCGACCGTGCCTTCGGCGGTAAACGTGCGCGCCGGGTTGTATTTGGAGCTCAGCAGGCGATGGCGCGGATCGACCGGCACCGCGCACGGTGCGCCGAGATACACATCCCCCAGCCCGAGGATCAGATAGCTGGCGTCGAAAATGATGTTTTTCACGTCTTCACGGCTCGCCAGTCCGTTGGTGCGCTGGATGAAATCGACGTTATTCGGCAGCCACGGTGCTTCTGCGCGCACGGTTTGCTGATAGCGTTCGACCGCGCCGAGCGTGGCGGAATCTTCAAACGCCATCGGCATGTGCACGATACGGGTCGGGATTTTGAGCTGGCTGACATCGGCCAGGCTGTTTTCCAGCGTCAGTAAATGTTGCAGCAGCGCCGTCTGATGCAGCACGCGGCTGTCGTAGCGGATTTGCAGCGAACGCACGCCCGGCGACAGTTCCTCAATGCCCTGCTGACCGGCGGCTTTGATGGCGTTCATCAGCAGATAAATGCGCATGCGGACCGCCAGATCCAGCACGTTGTCGCCGTACTCAATCAGCACGTAGCCGTCGCCCGCCTGACGATATTCCACCGAAGGGCGTTCTGCCGTGGCCGGTAATGCCGCAAGAATGGTGGCTGATGCAGTGGTGTCCGGCAGCAGGGATGGCACCGGCAGCGCCATCGCGTTGACTGGCATCAGCGAATCGAGCGTGCCTTGTTGCGCCCGTTCCAGCGCCTGCGCCTGTTCAAAACTGATCGGATGGAAACGGATTTTATCGCCCGGTTTCACCTGTCCTACTTTCCACAGTTCGGCTTTGGCGATGGTTACCGGGCAGACGAAACCGCCGAGGCTTGGCCCGTCGCGGGTCAGAATCACCGGGAAATCGCCGGTGAAATTAATCGCGCCGATGGCGTATTCGCAGTCATGCACATTCGACGGATGCAGACCGGCTTCGCCGCCGTCCTGCCGCGCCCATTGCGGTTTCGGACCGACCAGCCGCACGCCGAGACGGTTGGAGTTGTAGTGCACCTGCCATTCTGCGGCGAAGAACGTATCGATGGCGTCTTTGGTGAAGAAATCCGGCGCACCGTGCGGCCCGTAAAGCACGCCGATATTCCAGATGTCGCCGTAAGGTGGCACGATATTTTCGGCTGCCTGCGGTAAACCGACCGGCGCGGGCGTGGTGCAGGCCGCGAGTTCCGGCTGTGAAACAGTCAACATATCGGCGACGCGCAGCGTGCGGCCCGCATGGCCGCCAAACTGCCCGAGTGCAAAGGTCGACCGGCTGCCGAGATACACCGGCACGTCGAAACCGTTACGCACGGCGAGATAGGTGCGGCAACCCTGCGTGGCGCGGCCAAGTGTCAGTGTCTGACCGGCTTTCACATCCACCGGCTGCCAGTAAGAAACAGCTTCGTCATCAAGCGTTGCCGGGCAGCGTGCGCCGGTCAGTGCGATAACGGCGTCGCAATGAAAGCGCAGTGTGGGTCCCTGCAACGTGAATTCCAGACCGGCGGCATCCGGATGATTGCCGACAATGCGGTTGGCGAGACGGAAGGCAAAATCGTCCATCGGGCCGGAAGGCGGCACGCCGATATCCCAGTAACCGAGACGTCCCGGATAATCCTGTACGCTGCTGTAAGTGCCGGGTGCGATCACTTCGATGGCGTTGGGCGAGTAGTCAAAACTGTCGAGCATGCGCGTCCACATTTCGCCGTTGCGGAAAACCGGCGTGGCGACGACCTGACGCAGATAATCAATGTTGGTGGCGATACCGTGCAGGCGGGTGGCGGCCAGCGCGACGGACATTTTCGCCAGCGCGTCCTGCCGGTCGGTGCCATGCACAATCAGCTTGGCGATCATCGGGTCGTAAAACGCCGACACTTCACTGCCGGTAGAGACCCAGCCATCGACGCGGACGTCTTCGGGGAAAAACACTTCGGTCAGCACGCCCGGACTTGGCTGGAAATTCTTCAGCGGATCTTCTGCGTAAATACGCACTTCCATCGACGCGCCCTGCGGGGCTTTTTCCATTGCTGGCCAGTCCGGCGATTCACCGGCGGCGACGTTCAGCATGCATTCGATCAAGTCCAGACCGGTGACCATTTCGGTGACCGGATGCTCAACCTGCAAACGGGTGTTTACTTCGAGAAAATAAAATTCGTCGCGCGCGGCGTCATAGATAAATTCAACCGTACCGGCGCTGCGGTAGTTCACCGATTCACCGAGCTGCACGGCGGCGCGATGCAATGCTTCGCGGCTGGCCTGCGGCAGATCCGGCGCAGGGGTTTCTTCCACCACTTTCTGATTGCGGCGTTGCAACGAACAGTCACGCTCGCCGAGGGCCACCACGCGGCCTTTGCCGTCGCCGAAAATCTGCACTTCAACGTGGCGGGCGCGATCGACGAAGCGTTCCAGAAACACACCGGCATCACGGAAAAACTGCTCGCCGAGACGTTTCACGCTGTCCCATGCGGCACGCAATGCCTCTTCGTTATCACAGCGCGTCAGACCAATGCCTCCGCCGCCTGCGGTGCTTTTCAGCATGATGGGATAACCAATTTCGGCGGCAGCTTTCACCGCGTCATCAATGCTGTCGAGCAAACCGGTGCCCGGCGTCATCGGCACATTCGCGGCACCGGCTAATTCGCGGGCGCGGTGCTTGAGGCCAAACTCGCGGATTTGTCCGGCGGTCGGGCCGATAAACGCAATGCCCGCTGCTTCGCAGGCATCGGCGAACTCTGCGCTTTCGGATAAAAAGCCGTACCCCGGATAAATTGCCTGCGCGTCGGTTTCTTTCGCGGCGGCCAGAATTTTGTCGATCATCAGGTAGCTTTCGCTGGCCTTTTCGCCGCCCAGCGCGATGGCGATATCCGCCTGTGTGACGTGCGGGGCATTGCGGTCGGCATCGGAATACACGGCGACGCTGGTGACGCCCAGACGTTTCAGCGTGCGGATCGCACGGCAGGCGATTTCGCCACGGTTAGCAATTAAAACGGTGGTAAACATGTGCGTTCCTCAGCTTTTTACCGGTGATGAATTCAGACTCTGGATGTAACTTCTCCAGCCGCCAAACGCGGTGATATCCGTGGCTCCGCCAGTCGCCCATGGCTCACAGATAAAGCCTTTCACGATGCGGCCATCGGCCAGTTCGAGAGAACCGATCCCCAGCGGTGCCGGGATTTCAGCGACGAATTCCCCAAAGCGCGCCAGCGGGATATCCCACAATTCGACGATAATTGCGCTGCCGCTCTCAGTCCGCACCAGCCCCGGCTTCGGCGGTTTAGTGTTGGCGAGGGCGAAGAGTTTGTAGGTGGCAGCAGTGGTGGTTTGTTCGACGCGTACCGCGTGGCGGCTGGTGAGCTGGAAATTCAGCGGCATGCCGGTCAGATGAGCGCCGACCACGGCAACGCGCACGCTGGCGGCACTGACCGGCGCGGATGTCATGAATTCTTCAGGTTTCATCGTAAGCCCGGTCGCGCCAAGCGGCAGGCTCAGGCTGCGCTGCCACTGACGGCCAAAACTGGCCAGTGCGTCGTCATGCCAGGCCGGAGCGATCAGCGTGATCCCGGCGGGCAGGCCGTCGGCGCGCAGGCTGCAAGGCAGCGCCAGCGCCGACAAATCCGCCAGATTAGTGAAGTTGGTGTAAATGCCGAACTGCGAGTTGTAGAGCACCGGTTCCCGAACCAGCTCTTCCTGGGTGCGGATGGTCGGCGACGTCGGCACTACCAGCGCGTCAAACCCTTCCAGTGCCAGATTAATTTTGCGTGCCAGCTCCGCCCGTAAATATTCGGCGCGCCAGGCATCGCAGGCGGTGTAGTTCAGGCCATTGGCGACAATCCCGCGTACGACCGGATCCATCGCTTCCGGGCTTTCTTCAAAAATTTCGCCGACCGCCACGGTGCGTTCCGCCACCCACGCGCCGTAATACAACTGCTCAGCCAGTTCGCGGAACGGCGTGAAATCAATCGTTTCCAGCGTGACGCCATGGTGGCGCAGGCGATCCAGCGCCTCACTGAAAGCGGCCTGTGCCAGATCGTCCCCAAAAAATTCCAGACGGTCAGGTATGGCGATGCGCGGTTGTGCGGAAAAAGCCACCGGCGCGGTATGCGGGTTTTTACGCGAATAGGCATCGGCGGCGTCATATCCGCCTGCGGCATGGGCCACGGTTTGGGCATCGGCGACGGTCAGGGCGAAAATCGAGACGGCATCGTTGAGGCGACAGGCCGGAACCACACCGGTATTCGACAGCCAGCCTTTGGTCGGTTTCAGCCCGACAACATTGTTAAAGCCCGCCGGAACGCGACCGGAACCGGCGGTGTCGGTGCCCAGCGAAAACGCCACCAGACCGCGGGCCAGAACGGAAGCCGAACCCGAGCTTGAGCCGCCACTGACGTAATCAGGATTGAACGTATTGCGCACCGCGCCGTACGGCGAGCGGGTGCCGACCAGGCCGGTGGCGAACTGATCGAGATTAGTTTTACCGATCACCACCGCGCCCTTGGCTTTCAGATTGGCGATGACGGTGGCATCCGCTTCTGCGGTATAAGCAAACGCAGGGCAGGCCGCCGTGGTCGGCCAGCCAGCGATATCCATATTGTCTTTAACGGCGAACGGCACGCCAAACAGCGGCAGGGCGCTCAGGGAGCCTTCAGCCTGATCGCGCAGGGTTTCAAGACGGGTGATTTGTGCTTCAAGCTGTTCTGCCGTGGCGAGATAAATCCAGGCATTGTCTGTGTCACTCAGGCTCCCCAACACCAGGGAAAGCGTAGTGCGCAGGCTGTCGGGCGCACTGCGGTAATGCTGCTGCCATTCCCGCAGGGTAAAACCGCGAAAAGGTGATGCGACTGTTTCTGAAGCTGAAGCCATATTGTGAATCCCATCTGGTATACAAGATTGAATTCATCTAAGCAAAGCCTGTGCCACATCATTATCTATTGATATTGTTGGGTTTATGTTTCGTTGTATGACCGGTCTGTATATTTGTTGCACCACGGACGGAATGCAACTGAACAAAAATGGGGCGAAAATTTGCGCTTTGTGCAGCCACCGTTCAAGGTAATTGCATTATTATTTTCGCAATAATGCTCAGGAAGGACATATCTTTAAGAGGCTGTCTTTCTGCAAAACTGTTTTTAGGAAACCCCTATTTAATGCAACTTCGTCATCTCTCTGAACGCCTGAAAAAGCTGTTACTGGCGCTGGTTCTGGTGATTATCACGCTTTTGGCTGTGCGTACTTATGACGCCTTACAAGGGCCGCCGCTTGAACCGTGGCACAAACTGGTGCCGGACGAACTGAGTACGGAGCAACTGGATAAGAGCGACTGGCAGGCGTATCTGCGCGCGGAGCAGCAGGCGTTTGTTGAAGTGAAGCAGCAGGTGACGGACAAACTCGACAGAGAAGATCGTATTCCGCTTAACCGCTATTACGATCGCAGCCCGATTTATCCCGAGCATTTTGCACAGGACTGGAACCGCTCTTATGAGCTGATGCCCGACGGTAAGCCAGCCGGTGCAGTGGTGCTGTTACACGGTCTGACCGATTCCCCTTACAGCCTGCGGCATATTGCGCAGGATTTTCGTCGCCGCGGATTTGTGGTTGTCGGTATCCGCCTGCCCGGTCATGGCACCGTGCCCGGCGGCCTGACGCGGGTGGACTGGGAACAGTGGCTGGCGGCAACGCGGCTGGCGGTACGTGAAGCGCGTCGCGCAGCCGGGACAGATGTACCGCTGCAACTGGTGGGTTTCTCCAACGGCGGGGCGCTGGCGATGAAATACACGCTGGATTCCCTTGATGACCCTGCGCTGGCGAAACCTTCGCGTGTGGTGCTGATTTCCCCGATGATTGGCGTGACCAGTTTTGCGCGCTTTGCCGGATATGCGGGCTGGCCGGCTATTTTCCCGGCCTTTGCCAAAACCGCCTGGCTGAACCTGATGCCGGAATTTAATCCGTTTAAATACAATTCTTTTCCGGTGAAAGCCGCCCGTCAGTCCTATCTGCTCACCCATGTTTTGCAGCAGCAGATCAGCAAGGATGCGCAATCCGGCAAGCTGGCGCAGTTGCCACCGCTGCTGGCGTTTCAGTCGGTTGTTGACTCCACCGTCAGTTCCCGTGCCGTGGTGACGGCGTTGTTTAATCAGCTTCCCGCCAATGGCAGCCAGCTGGTTCTGTTTGATATCAACCGCAGTGCCTATGTCGGCCCGCTGCTGCGTCCTTCCTCTGAAACAGCAGCAGAGCGCCTGTTGCCTGCGCCCCCGCGCGCTTATCAGACGACGGTTATCACCAATGCCTCGCCGGACGATGCCGCCGCTGTCGCGAAAACCACTGCGGCGGGGCAAAACAGCACGTCAGTTACGCCACTCGGCCTGAATTATCCGTCGGAATTCTATTCGCTGTCGCATGTTTCGCTGCCTTTTCCGACGGACGATTCGCTGTACGGGCGCAATCCGCAAGGTCCGGCGCAGTTTGGCATCCGGCTGGGAACACTGGCTGCCCGTGGAGAAAATGGCGCGCTGGTGGTGAGCATGGATCAACTGATGCGGGTTTCATCCAATCCGTTTTATCCGTATATGTTGCAGCGAATTGAAGGTTTCTGATTTCTGCTGATTAAATTCACGGAAATAGCTTGCGATAATATCGCGCACTATATATATTGGCGGCATGAACATGAAAACAGACAGCGACCCAACACAACACCGCATGCTGCATCTGGATCAACAGATGTGTTTCGCGCTTTACTCTGCGAATCTGGCACTGCATAAAGTTTACCGTAAGTTACTCGGGGAACTCGGGCTCACTTATCCGCAATATCTGGTGATGCTGGTGCTGTGGCAACGTGATGAAGTCACGGTGTCTGAAATCGGCGAAAAACTGTTTCTGGATTCGGCGACCTTAACGCCGCTGTTAAAGCGCCTTGAAGCGGCAGGTTTACTGGTGCGTCAGCGCGCCAAAGCAGATGAACGCCAGGTGATTATTTCCCTGACTGATGCGGGTAAGGCACTACGTGAAAAAGCACAGGACATTCCCGAAGCCATTGTGTGTGCGACGGAATGTGATATCGGCGAACTCGTGGCGCTGAAACAGCAGCTCGAAGTATTACGGGCTAAACTTCAGGATAAAGCGTAGCGCTGATTGTCTTAAGAGTGTTAACCAGACGAGTCCGAAGGTGCTTCTGCGGGTCGTCAGGTAAAGTTAATTAAGTAGTGTGCGATTAAATCGTTTGAAACTAATAAGTATTTATCACAGATAAGGAACGAAATATGTCTATTGAAAAAGTTGTGTATCGTGCTCATGCATCCGCTACCGGTGGCCGTGATGGCCGTGCGACTTCCGATGACGGCGTTCTTGACGTCAAACTGGGCGTACCAAAAGAGATGGGCGGCATGGGTGGCGGTACCAACCCTGAGCAACTGTTTGCCGCCGGTTATTCCGCGTGTTTCCTCGGCGCACTGAAAGCCGTGGCCGCGCAGGAAAAAATTAAGATCCCTGCTGACGCTAAAATCGAAGGTGTGGTAGGCATTGGTGCTATCCCGGGCGGCTATGGCATCGAAGTACAGCTGGATATTACCCTGCCGGGCTTTGAGCGCAGCGAAGCCGAAGTGCTGGTGGCGAAAGCGCATCAGGTTTGCCCGTACTCCAACGCGACCCGTGGCAATATCGACGTCACGCTGAACGTTAAATAATGTTCTGATACACAACGCCTTCACCAGGGGAATGTTGTGATGTATAAAAGCAAAAAATCTCAGGAGGCTTCGGCCTCCTTTTTGCATTACCAGCGCCTATCCACAGACCAACAGAAAATATTCGGAAAGAAAATACGACGTCGCTGCGCATGCGGAATAATCCAGAAAGCTGCATAAAACCGCATTCTCAGCATAATCTGTGAACCAGTCCGCCATAAACATGTCACAATGATTCCAAATCTTTCAAAATACGTTAGGAAAGTCACTTTTCATGAATAGAGTGAAGACTCTATCGCAGCAAAATATCTCTTTATTGTTAGCGATTTACATTGGCATTTTTCTGAATGTCTCTGTGTTCCAGCGCCGCTTTGCTGCATTGGTCAATCATTTCACGTCGGCTGAACTGGTTCAGGCCGTCACCGAAGTCTGTGCCATCGTCTTATTTACCTTCTTTGTTCTGCGCTTGCTCTCGCTGGGCGGGCGGCTGTTCTTCCGCATTATCGCCAGTTTGCTGGTGCTGATTTCCGTTGCCGCCAGTTATTACATGGTGATGTTCAACGTGGTGATCGGCTACGGCATCGTGGTGTCGGTGATGACCACCGATATCGATCTGAGCAAAGAGATCATTGGTTATCATCTGTTTATCTGGATGGCGCTGGTCAGCGCGGTACCGCTGTTCCTCATCTGGAAAAATAATCTGCGTCTGACGTTGATCGAACAAATGAAAACGCCGGGGCAGCGTGTGCTGCCTTTAGCGGTGCTGCTGGCGGCGGCATTGCTGGTGTGGTTGCCGCTGCGTTCTCTGGATCACGCGCAGAGTGTGAATGAGAAGAAAACTAACGTCGATTTACCAAGCTACGGCGGTGTTGTCGCGCACTCCTATCTGCCGTCTAACTGGCTGGCTGCACTGGGTTTGTATGCCTATACGCAGGTGGATGAAAGTCAGGATGCCGGTAATTACTTTGATCCGGCGAAGAACTTCACTTACGTTGCACCTGCTGACATCGACGATACCTACGTGGTGTTTATCATCGGTGAAACCACCCGCTGGGATCATATGGGGATTTTGGGCTACGAGCGGGATACCACGCCGCGCCTGTCCAAAGAGAAGAACCTGGTGGCGTTTCGCGGGACATCCTGCGATACGGCCACCAAGTTGTCACTGCGTTGTATGTTCGTGCGTGAAGGCGGTACGGCGGATAATCCGCAGCGTACGCTGAAAGAACAGAATATTTTTGCGGTGATGAAATCACTGGGCTTCACCTCAGAGCTGTTCGCGATGCAAAGCGAGCTGTGGTTCTACAATAATGCTGACACCAATAACTTCTCTTTCCGCGAAATTATCGCCTCGGAAAAACGTAACGATGGCAAACCTGTTGATGACATGTTGCTGGTCAATGAGTTACAGGAGTCGCTGAAGAATCATCCGAAAGGTAAGCATCTGGTGATCCTGCATACCAAAGGCTCGCACTATCTGTATTCCCAGCGTTATCCGCGCAGTTACGCCCGCTATACCCCGGAATGTAAGAGCAACACCTGCACCAAAGCGGAACTGATTAATGCCTTCGATAACAGCGTGTTGTACACCGACACCTTTATTGACAGCGTGATTGATCAGTTGCGTGATAAGAAAGCGCTGGTGTTTTACGCTTCCGATCACGGCGAATCTATCGATGAGAACTCGCATCTGCACGGTACGCCGCGCGAGATGGCACCACCGGAGCAGTTCCGCGTGCCGATGATGGTGTGGGCTTCTGACAGTTTCCTCGAACAACCGGACCACAAGCTGGCGTTTGAGCAGTTGCAGGCGCAGCAGCGGGTCGGTGCGAAGAAACGTCACGTTGAGTTATTCGACTCGATTTTAGGCTGTCTGGGTTATACGTCGCCGGACGGTGGTATTAATCCGGCGAATAACTGGTGTGCAAAACCGCAGACAGAACAGAAGCTGTAGGTTATTTTGGCGACGTATCGGATAATTTATGGGCAGTCAGTTCGGATGTTATAAAAAGCCGTTGACGCTCTGAGGGGGTCGCAGTAAGATGCGCCCCATTCGGCGAGTAGCGCAGCTTGGTAGCGCAACTGGTTTGGGACCAGTGGGTCGGAGGTTCGAATCCTCTCTCGCCGACCACATTTGAAAAACCTGCTTTTAAAGCAGGTTTTTTTTCGTCTGTAGTAAAAGAGGATGAGAACCTCCGAAGGAGGTTTGAGCCGAGCGAAGCGAGACCACGTTGCTTTAGCAACGGCCCGCAGGGCAAGCATCGAAGATGCGTGTCATCCTCTCTCGCCGACCACATTTGAAAAACCTGCTTTTTAAAGCAGGTTTTTTTTCGTCTATAAAAAGCCCGTGGCCTTCTGGTTGCGGGCTTTTTGCTTTGTGGCGTGTATGAGGGAGACTAAGGGAATTCTTCCGCCGCTACCTTCCCTGACGCCTCGCAAAGTGCCTGCCAGTTGTCTGGCGGTTCACCGCTTTTCAACATCTTGCGAAACATCCGGTATGCGTCTGTTTTGCTTTCGTAGGCGCGTAATTCTTTATCATCATTCACCCAGGCGTAAATAATGATCCGGCTTTTCAGGTTGTAGCGGAAAAACAAACGGTACTGCTGGAAGAATTTTGCCCTGAACCAGTGTGAGAATTCCCCACCTAACGTATCGCCCTGACGGAATTCAACACGCGCCGGATCCTGCGGGATAACGTCAAACATCAGCTTATTGATCGCAGCCAGCCGTTTGGTGGCGTTCTTACTTTTATAGCCCGCCGGATCTTTGCGGCGCAGTAAAACAACCTGATCAGTGAGTGCCTGTATTTGTTGCAGGATCAGAGGATGAGCGAGAAGGGTCCATCCGTTAATCTCCATGGCCTGATTGTGCATAATCCTTTACTCGTCATCGTCAGAAAGCGGGCTCTCAAGATCGATAGCCATCCCGGCGGTCAGTACATTGATTTTTTCATGCAGGGATAATGTTACCGGCTGCATATTTTCCGGGTTATTGAGCATATCTTTTGCCACAAAACCGAGAAAGGCACTGATAACAGGGTCTTCCGCTTCTTCGAGTTGCCTCGAAATAACCACCTGTCCGTCTGGCAAAATCTTGTACTGGATCCGATCATTTTCGGTGAGATTTAATGCCTTACGGATAGTGGCCGGAATGGTGGTCTGGAAGCGGCGGGTGACTTTGGATTCGGCTTCGAATTTTATTCCCCATAGTGCCGAGGCTGACATAATGAGACTCCATAATGATGCTTATTTGAGCAATTTTGTCAGCGTAATGCATTTGCATTGCCAATGCAAATGCATTGCTTTTTACTTCATCATCTTCAAATCGCCTTTGCGGTGATTTTTATGATCCTGATAGAAATTCTCATGCGAATCCAGGCTCAGAAGATACAGTTCAATTTTCTCTTCACGCCAGCAATAACCCAGCAAAGCTTGCTGCTTTTCCAGCGGAAATTTATGCACCCTCAGGTAACTGAGATCGCCTTTCTTAAGTTCCCCGAGCCGCGGGTCATCCTGTATGCGTTCAATTTCATCTTCGACGATAATTTGCTGTGATAAAGGCAATCGTCCAAAAGCTTTGGTAAAGCGATGAGATTCAAATGTATCAATCCTTTGACCGCTCAGTCCTTCTGACATAGCGCGTTACCTTGTTGTTATCTGTCTCGCTTTTGGCCAATAACGTTTCCACAATAAACCGGTACGTCAGATCAGGGTTATCCTCGGCGATCCTGCCGATTTTTGCCCAGTGTTCGATCTGCTTGGGAATGCTCCGGTGGGAGGCTTCCGCATGTATTTTTACATCATTCACAAAATCATCATCTAAGCGAATACTGGTTGCCATGGTTTACCTCTGGTCGTTTTCTATACCCGATAGCAGGGTGCGCCATAAAATTGCGTAATGCAACAAATTGTCGCGGACAACCATTCCGTTTTTTCTTCCCTGAGCCGCGAGAATAGGCGTTGTCACATACGTAAGAAAGGGGCATTTTCGCGGGTTTTTCATTCCTGCGAGGCATCACGTAAAAATGTCCGGCACGCCATTTTTCTTGCACTCAACCCTGCGCACCGTCCCGCAAAGATTCACCCAACAACGGGGCTAAAAAACCTAAATCCTCCTGCTCCTCAAGCCGGTTGAGCTGACGAAAAAGGTCGCTGGCATTGCTCATCGTGGTGCAACAATCAGTGAATTTTCGCAGTCTGTCGGCGTCACTGAACGGCTCGCTGTTGCTGCCTTTCGCCAGTTTGCGGCCTGCCTGTAACGTGCGGCCATCGCGCAGGGTAAGTGTCACTTCATGTGCCAGGCGATCGCCCGGCGGTGTTTCTGCTTCCTGTTCCGGCGTATAGCAGCGCAGGGATATGCGCGCCAGACGTGCCGGTTCAGTGAGTTCTGCGACCCGCGCTGGCGTGAAATCAGCGACGCTCAGCGAGCCGTTGCGCAGCCAGGTATCGACGCAGTATTGCATCGAAAAGCGCGCCTGCATTTCATTGACCGGCAGCGGATACGCCAGATTGCGCAGATTGGCGATGCCAACCAGCGTATCAACGGTCAGCACGTCATCATCACTGAAATCATGCTGCGCACGCAGGTCGTCCAGGGCGTCGATAATCATGTGCGTCGAGCCGCAGCACGGGTGACGTTTGGGCATCACGCCGGTGGTTTCTATGACGTGAAGATGGGTGCCCAAAATAGCCGGAATATTCCAGCCCGGCGGCGTCAGGCCGCCAAACATTTCCAGAAAGCCCTGCGGCGCGTCCAGAATATCAATGCGTCCCTGCATGTGTTGTCGGGCAAAATTCGCCGCGTCAACTGCATTACGGGCAGCCCATCCTGCGTGCAGCGGTTTGATCGGCGTGCCGAACTGACCTTTGGTGCCGGAGGCAAAACTGACGGCATTGCTTAACGCTCTGGCGATACCTGCCTGATCTAATCCCATCAGCCAGGCGACACCTGCCGCACTGCCGATGCAGCCGACGGTCGAGGTGCCGTGCCAGCCTGCGGTGTAATGTGATGGCGAGACGCCGGAACCGACAAACGCCTGCGCCTGCAAACCGATCAGATAGGCTTTCACCAGTTGTTCGCCGCTGGCGCGGATATCATCAGCGACCGCCAGCAGCGCCGGAACCAGCACCGCAGACGCATGGCTCATGCCCGGCGCGAAGTTGTCGTCATAATCGATGGCGTGCGCGGCCGTGCCGTTGACCATCGCGGCGATGGCCGCAGGTGCGCGTCCGCCACCGGCTAAACGGCAACGGGCTTGCGGGGTAAAATAGCTTTCGCTGGCGGCACGCACGGCACGACTGGAGAAATCATCCTGTCCGGCGTACATGCAGGCCAGCGTATCGGTGATCGCTTCCCGGGCTTTGCGGCGCGCGGTGGTGCTGAAATCAGGCTGGCTGCAACACCAGCGGGCAATGGCTTCAATCACATTCATGATGTTTCCTTCAACGGCTTCAGTGGCGGCTGGCAGCAAGAAATTGTTGGGTATACGGCTCGCGGGCCGCGCCGCTGCGGATTTCGGCGGCGGTCAGTTCTTCCAGCAGTTTTCCCTGATGCATGATGGCGACGCGGTCGCACAGGTGCGCGACCACCGCCAGATCATGCGTCACCATCAGGTAAGTCAGGTTGCGTTCACGGCGCAGTTTTTTCAGCAGATTGAGGATTTCCGCCTGCACTGACACGTCCAGCGCCGAAGTCGGTTCGTCGAGCAGCAATACCTGCGGTTCGATGATCAGCGCCCGTGCCAGCGCCACGCGCTGACGCTGGCCGCCGGAAAGCTGATGCGGATAGCGGTAACGAAAGGCATCGCTCAGGCCAAGCGCATTCAGCACGTCGCTGATGCGTGCTTCCCGCCGGTCCATGCCGTGGATCACCAGCGGTTCCAGCAGCGTGTGGTAGACCATTTTGCGCGGATGCAGCGAGGCATACGGATCCTGAAACACCATTTGTACCTGCCGGTAATAGTCTTTATTGCGCACCGGATGTTGTTCGCGGTTCTGATACAAAATCGCGCCGCTGTAACGGGTGTTCTGGCCGGTCAGCGTGCGCAGAATGGTCGATTTTCCGCAGCCTGACTCGCCAATCAGCCCGTAACTTTCACCTCTGGCGATGTGCATTGTGACGCTATCGACCACGGTTTTGCTGTGAGTGCCTTTGCCGAAAGCGATGCTCAGATCGACGGTTTCGAGCATCCGGTCAGCGGTCAGCGGCGGCGTGGGATTCATGAAAGTGGTCATCAGCAGGCTTCTCCGTAGCGGTATACCGGGCCGGTCAGCCACGCCGGGTCGCGTGCAGGAATAGCGAGCATGTCCACCGGATGCTGTAAATCCGGCTGACTGGCGAGCAGGGCGCGGGTGTAAGGATGTCTGGCGTTATGCAGTTGATCTGCCGAAATTTCTTCGAGAATACGTCCGGCGTACATCACCAGTGCGCGGTCGCAGAAACTCGACACCAGCCCGAGATCGTGGGTAATAAACAGCAGGCCGGTTTTGCGCCGTGCCAGCAACGCGTCCAGTACGCTCAGCACCTGCTGACGCACCGTGACGTCCAGCGCCGACGTGGGTTCGTCGGCGATAATCAAATCGGGTTCAGGGATCAGCATCATGGCGATCATGATGCGCTGCCCCATGCCGCCGGAAATCTCGTGCGGATACAGGTCAAACACCCGCTCCGGGTCACGGATATTCACCGCTTCCAGCATCGCCAGTGCTTTCACGCGGGCTTCTTTTTCACTGACATGAAAGTGAATGCGGTATGCCTCATTAATCTGATGACCGACGCGCATCAGCGGATTCAGCGAGAATTTCGGGTCCTGCATAATCATGGAAATCCGTTTGCCGCGGATTTTGCGCATCTGGCGCTCGCCGGTACTGAGCAGGTCGATATCGCCAAACTGCATGCGGTCGGCGCTGACGCTGGCACCCTGCGGCGTCAGTTTCAGCAGTGAACGGCCGGTGAGCGATTTACCGGAACCGGATTCGCCGACAATCGCCACTTTTTCACGGCCAACCGAGAAGGAGATACCGCGCACCGCGTGGTTTTCCTGCCGGTGGCCTTTGAACGTAATGTTCAGGTTTTGCACATCAAGCAATGTTTCAGTCATGGCGCAGATCCAGTACGTCGCGCAGGCCGTCACCGAACAGGTTGAACGCCAGGCTGGTGAAAAGAATCGACAGGCCGGGAATGGCGGCAATCGTCCAGTGAGTCATCATGAACTGGCGGCCGGAAGAGAGCATCGCGCCCCATTCCGGACTGGGTGCCTGTGCCCCGAGGCCGAGAAATCCGAGGCCGGAGGCGGTCAGGATAATCCCCGCCATATTCAGCGTCAGGCGCACCACCACCGAAGGCAGACACATCGGAATGATGTGGCGCAGGATGATGCGCATCTGCGACGCGCCCTGCAAACGCACGGCGGCGACGTAATCCATTTTGCGGATAGACAAGGCTTCGGCGCGTGCCAGACGGGCAATCGGCGGCCAGGCGGAAAGTGAAATCGCGATAATCGCATTCTCGATACCCGGGCCGAGTGCGGCGACAAATCCCAGCGCCAGAATCAGACTCGGGAACGCCAGAAAGATATCGACGATGCGCATCAGAATGGTGTCCGTCCAGCCGCCAACGGTGCCCGCCAGCGTGCCGACCAGTAATCCGAGCGGACCGACAATCAGCGCCGTCAGGCCGGTGATGTAGAGCGTGATACGCGCGCCATAAATCAGGCGGCTGTAAATATCGCGCCCGAGTTCGTCGGTCCCCAGCCAGTATTCGCGGCTCACCGGCGCCAGACGCAGTTGCAGGTTTTGCGCGTAAATATCGTGTGTCGCCAGCCACGGCGCGAAAATCGCCACTGTGACGATAAACAGGATGACGATCAGCCCGAACAGCGCCGAAGTATTACGGCGAAAGCGCCGCCACTGATTCAGGCTTTGCTGCACACGCGCCTGCCACGGTGTGGCCGGAACCGGCGCGTCGAGCCATGCCCGCAGGGAAAACGCCGGGCGCGAAGTGAGATGAGGTTTAGCGGAGTCGGTCATGATTGCTCCTGACGGGTTCGCGGATCAAAGATGCGGTAAAGCAGGTCGCAGATAAGGTTCAGCGCCACAAAAATCACGCCGATCAGTAACGAGCAACCCACCACGGCGTTCATGTCGCCCGCCAGCATGGCGTTGGTGAGATAGCGGCCAAAACCCGGCCAGGCGAATACCGTTTCGGTCAGCACCGCGCCTTCGAGTAAAAAGGCGTAAGACAGCGCGACGACCGTCACCACCTGCACTGCCACATTACGAAAGGCGTGGATCCACACACTGCGTGCCCATGACAACCCTTTCACCCGGGCGGTGATCACATATTCCTGTCCGAGTTGTTCAATCATAAAGCTGCGGGTCATGCGGCTGATGTACGACAGCCCGCTGAGGCCAAGAATCGATGCCGGTAAAATCAGGTGGCTGAACACGTTGCGAAATGCCTCCCAGTTTCCGGTCAGCGCGGTGTCGATGAGATAAAATCCGGTGACTTTCTGCACGTCGAATTCATACATAAAGTCGATACGCCCCGGCCCGCCGATCCAGCCGAGTCCGGCGTAAAACAATACCAGCCCCATCAGCCCCAGCCAGAAATTCGGCGCGGAATGGCCGAGCAGGCCGATAAAGCGGATGCAGTGATCAAACCAGGTATTGCGGTACATCGCCGATAACACACCTGCCGGAATGCCCAGACAGGTGGCGATCAGTGCCGCCAGCGTCGCCAGTTCCAGCGTGGCCGGAAACACGCGGGCAATGTCAGTGGTGACCGGATTGCCGGTGGTCAGTGCGTTACCGAAATCCAGCATCGCGACGTTTTTCAGGTAGATCAGAAACTGTTCCCACAGCGGTTTGTCCAGCCCGAGCAGGTGATACATCTTCTGATAGGCTTCCTGACTGGCGTTATCGCCGAGCACTGATACCACCGGGTCAATCGGCAGCAAGCGCCCGATAAAAAAGGTCAGCGCCGCCAGCCCCAGTAACGTGCAGAACACGGAAACCAGCAATTTACTCAGCCGGGCGGCGCTTTCGCGCAGCCGCAGCCAGAGAGGTTCAGCATGCGCTATGCCTGCTGTGGTCGGATCGAGGTGCGACATCGGGCGCTCCTTGGTTTTTTATGGAAGGCTTATTTGGATGCCAGTGCGTAATAAACGCGGAAGCCGTTCCACGTCCAGTCTTTGACCTGTCTGGTCAGCCCGGCGGTGTTGTACATCTGGAACATGATCGCCATCGGGCCTTGCTGCATCTGCTCTTCCTGCAAGGTGTGATAGAGGGCAATACGTTTTTGCTCATCCGGTTCGAGCAGCGCTTCGGTGACTTTTTTATTCATCGCCGGATCGAAATACGAAGCACGCCAGCTCGGATACTGGGTTTTCTTGGCTTCTTTGCTGTTGTCCGGGTTGTAGACCAGACGCGAGGCGTTACCGTGCGCATCCGGCACCGAGGTCTGCCATGCCATCATGGCGCTCTGGAATTCACGCCCGCGCACGCGGCTGAATAACTGGGCATTGGCCATGCTTTCGATGGAGAGTTTTACGCCGATTTTCGAGGCATTTTCCTGCGTGCTCTGGGCGATAGGCGCCGAGTGCGGCAGGGTGCCGATGATCAGTTTGGCGGAGAATCCGTCGGGATAACCGGCTTCGGTCAGCAACTGTTTGGCTTTCGCCAGATCCAGTTTGAACGGCTGTCCGGCATCTTTATCCAGCGCACCAAAGGCGCCGAGCTGGGCGAAACTGGCGCGCGGCACACCGAGATACGGCATCACGGTGGAAGCCAGCCCCTGATAATCAATCAGATAACGCATCGCGAGGCGCACTTTCGGGTTTTTGAAAATCGGGTCTTCACTGTTAAAGGTCCAGAAGAACAATTGCGGCTTGAGGACTTTCTCCACCTTCACCTGACCGCCTTTGTCCAGATCACGTAAATCGTCCGGCGCCAGGTCACGGGCGATATCCACATCACCCTGCGTCAGCAACAGGCGCTGCGTACCGGTTTCCGCAACGTGGCGGATCAGGATGCGTTGCAGTTTCGGTTTCTCGCCCCAGTAATCTTTATTCGCCTGCAACACCACGCCTTCACCGGCATTCCAGCGCATCAGCTGATAGGCACCGACGCAGGCGGTGTGCGTGGTCAGGTATTTGTTGCCCATGTCGTCGCCAACGGCATTTTTCTCCACCAGCGCCTGATCCAGCGTGGTCGACACGTTATTGGCGGCGATAGCCTGTAAGACCAGATTGGTCGGGTACGGCTGGTCGAATTTCATCACCAGCGTGTTGTCGTCGGGCGCGGTAATGCGTTCTTTGACGTTATCTTTGGTAAAGCCATATTCAGTCAGGGTGGCGGAATTGCCGAAACCGAGCAGCACCACGCGCTGCAACGACCAGGCGACGTCTTTCGCCGTGGCTTTATTGCCGGACGGGAACGTCATGCCGGTATTGAGATGGAAGGTGATTTGTTTGCGATCCGGCGAGATATCCCAGCTTTTTGCCAGGCGCGGAATAACGTGGGATTCGTCTTTCGGATCGAAATCCACCAGCGTGTCGCAGGTGTTTTTGATGATTTCATTAGTGACCACTTCGCCGATCTGCGCCGGGTCAAAGGTGCTGATTGCGTCAATATTCCATGCCATCACCAGCGAATCCGCAGGCGTCGCGGCCTGTGCAGCCGTACTTCCCCATGTGAGACCAATCATTGTGGCGAGGATTTTTGTTCTGGTGTTGAGCATAAATCGGGTTCCTTTGATTAAAAAAAAACGAGCGTAAAATAGTGAATCTCTGTCAGCCCCTTTCGCAGAAAGAGAAGGCGTATTCGGTCAACTCCCTCCCCTGCGAAGGGGAGGGTTGGGGTGGGGTATTAATGGCGTCGCCGGAGTTGCCTGCTAAACCCCCTCCCGGCCTCCCCCTTCGCAGGGGGAGGAGCAGACCCACTCCCTGTCATCAGAGAGAGTGCTTCAAACTTTTATTCAGGACGTGGCTGAACCGGCGGTTTGACTTCCGGCGGGATCGGGCACACATAAGGGGTTTCAGCGGTCAGTTCCTGATGCGCCTGTTTGGCGGCTGCCATCAGTGCGCTGTCGGTCAGGGTGTCGATGGCGGTGGCGGCCATGATTTTGGCGACGTAAGCCAGCCCTTTATGTGCGGCAGGCATTTTCCCCTGCGCAGTGAGCTGCCACGAGTGACCCGGTGTCCCGATGGCGTAAGTCGGGACATGCGCCTGCACGGTCGGCATTTTCCAGCTGATATCACCGACGTCCGTTGAACCCAGCATCAGTTCGCCGGAGGTTTCCAGCGGGACAATGAATTCGCATAACGGTGAGGCGTCCTGCGGTTTTTTGAGGCCGATGCGGCGGTAGGCGCTTTGCAAATCCTGCGGGCTGAGCGTGGCCTGAATTTCAGCGGCAAAGGCCTTGTCAGCCGCGTCGAATTCCAGCGGGCCGAGCAGTTCGAAGTTACGCTGCATGGCTTCTTCCAGCGGGCGGTTGCCCAGCAGGTTGGCCACGGCGCTCATGATGCTGATATCGACGGTGGTTTCGGTCATCAGCGCCGCGCCCTGTGCGACTTTTTTCACGCGCTCGTTGAGTTCAAACATGGCATGTACGTCGCGTGAACGGATGGCATAACGCACGGCGGCACGCGCCTGCACCACGTTCGGCGCGATGCCGCCGGAATCGAGCATCGCATAGTGAATGCGGGAATCCTGCGGTACGTGTTCGCGCAGGTAGTTAACGCCGACGTTCATCAGTTCAACGGCGTCCAGCGCACTGCGTCCAAGATGCGGCGAGGCGGCGGCGTGCGAGGAGCGGCCGTGGAAGACGAAATCCATGCGGGTATTGGCCAGCGATTCGGCGCGGGCAACTTCAGTAAAGGCATTCGGGTGCCAGGTGATGGCGACGTCCACGCCGTCAAACGCCCCGGCGCGCGCCATAAAGGATTTGGCGGCGCCACCTTCTTCCGCCGGACAGCCGTAATAGCGCACGCGCCCCGGCGTGCCGGTTTGTGCCAGCCAGTCTTTCAGCGCCGTAGCTGCCAGCATGGCGGCAGAACCCAGCAGATTGTGCCCGCAGCCATGCCCCTGACCGTTGCCCGGCAGCGGCTCAGGACGGGCAATCCCGGCCACCTGACTCAGCCCCGGCAGCGCATCGTATTCGCCGAGAATCGCAATGATCGGGCCGCCTTCACCGGCTTCGCCCATCACGGCCGTCGGAATGTCGGCGACATTTTCAGTGACGCGAAAACCCTGTTCTTTCAGCATCGCCGTGTGTTCGGCAACGGAACGGTATTCGGTATAGCAAATTTCCGGCATACCCCAGACGCGATCGCTCAGGGCGGTGAACAGGGCTTTTTTGGCGTCGACCAGGCTCCAGACGGTTTCTTTATTCTGCGCAGATGCGTTATTCAACGGAGACTCCTTGTGCCAGTGGCTACGGTTTTATGAGGTCAGTGTGTCGGAGGAACCTGTTCAGAATGTGTGCAGAAAAGGCAAAGATCCAATGAGTCTTTCAGCTGACCCATTCCAAAACCGCATAGATATTTTGAGATATGCGAAAACAGAATAGTCAGCGTGACTCTCTGAATAGAAAGGAGAAATTACAGGTTGCGGGGAGCCTCACGCGGGAGCCTGGCGTGGAAAGGGAACATTTTTACCGCCGGAACCGGTCAGGCGACGGCGCGGGTCTGGTGCAACTGGCTGGCTTTATTCCACAGCCGTTCAGCCTGTGGTGTGCGAAATTTTTCCAGCCGGTAAAGACGGATGCTGGCCTGAATATCCCAGCTTCGTTCTCCGGCGCGGATAAGCGAGCCGTTCGCCAGTTCCTCGCAGATCAGGCTGGTGGGCAACCACGACACGCCGCAGCCGGAAATGGTCATTGCTTTCAGGCCGCTGCACATCGGATTTTCATACACCGGCTTCAGCGGCAGCGGGCGCGACGCAAACAGGGCACTCAGCGCGTGGGCAAAAAAGGACCGATTGCCGTAACTGAGATAAGGAAGCTGGACGCGGGTGCCGCCAAAGGGGCTCAGCGGGAACAGGGGCTTGCCGTCATCGTCTGGTGCACAAACGGCCAGCGCATTCTCTTTTCCCAGTTCAATATAGGGAAAGCGTTCGAGCTGTTTCATCAGCGGGACGGAATCATGGGCGTAGGTCAGCAGAAAATCCGTTTCGCCATCCAGCAGCAGGGAAATATTGCCGCTGAATGACGGCTGCTGATCGCACAAACGAATGTAGCCGTACTGATGCGACGGGTCGATCTGGTTGATCCAGTCGGGGAAAAAGGTCAGGGAGAGCGTATTGAGCGCGGCAAAATGCACGATGGCGTGCTTCTGCGCATGGCGCTCACGCAGGTCGCTGCGCAGTTGTGTCATGGAAAACACCAGATCTGCCGCAGTATGCAGGAAGTCCTGGCCTTCCGGCGTCAGGCGTATCGGGTAGGTTTTGCGGTCAAAAAGCGGCACGCCAAGCCATTCTTCCAGTTGCTTAATTCGTCGGCTCAGCGCGGACTGGGTGATGTTTCTTTCACTGGCGGCTCGCGTAAAGCTATAGCACTGAGACACACTGAGAAAATCTTCAAACCACTTCAGTTCCATCAGAAAACCTCTGGCGGGTAATAAGCCCGTAATAACAAGCAATAAATGCGCCAGAGTTTAAAAACTGCTTAACATATTGGTTTCAATCCATGTCTGCCCGCAACCCGGCTTATGCCGGAAAAACAGACAACATCAGTACGCTAAATCACCTGCACCACCAGCGTGCAATTGCGCTATTTTGGGGTATTTTGCGGGTGCTAGTGCAAACGCTTTCGCTGATGACTCGACGCCGTTTGCTGCACTTGTCAGCATTTTCCGCTGGTTTCCACCCCTATCTCAAAAATAACCGTTCATATATTCATCATTTAGCCAGAAATTTTTAGGGATTTAAAATGGGCGAAACCCCCAGGAATGTTCTTTTACAAAGGGGATTGTCTGGTTATTCACTGCGCAAACTGAACATTCATCCTGATTTGGTTAACAAAATGTTTTTTTATGTTTGTTTGTTGTAACTCACAGTCTGTGTAAATGCCTGATGGTTATATTGACGTCAAGGAAAGGAGTTGCCAAATTGATAGCCCCAAGGAAGACCAGTGATTATTTCCGGTAAGATTTTGTAAAGACAGCTTTACAGATCGAAGGAAAAAAATGGCAGTTCACCATGCTCTGGTTGGACTTATTGCAGCACACGAGCAAACACAGTCACCCGCAAATAAAAATAAAGGGTGACGTGAGCTGTATACACAACACACACATCCACATCACCATTAATCGATGGAGCAGAAGCGATGACAATCTCTTTAGGTAAGTCGGGGCTACTGAAATTCAGTATGGGCCTGATTGCGCTGACCGTTGCGGCCAGTGTCCAGGCAAAAACGTTAGTGTATTGCTCTGAAGGTTCACCTGAAGGCTTCAACCCTCAGTTGTTCACTTCTGGCACCACGTATGACGCAAGCTCCGTGCCTATCTACAACCGTCTGGTTGAGTTCAAGATCGGGACCACTGAAATCCAGCCGGGTCTGGCTGAGAAGTGGGACGTGTCTGCTGATGGCAAAACCTACACCTTCCATCTGCGCAAAGGCGTGAAGTGGCAGGACAACAAGGAATTCAAACCGACCCGTGATTTCAATGCGGACGACGTCGTGTATTCCTTCGAACGTCAGCTGGACAAAAATAACCCATACCACGGCGTTTCTGGCGGCAGCTACGAATACTTCGAAGGCATGGGCATGGGCGATCTGATCAACAAGATCGTGAAAGTGGACGACAACACCGTGCAGTTCGTGCTGAACCGCCCGGAGTCTCCGTTCCTGGCTGACCTCGCGATGGACTTCGCCTCTATCCTGTCTGCGGAATACGCTGACAACATGCTGAAAGCGAAAACCCCTGAGAAAGTCGACCTGGATCCGATCGGTACCGGTCCGTTCCAGCTTCTGCAATACCAGAAAGATTCACGCATCCTCTACAAAGCCTTCCCGGGCTACTGGGGCACCAAGCCGCAGATCGACCGTTTAGTCTTCTCCATCACGCCTGACGCTTCCGTGCGTTACGCGAAACTGCAGAAAAACGAATGCCAGGTGATGCCATACCCGAACCCGGCTGACATCGCGGCAATGAAGAAAGATAAATCCATCAACCTGATGCAACAGCCTGGCCTGAACGTGGGTTATCTGTCCTTCAACGTTGAGAAGAAACCACTGGATGAAGTGAAAGTGCGTCAGGCACTGACCATGGCTGTGAACAAAAAAGCCATCATCGATGCGGTTTATCAGGGTGCTGGCCAGCCGGCTAAAAACCTGATCCCACCAACCATGTGGGGCTACAACAAAGACGTTGTGGATTACGAATACAATCCTGAGAAAGCCAAAGAGCTGCTGAAAGAAGCCGGTCACGCAGACGGTTTCGCTATCGACCTGTGGGCGATGCCGGTACAGCGTCCGTACAACCCGAACGCACGCCGTATGGCTGAAATGATTCAGGCTGACTGGGCAAAAATTGGCGTGAAAGCCAACATCGTGACTTACGAGTGGGGCGAATACCTCAAGCGTGCTAAGAACGGTGAGCACCAGTCTGTGATGATGGGCTGGACCGGCGACAATGGGGACCCGGATAACTTCTTCGCCACCCTGTTCAGCTGTGCAGCGGCGAAAGACGGTTCCAACTACTCCCGCTGGTGCTACAAGCCGTTTGAAGATTTGATCCAGCCAGCCCGTGCTGAATCTGATCACGCCAAACGTGCCGCGCTGTATCAGCAGGCTCAGGTTGTGATGCATGACCAGGCACCTGCGCTGATCATCGCTCACTCCACCGTATACGAACCTGTTCGCAAAGAAGTCAAAGGGTATGTCGTCGATCCGCTCGGCAAGCACCACTTCGAAAACGTCTCAATGGAGTGATCGCTTACTGAATAACCCGGGAGCTGCGTTGTGTGGTGCTCGCAATCTTCGCCTGCCTGAAGGTATGTCTTGATTGCTGTGCTCCTCCGCCTTGCTCGCGGGCCATTCAGTACAGCCTTGATTCTCAAGAAAGAAATGTGAGCCACAATAAGCCCGGCGAGCTACGGTTCGCCGGGCATTTTATACAGAGAGTACGGGATATGTTGCAGTTCATACTCCGACGTCTGGGGTTAGTTATCCCAACGTTTATCGGCATTACTTTGCTGACTTTTGCCTTCGTACACATGATACCAGGCGACCCGGTCACCATCATGGCAGGCGAACGCGGTGTTTCCCCCGAACGTCACGCCCAGCTGATGGCAGATATGGGGCTCGACAAGCCTCTTTACCAACAATATTTCCACTACGTGAACGGTGTGCTGCATGGCGACCTGGGCACGTCCTTAAAAAGCCGCACCCCTGTCTGGCAGGAATTCGTACCGCGCTTCAAAGCAACACTGGAACTGGGCATCTGCGCGATGATCTTCGCGATCATTGTCGGTATTCCGGTGGGTGTGCTGGCGGCGGTAAAACGGGGATCGATATTCGACCACACGGCTGTGGGGATCTCGCTGACCGGCTATTCGATGCCGATATTCTGGTGGGGGATCATGCTGGTGATGCTGGTCTCGGTGCAGCTTAATCTGACGCCCGTATCGGGGCGAATAAGCGATACCGTCTTCCTGGATGACAGCCTGCCGCTGACCGGCTTTATGCTGATCGACACGCTGTTCTGGGGCGAACCGGGTGATTTCGTGGATGCCGTGATGCACATGATTTTACCGGCCATCGTACTGGGCACCATTCCGCTGGCGGTGATTGTGCGTATGACCCGTTCTTCCATGCTGGAAGTGCTGGGCGAAGACTACATCCGTACCGCGCGCGCCAAAGGCGTCAGCCGTATGCGGGTGATCGTCATCCACGCGCTGCGCAATGCGCTGTTGCCGGTGGTGACCATCATTGGTTTGCAGGTCGGTACGCTGCTCGGCGGTGCCATCCTGACCGAAACCATCTTCTCCTGGCCGGGACTCGGCCGGTGGCTGATCGACGCACTCCAGCGCCGCGACTATCCGGTCGTGCAGGGCGGGGTGTTGCTGGTCGCTACTCTGATCATCGTGGTTAACCTGCTGGTAGATGTGCTCTACGGCGTGGTCAACCCGCGTATTCGCCACAAGAAATAAGGGGCGCACAATGTCTCAAACCACTGAGCCGGTCGCTAACGAGTTAGTGACGGCTGCGCCAGTGCCGATGCCGCCTTTGCGCGAATTCTGGCATTACTTCAAGCGTAACAAAGGGGCCGTTGTCGGCCTGGCTTACATCATTATCATGCTGGTCATTGCGATTGGTGCGAATGTGATTGCACCACATCTGCCTGCCGAACAGTTCCGTGACGCGCTGTTGCGTCCGCCGGTCTGGATGGAAGGCGGGAGCTGGAAATTCCTGCTGGGCACCGACGACGTCGGCCGCGATATTCTGTCGCGTCTGATGTACGGCGCGCGTTTATCGCTGCTGGTCGGTTGCCTGGTTGTCGTACTGTCGCTGATCCTCGGCGTGGTGTTCGGTCTGTTTGCCGGTTACTACGGCGGTGTGGTTGACGCCATCATCATGCGTGTGGTCGATATCATGCTGGCCCTGCCAAGCCTGTTGCTGGCACTGGTGCTGGTGGCGATTTTTGGCCCATCGATTGTTAACGCCTCGCTGGCGCTGACCTTCGTCGCCTTACCGCACTATGTCCGCTTAACCCGTGCTGCGGTGCTGGTGGAAGTGAACCGCGACTACGTCACCGCGTCGCGCGTGGCCGGTGCCGGTTCTGCCCGTCAGATGTTCATCAATATTTTACCTAACTGCTTAGCGCCGCTGATCGTTCAGGCATCGCTCGGCTTCTCCAACGCCATCCTTGATATGGCAGCGTTGGGCTTCCTCGGTATGGGCGCACAGCCGCCAACGCCGGAGTGGGGCACCATGCTGTCGGACGTCTTACAGTTTGCTCAAAGTGCCTGGTGGGTCGTGACCTTCCCCGGCGTGATCATTCTGCTGACGGTGCTGGCATTTAACCTGATGGGTGATGGCCTGCGTGATGCCCTCGACCCTAAACTTAAGCAGTAAGGGGTTGGAGATGGAAACAACATTAACGAATGATGTTCAGGTCGGCAAAACGTTGCTGACCGTGGATAAACTCTCCGTTCACTTTGGTGACGAAGGGACGCCGTTCCGCGCCGTAGACCGTATCAGTTACAGCGTGAAGCAGGGCGAAGTGGTCGGGATTGTCGGTGAATCCGGCTCCGGTAAATCAGTCAGTTCACTGGCGCTGATGGGATTGATCGACTTCCCCGGCAAAGTGATGGCAGAAAAACTTGAGTTCGGTGGCCGTAATCTGCAGGGCATCAGCGAAAAAGAACGCCGCCAGATTGTCGGTGCCGAAGTCGCGATGATTTTCCAGGATCCGATGACCAGCCTGAACCCGTGTTACACCGTCGGTTTCCAGATTATGGAAGCCATCAAGGTGCATCAGGGCGGCAACAAAAAGACCCGTCGTCAGCGCACCATCGATCTGCTGAATCTGGTCGGTATTCCTGATCCGGCTTCGCGTCTCGATGTCTATCCGCATCAGCTTTCCGGCGGGATGAGCCAGCGCGTGATGATCGCCATGGCGATCGCCTGTCGCCCGAAATTACTGATCGCCGATGAGCCAACCACCGCGCTCGACGTGACCATTCAGGCGCAGATTATTGAACTGCTGCTCGATCTGCAACAACGCGAAAACATGGCGCTGATGCTGATCACCCATGACCTGGCACTGGTGGCGGAAGCCGCGCAGCACATTATTGTGATGTATGCCGGACAGGTAGTGGAATCGGCAAAAGCCACGGAAATCTTCCGTGCGCCACGCCATCCGTATACGCAGGCGCTGCTGCGCTCACTGCCGGAATTCGCCGCAGATAAAGCGCGTCTGCAATCCTTGCCGGGTGTGGTGCCGGGTAAATATGACCGTCCTAACGGCTGTCTGCTGAATCCGCGTTGCCCGTATGCAACCGATCTTTGCCGTAAAGAAGAACCTGCGCTGCGTGACCTCGCGAACGGGCGTCAGTCGAAGTGCCATTATCCGCTGGATGATGCCGGGAGACCTACTTATGAGTCCTGATAACACCCAACCGCAGCCGCTGTTGCACGCGATTGACCTGAAAAAACATTACCCGGTGAAGAAGGGCATCTTCGGCCAGGAACGCACGGTGAAAGCGCTCGACGGCGTGTCGTTTACCCTCGAACGCGGTAAAACGCTGGCGGTGGTGGGGGAGTCCGGTTGTGGTAAATCCACGCTGGGCCGCCTGCTGACCATGATTGAAGTGCCGACCGGCGGTGAGCTGTATTACCGCGGGCAGGATTTGCTGAAACCTGATGCGACGGCGGAAAAGCTGCGCCGTCAGAAGATCCAAATCGTGTTCCAGAATCCTTACGGATCGCTCAACCCGCGTAAGAAAGTCGGGCAGATCCTCGAAGAACCTTTGCTGATCAACACCAAACTTAGCCGCGAAGAACGTCGCGAAAAAGCCCTGGCGATGATGGCGAAAGTCGGCCTGAAAACTGAGCATTACGACCGCTATCCGCACATGTTCTCCGGCGGCCAGCGTCAGCGTATTGCTATCGCCCGTGGTCTGATGCTGGATCCGGACGTGGTGATCGCTGATGAACCGGTCTCCGCGCTCGACGTTTCCGTGCGTGCGCAGGTACTGAACCTGATGATGGATTTGCAGCAGGATTTAGGGCTGTCGTACGTCTTCATCTCCCACGACTTGTCAGTGGTGGAACACATCGCTGACGAAGTGATGGTGATGTATCTGGGACGCTGCGTGGAGAAGGGGCCGAAAGACGCCATCTTCAGCAATCCGCGTCATCCGTACACACAGGCGCTGTTGTCCGCGACACCGCGTCTGAACCCGGACGAACGCCGTGAACGCATCAAACTGACCGGCGAGCTGCCAAGCCCGCTGAATCCGCCAGCCGGTTGCGCGTTCAACGCCCGCTGCCGCCGTGCGTTCGGCACCTGCAAACAGTTCCAGCCGCAGCTGAAACAGTACGGCGATCAGCTCGTCGCCTGCTTCGCTGTCGATCAGGATGAAACCGGTACGACGCAGACCGTTGCGTAATACCGGCTGAACAGCTGATATGAGAAAGCCCGCGAAAGCGGGCTTTTTTGTGGGCAATTTTTCAGACACTTTGGCAGATGAGAAATTGATATGATGCCTGAATCCCAAAAATAACAGGACGTTAATTATGGCATCTGTACCCTTATCTGGACCCGACTCTCAGGTTGTTCAAAAAAGCCCGGCAGCATGGGACATCGAGACCTGAGTGGGGAAAATGGACTCAGAAGCCACCTTACGGAGATGACCCAACAGATCAACGTAACATAAGAGAAGGGATCGATTATGCCATTCAAAATGGTTATTAGATGGCTACATCGTTTTGTCACTCTCGCCCTTTTTCTGCTGGTGATGGGGTTCTGGTGGCTTAATCAGAGCGGGGACAATCCAGCCAGAGATAAATTGCTTCGCACACAAAAAATTAATGATCATATGTGGTTATATCTGACTGAAAGCCAAAGTGGGGGGGCGACGGTTCCTTTCCACTACCGTTATTATCTGGCTGGAGATCTGAAAGGCAGTAACAGTGAAATCGTTAAAAATCTGGCTGAGAGTTTTCCATTTATCTCAGGGAGTGGAACAATTGCGGATATCAGCACCAGTGCAGATAACCGGGTGATGGTTACTTATAGCGGAAATGTTTTTTCTTTAAATAATACCGCCAGCTACAAGTATAACGGGCAGAACTATACGGCTAACTTTAGCTATCAGATTAATTAAATCTCTATAGATATTAAAAGGCCAGTCAGCATCCCCTGACTGGCCTTTTTATTTCAGAGTACGCTCACCCTTTATGACTTGCCCACCAGCTCAGCAGTTGCAGGGTGGAAGAGTAGTAATCGTCTTTCGGCGCCAGGTTCGGGCTGATGGCGCCAGCGTTGGCCATGGTGAAATCGCGCACGGCTAATAATCCCGGTGACATGTTGTAGCCCGCTTTGGTGCCGGTCATGACATCAATCCAGGCGGGTGTGGCGTCGCGTGGGGATTTTTGCCACCACAGAATAAACGGTGCCAGTTGCGGGCTGCCGGGATGCGCCCAGCCGAGATACAGCGGGATACGCACGGCATCGTAACTGAAACGCGTTGGCCAGCGGCTGGCCGGTTTCAGGGTGCCATCGGCCTGCATATCGACCCAGTCCGTCGGTAAGCGGAATTCACCAAACGCCATTTTACTGAGCATCGCGGTGCTGCTTTCATCCAGATCTTTCCACACTTTCAAATGGCTGTGCGCATAAAATGCCTGCCACGCCGGGAAGATGAAATAGGACGGATTGACGGTTACGTTGCTGGTCTGATTGAAACCCTTCACGCCCGGCAGCATCACTTTGTAACCGGCGTAATCAATCACATTGTATTTGATCAGCGCCGTCTGCAATTTTTCAGAGGCTTTGGTGTAACGGCTGTCATTCCACTTATCACCCGCCAGCAACAGCGCCCAGGCCATCAGCGTATCGCCATCAGAGGCGTTGTTGATATCGGCCACATGCGGGGTGCTGTTCGGGTCATACCGCCATGAATACAGGCCGATATCTTTGCGATAGAGCGTCGTGTTTGCCCACTGCCACAGCTTGTCGAACGTCGCCTGATCGTCATTGAACACCGCCAGCAGCATACTGAAACCCTGACCTTCGGTGTGACTGACGTTTTTATTGGCGGTATCAATGATTCGTCCATCTGGCATCAGAAAGCGACTTTTATACGCAGACCAGCCAGCATCCTGAGCCATTACAGCGGAACTGAAAAACGCGAAAATAAGGCCGAACCACAGCACCAGGCTGTAGCGCCGAAATAACGACATAGAGATTCCTTACAAACCATTTTGATAACGGAAAACGAATGCGCCTTCCTGTGTGCTTTCCTGCCAGCGCAGCGGAACATAGGGTTGCCCGCCTTGTGATAACAACCACTCAGCATACAGTCCTTCAAACAGGGCGATGAGCGCAATAGGCCACAACGCATCATCCTGCCCTTGCGGTGATGCCGGCCAGGCAATGTGCACCAGCGCCAGTTGTTGCGAAGTCGCTTCCAGCTTCACGACACCCCAGTCAAAACGGCTGAGAATATGGTTGATATTGTCTTCCAGTTCGCCAAGAGTCGCAGAGGCGGGAAGCGGATGCTGGCGTGCCAGGTTATTGCCCATCAGGCTCAGAAAGCGGCGGCCATCTTCGTCATCGGCGGACGCCAGAATACCTGAAAATAGCACCTGCACCAGGCTTTGCCAGCCGGGTGTGGTGTGGCGCTGGCGGTAATATTCCTGCGCGACCTGAGTATAGTTATGTTCTTGCATGGTTTTATTTCACCGCGATTAATTTTGGCCCATCAGATAACGGAAGTAGACCTGCGCTTTACTTTCGTTGTAATCGCCGAAAGTATCGTAGCCAACCTGTCCGCCAATCTGCATGCTTTTGTTCAGATGATAGTTGCCGCCGACGCCCGCATTCCAGCCGATGCCATTTTGCGTTTTACCGCTGTAATAAGCTTCTGTGCCGTAGCCCTCAGCCACCAGATCTTCCAGTTGTTTCTGCAGGTCCGGGTTATTCGGGAAGTAGGCGCTCTTATCCTGCGAATAAGACTGATAGCCCACCGCGCCGGACAGTTTCAGATCCCAGTCGTCATATTTCTGGGTGTATTCCACCGGGAAGGAGACGCTGACATAGTTTTGCGGGCTGAAGTAACCGCCCTGACCGAAGCTGTAATAGCTGAGGTTTTTGTCGAAATCCATGTAACCGACGTTGATGCCGGTTTTCAGTTCACGATCGTCATAACGGAACGGACGTACATACAGACCGGCATTGGCGTTCACCGATTTGTTGCTCTTCACGTTGTTACCCAGATAGCTGTAATAACCCGCTTCGGCGTAAAAACCAGCATCGCCATCGTCGTACGACAGATTGACGCTGCCGCCGTTTTTAGTGACCTGACCCCATTCCTTGCCGCTGTAATTATCTTTGGTGCCGACGTAGGACAGAATACTGTCAGTGACGGCACGACGCTCAGCCGTCACGCGCAGGGTGGTGAAGTCAGTCAGTTTCGGTGCCCATTGCACGCCACCGACCAGCGAGTTCAGATCCTGCCCGAGCGGCGTACTGCCGATATCGGCTTTATAGCTGTCACCGGTCAGCGCAGCGTTCACTTCTACGCCGGTTGCGCTTTGATTGCCTGCGGCTGGCGCTGCGTAAGTCGTTGGATCCGTACCCGTAATGGTGTTGTAGGCCACGCATTGATCGGAGGTTGCGTTAGCTGACGTACAGTTGGTGCTGGAATTCGCTGCTGCCGCTGCCTGCAATTTCGCAAAGGTGCTGTAACTGGCGATATCCAGACCCGCCGCTGCGGCTGCGGCGGCGACATCTTTCTGCGCCGACTGTGCTGCAGCCAGTGCGCCCTGACCGAAGCGGGAATTGCCGGTACCGGACGGGCTGCCTGCGCTGAGGGAAACCGGCGTGACGCCAATACTCAGACGTGACGTATCAAATGGCACGAAGGCAAAGGTCATCGGCGCTTTGGCTTCGGTCAGTTGGCTGAGACCGCTTTCGCCGTCACGGCCACGGATCGACATATCACCCTGCGCCCAGGTCGCGGTCTTGCCCTGCAACTCGTCGAGCATGTCGTCGATCTGTTTTTCCGTGGCATTACGCTGTGTGACCGCTGTCGGTTCGGTCGTTGCCGCCGGAATATTTCCCGGCGTGGAAACCTGATCTGATACCTGCCACGGCAATACGGCACCGTAAGAAGATTGTGTCGCCGGTCGTGAGGCGGAGGTGCGTGTTGAGCGGTTGATGAACGGGTTGTCGCTGATCTGCAATCCGGCCACCTGCGCCTGACTGTCTGTGCCTTCCAGCCCGATCATCTTGCCCTTCGCAGAACGCAGTAACGCCAGCGCCTGCTGATGATCGCCCTGTGCTTCGGCGACGCGCGCTTCGAGTAACAGACGGTCCGGCGTACGCGGTCCGCGCAGGCCTTCCATCAGCGTTTTAGCACGCTGGTTATCGCCTTCGCCCAGCGCAACGTTAATCGCACCGACGCGTGCATCCTGTGTCGGTGTGTCGTTGCTCATCAGGTAGTTATAGACCTGACCGGCTTGTTTATTGAGTTTTCCGGACTGATACAGGCGCGCCATCGCCAGCATCAGGTCACGGTTCTGCGGGTCAGCCTGCAACGCGACGACCAGTTTGTCGTAGGCCGCTGCGTACTGACCCTGTTCGCGCAACTGATCAGCCTGGGTGATCACGAAACCGTTACGCAGGCTCGCCAGCGCTGTCGGTGAAGTGCCGGACTGGATTTGTGGATTTTGCAGGAAGGCTTGCGCCTCATTGCTCAGACCGGCCTGATTCAGCACGCTGACCTGATCGGCGTAATCCCCGGCATTGCCGGTGACGCCCTGACGCATATTCTGGCGAACCAGTTGCACCGCCAGCGGAAGCTGACCGGCCGCCGCCAGGTTTTTCGCCAGCGCGCCGACATCCGCAGGCGCGGCTGGCGGATTCTGTGCCAGCGCACGCAAGGTGTTGGACGCGGCGGCGGCATTGCCCTGTTGCAGATAGCTTTCGGCATCGGCCATTTGCGCATTGAAGTTGGCGCGCTGCGCCAGTTCACGCATCCCCTGATTCTGACTGCTGCGCGGAATACGCGAGAGCAGGGCGTTGGCGGTTGACCAGTTTTTGGTTTCTGACGCGAACAGGGCCGCGGCGTACAGATCGGCAGAAGAGGCACCCGGACGCGCAGACGGTGCCATGATTGACTGTGCCTGCGCGGTTTGCCCCTGCGATTGCAGGATGCGCGCCATATCCAGTTTCACCCAGACATTTGACGGCTGACGTTCCCGTGCCTGCTGAAGAATATTCAGTGCGCGCTGCGGATCGTTGTTCGCTACGGCCTGGGCGGCCTGACGGCGCATTGGCTCGATAACATCTGCCACGGTCGGCGGGTTCATTTTGGCCTGAATCCCGGCTGGCAGCGTTTTCAGCACCTGACTGGCTTCGGCGGTTTTGTTCTGCTGACGCAGCACGTAATACAACCCGGCGCGGGCATCGGCATTATCGCCCAGCGCGCTGTATTGCTGCTCAGCCCCGGCCAGATCGCCTTTGCGGCGCAGAATATCCGCACGCAACAGGCTGGCCGACTGACCTTTCTCACCACCGACCTGCGTCAGCGGAGTGACGGCCGCCAGTGCGGCATCGTAACTGCCGGAACCGGCGGCGTCTTTGGCTTTCGCCAGTTGGGCGTAAAACGCGGAATCCTGTGCCTGATTGCTCAGTTGGGCGCTGTTCGGGCCGCCCTGTGCGGCAGCTTTGCTCAGATACTGTGACGCCTGCTCAAAGTTACCGCTGCGCTGCGCGATATAACCGAGACCGGCCAGTGCATCGGCGTCATTCGGGTTATCGGCCAGTACGCTTTCAAACTTAGCTTTCGCGCTGTTGACGTCGCCGCTGTTCAGTGCCGTGAAGCCCTGACCTTTCGCCGCGCCGCCGATGTTTTTCTGGAAGTAAGTCATCACGCCGGTGTCGTTCGGGTGACGCGCCTGATAGCCCTGATAAAAATCACGGTCAGCTTCCTGCGGCGTCATCCACAATAATGCCTGACGTAATGAGCGGTCGGCTTCGGTGCTGGAACCGGCCATCGTGCTCAGTAATTTTATACCGTCGCGGCGGGTGGATTCCTGATACGTCAGCACCTTACCCAGACCAAGGCGCGCCTGTGTGTCGTCAGGACGCGAGGCGACACGCTGTTGTAACCCGGCAATGGCCTGTGGCTGGAGCGACTTGTCGCCCGCCATCGTCAGATAGTATTCGGTCGCCAGGCTGTCGAGTGGCTGGTTGCCGTTAAAGATCGTGCGGTATGCCGAAAGCGCACCGCTGACGTTGCCCTGCGCGGCCATCTGGCGGGCAGAAGCCAGCTGAGCCGGCGGGATTGACTGCATGGCTTTGGCGCTGTTGAGCGATGTCAGACGCGGATCGTCCGGCGAGGCAGCGGCCAGTTTTTCGCGCCACTGGCTGGCTGCGGTTTTATCGCCACTTTGCATGGAATACAGCGACATCAGGTACAGCGCCTGCGCATTGTCTGGCTCAACCAGCAGCACTTTCTGTAAGGCGTCTTTCGCCAGATCGTCATGGGCGCGTTCATGCCAGTAAGCGGCCTGATCAAACAACGCTTTCATGGCAGGATTGGTGGTATCCGCTGCAAAGGTGGCGGCACTAAAACTCGCTACTCCGGCGATCCCTACCAGATAAATAGCCCTGATCACCGCCAGGGACAGTTTATGTTTCTTCATTTTCCAGCTCCGGTAATCGCCAGAGAGTCGCCGCCCGAAATCGGGGCGATCTTCATTGTTTTTGTTTTAAAGCCGATGCTTTTCATTTCTGACCCAGACGTTTGGCCGCGTGACGACGCAGGACAACGAACAGGCTCAGGCCAACCACCAGCGAAAGCAGGGTCGCAATCAACGACAGGATCACGATGTGTTTGCTGGCATACCAGAGCACCATCATGTACCACGGCATTTGCCCGGTCGGGAATTGCTGACCCACTGAGAAGCTGCGGATGCCATTTTCATCGGTAATAATCGCCAGATCGCCGCGCACGTTGGCGTTGATTTTGGGTGATTTCAAATCGTTATGGATTTTCAGCAACTGCTGATCGTCTGTACCGGTTGCCAGCACGACCACATGGTCGGCAGACCAGCGCGAACGGTAGCTGACGAAGCCACGCCATGCGCCGGTTGAGGACAGATAACGGTCTGCATCGACCGGCTGGCGGTACCAGTCACCGGTCAGCCAGGCGACAACGCGCTGCATTTCGGTCGGCGTTTTTACGCCCATTGAGCCACCGTTGATGCTGAAAGGAGAGTCCGCAAGTAACTGCTGGTTGAATGGCGTGTCGCCCAGCGTGGTGACGGCCAGAATATCGCGGTCAAACAGCGGGTTATTTTGTTCATCACCGTTCAGGCCGAAGGCCACCTGCACATGATTCACCGGCACGCCTGTGGCTTTACCGGCGCGTGAGGCCAGGTTCAGCAGGGTGTGGATTTCATCCGCCGTCGGCGTTTGCGGCAACAGCATCAGGGTGTCGGAGAAATCAGCCAGTTTGGAGTACGGATAAGACGCGCCGACGAAATACGACAGGTTCGGCAACTGGGCAAAGTGGTAGCTTCCGCTCAGATCGATGAAAGATTTTGGATCGATACGGCTCTTAATATTGTCGCTGGTCAGAATGCTGCACGGCGCATCTTTTTTCGGCTTGATGTCGAAATAGAATTGCAACTGGTTGTCGCCGTAAATCAGGTAGGGCGCGAGTTGCAGCGTGTAGCGTTCCTGACGGCTGTCACCGCCCAGGCGACGCCAGATATTTTCCACCAGACCCACTTTGTTGACGGTCAGGCTGCGCAGGAAGTTGCTGTTGATGGAGACGTTGAGTCTTGAACTGTCTTCATCAATCCAGTTTTCGGTGGGGAAACGGTAATCAATGCGCACCGGAATATTGTGTCCGTCCCACATGAACAGATCTGGCGCAGCGCGGAAGGCGACCTGAATGCCGTCGTGATAAATGCCGTTTGAAATCAGCGAATCTTGATCTTTACCCGCCAGTTCACCCAGCGTCACCGGCCGTGAGGTGTCAATCCAGCGCGGCGCGTCATACGGTTTGCTGGACGGAATGGTTTGCTGGGCCACATCCAGATGGTCGGTATTGTTCGGCATCCCGCCACTGATCAGGCGATACGCTGCCTGACGCAGTTGGTTATCGTCATTACCGAGTACCAGCAGCAGCTTGTAAACAGGATTGATCGGGTTATCGATAATCTGAATCGATGCGCCGTTGCTCGCCGGCAACGTCAGTGAACCGATTTTATCTCCCGGCTTGCCGAACAGAATGCCATTCTGATCCGGCAAATCATTCAGGATGACCGGGAAATCGACGCTGCGATAATCGGACAACATGCCGAGATAAGAAGAGACCATCGCCGCAGCGCTGATATCGCCCGGTTTCATGGTAGCAGAGAAGCCCATGGTGATTTTGGACTCCTGCATCTGCAGGCCATCAAAGAACGGACGCGGGAAGTTACCCAGATTACGGCCAATATTCAGTTGCTGACCTTCCAGCCCGATGCTGGTGGTGGGCAAAATAGTGACCCAATATTTATCCGACTGATCTTTCTCGCAGGTCATGGTGTTGCTGTCATGCACGCGGAAGCTCAGGTTGTTGTTGGATACCACCATGGCTGCCGGAATATCGAGATCGTAAACATCGCCGCCGTTGCTGCTCTGATTCAGCGGCAGGTTACCCAGCGGCTGGCCGTTGAGCATCAGTTCGAGTGTGGTATCGCGGGCAATCAGCGCCGGGGAAATTTTCAGTGCCAGCGACAGGTGCGCGTTGGTCACCACTTCATCGGCAGGCAGGGTGAAAATGATACCGGACTGCAACTGGCCGCCGCTGAGCGTCAGCCCGTTCGGCTGGCCCATTTCGGCAACGGTGACGTTGCTGGTCACCGGCTGAACCAGCGGCATTACCGGCGCAGGGGCAGCGGAAGGATCGGCAGTTACATCAGGCATCGCCGGGCTGTTATTCACCGGCGTGGTATCCGTCTGTGGTGCATCTGCGGCCGGGGCTGGCGTTGTGTCACCGGCTGGCGCCGTTTCACCCGGCATCGGCATGACCGGCGGTAGCCATGACGGCGCGGCTGGCAGGCTGGTTGCCGGATCAACGGCCGGTGCCGGCGCGTCTTCCGCCTGTGACAACGGCAGACTGCTGAACGTCAGCAACAAACCGGTGGTGATTTTTCTGAACAGGGATGTGCCCCGCGCAGCCAATAAACGGCGCTTACTCATGAGGTTATAAGGTCGGTTCATGCTGCTTCACTCTTGCTGGTGGCGTCAGCGGGTTTATTTTTAGCACGGCGTTCCTTCCACGTGTTATAGAACAACTCGAACACGCAACGGATGATGCTTACCAGCGATCTGAACGGGTTATCCGGCGGGTATTCTTCGCCAATCCAGGCGTCAGCACGGCATAAGACCACGCGAACCAGCTCGCGGCGTTTCGATAACGGCAGGTTTTCAAATTGCAGACGCAACCGCTCTTTGTCTCCGCTGATTTGCGTCACCGGGAAACTTTCCGCGCCGGAAGACAGCTGAATTTCTACTTCTTCAATTTCTTCATCCAGATAGCGCACGTCCGGCGTCACCAGCTGCACACCGCCCATCGACATATCGATAGTGGTGGTGCGCAGTGAAATACCATTGGCGTAATGAATAATCGCCGGGATGGCCACATCGATACGGATAGTTTTACGTACCTGACGGGTTTCTTTCGCTACTGCAATCGCTGCCAGCAAAATCAGCACACTGAAACTGCCCCACGCGATATTCAGCGCAATAACGTTTGGGTCGATGGCAAAGTAATTGTGGAAGATGGCGCGCACGATGCCGTAACCGATGCCGATAATCATCAGGATGGCGACAATCAGGTGAGGTTTGACGATGTTGAAGTCGAAGAAACCGACGTCCAGCAAACCGCCTTTATCCGTCACGTTAAACTTGCCGCGTTTGGGGGCGAACATTGTTACCAGCGTGGGCAGGATCAGGTGGAAGGCCATCACGGTCTCGTAAATCTCACCCCAGAAGGTGTAGCGGAAACGCCCGTTCATGCGGGAGTTGATGTACAGCGACATCACCAGGTGCGGCAGCGCGTAAGCAAAAATCAGGCTGGCGGACGAGGAAATAATGTTCAGGTTGAACAGCAGGAAAGCCAGCGGTGCGGTCAGGAACACCACACGCGGCAGACCAAACTGGAAGTGCAGCATGGCGTTCAGGTAGCACAGGCGTTGCTGCCATTTCAGACCGCGGCCGAGCAGCGGATTATCCACCCGGAAAATCTGCGTCATACCGCGCGCCCAGCGGGTACGCTGAATGACGTGCAGACCCAGACGTTCGGTCGCCAGACCGGCTGCCAGCGGGATATCCAGAAACGCGGTATTCCAGCCACGACGCTGCATTTTCAGCGCGGAGTGTGCATCTTCGGTAACCGTTTCAACCGCAAAACCCCCCACTTCTTCCAGGGCCACACGGCGGATAACCGCACAGGAGCCGCAGAAGAACGTCGCATTCCAGTTGTCGTTACCTTGCTGAACCGGGCCGTAGAACAGGGCACCTTCGTTGGGCATGGTGCGGCCCGCAGACAAGTTACGTTCAAACGGGTCAGGTGAATAGAAGTAGTGCGGTGTCTGGATCAGCGCCAGACGCGGGTCTTTCAGGAAGCTGCCGACCGTCGCCTGCAGGAACGCGCGGGTGGCCACGTGGTCACAGTCGAATACGCAAATCAGCTCGCCTTTGGTGAGTTTCATTGCATGGTTCAGGTTGCCGGCTTTGGCATGGGAGTTGTCGTTACGGGTGATATATCCCACGCCGGCGTCAGCGGAGAACACCGCAAATTCGTCCCGTTTACCGTCATCCAGAACATAAATTTTGATTTTGTCTTTCGGATAATCGATGCACTGCGCCGCCAGCACGGTGTCACGTACTACGTCGAGACTTTCGTTATAAGACGGAATATACACATCGACGGTTGGCCACAGCGTGGTGTCATCCGGCAAAGGTTCGATGGTGCGTTTTAATGGCCAGGTGGTTTGCAGATAACCCAGCAACAAAATTAGCCAGACATACAGTTCGGCAAGGAATAAGCCGATCCCTAAAATAGCTTCTATTGTTGAATTAAAATGCAGCGTTTCCGTCGCACGCCAGTAAATATAACGCGTCGACATCATGACGGACATGATGACCATCACCACGCTAATCCGTCGGCTTTTACTGATGCCAAGCAGGAATAACAAACCGATGCTGATCAGGCCAAAAATGTACTGCTTCTGGCTGTCCATCGGGGTAATGATGATGACTGCTGCCACCGGCAGCAGCAGAAGTACAAGGAGAGAAAACAGGAATTTATTCATCGCTTTTGGGGTCGCTGTTAACAGTGATAGCTAATAACTGCCAGATTTAGGCGCGGCGTGTAATTCACCATCACCGACTTTAATCCCTAAAATGGCGGCGACTTTTTTGCTGATCAGTTCAATATCAAATGCCGAAGCCGATACCGGGCTGAAATCAATAATAGAGCGCTGCGAGGCATTGGCCTCTGGCACGCATTCATCCCTGTGGATTGTGCCTAATAATCTTTCATTTAAACGCTGTTCGAAAAATTGGGTGACGTCGCGGCTTAATGTCCGGCGGGTGTCACTTTGGTTAACAACATAATATTCACCCAACTTGTTATTCAAAGGGGTGCCAATTAATTTGTTTTTTTCCATTAAGGGTAATAAAGATAATGATGCGGTATCGGCCAGCATCACCACCACATGTAAATCAGCAATGGCCTGAACGGCTTTTAATGCCGGACTCGGGCCGGGAGGGAAATCCGCGATAATAATTAATCCCGGATAATTCAGGACGGTATTTAATCCGCGCTGTAAAAAATGCGGATCGCTGGCAAGCTGATGTTCGAATTCCAGCCGCTGATCTTCCGTCACTTCGCCGTAAGGTAAGACAAACGTATTGGAACCCGCTTTCAGGATGAACTGGCTCCAGTCGGATTCATTACCCGAACCGGCGACAAAACCGCGGGTATCGGCAATAGGCACACCGAAATGAAGGCGAAGGGCGTTCTGCACATCAAAATCGATGACCAGCACTTTGCTGCCACTGCGGGCAAGCGAATAGGCCAGGTTGGAGGCCACCGTGGTTTTTCCTACCCCACCTTTCGGTGAACAAACGCAAACTAACGGCATGAGGCAATCATCTCTAACAGGGGTTGAAGCGGTGTGTCGCGATGTAAATAAGCGCTGGCAGGCTGCGGCGCTCGCTGTTTAAACATTTGTTTAAAGCGCTGGTTAACCTCAGCAGACGCCGGGGATGCGGGCACCACTGGCGCTGGATTTTGTACCGGCGGCTGGTGGTAAACCGGCGCGGCGGGGTGTTGTTCTGGCTGAGGCGTCTGAACCGGCGCAGGTGCAGGCTTTGAAGGCGCTTCGGGCATTGCTTTACGCAATGAATCGAGTAAACCTGAGCCGCTGTCAGGAATGACTGACTGGGCGTGCAATGTCGGTGCTGTGTGAACAGGCTGAACGGGTGCGGACGGCAGCGTTTCGCGCAGGGCATCAAGCAGACCAAAACCGGCTGGCGGAGGAGTAACCTCCGAAGACATCGGCGTGGCTGGTGTGTGCATAACAGTCTGTGCGGCAGAAGCATGCGGTTTCTGCTGCTCATTGACAGACTGAGAAGCAGAAAGCGAAAACTCGTCCGCAGAAATGGATTGTGGCGTTGGCTGCGTGGTACGGCCGTTATCAAGGGGACCGGCAGGCTCTTCGCTGGCTGAGACTTGTTTAATCAACGTCCACTGATTCATTGAACCTGTTATGGATTCTCCCGTTGATTTTTCATTAAGCTCTTTATAATCAAGATTTTCCAACTTCGTCTTATCCATAAAACGTTTAATGTCATCATATTTATTCATAAATCCCGCCCGATAGGATTATATATTTCGGTGTTTTCTGGACGTCAAAACGACTGTGATTGGCCGTTAACAAAGAGTGTAAAAAGATGAATATTTTTAAAGTTTTATGTGGGAATAGGACTCGTCTTAATATATCAGTTCTTTTACAGCATAGAGCAGTTTTTACAAAAAATAGGATTAACCCGCATAAAAAACAACACGGGCATAACTGGCTGGCGCAAAAGGTTTTTGATGTTGTTTTGCGATGCGTTTTTGTTAAATTAGTATAATGTTTGGTTTTTTATGTGATGAATAGCACATAATATTCATCAGGTGCGCCGGGCTCAGGATGTTCTTATGCTGTGAATTATTCGATTAACCTGAGTAATGTATGTTTTCTCTAAGTTGAACAACATAAAGAATATTCATTGTAGGTGTGTACCGGCAAACATGTTGTTTTTTATAGCCAAAACTTCGTCTTTAACCTCGAAATAACACGTTATAAGGTATACTGCGCACAAGTACCGTTTATGCCCGGATGGGCGCGGAAAATCATGTCGGTGGTTGATGGAGAATTAAGTTGCGGGTCAGGCGTTCATTAACGATTAAACAGATGGCGGCCGTGTCGAGCATTGCGGCCATCACCATTTGTATTTTTATCGTCATCCAGCTGTTCCACTTTGTACAGCAACGGAGGGACGATTACGCCCAGCAACTTGAGAATATTGCGCATTCTGTTCGGGTTCCGCTCTCGCAAGCCGTGCTGGATGTTGATCTGGAAGAAACGCAGGACATTCTGAATACGCTGCAACCGGTGGGCATTCTGAGCCGTGCCGACGTCGTGTTACCCAATCAGATCGCCGCACTGCATACGCATTTCCCACCAGGCCGCCCGGTGCCGCAATGGGTGACCCGCGGTTTCAATCTGCCGGTGACAATCTCCGTACCTCTCTATTCTGCGGCTGCCAGCCCTAAAGCCCCCAAACCCCTGGCTTATCTGGTCCTTCAGGCTGATTCCTACCGCATGTATCAGTTCATCATCAGCGCGCTCTCGACCATGCTGACAACATATCTGTTGCTGGCGCTGATCCTGACTATTTCCGTGAGCTGGGTTATCAACCGTTTGATCGTGAAACCGCTTCGCGCGATTGCCAGCGATCTGGAATCCCTGCCGGAAAGCGAGGTGCCAGGCCATCAGCTAACCCTGCCGCAACGCCACGAAGACGATGAGATCGGCATGCTGGTGCGCAGCTACAACCGCAATCAGCAACAGCGGGAGAAGCCGCAATGCACTGCCCGTGAAGCACTGCTGCCTTCTCAAACCATGCTAAATAATGAAGAACAGTTTATACAGCATCTGGAACACCGCCTGCATTGCGCTGAACCGCAAAAAAGTTTCCACCTGCTGTTAATCGGCATTGAAAGCCTGCGCGATGACGGCCATGTGGATTGCCCGCTGATCTCTTCCATCATGAATGTGTTGCCTGAGAACTGCCTGCTGGCGCGCCTGAGTTATAACGAATTTGCTCTGCTGGCGGCGGATATACCGCGGCCCTTTATGGCGATGCGTCTGGCGCGGCAAATCATGGAGCGCATCAATGCGCCGCAGGAAAGTCATGCTGGCAATATGTCTCTGCATCCGACCGGCAGCATCGGCATCGTGCAATACACCGGCGAATTCCCGGTGAGTGCGCAGCAACTGATGGTGAATGGTCGTGCGGCCAGAGTCTCGGCCTATCAGCAGGGGAAAAACCAAATCCTGTTCTTCGAGCCGGAACTGACCGAAAAAATTCAGAAACGCTTACTGCAGGAAAACGAAATCCTGCATGCGATGGAACAGAATGATTTCACGCTGTTTATCCAGCCGCAGGTGAATATGGCAACTGACGCGGTGGTCGGGGCGGAAGCCCTGCTGCGTCGTAAAATGGCCGATGGAAGTTACGGCCTGGAAAGCGATTTTATTGTGCTGGCCGAAGAAATCGGCGTCATGAGTCAGCTGGGTTACAAAATTCTTGAGCTGGGCTGTCAGATCCTGGCGGACTGGCAGCAACGAGGCATTCCCCTGCCGCTGTCAGTCAATCTCTCCGGCGCGCAGGTACAGCAGCGTAACTTCCTGCCGGAACTGCGCAGCCTGCTGAGCCGTTACAAAATTAATCCGGGACAACTGGTGCTGGAAATCACGGAAACGGCCCGCATTGATGATCTCGATCGCGCGCTGCTGTTGCTCAGCGAACTTCGCGCCGTGGGTGTTTCCATCGAGCTTGATGATTTTGGTCTGGGTTACTCCGGGCTGGAATACCTCAACCGGCTGCGCACATTGCCTATTGATGTCATCAAAATTGACCGCAGCTTCGTCAGCGTGCTGCCGCAGGATGAAGTGATGGTGAATATTGTGGCCTCGATTGGTCGCGCCATGAATATTCAGCTGGTAGCCGAAGGCGTAGAAACAGAGGAACAACGTCAGTGGCTGCTTAAGGAAAATATTCAGCTCGGACAAGGCTATTTATTTTCCGCGCCGCTTTCCAAAACTGACTTCGAACGGAAATTCTGCCAGCCTTCCTGACCTGTACCACGGACAGGAAAACCTCTTCTTGTCCGGCATTTCCCCCTCCTGACGCTTTTTTTACTTACATTACTTCCTGCTGAATCCTTTCCGCTCCGGTTTTTCATGACTCGTGATTGCGGAGGGAAACGAAATATTTCCATCATGTTGTGCTTGTGTTATTTACCTGCTGCCACTCATTACCTTTGACCTTACAAAAAATAGAAGTCGGCGCAATCACTTCAGGATGGGTATTCATGAAAAAATCACTCTTCAGAAGCCTGTATTTTCAGGTGCTTTTGGCTATTACCGTCGGTGTTCTTCTGGGGCATTTCTACCCTGAGATTGGCGCTCAAATGAAACCACTTGGTGATGGTTTTGTTAAATTAATCAAGATGATCATCGCGCCGGTGATCTTCTGTACTGTCGTCACCGGTATTGCGGGTATGGAAAGCATGAAAGCGGTCGGCCGCACCGGTGCGATTGCGCTGCTGTACTTTGAAATTGTCAGTACACTGGCGCTGATCATCGGGCTGGTGATCGTCAATATTGTACAGCCGGGAGCCGGGATGAACGTGGATCCTGCCGCGCTGGATGCTAAAGCGGTAGCGGTTTACGCCGAGCAGGCGCAAAGCCAGGGCATCATTCCGTTCCTTCTGGACGTAATCCCCTCCAGCGTGATTGGGGCATTCGCCAGCGGGAACATTCTTCAGGTGCTGCTATTTGCTGTGTTGTTTGGCTTTGCGTTGCACCGTCTGGGCCACAAAGGCCAGCTGATTTTCAATGTGATCGAAAGCTTCTCTCAGGTCATTTTCGGCATCATCAATATGATCATGCGCCTCGCACCGGTTGGCGCATTTGGGGCCATGGCGTTTACCATCGGCAAATACGGCGTCGGTTCGCTGGTGCAACTGGGACAACTGATCCTGTGCTTCTACCTGACCTGTATTTTGTTCGTGGTGGTGGTGCTCGGGCTTATCGCGCGCTTCACCGGTTTCAGCATCTTCAAGTTTGTGAATTACATTAAAGAAGAGCTGCTGATCGTGCTGGGCACGTCATCTTCTGAATCAGCGCTGCCGCGCATGCTGGATAAAATGGAGCGTCTGGGTTGTAAGAAATCGGTGGTCGGGCTGGTCATTCCGACCGGCTATTCCTTCAATCTGGACGGCACCTCGATTTATCTGACGATGGCAGCAGTCTTCATCGCGCAGGCGACCAATACCCATATGGATATCTGGCATCAGATCACCCTGATTGTGGTGCTGCTGTTGTCTTCAAAAGGGGCGGCAGGCGTAACGGGCAGCGGATTCATCGTGCTGGCGGCAACGTTGTCTGCTGTGGGCCATTTACCGGTTGCAGGACTGGCACTGATTCTGGGCATTGACCGTTTCATGTCCGAAGCGCGTGCGCTGACCAATCTGGTGGGTAACGGCGTCGCCACCATCGTGGTCGCAAAATGGTGTGATCAGCTGGACGAAGGGCAGTTAAAAGCGACCTTAAACGGCCAGAAAGGTCTGACAGAAGCCGAAAAGTCCGCCTGAAATTTCTGAAAAATGGTGGCTGAATGGATGAAAATATTGAGAAAGGTTTCTAAAAACGCATTTATTTAGCCCCAAACCCACCTAATATCCACCGGTTACTTGATGCAACCGGTGGATTATCTTCATAATATGTCCCTCAAATGCCTCATCTGGCGTTCGTTCCCATAATATTTTTGCGGGCTGCGTGACATTGCGAAAAATGCGCGGTCTAACGAAGGGCTGTATTTTTCGTCCTTAAACTTACGCATTCAATTCCTGTGGGCCAGTCGACCGACACCGGCAGGACAGCATATTGAAAATTGGATTGTCATTACGTAGGGGTTCACATGCAGGGCACCAAAATCCGTTTACTCATTGGTGGATTGCTGCTGGCAGCAGCCGCAAGTCATGTGCAAGCTGAAGCATTACAACCAGATCCGGCCTGGCAGCAGGGGAAACTGGACAATGGATTTACCTGGCAGTTGCTGACCACGCCGCAACGCCCGAGCGATCGCATTGAATTACGCCTGGTGGTTCGCACCGGCTCGCTGGCGGAATCAGCCCAGCAAACGGGCTATGCCCATTTCCTTCCCCGCCTTGCGCTGATGCACAGCGAAGGCTTCAGCACGGCTCAGCTCCAGTCTCTGTGGCAGCAAAGTATCAATCCGCAGCGGCCCTTGCCGCCAGCGGTCAGTTCTTATGATTTCACGATGTACAACCTGAGCCTGCCCAATAACCGTCCTGAGCTTCTGAAAGATGCTCTGAACTGGCTGGCAAATACGGCGGGCAAAGTGTCTGTCACCCCGGCGCTGGTGAGTGCAGCCCGTCAGGAATCTCAGGATCCGGTAGGTTCTCTGCCTCAAAATACGCAGGATGCCTGGTGGCGTGCGCGGATGGCCGGTTCGACGCTGGTTGGTCACAATCCAAACCATTTACCCACCAAACCTGTCAACATCGACGCATTAATCAAATTTTATCATCAGTGGTATACGCCTGATGCGATGACGTTATTTGTCGTCGGTAATGTCGACAGCCGTGGCCTGAGTGAACAAATCAATCGCACGTTCTCGTCACTCAAAGGCAGCCGCCAGACGCCGCAGACGTTGCCCACGCTGTCTGAAGTGACGACAAAATCCATGACCGTCATGGATGAAAATCTGACTCAGGATCGCGTCTCATTAATGTGGGATAACGCCTGGCAGCCCATTCAGGATTCACAGGCCCTTGCCGCATACTGGCGCAGTGATCTAGCCCGCGAAGCGTTGTTCTGGCATTTGCAGCAACAACTGAAAAGTGCGTTTGAAACCAAAAAAGACACCCCGGCACCTGGCCCGGGGCTGGGTTTCGACTGTAATGTGCAATATCAGCGCGCGCAGTGTGCAATCCGCATTGAAGCACCGCAGGCTAAGCTGACGGAGCTGTTTAAACGTCTGTCAGAAGAACTCCTGGCTGTTCGCGATAAAGGCATTTCTCAGGCTGAATTTGATGCACTGATTGCGCAGAAAAACGATCAGCTGAGCAAACTGTTCGCGACTTACGCCCGTACCGATACCGATGTGCTGATGAGCCAGCGTTTGCGTTCCCAGCAAAACGGTGTGGTAGATATCGCCCCAGAACAGTATCAGCAATTGCGTCAGCAGTTCCTTTCCACGCTGACCCTGCCGGTGCTGAATCAGGAACTGAAGCAACAGCTTTCCCGCGCTCCTGCGTTATTAGTGGCGCAGCCAAAAGGGGAACCTGAGGTGAATGCCGCAGAGCTGCGGGCGGTTTATGACAAGATAATGGCACCGGTGGAAACCGCGCCTGCGGTTGATGCCCCTGCGGGGGATGTGCCGGCGGCATCGGCGGCGACTGCGCAATAAGTAGATCGTTGAGTAAGAATTCGGTCGGCTCCCTCCCCTGCGAAGGGGAGGGTTGGGGTGGGGTATTAAGGTCTAAATCAAAAAGTTTAAGTGTGCTTTAGCAAAGAGTTAGTCATTAAAACCCCCTCCCAGCCTCCCCCTTCGCAGGGGGAGGAGTAAAAAAACTCCCCTTATGCCCGCCCCGGCATAAACTCCATCGGAATGATCGCACCGCGATGCTGGATAACAGTACTCGCTGTTTCATGTCCACGCACTGCGGCTTCCACCGCGCTGCCACCGGTGAGCCTCACCGCCAGATAACCGGCGCTGAAGGAATCTCCTGCTGCCGTCGTATCAATGACTTTCTCTTTCGGCAATTTCACCGCAGGGACATCATGCAACTCGCCTTCAGCGCTGGAGACGATGCAACTGTCGGCTCCGCGTTTGACGACCACTTCGCTGACCCCCAGCGCATGGGTGCGCGCAATCACGTCGTCGTACGGCTTCTGGCCCCACAACATATCTTCGTCATCGAGGGTCAGGAAGGCGATGTCGGTGCAGGAAAGCATGGCGTTATACGCGGCCTGCGTCTGTTCTTTGCTGGCCCACAGACGCGGACGGTAATTGTTATCGAAAATCACTTTGCCACCGCGTGAACGGCAGGCTTTCAGCAAGGTCATCAGACGGTCACGGCTTGCGTCGCTGAGGATCGCCAGACTGATACCGCTCAGATACAGATAATCGAATTCTGCCAGTTTCCGGCAAATCTCTTCGGATTGCGGACTGTCGAGCCAGTAGCGCGCGGCAGCATCATTGCGCCAGTAATAGAAGGTGCGCTCGCCGGTGCTGTCCGTTTCAATCACATACAAACCGGGTAACTTGTTTTCAAGGCGCTGGGTCAGATCCGTGTGAACCCCTTCCTGCTGCCAGGCCTGCAACATTTCATTGCTGAAACTGTCATTGCCGAGCGCGGTGACGTAATGCACGTTCAGTGCATCAGGGGAAACCTGGCGGGAGATATAAACAGACGTGTTCAGCGTGTCGCCACCAAAACCGCGGTGGAGCGCATCGCCTTTCTGAGATAATTCGATCATGCATTCGCCGATAACGGCAATGTTTTTGCTGGTCATGGTACCTGGCCTATGTCTGAAGCATTAAAACGAAAGGAAAGAAAAGACCGTCATTATTGCGCTCTAGTCTCTTCATAAGAATGCGGTCAGTCAAATAAATTAAAACAAGGTTTTATTTTTGTAGGCGGCAGGCAAAAAAACGAAGAAAAAACGAGGGGGAAAGTGGAAGCGTCAGCACTTCCACCTGAGGCAGTTACTTATTTTCCTGACGCAGTTCGGTCACCGGACGGCCACCCACTCCCCAGTTATCGGTGTCGACCTCGTCAATGACGACCACGGTCGTCGCCGGATTTTTGCCCAGCGTGTCCACCAGTAATTGTGTCACCCCGGCGATCAGCGCTTTCTTCTGTTCAGCTGTCGCGCCTTCGCGGGTGATTTTGATATTAACATAAGGCATTTTTTTCTCCGGCTTGTGAATGAGGCGTCAATAAAATATTCAGTGCTTCCACTGTAGAGCCTGTGTAAAAGAACTTCCAGCCCGGCTTTTTGGCTGATTTAGCCACATGGATTGCAAGGTTATATGGAGTGATTAAAGTTTCCCCGCGCAGCGCCGATAGATAACTCTACTAAAGAAAGCCAGGAAACCGGGCTACTTTGCCTCCATGAAACACAGTGTTCTGCGAACACACGCTGTTGACATGAATCACATTGTAGTCACGCGACACATGTTGCCGCATGTCCCCCTGATTATCTGATTCTTATTCATGACGGCAGAAAAATATGATAACTAAGATGATGTTAGGGCTGATTACGCCTTCTTTTACCGCCATAGAGCGCGTAAAAGCACAGTCTTACTGGCGTCAGTGTCAGAGAGTGTACCGTTTTCAGCCTATTTATCGCACCACAGGAAAGCTGTTGGGAATTGAATTGCTGACAGGGATTTTTCACCCTGCGAGCCCGCACAAATTCATTTCGCCGGAAGAATATTTTGTCGCGATCGCTGTGGGCAAACGTTTGCAAATCGTGCAGGAGCAGCTCGACCTGTTGCAGCGCTGGCAGCATCTGTTCATTGAAAACGAATTACTGGCGTCGATTAACGTAGATGGTCAGGTACTGGAAATGCTGCAATCTGATTCGGCGCTGCGCGCGCAAATCAGCGCGATGCCGTATGTCCGTTTTGAACTGGTTGAAAGCGCCGAAAATGCGCTGAGTATCCCGCTGTCGCAAATCGAGCAATCTGACCGGTTGTGGCTCGATGACTTTGGTCAGGGTATCGCTAACTTCTCTTCCTTCACCACCTGGCATTACGAATACATCAAAATCGCCCGCGATCTGTTTATTTTGCTTGGCCAGAGTGAAGAGGGGTCACGGCTGTTTTACACGCTGGTGACGCTGATGAACCGCTATAGCAAAGGCGTGATTATTGAAGGCGTTGAAACGGCCTCTGAATGGGCGATGGTCTGCAATTCTGATGCGCTGGCGGCACAAGGCTATTATCTGGCGCGTCCCACCATTTTCGATAATCTGGATAATCTGCCCATACATTTCAAAGGATAATGGATCACGCCTGACCTGCTGAGGCAAACTCTCAAAGTTGCTGGTGACTCGTTGTGGTGTGATGCATTTTCATTTCACTGATTTAAAAAGCATTACCTTCCGACTTCCTGCCTGATATGCCCCCTTCACGAATGCCCCTTCCTGCAAGCTGTTGAGAATTCTACTATGGTTAAAACTTGGGATTGGTTAACTGTCTGAAAGGAACAGATTTATGACGCGCACAGGTAAAGTGATTTCCTGGGTTGTGGGTGTGATTATCATTGCGTTGATTGCTGTCGTGATTTTCATTGCGACATTCGACTGGAACCGCCTCAAACCGACCATCAATCAAAAAGTCAGCACCGAACTGAACCGCGCATTCGCGATCCGCGGTGATTTAGGCGTTGACTGGTCGCGTCAGAAAGACGAAGCGGGGTGGCGCGCGTGGGTGCCGTGGCCGCATATTCATGCTGAAGATATCGTGCTCGGTAACCCTTCCGATGTGCAAACCGGTGAAAAAGACGCGCAGATGGTGAAACTCGCCCGCGTTGACGCCAGCATTGCGCCACTCGCCTTACTGCATAAAGAAGTGCTGATCCCGCGTATCTGGCTGAAACAGCCTGATGCTTCATTGCTGCGTCTGGATAATGGCAAAAATAACTGGACGTTCAATCTCGCCAACAGCGATACGCAGGATCCGGCGCAGCCGCCGTCTGCCTGGTCATTTACGCTCAATGATATCGTGTTTGATCGCGGGCAGATTGACTATAAAGACGCGAAACTGAAAGCTGATTTCCGCGCCGTGATTGACCCGCTGGGCAAACCGCTGCCGTTCACGGAAGTGGTCGGTGATAAGAAAGATGCACCGAAAACCAAAACCCCGCCTTATGTGTTTGGCTGGAAAGTTGACGGCAAATACAACGGTGAATCGCTTTCCGGCAGCGGCAAAATCGGTGGCATGCTGGCGCTGAAAGACCCGGATGTGCTGTTCCCGTTACAGGCAGATGTCCGTTCCGGGAATACGCGGGTGGCCGTCGCGGGGACATTGCAGGATCCGATGAATCTCGGGGGGCTGGATTTACGTCTGAAATTCTCCGGCCAGACGCTGTCTGACTTGTATGGCCTGACCGGCGTGCTGCTGCCGCAAACGCCACCGTACTCCACCGACGGGCATTTATCGGCGACGTTGCATGATAAAGACGGCGCAATTTACCGTTATCAGAACTTTAACGGTGAAATCGGCGACAGCGATATTCACGGCTCACTGACTTATCAGGCCGTTAAACCGCGACCTAAACTGACCGGTGAGGTAGTTTCAAAACAGCTGCGCTTTGCTGATCTGGCTCCGCTGATTGGTGCCGATTCTAACCAGGACAAAGCCAAACGTGGTGAAACTACCCGGCAGCCTGCCGACAAAGTATTGCCGGTGGAGAAATTCGATACCAAAAGCTGGCGGGTAATGGACGCTGATGTGAAATTCAGCGCCAAACGTATCGAGCATGGTAAATCCCTGCCGCTGAGCGATTTGAGTACTCACCTGAAACTGACCGACGGCGAGATCCTGCTCGACCCGCTGCGTTTCGGTCTGGCTGGCGGTAATCTGAATTCCACCATCCGCCTCGAAGGTGACAAATCGCCGATGCAGGCGCGCGCCGATATCCATGCCCGCAAACTGAAGCTCAAGCAATTGCTGCCAAACGTACAGTCAATGGAGCGCAGTCTGGGCGACCTGAACGGTGACGCCACGCTGACCGGCACCGGGAATTCGGTCGCAGCGCTGCTCGGTACCAGCAACGGTGATATGAAAATCCTTATTAACGATGGCGTGATCAGCCGTGGCCTGATGGAACTGGCAGGGCTGAATGTCGGTAATTACGTGGTGAGTAAACTGTTCGGCGATGATGAAGTGGCGATCAACTGCGCGGCCGCCAACGTCAATGTGAAGAACGGACTGGTCACGCCACGGCTGTTTGTGTTCGATACTGAGAATGCGGTGATTAACATTACCGGCAACACCAATATGGCAACCGAACGGCTGGATCTGTCGATCAACCCTGAAAGCAAGGGCGTGCGTATCCTGACCTTACGTTCACCGCTGTATGTTCGTGGCACCTATAAAAATCCGGATGCCGGCGTGAAACCAGGGCCGCTGATTGCCCGCGGTGCCGCAGCCGTCGCGCTTGGCGCTGTCGTTGCCCCGGCTGCCGCGCTGCTGGCGTTGATCTCTCCAAGCGATAATGAAGAAAACCAGTGCGGCCCGATCTTGCAGCAGATGAAACAGAAGTAATCCTGTTGGATTAACGCCTCCCCTGCGAAGGGGAGGCCGGAAGGGGGCTTTAAGGCTGAGGCACCGGATCCAGTACCGCACATTTGTGGTCCTGGATTTCTTCGGTGGAGGCGTTATTGAGTTTGAGTAAGTCACGCTCGCTGGCGAGCAGCAGGAAATCGCCGCCCGGCAGGCTGACCATCGCCATGCCGAAATGTCCCATCTTTTTATCGGCTTCAGGCACACCTTCGGCCAGAAGCCGGAAAGCGCCTTTCTCATTCAGCTCGGCCTGCGTCACTTTACGCGCCAGATAGGTGTGTCCGAGCAGCTTATCCGGCAGTTCCTGCCAGTTATATCCCATCTGCCCGCCATCTTTGCTCAACGTGGTTTTTACCTGTGGCAAAAGACAGGAGATGTGGATGTGCAGCTGATTCTGCGACCGTCCGTATTGCGAGTTAATCGCCAGCGAGACATTGCTGTCATCAATCGGTTTACCGTATTTATCCGCCATAAAATGCCGAGCATTCCATGCCTGACTGAAAAAGTTTGGCGTTGACGGTTCCAGCAACGCAGGGCTTTCCATACCGGTGATCCTCGCGGTCGGCATCAGCAAATATTGCAGCGGGCCGTTCAGATCTTTCAGCACCACAAAACCCTGTTGTTCATCGACCTGCGCGCAGGGCTCAGGTTTGCCCGTGCTTTGCTGATTCGGCACGCATTTCTTGCTGATGATGTTCCACAGAGCGTTGGGATTGGAGGTGTGTGGCCAGAAATACCAAAAGGCCGCAGTAATAAGGATAAGCAGGATCAGAACAGGCAGGATAAATCGACGCAAGCGCATAAGAGACCTTCGCAGAAGGCACCGTGCCGGGCGCAAACCGGGCACGGTATCCGGGTCAGTTACAATGACTGATGGGCGGTTTCTTTGGACAGCAGCAGCGCGATCAGCGTCAGCGTTGCCATTGAGGCCAGATAAACGCCCACATAGAACAACCCGTAATGGGTTGCCAGCCAGGTGGCGATGTACGGCGCGACAGATGCGCCCAGTATCGAAGACACATTATAGGAGAAGGACGCGCCGGTATAGCGAACTTCTGTCGGGAACAGCTCCGGCAGCAGCGCACCCATCGGACCGAAAGTCAGCCCCATCACCATGAAACCACACAGCAGGAATACCATCACCAGCGCCTGTGAACCGGCACCCAGAATGGTCGGGAAGCACAGGGCGAAGACGATCATCAGCAGCGTAATACAAATCATGGTTTTGCGACGGCCAAACTTATCCGCCAGCTGACCGGCAACCGGCACCATCACGCCGAAACCGACCACGCCGATCATCAGCATCAGCAGGAATTCATTGCGCGGAATGCCCAGCCCGACCGGCTTTGCGGCTGTGCCGTAACCCAGTGAATACACGGTCATGATGTAGAACAGCGTGTAAGTCGCAACCATGATAAAGGTGCCGAGAATCGTCGCCTTTTTATATTTAGTGAACAGCGTGCCAATTGGCACTTTCACCTGTTTACCGGCTTTGGCAATTTTGGCAAATACCGGTGTTTCGTGCAGGGAAACGCGCACATACAGACCGACGATCACCAGTACCGCAGAAAGCAGGAACGGCACACGCCAGCCCCAGGAAATAAACTGTTCGTCGGTCAGCAGCCACGACAGCAGCAGGAACATGCCGTTCGCGAAGAAGAAACCAATCGGTGCGCCAAGCTGCGGGAAAGAGCCGTAAAGGGCGCGTTTCTTCGCCGGTGCGTTCTCGGTGGCGAGCAGCGCCGCGCCACCCCATTCACCGCCAAGGCCCAGACCCTGACCAAAACGCGCCAGCGCCAGCAGCATCGGTGCGAAAACGCCAATGGTTGCGTAGGTCGGCAGCAGGCCGATCACCACGGTAGACACGCCCATCGTCAGCAAAGAGGCCACCAGCGTAACTTTACGTCCGACGCGGTCGCCGAAGTGGCCGAACAGCGCGGAACCGATCGGCCTGGCGACAAAGGCGATGGCAAAGGTCGCGAGAGACTGTAGCGTGGCCGCCGTCGGGTCACCCTGCGGGAAGAAAATGTGCGGGAAAACAATCACCGCAGCAGTGGCATAGATATAAAAGTCGAAGAATTCAATGGCCGTACCGATAAGCGATGCCACGATGACTTTGCTGCGGGAGTTCTGACTCACCAATTGCGCGTCAGCTTCTAATTCTGGAGTGATAGTGGCTTGCATAAGTGTTTCTTATTTGTAATGAGTGGGAGGGATCTAATGTAAATAAATGTATATCGAAAAGGCATCTTATGCAGAGCGCGGCGGTATTTCAACGCAGCGGAAGCCGCGAAAAAAGGCGTTTAAAGCCGGATCGGGGGATTATTTTATCAGGGCAGGATTTCGCCAGTCATAAGTTTGGCGAATGGGTAAAAGGCAGAGCAACTGACTGCAAAACCGCAAAATAAAAGTACGGCTCTCAGTCAGTTATTCTGGTTTTCACGGCGGCGCTATGCCTGATTTAGCATTATTCACTGCTTTTTAACTTCATCTTCAGCATTAACTGTGGATATATGCATTTCGTCTGGCACGATGAGGTTGTCCGGCGTGTATTCACTGTCGTTTTCCGTGGCATTTTTCGCGTTTTTGGCGGCTTTTTTCTTCGGATCCGGCATCGGCGGGTCATCTTTGTATTTCGCCGTCGCTATCCACGCGGCGACAAACAACGTCAGGCGGGCGAAGAAATAGAAGAAAGCCATCAGGCCGATCACTGAACCAAAGGCTGCGCCGGAAGGTGAGGTCGCCAGCTTCGGCAGTGTCATGGTCATCACGAATTTAATCACCTCAAAACCCATCGCCGCCAGCAACGTCCCGCGCAGCAGCGCTTTTTTGCGTGGCTTGTGGCGCGGCAACATCCAGAAAATCCACAGGAACAGCAAATAGTTAGCGGCAATGGAAATCACCAGCGTGATACTGGTCATCACCGGGCGGAGCCAGTCAATGCCACCCAGACCCAGCGCATCGACAATGGTTTTTTGCGCGGCACCGGCAATCGACGTCAGCGACAGCGTGATAATCAGCGCCAGCACCAGCCCGGTCAGGGAAATAAAATCGCGAATATAGCGGCGGTAAATTTTCTCCTGATCCTGCGGATTACGCTCCCAGACATCGCGCGACTGGGCACGGATCGCTTCGCGCAAATTCCCCATCCAGCTCACGCCGGAGTAAAGCGCAATCAGCAAACCGGATAACCCCACGGCAGTACGCTGCTGGATGGCAGTGTTTACCGTGCTTTTCAACGTATTCGCCAGATTCGGGTCGCTGATGCTGTTGACGATTCGGTTGATCAGTTCTGCCAGCAAATCAGGATTTGAGGCCAGCACAAAACCGACCGCAGCGAAGGACACCATCAGAATCGGGATCAGCGACAGAAAGGAGAAATAGGTGATGGCCGCGCCAAACTGGCTGCCAAGGCGATCGTTAAAGCGTTCCGTGGCACGCAGCAAATGTGCCACCCAGCCCCAGGACTGCACGTATTCCACGAGTCGTGAAAATCTGCTGATGTTTTTATCCACCGTCTGATTGCCGGTTTTGATGTTGATCAGCGGGGTCGGTTTTTCCTGTGTGGCCGGTTCTTGTTTTGAAATGATGGGCATTGATCCATGTTGTCCTTAAAAATTCATCCGGCCTTAAGTATAGACGCCTGAGCGGTGAGGGCTAAGCCAGAGGCGTCTGAAAGCTCAGGCAATGAACGTTTGGGTGATATCGGTCAGCCAGTCCATAAACACTTTAACGCGGCGTGACAGATTCAGACGATGCGGATAAACCAGCGTCACCGGCATTGGCGGTGCACGGAACTGCGGCAAAATACTGATCAGCTGACCACCCGCCAGCGCGTCGCGCACACCAATCAGCGGAACCTGAATGATACCCAGGCCGTTGATACAGGCGCTGACGTAGGTTTCGGTGCTGTTAACCGTCACCGCGCCGCCGCTTTTGACCGTTTTCACCTGTTTGCCGTCGAGATATTCAAAGGCCGACGTATGGCTGCCGAGGATTTGTTCATAATGCACCATGGCGTGATGTGCCAGCTGGTCAGGGTGATCCGGCGTGCCGTAGCGGCGCAGATAACCGGGGCTGGCGCAGTTAACCATGCTGAGATGCCCCAGCGGACGCGCAATCAGCCCGGAATCTTTAAGGGTGCCGGAGCGGATCACACAGTCAAACCCTTCCCGCACCACATCCACGCGGTGATCGGTGCAGCTCAGTTCAATTTCCAGCGCCGGATAACGGTTAAGAAACTCCGCCAGACGCGGTAACACCAGATGCGTCGCCATACCGGTGGTCATATCAACCCGCAAACGTCCGCTGACACTGGCCGGATTCGACTGAAACATCGATTCCAGTTCATCCATGCTGGCCAGCAACTCTTTGCAGCGCTGATAAAACACCTGTCCGTCCTGCGTCAGTTGTACGCGGCGCGTTGAGCGGTGCAGCAAACGTGCCGACATCCGCGTTTCCAGTTGTTGCACCAGCCGCGACACACTGCCTTTGGGCAATCCCAGGCTTTCAGCCGCGCGGGTAAAATTACTCAGTTCAGCGACGCGCACAAACACCTGCATTGATTGAATTTTATCCACAATTTGCCTGATTGTTGTTGAGAATGAGACAGTGAAAATCATTATGGCTCATTTATCACTCTGCGGTAATCCAATAGGCTGTGTTTCATCCGATGCAGAAGGTACAAAAAGCCAATGAGGTCAGATATGAACCGTAAAATCGCAATAGTGACCGGCGGAAGCCGTGGTTTAGGTAAGAATGCCATTGAAAAGCTGGCAAAAAAGGGCGTTGACGTGATTCTGACTTACCACAATCAGGCCGCTGCGGCACAGGAAGTGGTGGTTTCTGTCGAAGCACAGGGTGGAAAGGCCGTTGCGTTGCAGCTCAATACCGGTGAGTCCGGCAGTTTTGATGGCTTTGTTGTGCAGGTAAAAGCGCAACTGCAACAGGTCTGGCAGCGCGATACTTTTGATTTTCTGATCAACAATGCCGGGGTAGGTTTACATCAGTCTTTTGCCGATACTACCGAAGAACAGTTTGATCTGATGATGAATGTCCATCTGAAAGGGCCGTTCTTCCTGACGCAAAAACTGTTGCCGCTGATGGCCGACGGTGGCCGCATCCTGAATATCTCCAGCGGGCTGGCGCGTTTTGCTCTGCCGGGCTCATCGGCTTACGCCATGATGAAAGGGGCCATCGAAGTGCTGACCCGCTATCAGGCGAAAGAACTCGGCGCACGCGGGATTACCGCCAACGTGCTGGCTCCTGGCGCAATTGAAACGGATTTCAGCGGGGGTATGGTGCGCGATAATCCGGATGTGAACAGACTGGTTGCCAGCAATACTGCGCTGGGCCGCGCCGGTTTGCCGGATGATATCGGTGATATGGTGGCGCTGATGCTCAGTGATGAAGCGGGCTGGATGACCGCCCAGCGCGTTGAGGCCTCAGGCGGTATGTTTATCTGAACGTTAATCGTGCTGGAAACGCTTCGCTTTCATATGCTGCTGTTTTTCCAGCTCAAAAATCGCCCGTTGCAGGTCGCGTTCCTGCGCGGGTGATAAATTCGGAAACTTAAAACTCAGCCGCTGCGACGTCACGGTTTCGCCTTTATTGCTCACCGATTTACGCACCATCGCGCCGAGATACTGCAGATCTAATGTAAAGGTTCCCAGCTCCGCTAGCTGAATCAGCGAATCTTTCAGCATTGACCCGCTGGTGATTTCCGGCGGTGTAGCCCCTTCAATCTCCAGCCCCAGCCCGCCAAGTGAGATATCACGCACGCGATAAGCAAACTCAGAGGAATCAGGCAATATTCCGCTGCAACGGAAATCCGACATCCGCGGCACACTCACGCGGAAATACTCACGGCGCTGAATGAAATACAACACGGGCGGAAGATCGCAGGTAAATGTCGGCAAACCTTCATAGCTGACCTGGCGGACTCTGCTGCAGGAAAACTCAACCTTGGCACCGGCCGGTTCCGCCACAAACGTCAGTGTGCCGGCTTCAGCGGCCAGAGTGTTCTCGTAATCTGAACTGCCCAGATCGAACAGGAACTGATGGTTGTCAGCATCAACGTCCAGAATTTTACTGATAAATTGTCCGCGGGAATGGCTGACCATGACCAGGGTCTGGTTCTTCTTTAAGTCTCGCAGAACGGACAAAATTGCCAGCGTGTTCCGCTTCGCAAACGACTCTTTCGATACTTCGCTCACCTGCCACACCTCATAAGAAATAAATGCAAAATTATGGCGCAGCCGTTGACGTATAAGGCGCCCAATACGGATTATCGGCCACTCAGAGCAAAACTTTATCGCGCAATAACGTCTATTTTGACCCGCAAAAAGGGACATTCCGGGCGCGCAGGGCGCTGTTTGCGCGTCTCTGATTTATATATAGGCTATCTTTTCGCGTTCTGATGCCTATTTTCTCCTCAATTTTTTCATTTAAAACCTCACCGGAGAAAATTATTTCCCTTCACGGCGAATAAAAATCGCTGCTCAGGTGTTTACCTTTATATCGAACACTGACGGGCACGGTTTTTATGCAAACTTCATCTTCTGTTCTTCGCAGCCGTTACGACGGCCTGACTATTTTGCTGCACTGGCTGACGGCGCTGGCCGTCATCTTCCTGTTTGCCAGCGCGCATATCTGGGAAGTGCTGGAGCGCGGCACGCCGCTGCGCAAAGGGCTGCAATCGGTGCACATCTCGGTGGGGATATTGCTGGCGGCGATTATCATCGGGCGTCTTTTATGGCGTTTGTTTACCGTCAGCACCGGTCGCAGTAAACAGCAACCGGTCGCCATGCCGACGCTGATGAAAGCCGCCGCGCACCTGACCCATCTGGCGCTCTATTTATTGCTGGTCGCGCAAATCATTCTGGGCTTTTTATTCCGCTGGTCGCAGGCCGAACCGTTCTACTTCTTTGGTTTGTTCCCCATTCCTGACGTGTTCAATTTCGACAGTGTGATGACCAGAACTTTCGGTTCGTTGCACAACAACGTTGCCTGGGCGCTGATCATTATTGCGGGCGTGCACGCGCTGGCGGCACTTTTTCACCATTACGTTCTCCGCGACGGCATTTTGCGCCGCATGTTACCGGGCAGCACAAGCCGCCCGTAAGTCATCAGTTAATTCCCTACAGGACATCATTATGAAGACAAAAACGGTAATACAGGCGCTGTCGGTTGTGTGTCTGGCGGGCAATCTGCTGTTTTTCAGCGCCGCCGCTAACGCGATGGGTGATGATTCCGACGCTAAAAAAACGCCGGACTGCCCGAAGGGGCAAATCTACGACAGCAAAACTAAGAGCTGCATGGTGGATAAAGGCAGCATGATTTCCGATCAGGATAAAACGCAGTACGCTTATCATCTGGCGAAAACCGGTCGTTATCAGGAAGCGCTGACGGTGCTGGATACGCTGAAAGATCAGAACACCAAAGAAGCCTGGAACTATCGCGGCTATGCCACCCGTAAACTCGGGCGCACCGACGAAGGTATCAGCTATTATCAGAAGTCGATTGCGATTGACGCGAAGTATGCCAAAGTCCGGGAATATCTCGGCGAGGCTTATATGATTAAAGGGCGTCCTGATCTCGCCAAAGCCCAGTTAGCGACCATCAAAGGCTTGTGCGGCACCGGCTGCGAAGAATACCGCGACCTGAGCGCCGCCATCGACGGTCATCCGGAATCCTGATCACGGAGAATCGATAAATCTCACCGGCAGACTTACGTTCTGAACTGAGCCAGTGCCTGTCACGTCTGTGGCGCTACGCGATGGTACTGTCGCGCAAGCATGATGTGGCGGACGATCTGGTGCAATCCACCTGCGTGCGGGCGCTGGAACGCTGCGCGCAGATTAAGGACAGCACCGGTGTGGACCGCTGGCTCTTTTCTATCCTGCACTCCATATGGGTTAACGAACTCAGGGCGCAGTACGTCCGTCAGGGGCAGGGTTTTGCTGATGTTGATGAAACGCAGGCGCCCGCCGATACGCTGTCTTTCGAGGAGCGTCACTGGCATACGCAGGTTATGCAGCGGGTGAACCGGCTGCCGGAAGCCCAGCGCAACGCAGTGTTTCTGGTGTATGTCGAAGGTTTCACCTATCAGGAGGCGGCAATGACGCTTTCCGTCCCCATCGGTACCATCATGAGCCGTCTGGCGACCGCCCGGCTGACGCTGGCAAAAGACGCCGGTACCGCCACCCAACCGCAGCAGGGAGAGAAAAAATGACCCGTGAAATCCCGGCTGCGCCTTACGCCGATGAAGTTCTGGTGGCATACCTCGATAACCAGCTAAGCGAATCTCAGCGTGCAAAATTTGATGCACAACTGGCGCAGGACGACGTGCTGGCGCAGCGGCTGGCGCAGATGTCACGCAGCAATTTACCGTTCCACGACGCCTTTGGCGCGATGTTGCAGGAAGCGCCGGTCGGGAAATTACAGGCTGCGCTCGACGCTATCCCTGATGCACGGATTGCCGGTTCGTCCGGATTCAGCCGTCGCGCACTGCTCGCCGCGTCGTTAAGTTTTCTGGCCGTCGGGCTGCTGGGTGGACGTTATTCCACGCTTTTTGCTTCTGACGATAACTGGCGCGCGCGCGTGGCGGATTACATGTCGCTGTATACCGCGCAGACGCTGGCGGATGTGGATGATTCTGCCGGACAGCAAAAAATCCAGCTTGCGCGGGTGCAAAACACCTTAGGCATCGCACTGAGCCCGGCGGCGCTGGCGGTGCAGGGCGCGGATCTGAAAGATGCCCGTATGTTGCATTATGACGAATATGACATCGCGCAAATTACCTATCTTGACGCGCGGTACGGCCCGATGGCGCTGTGTATTACGCGCAGCGAGCACCGCGACAATACGGCATTGCAGCGAGAAATCCGCCGGGGAATGAACGTGGTTTACTGGCGCAATGCCGGTTACAACTTCATGCTGATCGGCCACAGTCCGGCACCGGCTCTGGCCGCGCATGCTGCGGCTTTACAGGCGAATCTGGCCTGAATGATTTCGTCACGTCACTAACTTATGTAATTATTTAAAGTATTAAACTATTTTTAATGCACGTAACGATAATGTTAAATTGTTTACGAAATCTCGATAATATGAGTATTCGGTAACATTTGTGTGGTTGATTTGTCGTTCTTCGCCGCGGTTTTCGTTGCTCCCCATTATTGTCCTTTCATACTCTGTGGAAATAATCGCTTATTTCCCACCGCACCGCCGGGTTGTTGATTTCGTTTATCCAGAGGAAATCTGGATAGCTTTCACCTGCAAAACTAAAACTAAACATTCAGAGAAACAGACGTCATGAGAAAGATACTCGCCATGATCCTCTGCCTTAACGTGGTTGCTTTCAGCCAGTCAGCGTTGGCAGAAGATGAAAAGCCCGTTGATGTGTTACTGATCGGCGGCGGCATTATGAGCGCGACGCTGGGGACATACCTTCAGGAATTAGAGCCAGACTGGTCAATCGACATGGTTGAGCGCCTGGACGGCGTAGCGCTGGAAAGCTCCAACGGCTGGAACAACGCCGGTACCGGCCACTCTGCGCTGGCAGAAATGAACTACACACCGGAAAAAGCCGACGGCAGTATCGATATCTCCAAAGCGGTTGAAATCAACGAATCCTTCCAGATTTCCCGTCAGTTCTGGACCTATCAGGTTGAGAACGGCGTACTGCACAACCCGCGTTCCTTCATCAACAGCACGCCGCACATGAGTTTTGTGTGGGGTGATGACAACATCAATTTCCTGCGTAAACGTTTTGCGGCACTGCAGCAAAGCACGCTGTTCCGTGGCATGGAATATTCAGAAGACCCGGCGCAAATCAAACAGTGGATCCCGCTGGTGATGGAAGGGCGTGATCCGGCGCAGAAAATCGCTGCGACCCGCATTCCGATTGGTACCGACGTAAACTTCGGCGAAATCACCCGTCAGCTGGTGGCCTCGTTGCAGAAGAAGCCTAACTTCTCCCTGAGCCTCGGTCATGAAGTGCGCGACATTAAACGTAACCCGGATAACACCTGGAACGTGACCGTTGCCGACCTGAAAAACGACGGCAAAGAAAGCGTTATCAAAGCGAAATTCGTGTTTATCGGTGCGGGCGGTGCGTCCCTGACGCTGCTGCAAAAATCCGGTATTCCTGAAGCGGACAACTACGGCGGCTTCCCGGTGGGTGGCGAGTTCCTGGTGACTGAAAACCCGGACGTGGTGAAACGTCATCTGGCGAAAGTGTACGGGAAAGCGTCTGTCGGCTCACCGCCGATGTCCGTTCCGCACCTCGATACCCGTATTCTGGATGGCAAACAGGTTCTGCTGTTCGGGCCGTTCGCCACCTTCTCCAGCAAATTCCTGAAAAACGGTTCCCTGTGGGATCTGTTCGGCAGCGTGAATTTCTCCAACATCATGCCGATGACCCACGTGGGCATCGACAACTTTGATCTGGTGAAATATCTGGTCAGCCAGGTGATGCTCTCCGACGACGACCGTTTCGATGCATTACGTGAATACTTCCCGGATGCGAAGAAAGAAGACTGGCGTCTGTGGGAAGCGGGCCAGCGCGTGCAGATCATCAAAAAAGATGAGAAAGAAGGCGGCGTTCTGCGTCTCGGCACCGAAGTGGTCAGCTCGAAAGACGGCAGCATTACCGCGCTGCTGGGCGCTTCTCCGGGCGCATCCACTGCGGCTCCGATCATGCTGTACCTGATGGAAAAAGTGTTTAAAGACAAAGTCGCCACACCGGAGTGGCAGGCCAAACTGAAGGAAATCATCCCTTCATACGGCACTGAACTGAACGGCAACGTGGCGGCGACCGAGAAAGAACTGGGCGACACCAGCCGCGTTCTGATGCTCGACAACCCGCAACCGAAAGCGGCGGAACCGGCTCCGGCGGCGGACAATTCTTCAGCCCCTAAAAAGGGCGAAGAGCAGAAACAAGTGGCAGACGTCGCGTTGTAATCTGATTCCGTAAAAAGTGATCGTAAAGGCGCGGGCAACTGCGCCTTTTTAACATCTCGCTTTCACCACAAAACCCGATTTAGCACGAATAGCTCGTTCTTTGACCGCCCCCAGGCCCTCCAAAACGCCTTTGCAAAACCCTTCAAATCCAGCGGTGACGCGGCCTGAAGCGCTGTCCGGTATCCCGTTTGCCTGTTTTTTTGAAACGTTAAATCCTTTTTTAATTTTTGTAGTGATAATGTTATATTCGTAGCCATCATTTGAAAAAATGAAGTTTCAGTAACGATCCCGCGTGTTTTTTTGCTAATTTCTTGTTCGATAGTCACAACAACGATTCATAACAGAACAGAACTGAACATTTAGAGAAACAGACGTCATGAGAAAGATACTTGGTATGCTTCTCAACCGTGACTCACTGGGTGCCAGCGAGCCTGCGGCCGCAGAAGACGAAAAATCCGTTGATGTATTGCTGGTCGGCGGCGGAATTATGAGTGCTACCCTGGGGACCTATCTCCAGGAACTCGAGCCGGACTGGTCAGTCCATATGATTGAACGCATGGACGGCGTGGCGCAGGAAAGTTCCAACGGCTGGAATAACGCCGGTACCGGCCATTCCGCGCTGGCAGAAATGAACTATACCCCGCTGATGCCCGACGGTTCTGTCGATATCACCAAGGCCGTGGCGATCAACGAAGCCTTCCAGGTTTCCCGTCAGTTTATGGCGTATCAGGTGCAGAAAGGCGTGCTGAATAACCCGCGCTCGTTCATCAACAGCGTGCCGCACATGAGCTTTGTCTGGGGCGATGAGAATATCGACTTCCTGCGCAAACGTTTTGCTGCGTTGCAGGAAAGCACGTTGTTCCGCGGGATGGAATATTCGGAAGACCCGGAACAAATCAGACAATGGATCCCGGCAGTCATGGATGGCCGTGATCCGAAGCAAAAAGTTGCCGCGACCCGCACCACCGCAGGTACGGACGTGAACTTCGGCGAAGTGACCCGACAGCTTGTCGAGGCGTTGCAGAAAAAATCCAATTTCACGCTGGCAAACGGTCAGGAAGTGCGCGATATCCAGCGCAATCCGGATAAAAGCTGGCGCGTGACGATTACCGATCTCAAACACAGCCACAAACATCGCGTGGTGAATGCGAAATTCGTGTTCATCGGTGCGGGCGGTGCGTCCCTGACGCTGCTGCAAAAATCCGGCATTCCTGAAGCGCGTGAATACGGCGGTTTCCCGGTCGGCGGTGAATTCCTGGTGACAGAAAATCAGGATGTGGTGAAACGCCATCTGGCGAAGGTTTACGGCAAAGCGGCCGTGGGCGCGCCACCGATGTCCGTTCCGCATCTCGACACCCGCATTATTGATGGCAAACAGGTTCTGCTGTTCGGGCCGTTCGCCACTTTCTCCAGTAAGTTCCTGAAAAACGGTTCCCTGTGGGATTTGTTTGGCAGTGTGAACAGTTCCAACCTGTTGCCGATGACGCATGTCGGCATGGGTAACTTCGATCTGGTGAAATATCTGGTCGGGCAGGTGATGCTCAGCGATGAAGACCGTCACGCCGCGCTGAAGGAATTTTTCCCCGAAGCCGAGCAGAAAGACTGGAAACGCTGGGTGGCCGGACAACGTGTGCAGGTCATCAAAAAAGATGGCAAACACGGCGGCGTATTGCGTCTGGGCACTGAAGTGGTGAGCGCAAAAGATGGCAGTATTGCGGCGTTGCTGGGTGCATCACCGGGTGCGTCAACCGCAGCGCCGATCATGATGAAACTGCTGGAAACGGTCTTTAAAGAAAAAGCCGCGAGCCCGGAATGGCAGGCCAAATTCCGGGAAATCATCCCGTCTTACGGCACTAAACTGAATGGCAATATCGAAGCGACCGAGAAAGAGCTGCTGGAAACCAGCCGTATTCTGCAACTGGAAACGCCGTCGATGATCACCACGCCTGTGGCTGAGGTGGTTCAGTTGCGTCCGCTGGATGTTCAGGCAAAACAAGAGCCGAAACAACCTGCGGATATCGCTTTGTAAGTTCTGCGCTGTAAGTTCTGGTGCAGAAAAATAAAAACCGCCTCTTCAGGCGGTTTTTTTATGTCCTTATTTTCGCTTTGCAGGGCGCAGTCTTACGCCCCGGAAAGTGACTTTGCCATATTCTCTTTCTTCACCCGCGCTGTTTCATTCTGCGATTCCAGCACAATTCTCGCCAGCGGTGTGTCTTCGTGATAACGGGTTTTATCGTCCAGTCCTTTGGAATATTTATTGTATTTCCACCAGGCATAGCCGAGGAACAATACCAGTCCGCCGACGTTATAGAACACAATGGTGATAATACTGGCACCGGTCGGGAAGGTTGAGGCGATGAACCCGACGGTGAAAATCACAATCAGCGTACCGACGATAGTGATCCCCTGCATTCTGGAACCCATCTTAAAATCGCGCTCGACGCTGTCGTATTTCAGTCGCAGATTCAGGTACGCCAGCATAATAAACAGCGGCGGCAGCATCGACGCGGCAGCGGTCATGTTAATCAGCGTATTCATTAAATCCTGCACGCTGTCTGAGCCTAATGTCGGAATTAACATCAGCGGGATAACGATAAGGAACTGGATCCACGCCGCGCGGGTCGGAACACCGTGTTTATTCAGACGAATGGTTTTCTCGCCAAAAATCCCCTTAGGAATCTCAGTAAAGAAGATTTTTACCGGCGCTGCCGTCCACATCAGTAATGAGCCAAACATGGCGGTGAAGGAAACCACGCCGACAAAGCGGTTCATCAGCACCGCCGGTAATCCAAAGTATGCGGATAACCCTTCAAATACCTGTACCGTGCCGCCGGTAAAATGCAGCGCGGATTTGGCCACAAACACGTTAATCAGCAGCGAGGCGATGGAATACAGCACGCCGATCACCAGCCCGGAAATAATGATGACTTTCACGAAAGCACGACTGCCGCCTTTGACGTCATTCACGTATACCGCGACCGATTCTGCGCCGCCTGCTGCCTGGAATATCCACGCAATAATGCCTAAGAATGCCCAGTTAAAATGCGGCGTCATCGCCTGAACATTAATCGGATCCGCCGGTTCTGCGCCGCCCATCAGCGCAGCACCCGCCAGCACGATATAAGAGAACGTCAGCAGCAGCATTAATGTCGAGGTGACGGAGGTCATCGGCCCGAGTAGTTTCGCACCGCTGTTGGAAATCATCGTGGAAAAGGCAAACAGACAGATGCTGATAATCGCGGTCGTGAAGGGCGTGAAAATATAATCGTGCCCTAAAAAGGCGTAAGACGCATAAGCGATAACGCGGGGAAGCAGCGCCGTGAAGAAAAACAAATTCACGAACCAGTAAGTATAGGCGGTCATAAACGCCCAGCGGCCGCCGAGGGCACTTTTCACCCAGGCATACACACCGGCTTCCGAACTCTTATTCAATGAGACAAATTCGGCGATGATCAGACAAAACGGAATAAAGTAGATGATGGTCGCCACCAGAAATACCGGTGCCGAGGCGATGCCTAACTGGATGTTATTGTTGATGACGTTATTGAAGCTAAAAACGGCGGCAAATGTCATGGATAACAATCCAAATTTGCCTATGGTATTTCGACTGGACCCGGCCATAAATACTCTCCAACTGCGATGTTTATAGGGTAAGTGGTTCTTGTTTTTTTATTATTTATTAACGAAATAACTCTCTTCGACGGTCACTTTTAAAATGACTTTTCTGACGTCTTTTTCCGGTCTGAACCGGTACGCTTCGTGGTTTTCAAAAATGATCACGCGGCCTTTAGGTACCTTTATCGTTTCACCCTGACCGGTAAAAAATTCGCGATCCGTTTCATCGTCATAAGGCGACACGCGGTGCAGGGCAGATTTCGCGGAAAACTCGATTTCCTCCGTGCCTTCAAGGTAGTAATGCACATCGAAATAACGGCGGTGACCCTCGAATTCCGCCCGCTGTTTTTCGCTGCCGCTGGCGAGCCGGTAAACCAGCGAATCGCCGACGGAATGGAAAACGCCGGGACGAATATTGTCCAGGTTATTAATGGCTTCCATGCAGCGCTGCCATTTTTTTCCGCTACGGTAGAGCCGCTGAAATTCGGTTAAACAGTTGAGAATAATCATCAGTTTTCCTCCCGGGGATGAAAGGTGAATTCCGCGAGCTGCTGGCTGTTGGTGTCATGCTGGCTGAACGGCACCATCGTGAAGCCGTAGCGGAATGCCGAGAAATAGACGCGATAAGAATCGAGCACTTCGGAACCCCAGGAATTGGAGCCCAGACCGGAAATTTTGTGATCGAGATTGAGGGTCAGGCAGCCGTCCGGCGTCAGTTCATCAATATGCTGCGCCTGTTGCAGCATCTGCGCACTGTATGGCCACAGGCTGAAATTGAGCGGCTGGCGTGGCTGAATGAAAATCCCTTTTCCAGCGTCATCGCACAGACTCAGCCAGCGGATATCCTGCCGGTTACCGTTGTCCTGCGGCATCGGGTAATTTTCAAATAAACGGCTCACCGGCTGCTGATAATGGCCGATGAGATTGGCCTGACAGCTGTCCTGATAGTTTTCATCCGGCCCGCGCCCGTAATACTCCACCTGCGTGAAACGACGGCTGACGCCAAAATCGAGGCCGATCTTCGGGATAATTGAATCGAAATTACCGTAAGGCGAGCCGGATAAATCGAGGGTGACGACGCCCTGAGGCGATATCTGCCAGCGATAAGTGCAGCGCATACCGAAATCGAAAACAGGCGGCGCAATGATGCTTTGCACTTCAATGACGACGTCGTCCTGCTGGCGCGCCCAGTGCATCTGCCGGAAATGCTGTTGCATGATATGCAGATGATGGGGCTGCCAGAGGCCTTCGAACTCCTGTTTATGGTTGTCGATGACCGGCTTAAAGAAATTGAGTTTCGGCGCACGGCCTGTGATCTCTTCGTCATCCACTTGCCAGCTTTTCAGTTCGCCGTCCAGACGGGAAAATGCCAGCCGGAAGCCCTCGCCGCTGACAATAAGCTGATGTTTTTGCTCATCACATAACAGCGTTGCGGCCTTTTGCGGCGCAGGTTTCATGGCTGACGGGCGGGCTGGCTGCAACAGCATCTGATACTGTCCGAGCGGATGTTGCGCCTCGCTGTACACCGTCGGGCTGTTTTTGCGAATGCCAACATTCAGGAAAACTTCCTGACCGCTGGCGGGAAATTCTGGCAGCGCCAGCGTTTCGCCTTCGCCGGGTTGCAGGTGCGGCAGGGAAATTTCGCGGGTTTCGAGGCCGCGTCCGGCGACCTGAACGGTCAGCGACAGCGTGATGTCTTCCAGTGAGCTGAACCAGTAACGATTTTTGATGTGCAGCGCGCCGCCGCGGAGACTGACGCCGACCGGGCACAGCACCTGTTTATATTCGCGCAGGCCGGGGCCGGGCGTCTGGTCGGGGTAAATCAGCCCGTCCATGCAGAAGTTGTAATTGTTTGGATAATCGCCGTAATCGCCGCCGTAGGTATAACGCATCTGGCCGTTTTCACCGGTTTCCAGCAATCCGTGATCGCACCATTCCCAGATGTAATGCCCCTGAAGGCTGTCATGGCGATTCAGAACGGCCTGATATTCGGCTAATCCGCCGGGACCGTTGCCCATTGCATGCGCGTATTCGCAGATGATGCGCGGTTTGGCGTGCGGGTATTCGCCGAACGCATTCATCATCTGTACGCGGGAATACATGGTGCTGATGACGTCGGTCACTTCGGCGTCGCGATCTTCTTCGTAGTGAACAAGACGCGTCGGATCGAGGGCTTTACAGTGTTTCGCCATGGCGCGGATATTGCAGCCATAACCGGATTCGTTGCCAAGCGACCACATAATGATCGACGGGTGGTTTTTTTGCGCCATGACGTGACGCCCGATACGCTCCACATAGGCGTGTTCCCAGTGCGGATCGTCGGAGATGCGGCTCAGATCGCCGACGTTCGCGAAACCGTGACTTTCCAGATCCGTTTCGGCCATCACGAATAATCCGTAGATATCGCACAACTCGTAAAAGCGAGGATCATTCGGGTAATGCGCGGTGCGCACCGAGTTAATATTGTGCTGTTTCATCAGGATGATATCGCGTTCCACCCGCGCCATATCGACCGCGCGCCCTTTGCGGTGATCGTGATCGTGACGGTTTACGCCGTGCAGCTTGAGATAACGTCCGTTGACGTAAAACAGCCCGTCGCGCACGCCGATGTCACGAAAGCCAACGCGCTGAGGTACCACCGAAATCATCTGTCCCGTGTCGTCATACAGCGTCAGCAACAGCTGATATAACTCAGGATGTTCCGCGTTCCACTGGCGCGGATGAGTGACCGGGATGTCCAGGCGACAGCGCGTTTCATCGCCGATATTCAGGTTATCTGCTGATAACTGTGCCACGCAGACGCCATCGTCGAATAACTGCGCGTGCAGGCGATAACCGCTGACGGGGTGGTGTAAATTACCCAGCACGGCATCAATATTGAGCACGGCGTCGCAGTAGTTTTCATCGAATGTGGTGACTACGGTGAAATCGTTAAGATGAACCGGATCCTGACCGATGAGATACACATCGCGGAAAATTCCCGCCATCCACCACATATCCTGATCTTCGATATATGTTGAATCCGCCCACTGTAAAACACGCACCGACAGCAGGTTTTCACCCGGTTTCACGCTGGCGCTGATATCGAACTCTGCGCACAGGCGGCTGCCTTTGCTGAATCCGACGTAGTGCCCGTTCACATACACCTCGAAATAGGTTTCCACGCCGTCAAATTTGATCAGCGTTTGTTTGCCTGCCCAGGCTGCATCGAGGGTAAAACGCTGCTGATACGCGCCGGTCGGGTTATTAGTGGGAACGTAAGGAACGTCGATCGGGAAGGGGAAACCTTCATCGGTATATTGCAGCTGACCGTGGCCTTCCATCTGCCACATGCCGGGGACGGTGATGTGGCCCCATTCAGTCATCGGCTGATTGTAGAATTCATCCGGGACTAACGCCGGGTGCTCGAAAAAGCGGAACTGCCAGCGGCCGCTGAGCAACTGAAAGCCGTGACTGGCTGCGCGATCGAAACACAGCGCCGCCTGTGGATTTTCATAGCTGAAAAAGGAGGCGCGTGGCGGTAAACGGTTCTCCGACTGCTTCTCGATATTTTCCCAATTATTCACGTGATCTCTCCTGAGACGTGTTTCTATGGGAGAGAAGATAGTAAACATTTAGTAAAAATAACTAAAAATTTTTACTGGTTGTCAGGGCGATCACAAAAAATAAAAAATCGGTTTGAGGATCATGCAGTTAAATTTTACCGGCGGGTGGTGTCCCGGAGTTGCAGCGATCCCGGCACAAATACCGACAGCGGTACGGTGCGTTCATCGCGCAGACGTTCGGTCAGCAGGTTGACCGCCTGTGCGCCCATGGTTTCGGAATGGATGCGAACGGTCGATAAAGAAGGGAACACAAAGCGGGCTGTCGGAATGTCATTAACGCTGATCAGCGCGATTTGCTCGGGGATTTTAACGCCGTGTTCCAGTAGCGCACGGGTCACGCCCAGCGCAATGGTATCGGTGGCAATCAGCAACGCCGGGGGATAAGGCGCATTTTGCTGCAACATTTTCCTGGCGCACTGATAGCCGGACTGGCTGGTGAAATTGCCGTACCAGATATCGTCCGGCTGGACGACGTTTTTCAGACGGCCATATTCCACAAAGGCCTGCTCGCGCTGATCCGGGAATTCAGGGTGATCGCGGCCGCCGATAAAGCCGATGCGCGAATAGCCCTGACCGATAAAGAAGTCGATGACCTTCTGGCTGATCTTAAATAAATCCACATTAACGCAGTCTGATTGCGGGTCTTCCATTACGCCATCAATGAAAACGACCGGCGTGGATTGTTGTGCGAGCTGCGTATGCAGTGCGGCCTGAGGTTGTCCGATAACCAGAAAACCGTCCGCCGGAGGCAGCGCTTTTTCGCCGGTAAAGTCATAGCCGGAAATCAGGGTGATACCCAGTTTTTCGCATTGTGTTTCAATGCCATAGCGCATGGAAAGATAATAAGGATCGTCTATTTCCAGCCCCTGCCGGTAAGTAAACAATGCGGCAAACGTCATGCGTTGCGTGGCATTGCGGCGGGAAGGCGAGACTTTGTATTCCAGGCGTTCCGCCGTTTCTAAAATCTTCTGGCGGGTCTGCGCTTTCACGCTCAGGCTCGGATCGTCATTGAGCACACGTGAAACCGTCGCAACGGACACGTTCGCGGCCTCAGCGATTTCCTTCAAAGTAGCCATCAGCGTCTCATCATCAGGTAAACCAAAGCCGTAGCTTAATGTGATCAGTGCCTTATGTACACCGCTCACCGGCCTTCCGGCCCGCAAAATCTCACTGTGACAGAGTTAACGCTTTACCTAATTTTAAGTATATTTTAGTAAAATATTTACTAGTATGCGTTTTACTTCTGCTTTCCTGTTCATAATAACCAAACAAAGAAGCGCATACCGATGAAGAACACATCATTAAATAAAATATTAGTACTTTTATTATTTTCCTTATCAATGAATTTGCGGGCGCAGGAACCGGTTGTCCCCGCCGAACATAATGAATCAGCACCACCGGAAATAACGCCGGTCAGCCGTGACGCCACTGCTTATCGCTTTTATGGCGAAATGGGCGGCGGCGGCAGCGTGTATTTAAATGGCAAAGATCAGCATAAATACAGCGACGGAACCTATATCGAAGGTGGTCTGGAAATAAAACACGGTAACTGGTTCGGGCTTATTTACGGCGAAGGCTGGACGGTACAGGCCGATCATCAGGGAAACGCCTGGGTGCCTGATCACCGCTGGGGCGGATTCGAAGGCGGCTTAAACCGTTTTTACGGTGGTTATCGTACTGATCGGGGCACCGAATTTATCCTCAGTATGCGCAACGATTCCTCGCTGGATGACCTGCAATGGTGGGGCGATTTCACGCCGGAATACGGCTACGTGATTCCTAATACCCGCGATTTAACGCAGGCAGTGAAGGTGCAAAACCTGACCGGCAAGTTTCGTTACAGCCTGACCGCCGCACCGCAAAGCCGTGTTAATGAAAGTACTGCATTGCTCCATTTCGGAAAATACGACCGTTATTCAGATAAATACACCTATCAGGCGATGGTCAACGGCTACACGCAATATGATCTGATGGAAGGGCTGACGCTGCTCAACGGTCTGGAACTGACCGATGGCACCGGGCAGCTATTCCTCGCGGGTTTGCAGGGTAAAAATCTGGCAGGGCGCGTCTGGCATCACACCGGCAAAGGCGACAGCAGCCATTCCGGCCACGAATCAGGAATGATGGTCAGCGCCATGGTTGAAGCGGTCACCGGACTGTATTTATCCACCGCGTACAGTTATGCCGAACATTCGCGGGATACTACTTTCGATACCACCACGTCTTACGCACAGGCCGGTATCTGGTACGAATATTACGGTGGCCGGTTCGCGACCGCATTAGACAGCAAATTCTATATGAGCAATGACAATACCGGCGCCAGCAACTCGGTATTTCTTATGCAATATTTCTACTGGGGAAGATCATAATGAAAAAAATTAATCCGCACCGGCCGCTCAGTTTAATTATCTGCGCTGCTTTATTTATTTCTGCACACGCACAGGCAGAAAACGCCGATACTTTGCGGGCTGATTCGTTTAAAAACGTTATTAACCGTACCGGCGCGCCGCAATATATGCTCGATTATGATTTCGACGAGCATCAGCGTTTTAATCCTTTATTTGATGAGGGTGCCTGGCATGGGCATTTACTGCCGTCTGGCCCGCAAGGTATGGGCGGATTCCCTGGACCGGCGCTGTTGACCGAAGAATATATCAACTTTATGGCCGATAACTTTGACCGGCTGACGGTGTATAAAGCCGGACAAAAAGTCGCGCTGAGCATGACCGCTTACAGCATTCCCGGGGCGCTTATCCAGACGCTGACCGCGCCCGGCATCCGCATCGACATGACCCTGCGTTTCGTGACGTCCCGCACTTCTTTGCTGGAAACTAAAATCACCACGGATTCCCCGCTGGAACTGGTCTGGGACGGCGAACTGCTGGAAAAGCTCCGCGCTCAGGAAGGAAAACCACCATCGGATAAAACCATCGTGCAGGAATATCCGGGGTATACGCGCCAGATCCTGCCGGTTGCTGACGGCCTGCGCGTGATTTTCGGCAAAGTGCGCGAGGCCTCGAGCCTGATGACCTCCGGCGAGTCCGAATATCAGATCCACAAATCCCTGCCGATGCAGATGACGGTTACAGGCCATCAGTTTACCGGCAAAGCCAAAATCGCCGGTTCCACCACGTTTTACACCACTTATTCGCATCTGCTGACGGCCGCTGAGGTTCAGAAAGAGCAGCCGAAAATCCAGGATATTCTGGCGCATCCCCAGCCTTATCTGGATGCCTCGCAAAAACGCTGGGAAGGCTACCTGAATGCCGGTCTGACAAACCCGAAAGCAACCAAAGATCAGGAACGTGTGGCGGTGAAAGCCATCGAAACATTAACCGGTAACTGGCGCGGGGCGGCAGGTGCGATGAAGTTTGATTCGGTGACGCCATCGGTGACTGGCCGCTGGTTCTCCGGCAATCAGACCTGGCCGTGGGACACCTGGAAACAGGCGTATGCGATGGCGCATTTCAATCCCGAGGTGGCGAAAAACAATATCCGCGCCGTGTTTGCCTTTCAGATCCAGCCCGGTGATCCGGTTCGTCCGTGGGATGCCGGTTTTGTACCTGATCTGATTGCCTATAACCCGGGTCCGGAACGTGGCGGCGATGGCACCAACTGGAATGAGCGCAACACGAAACCGAGTCTGGCGGCGTGGTCGGTGATGGAAATCTACAAAACGACCGGTGATAAACAATGGCTGGCGGAGATGTACCCTAAACTGGTCGCTTATCACGACTGGTGGCTGCACAACCGTGACCACAACCATAACGGCGTGCCGGAATATGGCGCCACGCGCGATAAAGCGCATAACACCGCTGACGGCAAAATGTTGTTTACCGTCAGGGAAGGGCAGAAAGAACAGACCGAATCCGGGCTGAAAAACTATGACCGCGTGGTGAAATCCGGTCAGTACGACAGCATCGAAATCCCGGCGCAGGTGGCGGCTTCGTGGGAATCGGGGCGGGATGATGCGGCGGCCTTCGGTTTTATCGATGCCGATCAGCTGACGAAATACATCAAAAATGGCGGTAAAAAACAGGACTGGCAGGTCAAATTCGCCGAAAACCGTTCGGATGACGGAACGTTGCTGGGGTATTCGCTGTTACAGGAATCCGTCGATGAAGCCAGCTATATGTACAGCGACAACAAATACATGGCCGAAATCGCCGACATTTTGGGCAAGAAAACAGCCGCCGCAGATTTCCGCGCGAAAGCCGTCAAACTGGCCGGATACATCAACACCTGCATGTTCGACAGCCGCAGCGGCTTCTTCTATGACATCCGCATTGAAGACAAACCGCTGGCCAACGGCTGCGCGGGCAAACCGATTGTCGAACGCGGCAAAGGCCCGGAAGGCTGGTCACCGTTGTTTAACGGCGCAGCGACGCAGGCGCATGCCGACGCCGTGGTGAAAGTGATGAAAGATGTGCGCGAATTTAACACCTATGTGCCACTGGGCACCGCCGCACTGACCAATCCGGCGTTCGGTGCAGACATTTACTGGCGCGGCAGGGTCTGGGTCGATCAGTTATATTTCGGCCTGAAAGGCATGGAGCAATACGGTTACCGCGAAGATGCTGTGAAAATGGCACAGGCCTTCTTTGATCACGCCGATGGTCTGGTTTCGGATGCGCCTATCCGGGAAAACTACAATCCGCTCAACGGCCAGCAGCAGGGCGCACCTAACTTCTCATGGAGTGCGGCGCATCTTTACATGCTGTACAACGACTTTTTCGGCCAGGGGAAATGAGACGGTAAGGGCTGAATTTCAGGCACAAAAAAACCGCTTCAGAGAGCGGTTTTTTTGTTGGGTGATTCAGTTAGCGCTAAATCAACCCAGTTTCACGCTTTAATAATAAGCGGGATCAGGCAACCCAAACGCCACTAACTTACACCAGGGGTGGGAAGGCAGCAAGTTTAAATTCTATACACATATCCTTATTGTTTTTATGGTCTTGGTGGTAGCATCTGCGCGGGGCTAGTTTGCCCGTTTAGCGACGGGTCACCGGGCTTGAAATTAGCACTTGAGTACCGCGCGGACAGGCAACCCAAACACTGCTTGTCCTTCTCCAGTCGGTCCCGGTGCTTATTGGTGAAACGCGGTTGTAAAAGGCCGCATCAATGAATAAGTGTATTTATGCACTGATCGTTGTACTGGGTTCTTTGATGACAACTGCTGGTGATGGATGGAACGTTAATGTTTCTCATATCAACATCAATGTCAGCACGGGCCCGGGTTTGTAGCAGTAGAGAAACCGCCCTTCGGGGCGGTTTTTTTATCTCAGGCTTTACGCCCTAATCCCCAGCACACCAGCCCCGCCACCAGCAGCGACGGAATTGTCGCACCGATATCCGGCAGCAGATTTGCCATCAGATGATAAACCACAATGCCGGTAATCCAGGCTGCGAGGGAACGTATATTCAGGTCTTTTTGTGTCTGCCTGCGCAGAACAAAATGATGCGTCAGCACCACACCAAACAGCGGCGCAAACACGGAGCCAATCAGCAGCAGGAAGTTTTCGTATTGCGTCAGCGGAACGGCCCAGGCGATCAGCGTACACAGCAGGCCGATACCCAGCGTCAGTTTACCCACGCTGACCGGCAGGGAAGTCCCCGCCGACACCGCCGCTGAGTGAATATCCGCAAAGGCATTTTCATGCTCATCCACCAGAATCAGTAACAGCGGAATACCCAGTGCGATCCCGGAAAGCGCCAGCAGCAGCGCATTGGCATCGGTCGAGGTGCTGACAAACGCCAGCGTATACGCCACGCCGAGCGCCATCATCCACACGCTGCCGAGGAAATATCCGCAGGCCGTTCCCCAGAAGTTTTGCCGCGCAGATTTGCCAAAACGGGTGTAATCCGACACCAGTGGCAGCCACGAAAATGCCATCGACACCACAATATCGCAGGCCAGCGCGAACGGCATCGAACCGTCCCCGGCTTTATGCCACAGTGTGGATAAATCGGCGTGCAGGAACAGATAACCGGTCAGCCACGCACAGCTCGCCAGCAACAGCCAGATCCCCCAGCGGCGCAGTACCAGGCGGATAAACGCCAGCGGCCCGCTGGCCGCCAGCAAGGTGGCAACGACGCCGAAAATAAACGTCCAGAGGGTCGGATTCGCCCAAAAACTGTCGTCGCCCCAGGCGCGTTTTGCCAGCAGACTGGCCGCATCGCGCATCACCACAATTTCGAACGCGCCCCAGCCGATCAACTGGATCAGATTGAACAGCACCGGCAGTGCCACGCCGCGTTTGCCGAGGCTCAGCCTCAGCGATGCCATCGACGACATGCCCGTCTGCCCGCCGGTCACCCCGACCAGCGCCAGCAGCGCAACGCCGACGGCAGACCCCAGCACAATGGCTGCCAGCGAGCCCGCCAGCCCGAGGCCCGGAGCCAGAATGGCACCGGCCTGCAATACCATCAGACCCATACCGAGCGAGAACCACAGCGAGAATAAATCAGACCAGCCCAGCACCCGTGATTTTTCCGGTACAGACGCCTGAGGCGAATAAATACTATTATCTTTCATGAGGTTAATTTCGTGGCTAAAGCGAAGGTCTGTTATAGCATATTGCGGTGAGATTCTGATGAAGGGCGGAGCGGAAGCGCACTTTCCGGCGGGCAGCCTGGGGATTTCAGGCACAAAAAAGCCGCTTCAGAGAGCGGTTTTTTATATCGTATCCTGTCATTTCGAGTGGATCACAATCATCCCCAATTTTTCCAGCAAATGGCTTTGCTGCCAGTCGTCGATTTTCACGCCATCGAGATCGACTTTACGGATATTCAGCTCACCCAGATCGGAGTTCGTCAGGTCGCAATGGGTAATGTTGACGTTATTCCAGTCGAACTCGGTGAATTCGCCGCCGGAAAGGTCGGAGCCGCTGAAGTTTGCGCCCTGCACGTTCGCGCCGGTCCAGCGGTTTTCCCATAACTCGCATTTCTCCAGAATGACTTTGCTGAAGTTCGCGTAGCTGAAGTTATTTTTGGTCATGAAGGCGCTGCAAAACCAGGTGCGTGAAGTGATCATATTCATAAAACTCGCGCCGCTGAAATCTGCGCCAGTGGCTTTGCATTCACGGATTTCACAACCCAGTGCCTGAATGTTTTTGAAATCAGCCATCGTCAGATCACAGCGTTTAAAGCTGGCATCCTGCAATTTTGCATGCTGGAAAGAGCAGCCTTTTTGTTCCCCATCATCGTAAAACAGACAATCGACGAACGCCGTTTCTGACAGATCGGTGCTGTCAAAACGGCAGCGGTAAAAGCGGCAGTTCTCCAGTGTCTCGCCGGTAAACTGCTTCACGCTAAAACGCTGGTCACTGAAAGTCTGGTCTTTGATCATCGGAACCTCTGTCATCTTTTATGCCCTGCTAAGGCCGGTATCCTGACAGAAAAGTTTTATCGAAAATATGGAATCCGCCTCGTAATAACACGATTTACCTACGTTTGCCTTTTGCCGGATCGCTGAGTGAGGTCTATTCTCAATGACTTAACGGAGCACTTCTCTCACTCAGATAAGGAAGACTGGAATGCGTTTGTCATCTCTCTTTTTGGCAACCAGCCTGGCTGTCAGCCAGTTTGCAGGGGCTGCGGAAACCGCACAGCCCGCCACTCAGGAGCACGTCATGAATCACGCTATTAATGCCGATAACCCATTTCTGAAACCCAGCCCGCTGGAATATCAGGCGCCGCAATTTAATCTCTATAAAGACAGCGATTATGAACCGGCGATCCTCGAAGGCATCCGCCAGAAACTGGCTGAAGTCGATAAAATTGCCAGCGACAGCGCGCCGCCAACCTTTGAAAATACTTATGTGGCCCTGGAAAAATCTGGCGTCATGCTGCAACGCGTGCAAAACGTTTTTGGCGCGATGACCGGCGCGAATACCAACGATACGCTGCAAAAAATTGACGAAGATACCTCGCCAAAACTGGCGGCGATGGATGACAGCATTCATCTCAACAGCAAGCTGTTTGCGCGGCTGAAAGCGGTCTATGACCAGCGCAGCAGCCTGAAAATTTCCCCCGAATCACAGCGCCTGATTGAGGTGACTTTTAAGGATTTCGAGCTGTCAGGTGCCAATCTTTCGGATGCGGATAAAGACAAACTCAAAGCGCTGAATCAACAGGCGGCGACGCTCAGCACGCAGTTCACTAATAAATTGCTGGCCGCCACCAAAGCGGGCGGGCTGACGGTGAAAGATAAAGCGCAGCTTGCCGGGCTGAGTGACGCCGAATTATCGGCAGCCGCGCAGGCCGCCAAAGACCGCAAGCTGGATAATGCCTGGCTTCTGGTGTTGCAAAACACCACGCAGCAGCCGTTGTTACAGTCACTGGATGACCGCGACACGCGCCAGGCACTGTATGAGGCCTCAATCAATCGCGCTGAAAAAGGCGATGCCAACGACACCCGTGAGCTGATTGCGAAGCTGGCAAAGGTCCGCGCGCAGCAGGCTCAGGTGCTGGGTTTCCCGAGTTATGCCGCGTGGAAACTGGAAGATCAGATGGCGAAAACGCCGCAGGTTGCACTGGATTTCATGCACAAAATTGTGCCAGCCGCGACCGCCCGCGCGCAGCGTGAAGCGCAGGATATTCAGGCAGAAATCGATAAACAGAAGGGCGGCTTCAAAGTGACTGCCTGGGACTGGCAGCACTACGCCCAGCAGGTTCGCAAAGAGAAATATGATCTGGACGACGCGCAGATCAAACCCTATTTCGAGCTGAATAATGTGCTGGAAAACGGCGTGTTTTATGCCGCTAACTTGCTGTATGGCATCACCTTTAAAGAACGCAAAGACCTGCCGGTTTACAATCCTGATGTGCGGGTTTTTGAGGTGTTCGATAAAGACGGTAAATCGATGGCGCTGTTCTACGCCGATTATTATCAGCGCGATAATAAAGGCGGCGGCGCATGGATGAGCAACTACGTCGATCAGTCGAAATTGCTGGGCACGAAACCGGTGATTTACAACGTGGCGAATTTCCAGAAACCGGCGGCGGGGCAACCGGCGCTGCTGTCGTGGGACGACGTTATCACTATGTTCCACGAATTTGGTCACACGCTGCATGGCCTGTTTGCCGATCAGGAATATCCGGGTCTTTCCGGTACCGCGACGCCGCGTGATTTTGTCGAATTCCCGTCGCAGTTTAACGAGCACTGGGCGAGCGATCCGAAAGTGTTTACTCACTTCGCCAAACATTATCAGACCGGTGAAGTGATGCCGCAGGCTTTGCAGGACAAAATCGAGAAGGCCAGCAAGTTCAACAAAGGCTATGACATGACCGAACTGCTGGCGGCTGCGTTACTGGATATGCACTGGCACAGCCTGAGCGCGGACGCACCGCAGCAGGATGTTGATAAGTTTGAAGCGGAGTCGCTGGTGAAAGATAAAGTGAATCTGGCGTATGTGCCGCCGCGCTACCGTTCCAGCTATTTCCAGCACATCTGGGGTAACGGCTATGCCGCCGGATATTACGCCTATCTGTGGACCGAAATGCTGGCTGATGATGCCTTTGCCGGTATCACTGAGCAGGGCGGGCTGACGCGGGAGAACGGTCAGAAATTCCGTGATCAGATCCTCTCGCGCGGTAACAGCGAAGATCTGGAAAAACTCTACGAAACCTGGCGTGGCAAGGCCCCGTCAATTGAGCCGATGCTAAAAAACCGCGGACTGGAGGAGTAAAAATAGCCGTGCCCGGTATCACGCCGGGCACGGACACTCTTGCTGTGAATATTTAAAATCAACGCCCGAAAAACGTCGCTTCTCCCGCTGAAATTCCCCTATGCTTTTCCCCATGTTTCCGGTCTGCGAGTGAAATCATGCTGTTCGATTTACCTGACGATGATGTGCTTTATGCTGCGCTGATTGCCCGTGATCCGGCCTATGACGGCTTTGCTTTTGTCGGCGTCAAAAGCACCGGTATTTTTTGCCGCCTGACCTGCCCGGCACGAAAACCTAAGCGCGAGAACTCGGTATTTTATCCGTCGATGGTCAGCGCGATGGAAGCCGGATTCCGGCCCTGTAAACGCTGCCGGCCGCTGATGCAGGGCGGAGAAAAAGACCCGCTGGTGCTGAAATTGCTGGCTGCGCTGGAAAACGAGCCAGACAAAAAGTGGAGCGAGGGCGATGTGCAGGCGATGAACGTTGATCCTTCCACTGTCCGCCGCGCCTTTAAACGACAGTTTGGCATCACTTTTCTGGAAATGGCGCGCTTACGCAGAATCGGCAAGGGTGTCGATGCGCTGGCCGGGGGAGGGCCGGTAATTGATGCCCAACTGGATGCGAGTTTTGAATCCGGCAGCGGATTTCGAGCGGCGATCACCCGTCAAATCGGGCTGAACCCGAGCCAGGCCAGAAAGCATCAGTTTCTGAAGGCTGACTGGCTGGATACGCCGATCGGTTCCATGCTGGCGATCGCCAGCCACGACGCACTGTATCTGCTGGAGTTTATTGATCGTCCGGCATTACCTAATGAAATTGAGTGGCTGAAACAGCTGACGTCCTCTGAAATTATTTTTGGACGAACGCCGCTGATTGATCAGCTCGAACTGGAACTGGCGGCGTATTTCGCGGGCGAAAAGCACACATTTATCACGCCACTGGCGGAATTCGGTTCATTGTTTACCCGTAAAGTCTGGGATGCGCTCAGGGCTATTCCGGCGGGTGAACTGCGCAGTTACTCCGCGCTGGCGGCGGATATCGGGCAGGCCACGGCTTCCCGCGCAGTCGCCCGTGCCAACGGGGCTAACCAGATTTCAATCCTGATCCCTTGTCATCGCGTCATTGGTGCTGATGGTTCGCTGACCGGTTACGGCGGCGGATTATGGCGCAAGCGGTGGCTGATTGAACACGAACGAAGAATGGCGTTGAGCCGCTAAACGAGGAGCAGGGTATGAATCAGCAAAGTCGGGCACTGGCATTTTCACAACTTCACCAGAAGCACAATCCGGTCATTTTATACAACATCTGGGATGCGGGCAGCGCGCTGGCGGTGGCGCAGTCGGGGGCAAAAGCCATCGCTACCGGAAGCTGGTCGTGTGCGGCGGCGCAGGGGTATCAGGATGGCGAAGCCATGCCTTTTTCCAGCCTGTTACGGACGGTGCAACGCATTGCCTCTGTGATCAGTCTGCCGCTCACGGTGGATTTCGAGACCGGTTATGGTGCGGATCGCCGCGACAACCTGAGCGCACTTTTGCAGGCGGGTGTCGTGGGTATTAATGTTGAGGATCAGCAAATGGGATTATCCGCGCTGAACGGCGTCCGTGAACAATGCGAGATTCTGAACTCGCTTCGTCAGGTGGCGGAAACTCAGGGAATGGCGTTATTTATCAATGCGCGCACCGATGTCTTTTTACAGGAACCCGACGCCACGCGGCATCCGGTGCTGATGGCGGAAGCTAAAAAGCGGCTGACTGCCTATAAGGATGCGGGAGCCAGCGGTTTTTTTGCCCCCGGTTTGAGTGACCTGACACTGATTGCCGAACTCTGTGAGGTATCAGCGCTGCCGGTGAACATTATGGCCAGCAGCCTGACGCCGCCGCTGGCTGAACTCACTGCGGCGGGTGTCAGCCGGATAAGCTATGGTCCGCATCCTTATATCGGGCTGATGGAAACCCTTAAACAGCACGCGGCTGTGCTGTATTAGCCGCCAGACGGTGCCCCATCCAGAAGAACAGCAGGCCGCCAACCGAGGCGGCAATCAGCGCGATAAACATCACCGGCGGAGCGGTGTAACTGAGCAGAAAACCACACATGACCGGGTTTATCGCGCCACCCAGATTGCTCAGGTTCTGCATGCCGTAATAGCTGCCCTTCATATTTTCCGGCGCGATAAAGTCGATAAACATGTATTCCACCGGGATAACAATCAGTTCGCCAAAGCTGAAAATCGCCATCGCGATCACCCAAAGCAACACCGATTGTCCGGCGGTCATAAAGCCGATCAGGCCGATGATGAAGAAAATCGTGCCGAGAAGCAGCCATTTCAGCAGGCTGTTTTGTTTCATCCGGCTGCTTAATACGTACTGGAAGGTGATAACAATCACGGCGTTGGTGATCATCACTGCGCCGATGATTTTGTACGCAAAAGCGGCGTTTGAGACCAGAATCAGGTACTGAGAAAGATAACCGGCGAATTGCCCGAACACCACCGAACCCAGCGTGCTGCCCAGCGTGAAGTAAATCAGACGACGGTCATGGGCCAGAATGCTCAGTGTCTGGCGAAGGTTCGGTTTTGGCAGGGGTTTCTGTTCCTGTTCTGTTTGCGGCGGTTTATGCGGGATATTGCGCAATCCCCAGGTCAGGGAAATCACGGTACCGAGCGCCAGTACGCCGGAAATCACGAACGGCAGCAGCGGGCTGAAACCCGCCAGCCACACGCCCAGCGACGAGCCCACCGCCCAGCCGACATTCACCAGCGTGTAATTCATCGAAAATGCCTTCACCCTTTTTTCTACCGGCAACCAGCTGGCGATACAGGCTTTGAGCGTGATGCTGAGCAGGGCGTAAGCGGCATTGAGCAGCGCCAGTACCAGCAGCACGCCGGTCACATTCGGCAGAAACGGCAACAGTAAAAAGCTCAGCCCGAACAGGCTGATGGAGACGGTAATCAGCGTCCGGTGATTGAATTTATCCACCAGATAGCCGCCGTACAGACTACTGAGAATCCCGATTGCCAGGCTGGCACCGAGAATGATCCCGACGCTTTTGGGCAGCAGATGATAGTGCTCAGTCAGATAAATAGTGATAAACGGCAGTGTGACGCCACGTCCGATAGTGAGTACTAACGAACTGGCTAACAGCGCGAGAATTAATGGCGGCATTCCCTTCATGTTGAATGGCATTCCCTGAGTAACAGCAACATTTTCGTTACATCATAAAGGAGTCTGCACAGTATTTTTCATTACAAAAAAGAGGGATTTAAGAGAGTTGCACGGGATAACCCGCACAGGTCGTGGCCCGGCTTATAACTTCTGCGGCGCAACACCGTGGAACAGCAAAAGGGCGACGTGTTTACGCAACATATCGGGGGAAATGGGCGACGCGCCTTCCCGTCTCATTTTCATTGATGCCATCGGGAACAGCGTCAGACCGAACAGGGAAATGAACAGCAATGCCGGATTGAGATCCGGATTCAGTTTTCCTTCCGCCTGCCAGCGGGTAATGCATTCCTGTACGATTTTGCGGTTTTTGTCGCCGTTACGTTCTTCCATGCGTTTTTTCAGCATACCGCTTTCGCTGATGACTTCCCGCACCCACAGCGGTGCCACCCACGGGTATTTTTCTGCCGCATCAATCATGCACTGCGCCATATTAGTGATCGCCAGAAGCGGATCGTCGGCATGTGTTTGGAAAATATCAGTAAACCCGGCACGGACTGGCTGAAAACGTTCGTCGATCATCACGTCCAGCAGTTGTTCGCGGGTCTTGAAATAGTAATGCAGCATGGCAGTAGTGACGCCTGCTTCTTTGGCGATCATGCTCAGCGGCGTTTCGGCGATGCCGTATTGGGCAAACAGTTTCAGGGCGGCGTCCAGCAGCAGTTCACGCTTATCCGTTCCGGATTTTGCACTGCGCGGACGACCCGGACGACGCACGGGCGTATTGGCTTCGTTTTGATCCTTTTGTGCGGATCCTGGCGTTTCTGAGATTTTTCTGTCTGCCATAAGGAGAGCGATCCATTGACCAGATGAATTTGATGCTTCAATATTAATTATACAGTTAATTAATTACAAGTCAGGATGTCATTCATGACGACAATAAATTCGGCACAGAGCGAGGCGGCGGAACAGAAGCCTTCGATAAAGCTGCTGTTCTCCGCGCTGATGCTGGTGATGCTGCTGGCCGCCCTCGACCAGACGATTGTGTCCACCGCGCTGCCGACTATCGTCAGCGAGCTCGGTGGCCTGGATCAGCTTTCGTGGGTGGTGACCTCTTATCTGCTGGCCTCCACCATTGTGGTGCCGCTCTACGGTAAGTTTGGTGATCTGCTCGGTCGCAAAATCGTGCTGCAAACGGCGATTATTGTGTTCCTGCTCGGTTCAGTATTGTGCGGGCTGGCGCAGAACATGACGCAGCTGATTCTGATGCGCGCCCTGCAGGGGCTGGGCGGCGGCGGGCTGATGGTGGTCAGTATGGCTGCCGTCGGCGACGTTATTCCGCCGTCCGAGCGCGGAAAATATCAGGGGCTGTTCGGCGGGGTATTTGGTCTGGCGACGGTTATCGGGCCGCTGATCGGTGGTTTTCTGGTTGAACATATTTCCTGGCGCTGGATTTTCTACATCAATCTGCCGCTGGGGATTTTCGCCCTGCTGGTGATTGGCGTGGCGCTGAAATCGCAGACTGCACGCATCCGCCATGAAATCGATTTTCTCGGCGCGGGTTATCTCGCGGCGGCGCTGACCTGCATCATCTTGTTCACCAGCGAAGGCGGCACGGTGTATCAGTGGTCGGATCCGCAACTGTGGTGCATTCTGGCGTTCGGGCTGGTGACCCTTGGTGGCTTTATTTATGAAGAAACGCTGGCGGCCGAGCCGATCATTCCGCTGGGTCTGTTCCGCGACCGCACCTTCCTGCTCAGTTGCGCAATCAGTTTTATTATCGGCATGTCACTGATGGGGTCGATGACCTTCCTGCCGCTGTATCTGCAGGTGGTGAAAGGCTCGTCGCCGTCAGAAGCGGGGATGCAATTGCTGCCGCTGATGGGCGCATTGCTGTTCAGTTCGATCGTCAGCGGGCGTCTGATCAGCCGTATTGGCCGTTATCGTATTTTTCCGATTATCGGCACCTTACTGAGTTTCGCCGGTATGGTGCTGCTGGGCTTTCTGAAAGTCAGCACGCCGGTACATATGCTGTATCTCTACATCGGCGTGCTCGGTTTCGGCCTGGGGATGGTGATGCAGGTGCTGGTGCTGGCGGTACAAAACTCGGTATCGATGAAACAAATGGGCGTGGCGACCTCCGGTGTGACACTGTTTCGTTCGATTGGGGGTTCCATCGGCGTGGCAATGTTTGGGGCGATTTTCACCCACGTTCTGCGTGATCAACTGGTGGCGCTGATCCCCGAAGGCACGGTGCTTCCCCGCTCACTCAGCGCGCAGGCGGTGCAGGAATTACCGGCCGCCATCCGCGCTGATTATTTGCAGGCATTTGGCTCGGCGCTGCACTCGGTATATCTGATTGCCGCGTGCGTGATGGTGCTGGCGTTTGTCCTGTCGCTGCTGCAAAAAGATGCGGTGCTGAAGAAATAACCGGCCGCAATTCCGGCGATTTGCACTAAGCTTTCCCCTTTACGGCGTTGAAATGGCATGGAAACCAGCAACGCCGGCAGGGATATCATAAAGGGGATCGCTATGCTGTTTCGCCGTTTCGAGCGAATGATCGACATCTTCCGTGAGGCACCGGCTGCTGAGCCGCCGGATCAGGTTCTGCCTTTCTATCTTTATTATCTGCGTCAGGTCTGGCCGAGTTTCGCCGTTTTACTGGTGGTGGGACTGATCGGTGCGCTGATTGAGGTTTCGCTGTTCAGCTATCTCAGCCAGATTATCGACCTGACCAAAGACACACCGCCGGGCAGTTTTTTCACCGACCATATGGGCGAGCTTTTATGGATGGCGGCGGTGGCGATGATCCTGCGGCCGGTGTTTATCGGGTTGCATGATTTGCTGGTTCACCAGGCTATCAGCCCCGGCATGACCAGCATGATCCGCTGGCAGAATCATAAGTATGTCCTCAAACAGAGCCTGAACTTTTTCCAGAGCGATTTCGCCGGGCGCATTGCCCAGCGCATTATGCAGACCGGTAACTCGTTGCGCGATTCGGCGGTGCAGGCGGTGGATGCCATCTGGCATGTGGTGATTTACGCCGCCAGTGCGCTGTTCCTGTTTGCCGAGGCGGACTGGCGGCTGATGATCCCGCTGATTATCTGGATCTTCGGTTACGGCGTTTGCCTGCGTTATTTCGTGCCGCGTGTGAAACAACGCTCGGTGCAGTCATCGGAAGCGCGCTCAAAACTGATGGGCTGCATCGTCGACGGTTACACCAACATCACGACGCTGAAACTGTTTGCGCATACCGATCTCGAGCAAAAATACGCGCGCGAAGCGATTAGCGAACAGACCGAGAAAACCCAACTGGCAGGGCGTCTGGTCACCGGCATGGACGTGTCGGTCACCACGCTGAACGGGTTGCTGATTGTCAGCACCACCGGTCTGGCCTTGTGGCTGTGGACCCAGTCGCTGATAAGCGTCGGGGCTATCGCGCTGGCGACGGGTCTGGTTATTCGTATTGTGAATATGTCCGGCTGGATCATGTGGGTGGTGAACGGTATTTTCGAAAATATCGGCATGGTGCAGGACGGCCTGCACACCATTGCGCGGCCATTGACGGTAACGGATATCCCGCAGGCGAAAGCGCTGAAAGTGGATCAGGGGGCGATCCACTTTGATCACATTCAGTTTAATTACGGCAAAGAGAATTCCGGAGAAGGCGGCAGGGTGATCCCCAATCTGGATCTGGCAATCCGTCCCGGCGAGAAGATCGGCCTGATCGGGCCTTCCGGCGCGGGGAAATCCACGCTGGTGAATCTGCTGCTGCGTCTGTATGACATCGACAGCGGTCGCATTCTGATTGATCAGCAAAATATTGCCGACGTCACGCAGGAAAGCCTGCGCGCGCAAATCGGTATGATTACCCAGGACACCTCGCTGCTACATCGTTCCATCCGCGACAACCTGCTGTACGGCAGGCCGGGCGCGACGGAAGAGGCGTTGCAACTGGCAATTCGTCAGGCGCGTGCCGATGAATTCATTCCGCAACTTTATGATTCGCTGGGCCGTACCGGGCTGGATGCGCATGTCGGTGAGCGCGGCGTCAAACTTTCCGGCGGCCAGCGTCAGCGTATTGCGATTGCCCGCGTATTACTGAAAAACGCACCGATCCTGATCATGGATGAAGCCACGTCGGCGCTGGATTCCGAAGTGGAAGCGGCGATTCAGGAAAGTCTGGAGACGCTGATGGGCGGTAAAACGGTGATTGCCATTGCGCACCGCTTATCGACGATTGCCAAAATGGACCGCCTGGTGGTGCTGGAAAAAGGGCAGATTGTTGAGACGGGCAATCACGCCGAGCTGCTGGCGCACGGCGGGCTTTATGCGCGCTTGTGGCAACACCAGACCGGTGGATTTGTCGGCATGGATTAGGGCCCGAACTTAACAGACGTCGTGCCGGTAGGGCAGCACTTCGCGGGCTTCGTCCGCCCAGCGCTGCACGGCGGCACGCTCTTCCACTAAAAAATCTTCCACGGCGTCACGCAAACCCGGATGCCGTAAATAGTGCCATGAGTCGGTGATCACCGGCTCAAAGCCACGCAGCAGTTTGTGTTCGCCCTGTGCGCCCGCATCAAACCGTTTGAGGCCGCTGGCAATCGCGTATTCCATTCCCTGATAAAAACAGGTTTCAAAATGCAGCCGGTCGAATTCCGCCACGCATCCCCAGTAGCGGCCATAAAACGTATCACCGCTGATTAAACTGAACGCCATGGCGACATCACGGCCATTTTGCTGCGCGAATACCACGCGGATCGCCTCCGGCATTCTTTCCGCCAGCAGGCTGAAAAATGCGCGGGTCAGATACGGTGACTGGCCGCGTACCGCATAGGTATTGCTGTAGCAGGAATAAACGAAATCCCATTGCGCTTCAGTCACCTGCGCGCCTTTCAGCCAGACAAAATCAATGCCCTGCGCGGCCACCTGTTCGCGCTCTTTGCGAAACTGTTTGCGCTTGCGTGAGGTGAGTGCGTCGAGGTAATCCTGAAAATCGCGATAACCGCGGTTCTGCCAGTGATATTGCAGGCCCTGCCGGTGCTGCCAGACGGGTTCCGCCCCGATAATCCGGTTGGCGCGTTCATCGGTAAAATTGATGTGTGCGCCGGTCAGGCCATTTTCTTGCAGAAAATCCGGCAGTGCCTGCAACAGACTGACTGCCGCCGGTTCATCGCCCAGCAGCCGTGCGCCGGTCACCGGGCTGAACGGCACCGCGCCCAGCCATTTCGGGTAATAGGCAATACCTGAACGCTGGCAGGCATCCGCCCAGCCCTGATCAAACACGTATTCACCGTAAGAATGGCGTTTGCGATAGCCGGGAATGGCGGCGCGGATTTCCCCGTTTTCCTGCCAGAGAAGATGCTGCGGATGCCAGCCGGAATGCGGCCCGAGGCTGCCGCTGTCTTCCAGCGCGGATAAAAATGCATAGCTGAGGAAAGGCTGCTGCGCAGGCACCAGCGCATCCCACTGTGCGGCTGGCAAATCAGCCAGACGGTTTAACGTGATAACAGGCATCAATTATTCTCGCTGTGGCGTAAAAGAGAAATCAGTTAACTGTCGTGCAGGCAGGGGGATATTACGGCAGAGGTTAAGATAACAATATAATAAGACTTAAGTCGCTGATTTATCATCCGGAACATTATTTAAAAATGTTCCGGATGTTTTATTTAGCTGGCAATTAACTGGCGCGTACTTCCGGGTTATCGGACAGCGAAATAAAGGTTCCGCTTTTCGCATCAAAGGCTTCGATGCAACCCGATTCAATATCATACACCCAGCCGTGCAAGGTAATTTCCCCTTTCGCCAGGGCGACCGCTACGCAAGGATGCGTGCGCAGATTACTCAGCTGGGCCACGACGTTCTGGTGCACCATGCCGTTGACGCGTGCCTCTGGGTTTTCGTGTTCGACGGATTCATTGATGGCTTTTGCGGCATCGGAATAACGCAGCCAGTGTGCGACCGCTGGCATGTGATCCAGACAGGTGCAGTTGGCAATCGCGCTCATTGCGCCGCAGTTGGAGTGCCCGCAGATGACGATATCTTTTACGCCCAGCGCCATGACGGCGTACTCCACCGTGGCGGAAACGCCGCCCGGTTCCGGCCCGAATGGCGGCACAATATTACCGGCATTACGGATAACAAACAGTTCGCCCGGTTCACGCTGCGTGACTAATTCCGGCACTAACCGGCTGTCAGAACAGGATATAAACAGGGTCTTAGGATTTTGGTTTAACGCCAGTTCTTTGAATAACTTAGAACGCTGTGGGAACGCCTCTTTCTGGAATCTGAGGAAACCTTCAATGACATCTTTCATAGGGGGAATTCCATGTATTTCAATGCCAGTGAGTCTGCCACGAAAAAAAAGTCAGATCAATCAGACACAATATCAACACTATTTACAGGGAAATAAGCAGGCACAAAATAATATCATTTACCGGCGATAAGAATTTCACATTCTGTTTTTTTAATGCCATACCTTTATCTCAGCATTATTCGTCCCCATATTTCCTCTACCCCCTCAGTGAAGGAGTCTGTATGACAATCGAATACGCTATTTTCGGTGGCGGCTGTTTCTGGTGTACAGAAGCGGTGTTCAAAGACGTCATTGGCGTGGAGTCGGTGGAAAGTGTCTACACCGGCGGGCGTCGCCCGAACCCAAATTATGAGCAGGTCTGTACCGGCACGACCGGTCATGCGGAAGCCATCCGCGTGGGGTTTGACCCGGAAAAACTGACTTACGGCGATTTGCTGGATATTCACTTTGTGACGCACGATCCGACCCAGCTTAACCGCCAGGGGAATGACGTCGGCACGCAATACCGTTCGGCGATTTTCCCGGCCAATGAACAGCAAAAAGCAGAGGCGGAAGCGGCGATACTGCGCGCGCAGCACGATCACAGTGATCCGATTGTGACCAGCATCGAACCACTCGGCGAAGTGTATGTGGCCGAAGGCTATCACCAGAACTACTGGGATGGTGCGGGGCAGCAGAACCGTTATTGCATGGCGGTGATCCCGCCGAAACTGCAAAAGTTGCGCAAGAGTTTTGCGCAGCGGACGAAATCGTTACAGCAGTAAAAACACCCTTATCCGTTGCGCAGCCAGCACATTAATGCGTGCTGGCTGACGACGATTCATCTCCGCCTGTTATTCTTCCGGCAACACTCCCCCTTTTGCCCAATGTGATTTCGGTATTTCAGTGATCACTACATCCACACTTTCAGGTTTACATTTCAGGGTTTCTGCTGCCAGGCGGGTCACTTCGCGGACAAAGTCACGTTTTTGTTCGGGGGTACGGCCAGGAAACATTTCCAGACGGATCATCGGCATAGTAAATCCTTAGTGATTAGGCCCTCACGGCGGGGGCAGCCTCTATTCTACGTAAGGATTGGGAAGAATAAAGACGTGCAAAACAAAAGCCAGAACCTCTGTTCTGGCTTTTAATTGCCTCAGAATCCGTAGCGGATTGCATCCTTACTTTGCTGCATCAGTGCATCGATTTTTTCGGAAAATCGCTCCAGCCCTTTGCCGTCACCGGCTTCAGAGCACTGCCGCCGTCGCGCATTGTAGGCTTTCATCAGCTGTGCCTGTGCAAAACCCGGCTTGCCGTAACAGGCCATGCTTTGCTCCCAGCAGGCAATGGCCGCGTCCAGATCCTGCTTTTCCTGATACTGTTTTCCCAGCTCATTCAGCGCTTTCGCCGACTCCTGCGGCGGCAGTTGCTGCGCCAGAATTTGCTCAATGCGTGTGTCCATAACCATGACCTCCGGCTTGCTTAGTGGAAGAAGTTGAGAATATGGCCGAATACCAGCCCGACGCTGATCACGTCTGAGTCACTGAATGTCACGTTCGAGAAGCCGAACTTGCCCAGCAGCGGCAGCAACAGCGCAGGCAGCAGGGTGATAAACAGGCCGTGGAAGATACCGCCGATAATCGCGCCGCGTCGTCCGCCGACTGCATTGCCGAAGATTCCCGCCGTGCCGCCCGCGAAGAAGTTGGTCAGCATGCCCGGTAAAATCATCGCCAGCCCGAGACTCGGGAACAGGAACATACCGATGATGGAGCCAATGGTGGTAGAGATGAAACCGATAATGACGGCGTTCGGTGCGTACGGGAAAAGCACCGGACAATCGAGTGCCGGAATGGCATTCGGGACGATGCGCAGGGCGATGCCGCGAAATGCCGGTACGATTTCCGCCAGCAACAGGCGCACACCCGACAGCAGAACGTAAACACCGACCACAAACTGAATGGATTGCAGGAACGAATAGACCAGATAATTAACGCTGTTGGCGTAAGGCGCGACGACTTCCGGGCCTGCGGCAATCGCCGGGATCAGGTAAATCGGGATCATCACCACCATCATCGACAGGTAGGTGTCCTGCAGGAAAGAGAAAGATTGCGGCAGCTCGAAATCTTCGGTGCTTTTACTGACATCGCCGGTGATTTTCGCCACGCCTGCCTGCACGATATAGCCGATGGTGCAAAAATGGCCGAGTGCAATATCATCGGACCCGGTGATTTTACGCACAATCGGCTGAGCCAGCACCGGCATCCCGACGGCCATGACACCCGCAATAATGCCGCCAGTCAGGATCAGTTCCGTGCCGCGCAAGCCGCCCATATAACCGATAACGGAACACACCGTGGCCATCCACAGCGATGCTTGTCCGGTGAGAAAGATATATTTGAAACGGGTCAGGCGGGCAATCAGGATATTAACGATAAACGCCAGGACCATAATTAATGCGGTTTCACGGCCGAGAGTTTGTTGTGCGATACCGGCAATAGAACCGACGTCGGTAACAATCCCGCGCATATGAAACCCTTTCTGGAATATTTCACCCAGAAAGGTCAGGGCATTAACAATAATGCTGGCCCCGGAAAGCAGAACCAGAAAACCCAGCAGCGTTTTTAATGTACCGGTAATGATCTGGCCGGTGCTTTTCTTTAATGCGATCAGACCAATCATGGCGATCAGTGAGATTAAAATTGATGCCTGGCCTAATACATCATTGACAATAAAGTGAAGGAAAGACATAAGCGTCCCCTGTAGAGTTCACGGTAATTGTTTTATCGATTTATAAGTATTGTGAATTGAGTGGGTCTGTTATTAAGTGGCCAGGTGACCCATCTCCTGAAGAATAGGCGTCAGCTTGCTCTTTATTTCATTTTTATCGACCAGTCTTTTCAGGTAAATAATATTGGCGTTGATGGTGTAATGCTGGAATTGCGATCTGAAATTTTCGCCGGTCATAATAATGTCGGCTCTTGAAGACGTGGCGCTTGAAATATCACAATGTGATAAATCGGCTTCCACACCCAGATCCTTCAGTGCCGCTTCGATACTCATTTCACAGGCAAAACTGCTGCCCAGACCCGCACCGCATACCGCCAGGATTGATAGCTTTTTCATCATTTTTCCTTACGTTCTTTGTAGGTGTTCATAAAGGGTTATGTTTATCTTTTTTCACTTCACGTCTAAAACTGTCGGATAATCTCTAATGCTTCCTGCTTGTTTTTACTGCGTTTTAATCGTTCCGCTGCCTCGTCATCACAGAACAGATGGGAAAGGCTGGCAATCATTTCGATGTGTGAATGGCTGTCCACCGCGGCCAGCGCGAAGATAACGTAAACCGGATCATTATCTTCACTGCCAAACTCAACGCCTTCTGAAACAATGACCAAAGACAGTGCCGTTCGGTTAACCCCTTCTTCCGGCCGGGCGTGCGGCATCGCAATACCTTCGCCCAAAACATAATAAGGCCCGATTTCCCGGTGCATATCATATATAGCCTGAAGATAACGACTTTCCGCTGCGCCCGAATCAATTAATGGTTGCACGGCAAATGCCACGGCACTTTTCCAGTCATCTATTTTGCTAATGATTTGCGTGTTGTTTTCATTAATCCAGTCGCTTAACATAATACCTCTTCATATGAATAGGGTCTTTTCTCAGTATGATATTTAATTAAAATAAAAACTGTGATCTATCCAATCCTATTAGCCATCAATGAAAGATAATAATTTCAAAAGACCTGAAAGAATGAATGATAGTAGAGGTTTAACAAGGTCCTGATATCAGAATTAACTTACTTTTTCAGTAAATGAATATTTCCTCCGCTCAGTATTTATTGAATTTGCGTATTGAATGAATTGATTATCCACGCATGAATATCAACAATATTTACAGGCTTATTTTGGCCGATAACATTCTGGTCAACAGAATAAACTGGTCCCGGGGTTATTGGTCGTGCTTTTCCTGCGAGAATTTTTAATTCGGGAATATATTCTGCCCCGACATGTCCCGGTAAACGCTCGCCCAGCCGTGAGGAAAATCGTTCGGCCGCCAGTTCAGCATCAATCTGGCACCAGATTTCCACCACCTGCGATATGCCCGCCCGTTGCAGATAATCCTGCAATACCTCTTTGGGCTGAAAACCAAACCAGGCATCGACAATAAAGGTGCTGCCTTCGGGCGCGCCGCCGATGATGTCCCAGATAACCTGATAACTTGCCAGCCCGAGTACGCGGTTAAAAGGGCGGTCAACATTCTCTAATCGCTGAAGAAACGGATTTTTAATGCCATCAAGCGACAGTTGCAGCCAGCCGCTGTATGCAGAAAGCTCAACGGCGAGCCGGCTTTTACCTGACGCCGGGATCCCGTTCACCAGGATGACGCGTTTGCCGGTTGAGCCATTTCGTGAGGCATTTCTGTTTTCAGACATGTTCCACCTGTTGTGTCTGGTTGTGTGACGGTGCATGGAAATACTGTTCAATGACGGCCTGAAGTTCGTTCAGACGCGGTACCGCCAGCGATTCAAGACGGGATTTCGTCGCGTTGCGGTCCAGTGAGATGCAGTCTTTCCATAATGAACGGCCTGCGATAACGCCTGATGCGCCTTCGCTCATGGCATCTGCCACTTGTTTGAGGAAGGTGGAATGGTCAACCCCGGCAGAAAGTACGGCCCACGGCACGTCGCCAGCGAGTTTTGTGATGTCAGCACAGGCTTGTTTTGAGCCAGGATAAGGCAGTTTCAGCACCTTCGCGCCGCATTCCAGACAAATCTTGGTGCCGCCATAAATCAGAGACGGGACTTTTTCTTTATATTCTTCCTCGGTTTCGTTGTCGAGTTTATAGGTCAGAAACTCCACCACCAGCAGCAGGTCTTCGCGGGCGAAATCCTCAATGCTCTGGCGCAGAATATCAATGTTATGACGGTTTGCTGCTTCCAGGTCTGAACGCAGATACACCATGATTTTGCCGCCGGTCGCACCGAGTTCACGCACACGACGTGCATCGACATTCTCCACCAGCCGTGACAGGCGGTAGCCTTCCGGCGAACTGTCCCAGCCCGACGCATCCAGGCCAATCAGCAGCGCGGTGTCGCGGGCAATAATGCCGTTGTCCACCAGTTGCGGAACGGCACAGACCGGATCGACCAGTACGCAGGAGGCTTTGCTGGCAAGATATTGCGTGATGTCGGCTTTAATCAGCCCGAGTTCGTGTTCTGAAATGGCAGATTGCTGTTGCGGGTCGCTGGCGAGCAGGCTGCGCATGGCACCGCGCTGGTCACAGGCGATCACCAGCATCGCGCCATTTTTGCCGCAAATCTGCTGGTAGCTGCGTAGTTCTGAGGTAGACATCTTTGACATGGAACTCTCCTTTGCGTGAAATTTATTACAGATTAAAAAATCTCGATTACACTGGACGTTCTGTCTTTCCCCCCTGAAAAAACGGGGCGGAAAATCGCGTAACATGCCGTATTACAAGGGTTGAAGCCCGATCCGGCACATTGCATTTTTACAGGTGTTGCGCAATAATCCCTCAATCGACGATTTGAGTGTAATTCATTACTGAAAGGAATTTCAAGCTGAAAGAGCCAATTTTGCAAGATATTGCAGCAACGCGTGCCATGATGCATCTGGTGGCGAAGCTGCATTACGAGTCTGATATGTCTCAGGTGGAGATTGCACGCAAGCTGGATGTGTCGACGGCAACCATTTCCCGGTTGTTGAATAAAGCCCGCGCGGCGGGGATTGTGCGCATCGAAGTGGTGGGATTATCGTCACCGGAAGACATGACAGCAGACCTGATAAAACGTCTCGGGCTGAAACATGCGTATGTCGTGGATGCACCGCCGGGCAATGTGCTCGGCGCGCTGGCGACGCCGCTGGCTTCTCTGTTACAGGAAGCCGGTTTAGGCGCGGGATCGGTGCTCGGTATTGGCTGGGGAAGAGCAGTGCGCGAAGTCACGCTGGCCGGTATGCCCCGTCTGCCGGGGATCATGACCGTGGCGCTCAACGGCGGGATGCAACAATCTGCGCCGCATTTTCAGATAACCGAGTTCGTGCGCCGTGCGGCAGAACAGATGGAAGGCACACCCTATTTTCTTCATGCCCCTTATCTTTCTTCGGCGGAACTGCGTGATGCGTTTCTCTCGGACCCGAGCGTGCAGGAAATCATTTCACTGTGGGACAAACTCGATGCGGCGATTGTTGGTGTGGGTCTGACGCATACCCCGAAACCGAGTGAATCCACTACCGCGACGCCCGGTGAACAGGCATTGAGCGATGCCGCAGGCGATGTGCTGCGCCATTACTTCACGGGAACCGGCGAGTTATTGCACTGGGAAGGCGAGGAGCGAATGATTGCGGCCTCGGTTGAACAGCTACGCAATACGCCGCTGACCATCGGCGTGGCGGCAACGCCGGAAAAAGCGGCAGGGATTATCGGTGCCGTGCGTTCAGGCATGATTAATTCATTAGTGACAGACGTGAATACTGCACAGGCGATTCTGGATAAACTGCCGGTGGTCTGACGCCTGCTTGCTTAAAAAAGCAGTGCTTAAAAAATATGCTTAAAAGAAAAAGGCATTCCTTTGCGGGAATGCCTTTTCGTTTCTGCATCTATGCTATCACACCGCACCGTCGGAAATACCGTGCCCTGATGAGCATTGCAGTTTCCCCGTAGTATGATTGATTTTCTTGTTGAACGTTTGGATGCAGGGAAGGTGGTTTGAAAATTAAAGCTACCAATAATCCTAATCGTGATTGAGGAGCATTCCGTTTTATCCAGAAATGTTAATTGATATTTGAGGATTTCGCGGGATTTCTGAAAAATAAATAATGATATATGTCAATTTTCACAAATTATTTATCCATTAAGACATCGTTACAACGACGAATTATTTTCTTTTACGCATAAAAAAGAAAAGTTTTCTTCATTTTTATTAATTTAACTTATTGATTTTATTTTGTTTTTATTTTATGTGGTGTTTGCTAAATGATCATTTCAGTAAAAGTGGGTGTTCCACGGGGTACTTTGCTGGGAAAATAATGTGTTCTAGCAGTAAAACCCTACAGGATAATCCCCATGAATAAGCCTTGCTTAATGTCTTTGACTCTCATTGCGTTAATCGCATTGACTGCTTGTAGCACTAAAAATAATGTGGCTACGATAAAAGAGGTATCAGTAAATAAAAGCTCGAATAATACGTGCGTTAATGAATTCAAAGCATTGCAACGTCTCTCTCCTCACGATTTTGATCTATATCAGAAGCAGTTTAATCAACTGACAAAATCTTATGATGTCTATAAAACCAATAAAGGTTTGATAAATAAAGATGCTCAGGAGATCCTGAACATAGAGCTGGATTCTAAATTAAAACTTATTTGCGCAAGAGTTAAAGGGGCGGCCTTTAAGAGCATGGACGAGCGCTCTCAGGAAGTGAATAAAATATGATGGCGCGAGTGAAGTCTTTCTTCTTAATTCTGCTCCTGATCAATATACAGGGAGCTCATGCTGAAGAGCCGGTGGATGCTAACCTGGGTCTTTTGGATCAGTTGCAGAGTGAAAATTTAATTTCTGCTCCAGAACCGTCTGTTTTTGCGGAAAAAGATAAGACTTCCTCTCCGCTGATCCAGCCTCCAAAAAATATCGTCGTGCCGAAAGCCCTTGTTGAAAAACCGGTAGCGCAAAAACCGCGACCTAAACCGACGCCAGCGCCAGTCAGGAAAGCCCCTAAAGCGCTTCAGCCTGCGAGCACTCAGTCTGCACCTGCGGTGCCTGCTACTGCGAATGTCAGCGACACCCAGAAAAAGGCCAATGAGCAGCTCAAAAAATCCCTTGAGACAGCAAAATCCACGGCAGAAAAATCCCGTGATCAATACGCGGCTTTGCAAAAATCTTATGCGGATACACAAAAAGAAAATCAACAACTACAAACGCAGATCGCGGCGTTAAAAGCCAAACCTGTGGTCATCCCGCCGTCGGCAGATCAAAAACTTGCGCAGAAAAAAACGCAGGATGAACTGAAAAAACTGCAAAATTCGCTGAAAAATACACAACAAGAAAACCAGCAGATTACCACTCAGTTGCAGAAGCTAAAGAGCAGCCAGAAACACGCTGAAAGTCTGACGGAAAAACTTTCCGTGGCGCAGACGGCGACAAAAAAATACCAGGACGAAGTGGCAGATATTCAGCAATCTTTGAAAAAGACTATGGGTGAAAATGCCCGGTTGAAAGCACAGTTAACCGCATTCAAAACCAGTCAGGACGGCTCAGTCAAAAAATCCTCCGAACAGGTAGCTGCCTCTCAATTGGCGACTAAAAAAGCCCAGAAAGAATTCGCTGCTCTGGAGGCGAGCTTTAAAAAATTAAGCAGTGAGAATACACAGCTCAAAACGCAACTCGATACCGTGAAAAAGCAATCCTCGGCACGCATCGAACAACTGGTCTCATCCGAACACGCTAACGGTAAATCTCTGGCAGAATTCGCCGTGCTGAATGCGACATTACAGCAGGCGACAGAAGAAAATCATAAGCTTAAAACGCAGTTTGAGACACTACAAAAGCAGTCGACTGCACAGGCCGATAAATTGCAGGCTTTACAAAGCACGGGCAATAAATCTCAGGCTAATGTGGTTGAGTTGCAGACGACGGCAAAACAAGCTGCTGCTGAAAATGTTCAACTGAAAACGCAGCTGGCCAGCCTGCAAAAGCAAGGCGCCAGCCAGAATGAAAAAATAGCGTTCGCTGTCGAGGCCAATAACAAATCCCTCAATGAAAATCAGCTACTGCAAAAGTCCCTTAAACAGGCCACTGATGAGAATGCGCAATTGAAATCGCAGCTTGCAGACTTGCAGAAACAGGATGCTGTACGTAATGACAAACTGTCAGTTTCAGATGCTGTGAATAAGAAATCTCAGGCTGACTACGTGGCTTTGCAGAAAACCCTCAAACAGGCGACCGATGAAAATGCCGGGTTGAAAAACCAACTGGCGGCATCGCAAAAAGAAACTGCTGCGCAGACCGGAAAATTGTCAGTGTCAGAGACGGCGGTTAAAAAATCTCAGGCCGACTATGTCGCTCTGCAGAAAATCCTGAAACAGGCCGCTGATGAGAATGTGCAAATGAAAACTCAATTGGCAGACTTGCAAAAACAGGGCACCGCACAGAATGGCAAACTGTCCGTGTATGAGGCGACCATCAAAAAGTCACAGGCTGACTATCTGGTCTTGCAGAAAAGCGTGAAACAAGCCGCTGATGAAAATGCGCAAATGAAAACCCAACTGGCGGAGTTGCAGAAACAAGGCGCGGCACAAAATGAAAAGTTGTCCGTTTCACAAGCCGCCAATAAGAAATCTCAGGCAGATTATCTGGCCTTGTAGAAAACCCTGAAACAAGCCACGGATGATAAAGCGCAACTGAGTACTCAACTGGCAGATTTGCAGAAACAGAGCGCAGCGCAGGCGGAAAAACTGGTGGCGTCTGAGGCCGCGAACAAAAAGTCGCAAAGTGATTATCAGGCGTCACAAACGGCATTATCAAAATCTTCTGAGGATGTGAAACGTCTGACAGCCCAGCTCAGCGAGAGTCAGCTGGCGGCGACCAAAGTCACTGAAGAAAAAAATAAGCTGACAGCCGAACTGGATAAAACGAAGAAAGACCTGGCCTCACACAGTATTGCTGCCGTGACGCAATCTGGCGGAGAGTTGATCAGTGATGCAGAACTTAAAACGTTGCAGGCGAAAGAAAGCAAGAAAACCGGGCGTTCTTATTCTGTCGGGTATTTGCTGGGGCAGGCAGCGAATTCAAAAATCGAGCAGGTGGTATCCGCCGGTGAGAAAATTGATCGCAATGTGATTGTTAAAGGCTTTGTTGACCGGATGAATGAGCTGTCCAGCATGTCGACTGAAGACATGCGGGAGTCGCTGAACAGTCTGGACAGTGATATCCGCTCTCGTCAGGAAAAGCAAAAAACGTCAAATGTAGAGAATAACCAGAAAATCCTCGATAAAGCGGGCAAGGCTAAAGGCGCGGTGAAAGCCAAGTCTGGCTTTATTTACCAGATTACTAAGCCAGGTTCTGCACCTAAAGTGACGATGGATAAGGGCATTCGTTTGCAGATTATTGAGACGTTGGGCGACGGTAAAGTCATTGCCAGCGAAAAAGACAATAATGTGATCAGCGCGTCCGTAACAGAAATCCCGGCAGTGCTTCAGGAAGTCGTGCTGAAGCTGGGTTTGCAAGGCGAAGCGACACTGTATATTCCACCTGAACTGGCGTATGGCAAAGACGGCATTCCGGGTAAAATTCCGCCGAATTCACTTTCCATCATGAATATCAAAATATTAGGTATGAAAGACAAGTAAGAGTGGCCGCATAAAAAAGGCAGGCGATTGTCAGATCACCTGCCTTTTTTATTTCTGCGGCCTGATTTATTTTCCGCCCAGGAATGCCAGCAAATCGTCGTTCAGTTGATCCTGATGCGTGACGGCAAAACCGTGCGGTGCGCCTTCATAGATTTTCAGTTCTGCATTTTTAATCATTTCCGCCGCCAGCTTGCCGGTGGCTTCGAACGGCACTATCTGATCCGCGCTGCCGTGGATCACCAGCGTCGGCACGGTAATTTTCGCCATATCCGGGCGGAAATCTGTTTCAGAGAAGGCCGTGACACAATCGACGGTGCCTTTCAGCGATGCCATCAGCGCGATGTTCAGCGTCTGGGTCATCACGCCGTCGGAAACGGTCATCCCCTGGTTAGTGCCGTAGAACGGCGTCGCAAAGTCGCTGATGAACTGTGCGCGGTCTTTCAGTAAACCGGCCCGGATGCCGTCAAATACTGATTTATCCACGCCCTGCGGATGATCATCCGTTTTAATAAACAGCGGGGTGACCGCGCCGAGCAATACCAGGCTGGTGACGCGTTCTGAACCGTAACGGCTGATGTAGCGGGTGACGTCGCCGCCGCCCATCGAGAAGCCGACCAGTGTAACGTCGTGCAGGTCGAGATGTTCAATCAGATCGTTGATGTCAGAGGCGAAAGTGTCGTAGTTGTAACCTTCCCAGGGCTGCTCTGAACGGCCAAAACCACGACGGTCAAAAGCGATAACGCGGTAGCCACGATCGGCCAGGAAATTCATCTGGCTGTCCCACATATCGGCATCCAGCGGCCAGCCGTGGCTGAATAACACCGGCTTACCTTTACCCCAGTCTTTAAAATAAATTTGAGTGCCGTCTTGGGTATTAAATGTGCTCATTTTTATATTTCCTCAGCGGTTATTTGCAGGTTTTAAACAGGTTGTGTGTTGTGTTGCAAACAACATTAGGCATGGCAGAGAAATATTGATAATGGGTTATTTTTGACAAGTCGTTAAAAGATTTTGTTGCTTCTATCAGTCTGAAATTAATAGGGATTTACGACGGTATAGAGAGGGAAATGCCTGTCAAAAAAATCTGAACAAGTTGCCAAATTCTTTCCGCTATCCGCTTTTGATGTCCTGACCTATTGTTAATTCCAGCAGCACAACAACACAACGTGAAATACAAACACACAACCCAACAATGCACTCTGAGAGGAAATGAAAATGTCTAAATTCGATCTGCTGGACCCACAGAACTCCACCCTGATTTTCATCGACCATCAGCCACAAATGTCATTCGGCGTTGCGAATATCGATCGCCAGCAGCTTAAAAATAATACGGTCGCTCTCGCTAAAGCGGGCAAAGTTTTTAACGTGCCGGTGATTTACACCTCGGTTGAAACGGAAAGCTTCAGCGGCTATATCTGGCCGGAATTACTGGCGGTACATCCGGATGTGAAACCGATTGAGCGTACCTCAATGAACTCCTGGGAAGACGCGGCATTCGTGAAAGCTGTTGAAGCCACTGGCCGTAAGAAACTGATTATCTCGGCCCTGTGGACTGAAGTGTGTCTGACATTCCCGGCACTGATGGCGCTGAAAGAAGGGTATGAAGTGTATGTGGTGACCGACACTTCCGGCGGCACCAGCGTGGATGCACACGAACGTTCCATTGACCGTATGGTGCAGGCCGGTGCGGTGCCGGTGACCTGGCAGCAAGTTCTGCTCGAATACCAGCGCGACTGGTCACGCAAAGAGACTTACGACGATGTGATGAATCTGGTTCGCGAGCACAGCGGTGCGTACGGTATGGGCGTCGATTATGCCTACACCATGGTGCACAAAGCCCCTCAGCGCAAAGCGTAACCTTCTTCATTTATCCATTAAGCCGGAACCGTGCTCAGGCGGGTTCCGGCAGGAGAGACATCATGCGTCATGCCCCTGTTTCCCGCCTGTCGGCACCTGTTATCCCTTTCGCGGTTATCCGCTGGTTGGCCCTGCTGGCCTTGTGTGCCGCGTATTTGCAGGGCGGTATCGTCAAACTGTTCGATTTTCCCGGCGCGATTGCTGAGATGCAGCATTTCGGCTTATCGCCCGCGGCGCCCATGGCCGTGGCCGTGATTGTGCTGGAACTGGGCGCTTCAGCGCTGATTCTTTCCGGGCGCTTTCGCTGGACTGGCGCGCTGGCACTGGCGCTGTTCACTTTCAGCGCCAACTTTATGGCGAATGCGTACTGGCAGGTTTCCGGCCATGAACGCGCCATGATGATGAACGGTTTCTTCGAGCACATCGGGCTGGTCGGCGCTTTTATCTATGTCGCCTGGAATGACCTTAAGGAGCGGGCATGAGCCAGAATAATGCTGCGGCAGGCGGCGCTTTTTCGCCGCTCAAACAGGGGCTGTTTGCCACGATTTGGGTGGCAACCATTCTCGGCAATACCGGCAGTTTTATGCGTGATGTGGCCAGCTCATGGTTAGTCACCGGGCTGTCATCAAACCCTGCGGCGGTGGCGCTGATGCAAACCGCAGCAACGTTGCCGATTTTTTTGCTGGCGATCCCCGCGGGTGTGCTGTCCGATATTCTTGACCGTCGCCGCCTGCTGATTTTTGTTCAGTTGTTACTGGCGGGCGTCAGCGGAACCTTGCTTCTGTTGTCGCACAATAATTTGCTGACCGTGGAATATCTGGTCGCGCTGACCTTTATCGGCGGTATCGGTGCGGCGCTGATGGGGCCAGCCTGGCAGGCGATTGTGCCGGAACTGGTGCCCCGTTCTGATTTGCGAAATGCCGTTGCCCTGAACTCGCTTGGGATTAATATTGCCCGCGCAGTAGGGCCTGCGGGCGGTGGCTTGCTGTTAGCCAGTCTCGGTGCCGGTGCGGCTTATGGCGCAGATGTGATGAGCTATGTTTTTGTGATTGGCGCATTACTGTGGTGGAAGCGTCCGGTCAAAGCGAAAAATGAGTTATCAGAACACTTTCTTGGCGCGTTCCGTGCCGGGCTGCGATATGTCAAAGCCAGCCGGGAACTTCATCGTGTGCTGCTGCGTGCCGCGATTTACTTCGCTTTCGCCAGTGCGATCTGGGCGATGTTGCCGCTGATTGCCCGCAATATGCTGCACGGTACCGCCGGATTTTACGGCATCCTGCTCGGTGCAGTGGGCGTCGGCGCGATTTGCGGTGCACTGTTGCTGCCCCGTTTACGTCAGAAACTGAGTGTTGACGGGCTGGTGTTGCTTTCCGCCTTACTGTCCGCCGCCGTGATGTTACTGCTGGCGACCTCACCGGCAAAATGGCTGGCCGTGGTGCTGATGGTGGTATTAGGGATTGGCTGGATTATCGCGCTGACATCCATGAACGGCGTGGCGCAGGCGGTGCTGCCTGACTGGGTACGTGGCCGCGGGCTGGCGGTGTACCTGATGGTATTTAACGGCGCGATGGCGGCGGGCAGCCTGTTCTGGGGGTTAATCGCACAGGAAACCGGTCTGGTCGGGGCGTTATTACTCGCCGGTAGCGGCCTGGTGATCGCCGCGCTGGTATGCTGGCGGCTGAAACTGCCCGCAGGCGAGGCGGATTTACAGCCTGCCGGTCACTGGGAAAATCCGGTCGTCGAAGGCGATGTGCAGGGCGACCGCGGTCCGGTGATGATCCAGATTGAATACATGATTGCACAAGAAGATCGCCCGGCGTTTCTGGCGGAAATTCGGAAACTTTCGCTGGCGCGCCGCCGTGACGGTGCTTATGCGTGGGGGATCACCGAACACAGCGATGACCCGTCGCGTCTGGTGGAATGGTTCCTGGTGGAGTCCTGGCATGAGCATTTGCGTCAGCATCAGCGTGTGTCACATGCCGATGCCGATTTACAAAGCGAAGTGACGCGTTATCACCGTGGCGAAAATAAACCTCAGGTGCATCATTATCTGTCGGTGCGTTAGTCGCAGTAAAAAGCCGCATTGTGCGGCTTTTTGTTTTTCAGGCCTGGCTGTACACCGCCGCAATGCCCTCGAAATCCTGTAAATTTTCGCGCCACCACATGGCAGCGTTGCCGGTCGCGTTTTCGTTCCAGGCCATAAAAGCCTGATCGCGGCGGGTTTCGGTATCCAGACGACGTTCAACCAGCGCACCGCTTTCGAGATGGGGGGCGGCCAGATAACGCGGCAGATAGCCACAACCCAGCCCGGCAATTTGTGCGTGAACTTTGGCGTTAAAATCATGAACGCTGAGCATTTTCTGCTCATCGAGCACGCGCAAATCCGCACCTGTGCCATGGCGGGACGTGTCGTGAACCACCACGGCGCGATACTGACGGATTTGCTCACGCACCAGCGGTTCCGGCAGCGAGGCGAGCGGGTGATGCGGCGCGACAGCAAACACATATTCCAGCCAGCCGATCGGACGGTATTCAATGCCGCTGCGCGTCACCGGTTCCTGCACGGCACCAAATACGATGTCGGCTTCGCCATAACTCAGCGCTTCCCAGCAACCGGCCAGTACATCGTGGCGGAACAATAACTGCGTGTGCTGATGTTCTGCGTAAAAACGGTCAATCAGCGGCGCAAGCAGCGCGAAGGGGACGGAAGCATCGACGCTGATGGTCAGTTTGCTTTCCCAGCCGCTTTCGACGTACTGCGCTTGTTGTTCCAGCTCACTGACGGCACGCAGCAGCACACGGCCTTTTTCCAGCATCAGACGGCCTGTTGGTGTGAATGTCGCGCGATGGCCTGAGCGGTCCAGAAGTTTGATGTTCAGGTCACTTTCCATTTTCTGCACGGTATAACTCAGTGCAGAAGCGGTTTTAAACAGTCTGGCGGCCGCTGCGGCAAAAGTGCCGTGTCTGTCCAGCGCATCCAGGATCAGCAGCGCTTCAAGGCTTAATCGCATTATTTTCCCCACCCCAAAAATTGTTAACAACAACCCAAAATATTTCCGTTATGAATGGCCGTGTTGATTTCGTATCGTTCATGAATATAACGCAACATTCAGTTAACCAGAACAACGGTTAATCAGAAGGAACATCCTGTGACTTATCCTCATCAACCTGACCACATTACTCTGGTGATCACCCACGGCGTACAGCGGGATAAGCTGACGGAATATGAACGCTGGCTGGAACAGCTGAAGACCGATGCGGCCCGGTTTCCAGGTTATCAGAATGTGAATATTCTGCGCCCGGTGCATGGCGAAACTATCTATACCGTGCTGGTGCGGTTTGATAACGTCGATAATTTGTATCTCTGGATACAATCCGATCAGCGCGAAATCCGTGAGGCGGCATTAGCCAACTTACTGAGCGGACAGGAATATATTGAGCTGCGTACGCAGGCGTAAATCCTGACGTCCAACATTTACACAAGGTTTTTTCCATAAAGGTTGAAGACTGTATAAATCGCCAGTATTATTCGTCTGTTTTCTATACGACGTTTATCCGGTTAAAGCAGGTCAGTTATTTTGTGGAATCCCGAAATAGAGTTTTTTACCGAGCTTTATCAGTACCCTGAACATCTTCGCCATACCTTAGAAAACTTACCCAACGGCAGCGGCGTCTATATTTTTTACGGCGACGATAATGCCTTTCCGCTTTATATCGGTAAAAGCGTGAATATCCGCAGCCGCGTGATGTCGCATTTTCGCAATCCTGCCGAAGCCAAACTTCTGCATATGACCCGCGATATTGAATTCATTGAGACGATCGGTGAAGTGGGGGCGTTACTGCTGGAATCGGATCTGATTAAAACCCGACGACCGCTGTTTAATAAGCGACTGCGCACCGCCCGCAAGCTGTGTTCGATCCGGCTTCAGGGGCTGACGGCCAGTATCGTGTTCAGCGATGACGTGGATTTTTCTCACAGCGAAGATTTATTTGGCCTGTTTAAAACTAAAATGTCGGCAGTCGAAAAAATCCGGGATATCGCCGATCAGGAAAAGCTGTGTTACGGCGCGCTGGGGCTGGAAAAACTGGCAAAAAATCGTGCGTGTTTCCGCTTTTCACTCGGCAAATGTGCCGGTGTCTGTTGCGGTAAAGAGACGCCCGACGTCCATCAGGCGCGCCTCAGAAATGCACTCAGCACCCTGAAAATCCGCAGCTGGCCGTATCCGGGGCGCATTGCCATCGCCGAAGAAGCCAACGGGCTGACCGATTATCACGTCATTAATCACTGGTTCTATCTGGGAACGGTCAAAACTCTGGAAGACGCCAAAGCCTTCGATATCGCTGTGCCGCACTTTGACCGCGACAGTTATAAAATACTCTGTAAGCCGCTATTCGAGACCGAGAGTTCGAAAGTGATTTTGCTGGACTGACGGCAACAAAAAAGCTGCCGATCGGCAGCCTTTCAGTGCATTGCGACTCAGCGCAAGCCCCGCGAATTAACGCATAGTCACAAACTCTTCCGCACCGGTCGGGTGGATGGCGACGGTGTTGTCGAAGTCTTTCTTGGTCGCGCCCATTTTCAGTGCGACCGCAAAGCCCTGCAACATTTCATCCATACCGTAGCCGATGCCGTGGATACCGACGATTTTCTCTTCAGCACCGACGCACACCAGTTTCATGCGGCACGGCTGGCGGTGTTGAGTGACGGCGGTGTACATGGCGGTGAAAGCAGATTTGTAGACTTTGACGTTATCTTCGCCGAACTGCTCTTTCGCCTGTGGCTCGGTCAGACCGACCGTACCGATTGGCGGGTGGCTGAATACCACGGTCGCAATGTTGCTGTAATCCAGATGTTCGTCAGGTTTGTTGTTAAACAGACGCTCAGACAGACGACGACCCGCAGCAACGGCAACCGGAGTCAGTTCAACGGCACCGGTATTATCGCCAACGGCGTAAATCCCGTTTACGCTGGTGTTCTGGAACTTATCGACGACGATGTAACCTTTTTCGTTGGTTTTCACGCCGGTCGCTTTCAGATTGAAGTTATCGGTTTCCGGTTCGCGGCCAATTGCCCAGACCAGGCTGTCGACTTCAAATTCCTGACCGTTTTCCAGCTTCAGCGTCAGGCTGCCGTCGGCATTTTTCACCACTTCTTTCGGAATGGATTCTTTATGCAGCGCCGGGCCTTCGGTTTCCATCACTTCCACCAGCGTCTCGACGATCAGCGGATCGAAAGTCCGCAGCGGCGCGTGTTTACGCACGAACAGGTGAGTTTCAGCACCCAGCGCGTTCATCACACCGGCGATTTCTACCGCGATATAACCTGCGCCAACCACCGCAACGCGTTTTGGCATTTCGGTCAGATCGAAGAAACCGTCTGAATCGATGCCGTATTCAGCACCCGGAATATCCGGATGGCTCGGGCGTCCGCCGGTAGCGATCAGGATGTGATCTGCCGTGATCTTCTCACCGTTCACTTCCACAGTATGATCGTCAACGAAACGGGCGAAGCCTTTGATCACATCAACGTTATTTTTGCCCAGCACGTTATCGTACGAGGTATGGATACGGTCGATGTAGGCGGTACGGTTGGCGACCAGCGTTTTCCAGTTGAAGCTGTTCACGGTGGTATCAAAGCCGTAATCCGGGCCGTAGTTGCGGATCGCTTCAGCGATTTGCGCGGCATGCCACATCACTTTTTTCGGGACACAACCCACGTTGACGCACGTGCCGCCCAGCTCTTTAGCTTCGATCAGCGCACATTTTTTCCCATACATGGCTGCACGGTTGATTGATGCGATACCGCCGCTGCCGCCGCCAATTGCCAGATAGTCATAATGTTTGGTCATCGGATTTTCCATGAGTTGTCAAAAATGAAGAACGCCATACCGGCGTCGCTAATCTTAAAAATTGCTTGTGAGTTTAGCGCGTGAATGCGTTTTGTCGCAAAGTTTGGATCGATGGCTGCAATAGGTTTGATAGCTGAGACCTTAGAAAAAGGCCTCAGCGAAGGGAAATTCTTTACTTACTCAGGCACTACCCAGTTCACCGTGGTGTGACCGGTACCGGAAGGCACCAGCACTTTGAGCAGCCACGGCAGTACGTTGTTCATCTGCTGCTCGAGTTTCCACGGCGGGTTAATCACGATCATGCCGGAAGCGGTCATGCCGCGCTGATCGCTGTCGGGACGCACGCCCAGTTCGATTTGCAGAATACGGCGGATGCCGGTCGCTTCGAGATCACGCAGCATTTTCTTGATTTGCTGGCGCATCACCACCGGATACCACAACGCGTAAGTGCCGGTGGCAAAACGTTTGTAGCCTTCCTGAATGCCTTTTACCACGTCCTGATAATCGGTTTTCATTTCGTACGGCGGGTCCATCAGGATCAGCCCGCGACGTGAAGGCGGTGGCAACTGGGCTTTCAACTGCTGATAACCGTCGGCACGCGCAACGCGGGTACGGTCATCTTTCTGGAATTCACTGCGCAGCAGCGGGAAATCGCTCGGGTGCAGTTCGGTCAGGTGCAGTTTGTCGTCTTCGCGCAACAGCTGACGGGCAATCAGCGGTGAACCCGGGTAATAACGCAGGTTCTCGTTGCGGTTGAAGTGATTGACGACGGACATATACGCCGCCAGTTCTTCAGGAATATCGTCCCGCTGCCAGATGCGCGCGATGCCTTCCAGATATTCGCCAGTACGTTCGGCATGTTCACCGCTCAGCTGATAACGCCCGGCACCCGCGTGGGTGTCGAGATAAAGGAAGGGCTTTTCTTTTTCTTTCAGAGATTCAATGATCAGGCTCTGAACGGTGTGTTTCAGTACATCGGCATGGTTGCCGGCGTGAAAACTGTGGCGGTAACTCAACATGTGCGGCTTCTCCTGCGGCTTCGCGGCATTATCCATTAAAGACTATCCCGCCGCCACCCATTGATTTCCCCATAACTTGACCGCATGTTAGAAGTTACGTCATCTTTAAGACGACCCGAATTCACGGCGTGGTGCGCCACAGGCGCATCAGCCCCAAACGCTATTACGAAGGACTGGCCCTATGACTGAACAGCAAAACGCGTCGAATCCGCTCTTAAAACCGTTCTCCCTGCCTCCTTTCTCTGCGATCAAGCCTGAACATATTGTCCCTGCGATGAAATCCGCTATCGAAGAAAGCCGTCAGACGATCGAACGTGTTGTCGCGCAGGGCGCGCCTTATACCTGGGGAAATCTGTGTCAACCGCTGGCCGAAAGTGATGACCGCCTGAGCCGTATCTGGTCGCCGGTGGGGCATCTTAATGCCGTAAAAAACAGCCCGGAACTGCGTGAAGCTTACGAGCAGTGCCTGCCGATTCTGTCTGAATTCAGCACCTGGACCGGGCAGCACGCCGGTTTGTATCAGGCCTACCGCGATTTAAAAGACAGCGAACATTTCAGCACGCTGTCCGTGGCACAGAAAAAAGCCATTGATAACGCGCTGCGTGATTTCGAGCTGTCCGGCATTGGTTTGCCGATGGATAAACAAAAACGCTATGGCGAAATTTCCGCGCGTCTGTCTGAACTGGGTTCGACCTACAGCAACAACGTGCTCGACGCCACGATGGGCTGGAGCAAACTCATCACTGATGAGAATGACCTGAAAGGTCTGCCGGAAAGTGCGCTGGCCGCCGCGAAAGCGCTGGCAGAATCGAAAGAGCAGGAAGGCTGGCTGTTGACGCTGGATATCCCGAGCTATCTGCCGGTGATCACCTATGGCGAAAACCGTGAACTGCGTGAAGAGATGTACCGCGCATTCGCTACCCGCGCCTCCGATCAGGGTCCGAATGCCGGTAAGTGGGACAACAGTGAAGTCATGGCCGAAGAACTGGCGCTGCGTCACGAACTGGCTCAGTTGTTAGGTTTTGATTCCTTCGCGGATATGTCTCTCGCCACCAAAATGGCCGAAAGCCCGAAACAGGTGATCGACTTCCTGAGCGGTCTGGCAACCCGTGCGCGTCCGCAGGGCGAGCAGGAACTGGCCCAACTGCGTGCTTTTGCCAAAGAACATTTCGGTGTGGACGAAATGGAAGCCTGGGATTTGCCGTTCTACGGCGAAAAACAGAAACAGCATCTGTTCTCCATCAACGACGAACAGTTACGTCCTTACTTCCCTGAGCAGCGTGCGCTGGAAGGGCTGTTTGAAGTGGTGAAACGCATTTACGGCATCACCGCCAAAGAACGTAAAGACGTAGAAACCTGGCATAAAGACGTGCGTTTCTTCGACCTGTTCGATGAAACCGGCGACCTGCGCGGCAGCTTCTATCTCGACCTGTATGCCCGCGAACACAAACGCGGTGGCGCATGGATGAACGACTGCGTTGGCAGCATGCGTAAAGCCGACGGCGAACTGCAAAAACCGGTCGCGTACCTGACCTGTAACTTTAACGGTCCGGTCGGCAACAAACCGGCGCTGTTTACCCATAACGAAGTCACGACGCTGTTCCATGAATTCGGTCACGGCCTGCATCATATGCTGACCCGCATCGACACGCCGGGAGTCGCCGGTATTGCCGGTGTGCCGTGGGATGCCGTCGAGCTGCCAAGCCAGTTTATGGAAAACTGGTGCTGGGAGCCGGACGCACTGGCGTTCATCTCCGGTCATTTCGAAACCGGCGAACCGTTGCCGAAAGAGATGCTGGATAAAATGCTGGCGGCGAAAAACTATCAGGCGGCGTTGTTTATCCTGCGTCAGCTGGAATTCGGCCTGTTCGATTTCCGTATGCATGCGGAATATGACCCGGCTAAAGGCGCGCAAATCCTGCAAACGCTGGCTGAAATCAAGAAACAGGTTGCCGTGGTGCCGTCACCTTCATGGGGCCGGTTCCCGCATGCCTTCAGCCACATCTTTGCAGGCGGTTATGCGGCCGGTTACTACAGCTATCTGTGGGCGGAAGTGTTGTCTGCAGATGCCTATTCCCGCTTTGAAGAAGAAGGGATTTTCAACCGCGAAACCGGTCAGTCGTTCCTGGATAACATTCTGTCGCGCGGCGGTTCCGAAGAGCCGATGGAGCTGTTCAAACGCTTCCGCGGGCGTGAGCCGCAGCTGGATGCTATGCTGCGCCACTACGGAATTAAAGGATAACCTCTGCCTGTGAGTGTGTGTTTACTGTGTGAAGAAGGCGCCGATGAAGGCGCCTTATCTGTTCTGGCGCAGCGCTGGAATCTGACGTCTGACCCGGATGCCGTGATGGCACTGGTGCTGACGCCTGAACGTCTGGAATTACGTAAGCGTGATGAGCCAAAACTCGGCGCGATTTATGTCGATTTTGTCGGCGGCACGATGGCGCATCGTCGCAAATTTGGCGGCGGACGCGGTGAAGCGGTGGCCAAAGCTGTCGGCATCAAGGGGCGCTATCTGCCGGATGTTGTCGACGCGACCGCCGGGCTGGGCCGCGATGCGTTTGTGCTGGCTTCTCTGGGCTGCAAAGTGCGGATGCTGGAGCGTAATCCGGTGGTCGCGGCACTGCTTGATGACGGGCTGGCGCGTGGTTATCGCGATGCAGAAATTGGCCCGTGGCTGCGCGAGCGTATGACACTGCTGCACGTCTCAAGCCTGACGGCGCTTGCTGAGCTTTCGCCAAAGCCGGAAGTGGTGTATCTCGACCCGATGTATCCGCACAAACAGAAAAGTGCGCTGGTGAAGAAAGAGATGCGGGTATTTCAGGGACTGGTCGGCCCGGACGAAGATGCCGATGGCTTGCTGGAACCGGCACGCCGTTTAGCGACCAAACGTATTGTGGTGAAACGCCCGGACTATGCGCCGCCGATGGCCGACATCCCCGCACAGGCCGCCGTGGTGACCAAGAGCCACCGGTTTGATATCTATACGCCGTTATAGAAAGCCGCTGCTGTAACGTCTTTCCACTACTGTCATAAAAAAAAGCCCGCAGGTGAAAACCAGCGGGCTTTTTTAAAGTAGCAACAACGCCTCTTATTCTTCTTCTTCCTCATCGCGCAACGGCACGATCAGCATGTCGATATGAACGGTGTTGATTAGCTGGCGTGCGGAGGACATCAGTTTGCTCCAGAAATCCTGGTGATGGCCGCACAGTACTAAGTCCATGCCATATTTGTTGATGGCATCCACCAGCACCTGCGCTAAATCACCGCTGCCGCTCAGGGTTTCTGAAATCGGATAGCCGGCATTTTGCGACAGTTCGTTCAACGCGTGATGCGTTTCTTCGGAAATACGTTTCTGCATGTCACCCAGATTAACGTCGATCAGACCGGTATACAGGTCTGAATAGTTTACATCAACGTGGATCAGGGACACTTTGGCGTTATACGGACGCGCCATGGAAACGGCTTTCTCGACCAGAACTTTGCTCTCCGGTGACAAGTCCACAGCAATAAGTATGTGTTTGTAAGCCATAAGAAAACTCCTTCCATAAGTCGGTTAATAGCAATATCAGCATCATGCAAAACTCATGACTTCAGTATAGCGCCAAAAGGGTTAAATAAATCAAGCATACAGATCCCATTTCCGTTTCCGGCTATGTATAGATATAAATAATATGAACAGTTACGGATTCGTTTCCTACACTGAATAATGCAGGCGTCTCCTGTTTTGGCAATCTTCTGTGATAGGGCAAGAGGGCGGGCGAACGTAGCCCGGGGGTGTGAAATTGCGGAAAGGCAGGGCGAAACGCCGGGTGTGTGCCAGCACGACGGGCGCATTGCGCGGTGTCAGTTCGCCTTGAGGGGGAATCATGATCAGTCCCGTTGCGCTGTTTTGGGCTTTATGTTTTGTGTGTGTAGTGAATATGCTGCGCTATTACTCTTCTTTGCGCGCATTGCTGGTGGTTCTGCGAGGGTGTGATCCGCTGCTGTATCAGTACGTTGATGGAGGAGGGTTTTTTACATCTCACGGTCAGCCCAGCAAGCAAATAAGGTTGGTACGCTATATTTATGCTCAGCGCTACGTTGAACATCACGATCCTGAGTTTATCCGCCGTTGTGAACGGGTTCGCGGTCAGTTTATCCTGACAACAGCATTGGTCGGTTTAATATTAATCAGTATGTTAGCCATGCTGATTTGGTATTAGAAACGGAAAGAAACGCGAGGGAGGATGCGTGAAAAAGGAAACAAAAAAGGCGACCTGCTGAGCAAGGTCGCCTTTTTATTTCATGCCGGTCAGACAATTATCAGATCAGCTTCAGTGCAATCCAGTACAGGACACCGGAGAGCACAATCGACACAGGCAGGGTTAAGACCCACGCCATCGCGATGTTTTTCACGGTTTTCGACTGCACACCGCCACCATCGACAATCATGGTTCCTGCGACCGCAGAAGACAGCACGTGCGTGGTGGATACCGGCATGCCGGTATAGCTGGCTACGCCGATGGAGACCGCCGCCGTGAGCTGTGCAGACAGACCCTGTGCGTAGGTCATGCCTTTCTTACCAATCTTCTCACCGATAGTGGTTGCGACACGTTTCCAGCCAATCATCGTACCCAGCGCCAGTGCCAGTGCCACAGCGATAATGATCCAGATAGGCGCGTATTCGACGGTTTGCAGAATGTCTGTTTTCAGCTCGCCGAGGAAGCGCTTATCCGCAGGAGAGGTTTCCGGCAGCTTGGCCACTTTATCCGCAGTATCAGAAACACACATCAGCAGGCGACGCATATGGCTGCGTTCTTCCGGTGCCAGGTCGCTGTAAGACTGAAGATTGGTCAGCAGGGTTTGCGCGCGGCCGATAGCGTCAAGTGCGTGGCTGCTGTCGCAGTGGAACACTTTAGGCTCATCGGTCGGTGCGATATTGACGTCCGGTGCAGGCACCATTGGCGTCTGTGCAACCACGTGCGGCACGGCATCAACATGTTGCTGATAATACTGGCCGAGGTGTGTCACGGCGTCGCGGGTACGGGTAATGTCGTAACCGGTCGCGTTCATATTCACCACAAAACCGGCTGGCGCCACGCCAATCAGCACCAGCATGATCAGACCGATACCCTTCTGACCATCGTTAGCGCCGTGAGAGAAACTCACGCCGATAGCCGACAGAATCAGACCGGTACGTGTCCAGAATGGCGGCTTTTTCTTGCCGTCTTTCTTCTCACGTTCCGCCGGTGTCAGGTGGATACGGGCATGTTTCTTATTGCCACTCCAGTAACGGCGCAGCAGGAAAATCATGGTACCGGCGATAATCATCCCGACCAGCGGAGAGATAATCAGCGAAGCAAAAATACCAATCATTTTAGGGATGTTTAACGCATCGACCACGGAAGTGTGAGTCATTAATGCATTGGTCAGCCCTACGCCAATGATGGCGCCGATAAGGGTGTGGGAGCTGGACGCCGGCAGGCCGAAATACCAGGTACCGAGGTTCCAGATGATCGCGGCCAGTAACATAGAGAACACCATGGCAAGGCCATGAGCAGAACCCACATTGAGCAGCAAATCGGTTGGCAGTAAATGAACGATGGCATAGGCCACACTCAAACCACCGAGCAGGACGCCAAAGAAGTTAAATACCCCTGCCATCACGACCGCTAATTGCGAACGCATTGCCCGGGTATAGATGACGGTTGCCACTGCGTTGGCCGTATCATGAAAACCGTTAATGGCTTCATAGAACAGAACAAACAGTAACGCGAGAATCAATAACGAACCGGTATGAATATCCAATCCGGCAAATAGATGCAGCATAATTGTTACGCCAGTTAGTGGTCATGAACGCCGCGCATTATCTGCGAGAACAGGGGGACGGGAAAAGGAAAATATGACATTTTTTTGACTAAAAACAGTTCAATGTTTGGCTTTATTTCAATTAAATATTTATCTATCAATATGTTATTCCTCCTTTGAACGCAGAAACATTTACTTACGACGTCCGGCAAGCAGTCTGTCTGGCTGGTTTAACAGCCCTCCGTCCCTTACAATCCGCGACTCAAAGCCCCGGTTAACAGGGCAAACCTTATCTAAAACGTAGTTGAATTTCCGGAAAAGAGAGGCCAAAAGTGGAACAGGTTGATGTGGTAGTCATTGGTGCAGGTGCGGCAGGCATGTTCTGCGCAGCACAGGCCGGACAGGGTGGCTGCCGTGTTCTGCTGCTGGATAACGGCAAAAAAACCGGGCGAAAAATTCTGATGTCAGGCGGCGGACGCTGCAATTTCACCAACCTTTATGCCGAACCCGCTGCCTATCTTTCCGAAAACCCGCATTTCTGTAAATCCGCGCTGGCACGTTACACTCAGTGGGATTTCATCGATATGGTCAACCGTTACGGCATCGCCTGGCACGAGAAAACGCTCGGGCAGCTATTCTGCGACGACTCGGCGCAGCAAATCGTCACCATGCTCGATAAAGAATGCGAGCAGGGCAATGTCGATGTGCGCTTGCGCAGCGAGATTTCCGACGTGCAGAAAACCGAAAATGGCTTTGTTATCAAAGTGAATGGCTCAACTGTAAGCACTCACTCACTTGTTATTGCCAGCGGCGGGCTTTCCATGCCAGGGCTGGGCGCGACACCCTTCGGTTACCGTCTGGCGGAACAGTTTGGCCTGAAAGTACTGCCGACCCGCGCCGGTCTGGTGCCATTTACCCTGCACAAGCCGCTGCTCGATCACTTGCAGACGCTTTCCGGGGTGTCAGTCCCGGTGGTGCTTACTGCTGAAGACGGCACTGTCTTCCGTGAAAGCATTCTTTTTACCCATCGTGGCATGTCCGGCCCGGCCGTTTTACAGCTATCCAGTTACTGGCAGCCTGGCGAGTTTGTGAGCGTTAACTTACTTCCTGATGTCGATCTGGCGGCGTTTCTGAATGCACAGCGTCAGGAACACCCAAATCAGAGTCTGAAAAACACGCTGGCAATGCAACTGCCGAAGCGTCTGGTCGAATGCCTGCAAACGCTGGGGCAGTTGCCGGACGTGACGCTGAAACAGCTGAACGTGCCGCAGCAGGCCGAACTGGTTGAGCAACTGCAAAACTGGCAGGTACAGCCGAACGGCACCGAAGGTTACCGCACGGCGGAAGTCACACTCGGCGGCGTCGATACCAAAGAATTATCTTCAAAAACGATGGCGGCAGCGAAAGTCCCCGGCCTGTATTTCATCGGCGAAGTGGTGGATGTGACCGGCTGGCTGGGCGGATACAATTTCCAGTGGGCATGGAGCTCGGCGTGGGCATGTGCGCAGGATCTGGTGGCTGTTCGTGGCAGTTAAAACTATTTATTCCATATCGTCATCAGGACGTGCTGTCTGCGCGGTGAATTAAAAATCCCCCTGAAGGAGCAAGTGATCCTTCAGGGGAAAGATTAAAAAATACCCCGTGCCGCGTTACCGTATCCCCGGTAACACATTCTCAGGACAAAAAACCTTTCAAATTTTCCAGCATGTTGGTCATCATGCCGAAGGCCATATTTACGCTGTGAATGCTGTAATACAGCGTAATATCATTGCGCATCAGGTATGTTTCAAAACGTTTATCTGCCAGCATCGCCTGAACTTCCAGACTGCGATCGCGAAAATGGCGGCAGTTATTAATGTACAAATCCAGCGACCGGTATTCTCCCGTAGCAAGCTGATTCACCAGCGCCGCCATCTGTTCGAAGCTCTCTACCAGCGCCCTGTGTTTTTCCAGATGGCCGGTATGCTCCTGAAGATTTTCCATAATGACGTTCTCCCGGTAATAAGACGACGGTAAAAGCCTGATCAGAAGCTTTGCCAGTCGGCCTCATTGGCTGAGAGCGCACCCGGCTTTTCTTTGCGTGGAAGGGCGGCAAGTGCCTGCGCCGGTTTTGCCAGGGACTGATGCTGAGCCGTGGCGTTGCTGAGGTGGAATTCGCCGACCAGTCTCGCCAGGCCATCCGCCTGATCCTGCAACGAGCGCGAGGCTGAAGAGGCTTCTTCAACCAGCGCGGCGTTCTGCTGGGTCACGTCATCCATCTGATTGACCGCCTGATGCACCTGAGAAATTCCCTGACTCTGTTCTGTTGCCGCTGCGGCAATCTCGTTGACCAAATCAGTCACCTGACGGATGGCATTACCCATGGAGTTCATGTTCTCGCCGACATCGCCCGCCTGATGGGCACCGGCTTCGATCAGGCTGTAGGAAAGGTCGATCAGTTCTTTGATCTCACGCGCGGCGGTGGTCGAACGTTGTGAAAGATTTCTGACTTCACCGGCAACAACAGCAAAGCCTTTACCGTGCTCACCGGCTCGTGCTGCTTCTACGGCAGCATTTAACGCCAGAATATTGGTCTGGAAGGCGATGCCTTCGATAAGCGTGATGATCTCAGTGACTTTGCGCGAACTGCTGCGGATATCACCCATCGTACCCAGCATCGTCTCAAGTGATGATGCACTTTTCTCCGACAGCGCATTCATGTTACCCGCCAGCTGGCTGGCCTGACGCGTGTTGTCAGCCGTCTGGCGAACCGTCTCACTGAGCTCGGTCATGCTGGCGGCCGTTTGTTCCAGAGAGGCCGCTTGCTGCTCGGTGCGCGAGGAGAGATCTTCGTTACCGGCCGCGATTTGTGCCGAGGCGCTGCTGACGGACTGGGAAGCCGCGCTCACAGACAGCAGCGCTCCGGATACGCGTTGCATCAGGTTGTTGAACGCGCGGGCCATGTTGCCCACTTCATCATGACGGCTGTCATCGGCGCTCACTGTCAGATCAAGCCGCTCGCTGGCAACGGCCATAATCCCCCCGATGTCCAGCAGGCTTTTTCGTACCCGACGGATGGTGGCCAGTGCAAGGGATCCCAACAGCAGGATAATGATCGTTACGCTGCCGCCCATTCCCCACAGTGTGGTGCTGAAAATGCTGTGGTTGGTGGCCCGCAGCTCCTCACCAATGTTGATATTTAAGGTAAGCTGCTTTCGGTAATCGGAGATGAGCTGACGGATAGCCCCGCCGATGCTGTCATCGCCCTCAATCATTGCCAGAGTGACCTCGTCCTGATGTGCCCGTGAAGAGGTCAGAAAGGCGGGAAGCGCCTCCTCCACTTTACGAATATTGTCGAAAGCCACGTGCGTCAGCCTTTCATCTTCAGCATCTGAGATGTCGTGCTGCAGATAATAATCTGTCAGCGTTTTTAACCCGGTAATCTGTTGCTGAATGCGGGTTTCTACTTCAGACATTTTGCTGTTATCAGTCTGGCTCTGATGTTTATAGAGGGTGAGAGAAAGCTTATTGCTTTGATCAATAAGATTATTGAGATCCTTAATTGAAGGGATCGTATTGACCTGAACATATTCAAACCGGTTCTGGAAACCCGAAATCAACATGATCGCGACGATGCCCATTGTGATAAGGGCCGCAGAAAGCAGCGAGAACGTCAGTAAAAGACGCTGTGTGATGTTCATATTTTCCCCTGATTTTAAAAGTCCCGCCTTCAGGAAAGCGGCAGGATGTGAATCAAGGTTATCGGCAAATGTTGCGTCAACATTAATTAAACCGATCTAATTCAACAATTTACGTTAATGCAGTGTTCGTGGTGGGCATGTTTAAAGTGATTTTTTATGCATTTAAAGAAATTTTTCATTCTCATTGAGTCGGTTTTTGAATTATTCCCGAAGGGGCAGGAAGGTTTGTTGAAAAGAACATCAGGAACACAGCAATTTCTCATTGAAAAGCGCGAAGAAATAACCCAGTCTGCGGCCTGCACTGCGCCATCCGGCATGTCTCTTTCTCTGTCACAAGGTCATCTGATGTTTACCCATAATTGTTACCGTGCTATTGCGCTGTATAAATCAATGAAATGAAAAGAATGACGGGACGATTTACCGGTTTAAGCATCATGCTTCCTCTGCTTTTGACGTCATGCGGTACACTTTCTGAAATGCAGGTGGAGGAAAATCCTCATGAAGTGAAGCAGCTTGCCTGTAGCCAAAATCTTGACGACATGGTGGATACCGTCGCGCAGCGATATCTGCACAGAGAAAAATCCAGCGGCATGGCGGTCGGGATCATCAGAAATAACGGCGCGGCCAGAACCTGGGGTTATGGCTATACCAACGCGGTGAACGGCTACAAGATTGATGGCGAAACGCTGTTTGCGCTTGGTTCGGTCAGTAAAGGCGTGACGGGAGAAGTGGTGGCGGGGCTGGTCGACAAAGGGCAGCTAAAGTGGGATGACAAACTGGCAGATTTACTGCCAAAAAATATTCCGCTGAGCGAGGACGCCAAAAATATCACTCTGCTGCAACTGGCGACGCATACTTCGGGATTGCCCCGTCAGAAAATGACCAAAGATATGCTGGAAAGTTTTCTCAGGTATTTATATACCGGCGACAACTTCTATCATGAACTGGACAGCGACGCCGTTGTGGATAATCTGTCATCATTTAAAAAGCCATTATTGCTTGTGCCGCAATATTCTAATTTAGGGTATGCACTGCTCGGTTATATTCTGAAATTGAAAACTGGTGAAGATATCCAGCAATTATCTTATGCCTTTATTTTTAATGCCTTAAAAATGGGTAACACCAGTTTTTATGCCAGCCAGTTAAAAGCCTATCCGTATCGTGCGATTGGACATGCGGGAGATCAGCCTAAACTTATCCGCCGTGGCGAGGTCGTCCCCGACTGGCATTTCTCGAATAATATGGTAGCGGCGGCCAGCCTTTACAGTAATGCTGATGACTTGCTGAAATATCTGCGGGCGCATATTGATGATTCACAACCAGGCGATCTCAGTGACGCCATTCAGGTGACGGAAAAAGTCTATTTCCAGCGAAAAATAGAAGCGGCCAATATTGCCTGGGTCACGGATTATAAAGATGGCCAGATTATTACTTACCAGGTCGGTTATATCGGCGGCTATTCCAGTTATATTGGTTTTGATAAGAAGCATAAAAATGCGGTAGTGGTTTTACAGAATACCTTCAACTGGAGCAATTACATTGGTCATGATTTACTGCTGAAAATGGCAATGGCGGATGACTATAAGGCAACCTGCGGGAAAGAGACGTTTTTCTCCTCCCCCGTTAAAGAGGGAGAAGCCCGGTGATCTATTCTGCCTGATGCACTGCAATATACCGCTCAAACTTCGCCGGTTTTAACTGGCTGAGATCCACCAGCACTAACCCGTCGATGCAGTTGTTGAATTCAGGGTCGCTGCCGAAATCAATAAACTGCACACCACCGGTTTCGCAAAGCTCGGAATATTGTTTATACAACGCCGGAATGCTGCACCCGAGATTCGCCAGCAGGCGTTTCAGGCGCTGCAAGTCTTCCTGATAATCATCGCCGCAAAACTGTGCTAACACATCAGGCAGCGAAGCCGGATACGGACGTCGTGATGTCGCCAGCGGTAATGCCGGGGAGAAATACAGGCGGTAAAACGCCACCAGTAAATCACGGGCGGGCAGCGGCATTCCGCCGGAAATCGACACCGGACCAAACAGATAACGGGTCTGCGGATATTTCGCCAGATACGCGCCGATGCCGAGCCACAGATAATCCAGCCCGCGTTTGCCCCAGTAAGCGGGCTGAATAAAGCTGCGCCCGAGTTCGATACCCTGCGCCAGAATCGGGTCCATCTGATGGCCATAGTGGAACAGGCTCTGGCTGTAGATCCCGTTCAGCCCTTTGCTGGCGACTTGTTCTGCGGTCGGGATGAACCGGTAAGCACCGACAATTTCCAGCGCCTGCGGATCCCATAAAACCAGGTGATAATAATCATCATCATAGCCGTCGAGATCACGGCGGCGACCACTGCCTTCGCCCACGGCGCGGAACGCGATTTCGCGCAAACGCCCCAGCTCGCGCAAAATCGGCACAGTGTCTTCACCGTGACGACGATAGAGGTAAATCATTTTGCCGTCCGGCGTGTTGCCCAGCACTTCGCTGGCTTCCAGCGCGTGTTTTAGTACCGCACGGTTTTCCGCACGGGCAATCGATGTTTCGGTGTGGAACAAACCCGGCTTGCCAGCGCCGAGGCGGTAAAGGTGTTTACGAAAACGCGCTGCCAGATCGCCCGCCTGCATTTGTCCATCGTGCCAGCTGGTATACGGAATGCGCGCACCGATTTTAAGCGTCAGGCTGTTGCCGCGCTGGCCGAACATTTCATGTACCAGTAAAAGCGTACTGAGCGGGCGGTAAATCATGGAACTGAGATAAAACAGCGCGCTGTTGCTGCCACTGATATGCACCGGCACCACCGGTGCACGGGCTTTGGCGGCGAGGCGGATAAATCCGGTGTGCCATTTTCCGTCGCGCACACCTTTCGAACTCATGCGGGATACTTCACCCGCCGGGAAGACAATCAGCACGCCCTGATTCTCCAGATGTTCCTGCATCTGTGTGACCTGATTGCGCCGCGTGCGGTTGCCCATATTATCCACCGGGATCATCAGGCTGCCGAGCGAAGACACCAGCGACAGCAACTGATTCGCCACCACTTTGACATCCGGACGTACCGACGCCACCGCATGTAATATCGCCAGTCCGTCCAGCGTGCCAATCGGATGATTCGCTACGATAACTACCGGGCCGTAGCTCGGGATTTGCTCCCGGTCGCGCTCGGTCAGTTCACAGCGGATATTAAAATGTTCAAGTACCTGCTCGGCCATATCAATGCCTTTCAGGTGCGGATACTGATCGGCGAAACGGTGAAACTCTTTTTCGCGGAACAGGATTTTTAACAGTTTGCGTTGCCAGGAAGGGGTTTTCTGCTGCGGGTCGAGATCCTGAAACAGGGTATCCATGCTGAACATAGGATGTCCTCCGGTTGAAGTCTCCCGACCATAATCAGCGCGCATGACAGTGATGTGTCACTTTGATGGCAGTACGGGGAAGCCTGAGTAAAACAACGGTTCAATTTGTTGCGAAAGCAAGCCATTGCTAATAAAGTCAAACACTCATTTACGGCTTTGTAACATGCCAGAACCCTTTTTTGTGAGACGCGACTTTCCATGCCTGACGCTGCTTCGCCCGACCTGACTGCCACCAGTCCGTCAAAGACCACGCTGCGAATTCTCTCGATTCTGGTGTTCAATTTTGCCAACTATCTGACCATCGGCCTGCCACTGGCGATCCTGCCGGGTTATGTACATGAGCATCTCGGCTACAGTGCTTTCTGGGCGGGACTGGTCATCAGCCTGCAATATTTCGCGACGCTGCTGAGCCGCCCTTATGCCGGGCGTTATGCGGATAAAGTCGGGCCAAAAAAGGTGGTGATATTCGGGCTGAGCGGCTGCCTGCTCAGCGGCGTGTTCTATCTGCTGGCACTGGGATTTGACGCCACACCGGCGGTCAGTCTGGCGTTGTTATGTCTCGGGCGCGTGATGCTTGGTGCCGGGCAAAGTTTTGCCGGAACCGGTTCGACGCTGTGGGGCATCAGCGTGGTCGGCTCCCTGCATATCGGCAAAGTGATTTCATGGAGCGGGGTGGTCACTTACGGTGCGATGGCGATCGGTGCGCCACTCGGTGTGCTGATTTTCAGTTTCGGCGGCCTGACGCTGCTGTCGGTGTGCATCATTCTGGTGGCGCTGACGGCGCTCATCACCGCGTGGCGCAAGCCGCCGGTGGTCACAAAAGCCCCGGCGCAAATCCCGTTCCGCCAGGTGCTGGGGAAAATATTGCCTTATGGCATGATGCTGGCGCTGGCGTCCACCGGCTTTGGGGTGATTGCCACCTTCATCACCCTGTTTTATGCCGCGAAAGGCTGGCCGGGCGCGGCATTTTCCCTGACATTCTTCAGTGTGGCCTTTGTCGGCATGCGGCTGTTATTGCCCAACAGCATCAACCGTTTTGGCGGATTGCGTGTGGCGCTGGCCTGTTTTGTGGTGGAGATTGCCGGGCTGATTATGGTGTTTTTCGCCCCGACGGCGTGGGCTGCAATGGCCGGTGCTTTCATTACCGGTGTGGGTTTCTCGCTGGTCTATCCGGCGCTGGGCGTGGTGGCAGTCAAAAAGTTGCCGCAGGAAAATCAGGGCAGCGCGCTGGCGACCTATTCGGCATTTCTTGATTTATCTCTGGGGATTACCGGCCCGCTGGCCGGTGTGCTGATGGCGCAGGCTGGCATTGATGCGATTTATCTTGGCTCGGCACTGCTGGTGCTGATGGCGCTGGCGCTGGTCGTCCGGTTGCTGTTACGTCAGCCTCCGGCTGAAACCAGTGCCTCTGTCAGTGCTGATTAAACCGGTTGCCGTACGCCACGGATGCGCCCCATATGCAGCGTATCCACCAGCTCGCCGTCGCGCATTGCGTAGCTCGGGCTGAGGCCTTCAACGCTGAAACCGAACTTTTTGTACAGCCCGATTGCGGCATCATTATCGGCATAAACCGTCAGCTCGACGCGGATCACGTGCAACCATTTGTCACACAACTCAAGGGCAGCAGCGATCAGCTGACTGCCGACGCCTCTTCCCTGAAATTGCGTATCCACACCAATACCGAAAGTCGCCACATGGCGGCGTCGCCACGGCTGCTCAACCATCAGGGTGAGATTGCCCACCAGTTTGCCGTCGATACACGCAACCAGCGCGAACCGGCCGGGTGCGGCATTGGCAAGGCGGTCTTCCCATAGCGTGGCGGGTGGATAAGGGAGTTGCAGGGTGTCGCTGTAAACAGGAACCTGAGCGTATAGGTGTTGAAGCGCCTCTGCATCTGCGGCTTCAGCGTGACGAATGACTATTTCGCTCATGGCGACACTCCTATTTTTGTGGTTACTGTTTGAATATCCTCTACATTTATCAGGAATAGGAAAACTGTCAATCGAATGTTTGGTGAAAAAAACGCTTTACAAGTGCGAATGATAATGATTATTATTGCCATGCGTTCCGGGGATGGCCTCACACCAAGGTCAAACGGGTCCCCATGAATGCACGACATTGCTCACATTGCTTCCAGTATTACTTAGCCAGCCGGGTGCTGGCTTTTTTTTCTTCATATTTTGAGCTGTGGATGCGTTGGCTGCGTTCGCTCACCCCGGTCACATACTTGTGTATGCTCCCGGGGATTCGCTCGCTTGCCGCCTTCCTGTCACTCAAACTATTTCGAAAAAACTTCCTTTCATATTATGGGGTCGCTCGCTGGCCGCGTTCCTGCGACTCACATTCTTTCGAAAAATCCTGCTTCAGGGAAAACTCATATTCTGCTGCCATATCACCCGATCTCCGGCGGGTGGTTGGGCGATGACGGTGCTGCCGGATAAACGGTTATTAAGGAACATCAGTGAACTGGCGGGTTGTGCGGCGACGTCGGTGAAGTCGAACGTTGCCTGCGTCAGGGTTGAGGAAAGAATATCGATTTGCTTTGGCGCAGTGCCGGAAAGCGTGAAGCCGACCTGATTAAACTGCGATGCCTGAACCGACAGTGTGGAGGATTTCAGCGTGAGCGGTGCAAATTCGGTGGTGGCATTAAACGTACAGCGGACAAAATTCACCGGCGCCGTGCTGTCAAATGAATGCCCGTTGATGTCATTAAATACCGTATCGGTAAAGGTGATGGCGGCAGTGACGTTGCTTTGTACTACCGGCGCGCCGTCCTCCTGCAGGGAAAACTGACACTGACGAATAACGTTCGGGCGCGCAGCGCGTTGCGATGCCTGGCTGATAATCAGGGTGCGGTCAGCGGTACAGCCGGTCATCTGCAAACCGTCGGCATTCACCCACAACATCCCGGACTGCGGGATAGTTTCGTTGGTGATCACCACCAGATCTTCCAGCGTCAGTTCACTCACGCCGGAGCGGGCGACAAACCACGGACAGACGTGCTTACGTACATTGATACGTTTGGCGCTGCCTCCCCAGGTGGCACCGGAATTGGCAAAGGTCATCAGGCCGGAGTTGCCGGTATAGGTGAGATCATGTTCGTACTGACCGTGAGTCACGAACGGGCCTTTTTCCGCGCTCTGTCCGCTGGCGTGACAATTCTCGACCAGGCAATATGCCGACGCCGTGAAATCATTTAAATGCCGCGCGTTCGCCACGCTGCAATCACTGACATGTCCATACAGACAATAGATTTGCTGTGTCAGATATCCGGCACCGCCAAAGGCGGTGTTCGGCGGATTAATGAGAGAGCACTGCTGCGTCAGATAATGGGTATTCCAGCGTCGCATCACCACCGGCCAGAACGAGCCCGTCGAATGGATCCCTTCGACATTGGTGTAAACACCGTATTCGAACGCCACCGGATGGCTGCCGGTGATCTGATCAGCCCCCGCCCCGAAGAACTGCATATTTTTGATGGTGACGAATGCGACCGGTTCGACTTTCTGCCAGCTGATCACCCTGCCGGCCAGCAGTTCCCAGCCGTTGTAATAGCCAATCTGAATATGCGTGCTGTCAGGAATCGCGATGATTTCCACCAGCTTTTGCAGCTCGCGTTCCGCCGCGCCTTTCACCGGTGCAACCTGCACCGCATACCAGTCGCCCACGCTGAACAGTGACGAATCCGCGACCGGGAAAATATCCGTTTGCTCCTGCAACGTTTCTGTCAGCGTGAAGGAGACGGGGGTGCCGGTCACCGTGCCCCGGAAGAACAGTACGGCGGCAAACGGGTCATTGACCGGTGCGCTGGCAATGCCGGTGGTGAAAACCCGGTTGTTCTGGAAATCCAGGGTGATGTCTGAGCGTGAGAAACGATGGCGGCGCTGAAAAAGCAAATCTGAAAAAGCGAAGATCTGGCTGATGGCCGGGTCATTGACTAATGCATCCAGCGCATCGTCGGCGGGTTGCTCAGCATTGAGAATACCGAAAGTGCGGAAATCGCCCACGCCCTGATGGATAAGCAGCCAGCGTCCGGTGTCCGAGTGGTCAGAAGGGATGACTGTGCCGTTATTGGCGGGCAGAACGCAGTTTTTGTCCCAGTGATAATGACCGCCGCCGCCGTCACCGGCCTGAAAATAACCATTAACGAAGACATTATGATCCAGACGTATTTTATGATTCTTCAGCGCGGATACAGAATTGAATGTTTTCATGGGTGAATCCTTTTAAGGCTCAGAGGTGAGCCACTTTATTTTGTTATATCTCCGTATTTTCAACCACAATATGCGGCCCTGTACTGGCTGGCACAACGGATCGGGTATTTATCATGATATTGTTCTGTTCAATAAAATAAGACGGACGGGAAAATGCCTTATCTGTGAATAACCGCTTACCGTGCGTGAATGTCACGTGATGCGCCTGATAATGATTAATACCGGCGGTAATGTGAATATGAAGCTGATCGTCACCGGTCACTTCAGTTTGCATTGGGCCTAATCGCCAGGTCACAGGATGTTCGCCGGTCCGTGAAAGTAAAGGCCGGGAGGCCTGATCACTGGACAGTGTGGAATCACCATTAATAACGATTTTCTGAGGTTCATCAGCCGTTAAAATAAGGGACACATTTTCAAGACGGCAGGCGTTAAAGTTAACTTCTTTATTTTTAATTAACAGCGAAACATCTTTGTCCGTTCCTTTAAACTGGCAATGGGAAAAATACAGCAGCGAACGGCCATTAATGGAATTCCGGGCTTCGGCCGCCGGATGGGAAACAATAAACGGGTCATCCGGCGCCAGGTTACTGATAGTGGAATCATGGCGAGGATCCAGTACGAACCCGCAGTTTTCGAATACGTTCATTTTGATACTGCGCTGACTGTTTTGCAGTAATGTCAGTTCTCCGCTGAGGCTGCAGTTTTGCACCGTCAGTCCGTCGCAATTCAGGCGCAATATGCCGAGATTATCCTGTTCCACACTCCGGTAAATGTGCACATCCGTTAAGGTCAGATCAGTAACGTGCGTGTCGGCTGTCAGCATAGAACAATGGTGCTGGTTGATGACAATACGTGCCGCCGACTGTCCCCAGGGTTTGCCGGAATTGGCCAGTGTCAGGATGCCGGAGTTGGCCGTAAAATGCAGATCATGTTCATACTGACCGTGGGTGACGAAAGCACCGGAACTGTCACCGTTGCTGTGACAGTGCTTTACCACGCAGGAAGAGCTGGCGGTGAAATCGTTAAGATGCCGGGCATTGGATGCCGTACAGTCCGTAATCACGCCATACTGACAGTAAATTTGCTGAGTCAGATAGCCTGCGCCGCCCCAGGAAACCGAAGGTGGATTAGTCAGCGAGCATTGTTCAGTGCGAAAGAAGGTGTTCCAGCGACGGAAAATGACTGACCAGAATGTCCCCTGAGCATGAACATTCAGAACATCGCAATAAATGGCATATTCGAAGGCGACCGGCTGGGAACTGCTATTAGCCAGCTGCCCCTCTGCGACATATTGCATGTTCTGAATACAGACATTTTCAACCGGCGTGACTTTGCGCCAGTGCAGTTGACTTTGGGCGTCCAGCGCCCAGCCGCTTCTGTAATTGAGCCGGATATGCGTTTCATCAATGTATTCTGTCACCTGCACCAGTCGTTGTATTTTGCGTTCCCAGTGGCCGGAGACTTTGTCCGATTCCAGGCAATACCACTGGCCGACAGGATATAAGCTGCTGTCATCTACCGGATAGATTTCTGACAATAAAGGCAAAGGATCCCTGAGAAGGGATATTGATGTTTTTTCTTCTGCTATTCCCCTGAAAGAGAAAATAGCGGAGAGGTAATTATTTTTGGCATCTGCCAGGGTTTCCAGTCCTGTCGCGGTCACTGTCTGGCCATTAAAATCGAGGGTGATATTCGAACGGTTAAAGCGATGGCGCGACATGAAATTCAGCGAGGTATGTGCTTCAATCCGGTGAATAAGCGGATCACTGATCATCGCCTTCAGTGCCGCATCTGCAGCATTTTGTCGGTTAACTATACCAAACTGACGAAAATCCATGACGCCGTTATGTAATTGCAACCAGCGGCCTTTAGCGGATTTTAACGAGGAAATAACGGTGCCCTGATTGGCCTCTTTCTCACTGTTCGCATCCCAGTAAACCAGTTTTGGCGCACCATCTCCGGCAAAGTAATATCCCAAAACCATCGCGCAGGTCCGGTCAGCAGGCGCAGAGAGGTTTCTTAACGCCATAATGTTGCTCGCGCTAATCATTTTATCCGGATTAATTTCAACGGCTTTAAATAATCCCGCCGACACTACACCACCGGTTATTCCCGCGATCAACTCGCGGCGGTTAATCATGATAATTTCCGGAAACAGATGTCACATTAATTTACCTTAAGGAGTTTCTTCTTTGAGTATTGTACCGATGGGTAATTAAGCAACCTGTACAAGAACAATTTACCTCAACCTTCCTCAAATCCTTTGGATTGAGTCACCTGCATTTGTTCATATTTTTTGAACAGAGGGGTGAAGTTTTTACGCTTTCTTATTCTCAGGCGTTGACTAGACTAGAGAAAACATTGAGGAGAGTTGAACATGATCTATTTACGTCAGGCACAAGAACGCGGTCACGCCAGTCACGGCTGGCTGGAAAGCTGGCACACCTTCTCTTTCGCCGATTATTACGATGCACAATTCATGGGATTCTCCGCACTGCGGGTGATCAATGAAGACTTTATCGATGAAGGACAGGGTTTTGGTAAGCATCCGCATAAAGACATGGAAATTCTGACCTATGTGCTGGAAGGCACCGTGGAACATCAGGACAGCATGGGCAATAAAGAACAGATCCAGGCGGGGGAATTCCAGATTATGAGCGCCGGGACCGGGGTGACACACTCTGAATACAACGGTAACAGCGACCGTAAACTGCACCTTTATCAGATCTGGATTATCCCGAATCAAAAAGGGCTGGAACCGCGTTACGAACAGCGCATGTTCGATGCGCCGCAGGGTCGCCAGTTAGTGCTTTCACCGGATGCCCGCGACGGTTCGCTGAAAGTGTTCCAGGATATGGAGTTGTCCCGCTGGGCGCTGAAAAAAGATGAACAGTCGGTTTATCAGATTCAGGCTGACCGCCGCGTGTGGATCCAGGTGGTAAAAGGCACCGTGTCCATCAACGGTAAGAAAGCCGGGCAGAGTGATGCGCTGGCGATCTGGGATGAAACGGCATTGTCCGTTCACGCAGAGGAAGACAGCGAAATTCTGCTGTTTGACCTGCCGCCAGTCTGATCATGGTGAAGTCAAAAGCAAAAGGCGGTGCTCCGGCATCGCCTTTTTTTGCATCATTCATTCGTCATTTGAAGCTGACATTAATACCGATATTGCCCCGGTAACCTTCCTGTTTTCCGTCAAAGCCACGCTGATAATTCACGCTGGTGTAAAACGATGCATTTTTACTCAATGGCGCCGTGATCCCGCCACCTGCTTTCCAGGCGCTTTGCGAGAAATCAGGCGAAATCTCAGTGCTGCCGATGGTGACGGCGGGCGCATCGCTGAGCGTCGATACTGCGTCGATATTCAGGTATGGCGTAATGTTGGGCTGATCTACCTGAGGCTGATGAGAAAGCCGCAAACCGCCGCGTGCCTGTACGCTGTTGTCGACGGTTTTCGCTACCTCGGCAATACCGTCATTGAACCCTCTCATATGCAGATACTGATAAATCACCTGCGCCTGGGGTTCGAGTCTCCAGCTTTGGGTTATTGCAAAGGGAATGCCGCTTTCCGCTGAAAGCGCCACGCCGTAGCCGTCCTGTTTAGCTTCCGTTTCACTCTGGAATTCGGTGTGGTAATCGGTGACTTGCCCGACGAAATCCAGATACGCGCCGCTGTCGGTCTTCACGGTGTAATAGCCGCCAATGCCGTAAGCATCGGTAGACACATCTCCGGTATCGGTGGATTCACCGACCAGCCCGCGGGCGCTGTCCGAGCTGCTGGTTTTCTGATCCCCCAGCGAAATCATCACCCCGGCATGCACATTATTCCCGCGCGGTGTCTCATCCTGATACAAATCCTTGCCGATCTGGATATAACGAATGTCGCTGTCAAAACTGAAGCGACCTACATCATAATTATCATGCGATCCGCCGACGCGTGCCCATGTGCCATCCTGAGCACGTTTGACGCTATCGCCGGTACGTTCGTGATAAGACCCCATTGAGCTAAAGCCGTACTGCCGGTTAAGGAAGGGCGCGGCAATGTAACCCACGACATCCGTCCGGTAGGCGATCACCGGTTTAGGTGTGGGTGCAGGTTGCGGTGTGGGCTCCGGTGTCGGGTTAGGGGTCGGGTCAGGATCAGGCACTGGTTCCGGCGGCGGCACCGGTTCGAGCCAGGTGCGCAGATACCAGTCTTTTGGCGACGTACTGCCGCCTTTATAGAGATAATAATCGTATGCCCCCGCACTGACTTTTCTCAGCAATTTCAGCGACGATGTGTCATCCCCATCCACCTGCACCAGACGGATCCCGTCGCCTGTCGTCAGCGCACCATTGCCCCTGGCATTGCGCACCAGCACCCCAAAATTGCCGCTGGCGTTACCCTGAACATGCAGTAAATCGGTGGGGGAATTATCGCTGCCCAGTTGCGTGTTGAAATTCAGGGCACCGTTGCCGGAAAGCGTGCTGGCGGTAAGTGTGTGGAATGCCCCCTGCTGCGGTTGGGTGAAGTTCAGCAGGCTGTTATCGAGCGATAAATTACCGAGGACGGAATCGCCAGTCAGATTCCACACCGACTGATTATTCAGCGCCAGTGAATTGAGGTTTTGCACCGAGCCGGTCAGCACGGAGGCATCCAGTGTGACATCGGTTTTCGCCGTCGTCGCATTGATAATATTGCCGATAATCTGGCTTTTGCCGCTGACATTCACCGTACTGATGCCGTTATCGGCAAAGGTCATGGCCGCGTTAATACCGACAATGCGAGCGGTATTTTCGATGATCAGTTGCGCATTACCGTTGTAAATCTTGCTGATGCCGATATTGCCGCTGTTTATGGTCGCGTTATCAATGCGAACGTTTTGCCACTGATCGTCTGTCATGGGGGCGCCGCTCAGTGACAGGCCGACGGAGGCATTGCCCGGTGTGGAAATAAGCAGTTCATTTTCCAGAATCAGGTTGTTAGCGCCGAGGAATGTTATGCCGTTAGTGGACGTCGCCTTCGTGGTAATGGATCCGCCGTTGATCCGTACATTGCTGTCGTTTTCCAGCATCACGCCGTTGCCATATTGCCCGGAGGTGTGGATGTCGACATTCTTCATTTGTAAATTACCGAACGACAACATCACGGCATTGCTCTGATCTTTCTGCGTGATGATGGTTCCGCGATCATAAGTGACATTTGAGAAGCGGTCAGCGGAGCCGTCGATACTTATGCCCTGACGAACCTGAGACAAAAGTGACGTATTGAGTAATGTGGCATCGGCATTGTTGATGGCTATTGCCGAACTGCTGGACATTCCCGAAAGATGATTAACAGTCAGCCCGGTGGCATTCAGCGTGGCGCCATTATTCACCTCAACGGCATTATCCGCGTTATTGGCGTTAATTGTGGCGTTAAGCATATTTGCCGAGGCGTTATCATTAATCACCACGGCGGCATTATTGGAATTTACCGTGGCTTCATTAATATTTAATACGCTGTTCTCATCCTGGACCGTGATGGCATGAGAAATACCGGATAACGTGCTGTTGTGATTAACAACAGAATCCTTTCCGATATTAATTATCCCACCATTTTGAGCGGAAAGGGAGGAGCCAAGCTGGCTGCCGGACGCGTTGAACGTGTTAGCCAGGAGGGTCAGTTCTGCGCCATTTTTCACCATAATGCCATATTTTATCAGCGGGTTATCGGCAACAATGTTTTCGTTATCCTTGGTGGATAAGGTCAGCTTTTGATTGTTCGTCAGCAGCAGTGGCAGGGTGTAATTTGCCGCACTGGCGCTCATGATGGCGATATTGGGCAGGCAACACGCCAGCAGAATACATCGTGTAATTTTACAGGTGTTAAACGCCGGCATCAGGCATTCCTTAAAGATAATAAGCGGTGAATGCCGGACAATGTATTGATTAATTTCCCACCGACAAAATCATTCCATATCAATTTTTAACATCACATAGTGCGTGATATTAATCAGGTCTTATTTTGATTTTTGACGGTTTTAAATATCCTGCTGATGAGTAATTTAATCCCTCCGTGATAATTGTTATCTGGTTTTTCCTGTAGCGTGAGTTTCTTACTGCGCGAATGAAAAATGCGCAAAATGTGAAACGTTTCACATTGCCGGACAATCACCGTGAAATTTTATGAACAGGTTCGCACATTTTCCCTGAAGCCATGGAAACCGGTTTCCATAAAGCCTCAAATACCCTCAACAGGCTAAAAAGGGCAGAACATTAATCATCTCGGAGTGAAGCAAAATGAAAAGAATCATGCTTTGTTGTTCGGCGGGGATGTCGACCAGTTTGTTGGTGCGCAAGATGAAAGAAGTGGCGGCGGAACGCGGAGAAGAGGTGCAGATTGATGCATTCGGTGCCAGCGAGTTTGATGAAAAATTCCGTGATTATCAGGTGGTACTGCTCGGACCGCAGGTGCGTTACATGCAGGCTGATTTATCTGCCAGAGCGGCAGAATTCAACATTCCGGTCGAAACCATCAACATGATGGATTACGGCATGCAGCGCGGCGATAACGTGCTCGACTTCGCTTATGGCCTGATCGCACAGGAAGGAAGCCGCGTATGAGTGGCCTTTATCAGGCGATGGTTAACGTCATCGAAAAACACATCACGCCCCTGGCGGGCAGCGTTGGCCAGCAGCGGCATGTGATCGCCATCCGCGACGGCTTTATCGCTGCGCTGCCTTTTATGATTATCGGCTCGTTCATGCTGGTCTTTATTTTCCCGCCATTCTCGCCGGACACCACCATGGGATTTGCGCGCGGGTGGCTGGATCTGTCGCTGAAATACCGCGAGCAGCTGATGTTGCCGTGGTATCTGAGCATGGGCGTGATGACGTTTTTTATTTCGGTAGGCATTGGCGCAAGCCTCGGCAAACACTACAAGCTTGATCCGATCATGACCGGTTTACTGGCGTTTATGGCGTTTCTGCTGGTGGCTGCGCCGTATCATGACAAACAAATCTCGACGCAGTATTTCTCCGGCGAAGGCATCTTCACCGCGATCCTGACGGCGATTTATGCCGCCGAAGTGTATGCGCTGCTCAAACGCCGCAATATCACCATCCGCCTGCCGAAAGAAGTGCCGACCGGCGTGGCGCGCTCGTTTGAAATTCTGATCCCGGTGGTGGCGATTGTCGCCACGCTGCACCCGCTGAACCTGTTTATTCAGTCCACCACCGGCATGATAATTCCTGAAGCCATCATGCATTTGCTGGCACCGCTGGTTTCTGCGTCGGATTCCCTGCCAGCGATTTTGATTTCAGTGTTTATCTGTCAGGTACTGTGGTTTGCGGGGATTCATGGCGCGCTGATTGTCACCGGCATCATGAACCCGTTCTGGATGACCAATCTGGCACTCAACCAGACGGCGTTGCAGGCCGGTGCGCCATTGCCACACATTTATCTGCAAGGATTCTGGGATCACTATCTGTTAATTGGCGGCGTGGGGTCGACCTTACCGCTGGCGATTTTATTGCTGTGCAGCAAGGCCGTGCACCTGCGCACCATTGGCCGGATGGGGGTGGTGCCGAGCTTCTTTAACATCAATGAACCGATCCTGTTTGGCACGCCAATTATCATGAATCCGGTATTCTTCCTGCCGTTTACGCTGGTGCCGATGCTGAACGCTATTTTTGCTTACACCGCCACCAAACTCGGCTGGGTTGCACAGGTGGTCTCGCTCACACCCTGGACAACGCCTGCGCCGATTGGTGCGTCATGGGCCGCAAACTGGGCATTCAGCCCGGTAATTATGTGCCTGTTCTGTATGGTGTTATCAGCCGTTATGTACTATCCGTTCCTGAAAGCCTATGAACGTACGTTGCTGAAACAGGAAGCGGAAAAAGCCCTGGCACAGACGGCGGGTAATGCCGTGCCGGCAAACAGCTAAACAGTCAAATAATTCAGTTAAAAACGTAAAGCTAACGGACAGCGAGGATGACGATGAAATACGCATTTCCAAAAGAATTCTGGTGGGGCAGTGCCAGTTCAGCGCCGCAGACGGAAGGTGAAACCCTGAGCCACGGAAAAAGCGCGACGGTGTGGGATCACTGGTATTCACAACAGCCGACGCGCTTTCACAATGACGTCGGTCCGCAGGATACCTCGACGTTTTACAAAAACTGGCGCGAAGATATCGCGCTGCTGAAACAGCTCAATCACAACACCTTCCGCACGTCGATTTCCTGGGCGCGTTTGATCCCCAACGGGCGTGGTGAAGTGAATCAGGAAGCGGTCACGTTTTATAACCAGGTGATCGACGAAATGCTGGCGCAGGGCGTACAGCCGTTTATCAATCTGTTCCACTTTGATATGCCGATGGCGATGCAGGAAATCGGCGGCTGGGAAAACCGCGACGTCGTGCAGGCTTACGCAAAATACGCCGATACCTGTTTCGAGCTGTTCGGTGACCGCGTGAAGCATTGGTTTACGTTCAACGAACCGGTGGTGCCGGTGGAAGGCGGTTATTTGTATGATTTCCATTACCCGAACGTAGTGGATTTCAAACGGGCTGCCACCGTGGCGTATCACACTATGCTGGCCCATTCGCTGGCGGTGAAGGCCTATCGCGCCCGCAATTCTGGCGGTGAAATCGGCATTATTCTTAACCTTACGCCGTCTTATCCGCGATCACAGAATCAGGCTGACCTGAAAGCCGCTAACATTGCGGACCTGATGTTTAACCGCAGCTTCCTCGATCCGGCGCTGCGCGGTGAATATCCGCAGGAACTGGTGGAATTGCTGAAAAAATACGATCAGCTTCCGGCCTGCCAGCAGGGCGATAAAGCACTGCTGCAACAGGGTGTGGTGGATTTACTCGGCATTAACTATTACCAGCCGCGCCGTATTCAGTGTCGCGACAGTATGGTTAATCCGGAAAGTCCGTTTATGCCGGAATGGTTCTTCGATAACTATGTCATGCCGGGACGTAAAATGAACCCGCACCGTGGCTGGGAAATCTACGAGCAGGGCATTTACGATATTCTGACCAATCTGCGTGAAAACTACGGCAATCCGCGCTGTTTCATTTCCGAAAACGGCATGGGTGTGGAAAATGAACTGCGCTTTGAACAGGCGGGGCGGATTGATGATGATTACCGCATCGAGTTTGTCAGCGGGCACCTGAAATGGCTGCACCGCGCCTTGCAGGAAGGCAGTGGTTGTCTGGGTTATCACATGTGGACATTTATTGATTGCTGGTCATGGATGAATGCCTATAAAAACCGGTATGGTTTCATCCAGCTGGATCTGGAAACGCAGAAGCGTACGGTGAAGAAAAGCGGCGAATGGTTCGCGGCGGTGTCTAAAAATAACGGTTTCGATTAACACAAGGAAAGACATGGCAAACATTAGCGACGTTTCGCGGCTGGCGAAGGTGTCGAAAGCGACGGTGTCCCGTGTCCTGAGTGGCAGCCGCGGTGTCAAAGAAGAAAGCCGCCTGGCTGTGATGCAGGCGGTGGAAACACTGCAATATAAACCGAGCGTGATTGCGCAGTCGCTGTCCACGCAGTCTACCGGTTGTATCGGCGTGATTTGTGCGACCGAAAACATCAATCAGTCCACCGGTTATCTCCACGCGCTGGAAAAAGAGTTGCGGCTGAATCAGAAGTATCTGCTGCTGCGCTTTGCCACCGACGCAGCGAGCCTGACGCATTCCGTAGCTGAAATTGGCCGCGGTCTGTGCGATGCGATGATTGTGATCGGTGCGCGTTTTCCGCTGCCGGCATTGCCGGAAAACGTGATCACCATTGATTGTCTGGATGCGGATTCAGCACGCAGCATTCACTTTGACCGCAGCTTTGCCGCCGAAACTGCCTGCCAGTATGTGCTCAAACAAGGGCGCCGGCAGATTGCCCTGATCAACGCGGAAAACAGCGAAACCGCCGGACAAATCTTGCAGGGATATCATCTGGCACTGGAGAAGTTCCTGCTGCCTTACGACCGGCGGCTGGAGCACAGCGGCGCAGATGCGCTGACGAAACTGCTGGCACAGAACGTGCCGTTCAATGCGCTGCTGGTGCCGGACGATGCCACCGCGCAGGATGCACTCCGTCAGCTCGCCCGGCACGGGCGCGCCGTGCCTGAAAATGTGATGGTGTTCAGTCTCGACAGTACGCTGCCACCGGGCGTTTCTGCTGTTCCGGCGATTGCCTATCCGCTGGAAACCCTGGCACAACGCGCGATGGCGCTGCTGACCGGCCAGCTCTCAGCGAACCTCAGCGCACCGGTTCGCGGGCAGCTTTCCCTGCCTTCCTGATAAACCTCTCATGTCGCGCAGCAACGGATATCCGCCTGCGCGATTGTTTGCTAACATCACGCTCTGATCCCTTAACCTTTTCAGCGGCCCATCTCTTTGATGAATATGAAGAAAAAAAGACCCGTACTCCAGGATGTTGCCGACAAGGTGGGCGTCACCAAAATGACGGTCAGCCGTTATTTGCGTAACCCTGAACAGGTTTCCGGCGCGTTGCAGGAAAAAATCTCTGCGGCGCTCGACGAGCTGGGCTACATCCCCAACCGCGCACCGGACATTCTTTCTAACGCTAAAAGCCGCGCCATCGGTGTGCTGCTGCCGTCGCTGACCAACCAGGTGTTTGCGGAAGTGCTGCGCGGCATCGAAAGCGTGACTGATATCCACGGTTATCAGACCATGCTGGCGCACTACGGCTACAGCCAGGAGCGCGAAGAACAGCGTCTGACTTCACTGCTTTCCTACAATATCGACGGACTGATTTTGTCCGAACGCCATCACACCGCGCGTACGCTGAAGATGATTGAAGTGGCCGGTATTCCGGTTGTGGAGATGATGGACTGTGTGTCGCCGTGTGTGGATCTGGCGGTCGGCTTCAACAACTTCGAAGCCGCGCGGCAGATGACGCAACAAATTATCGCGCGCGGCCATCGTCATGTGGTGTATTTCGGCGCTCGTCAGGATGAGCGAACCATTATCAAACAGCAGGGTTATGAACAGGCGATGCGTGAATCCGGTCTGGAGCCTTACAGTGTGATGACCAGCCGTTCTTCCAGTTACAGTGGCGGCGCGGAATTACTGCGTCAGGCGCAAAAAGACTGGCCACAAATCGACAGTATTTTCTGTACCAACGATGACCTCGCGGCGGGCGCATTTTTTGAATGTCAGCGTCAGGGTCTGAAAATCCCTTCACAAATGGCGATTGCCGGTTTTCATGGGCACAACATGGGGCAGGCGATGGAGCCACCACTCGCCAGCGTGCTGACACCGCGCGAAAGAATGGGGCAAATCTCCGCCGAACGCCTGCTGGCGAGACTTCGCGGCGAAGAAGTGGTGCCGAGAATGGTGGATGTCGGGTTTACGATATCTGCGGGTGGAAGTATTTGATTTGTTTGCTCCTTCCCCTCTCACGAGGGGAAGGCCGGGATGGGGTGTTGGTTTTGCGGATGACAGCTCAGCCATTAAAACCCCCTCCCCACCTCCCCCTTCGCAGGGGGAGGAGAAAGTCTTACTTCTGAATTGTTTTGAGGGCTGCAACGCAGCGATCTACCACACCTTCAAACTTGTGATCGATATTCACGCGCAACACATCCGGTTCGTCTTCGCCCGGTTCTTCGAGCGCATCGAACTGGCTGCGCAGTAAATCGGTCGGCATGAAATGTCCGGCACGCGCTTTAAGGCGCTCGGCGATCACTTCAAAACTGCCTTTCATGTAGATGAACACCATACCTTCGTTGTCTTTACGCAGGGCGTCACGGTAGCGACGCTTCAGTGCAGAACAGACAATGATGCCGGTTTCATTTTTATGGCGCAGGCTGTAAGCCGCGTCGTTGAGACGCAATAACCACGGCGCGCGGTCATCGTCGTTCAGTGGCGTGCCGCTGGCCATCTTTTGAATATTGGCGCGGGGATGAAGATCATCGCCGTCGATAAATTTCGCGTTAATTTCACGGGCCAGTGCCGCGCCGACGGTGGATTTACCGCTGCCTGACACGCCCATCAGAATGATGCTTTGTCCTGCCATAAGTATGATCTCTATCCCAAAATGAACATTTTGACTGCGTAGTGAGTCCTAATATTACCATGTTACCGGTATCATGATACCGGTAACAAATGGAGATGTGACTAATATCACAAAGGAATGCACTGCTGTTTTAGCGGTCGCGGTCTGTACCCGTAGCACTGTTAATTCCTACAACATCTTGAAAATTAAAAACAATGCTTCACCCGGTTTTTAGTCATACCCGGGTGACTGCGTGAGGGGAAGAATATGCCATTAGTTATTGTAGCGGTGGGTGTCGCACTGCTGTTGTTACTTATGATCCGATTTAAGCTTAATGGCTTCATTGCACTGATTCTTGTCGCGCTGGCGGTGGGGATTATGCAGGGAATGCCGGTCGATAAAGTTATCACCTCGATCAAAAACGGGGTGGGTGGGACACTTGGCAGTCTTGCGCTGATCATGGGCTTCGGTGCCATGCTCGGTAAAATGCTGGCGGATTGCGGTGGCGCACAACGTATCGCGACCACCCTTATCGAAAAGTTTGGCCGTGAGCACATTCAGTGGGCGATCGTGCTGACAGGTTTCATCGTCGGGTTTGCCCTGTTCTATGAAGTCGGTTTCGTGCTGATGTTGCCACTGGTCTTCACTGTGGCCGCGGCGGCGCGTTTACCATTGCTGTATGTCGGGGTTCCGATGGCGGCTGCGTTATCCGTTACACACGGGTTCCTGCCTCCGCACCCTGGTCCGACGGCGATTGCGACGATTTTCCATGCGGATATGGGTAAAACACTGCTGTTTGGTTCACTGCTGGCGGTGCCGACGGTGATTCTGGCAGGGCCGGTGTATGCGCGCTTCCTGAAAGGTATCGACAAACCGGTGCCTGAAGGTCTGTTTAACCCGAAAACCTTCACGGAAGAAGAGATGCCGGGCTTTGGCGTCAGCGTCGCGACTTCACTGGTGCCGGTTATTCTGATGGCATTCCGCGCACTTTGCGAAATGATCCTGCCGAAAGGGCATCCGGTGCTGGCGTATGCTGAATTCTTCGGCGACCCGGTGATGGCAACGCTGATTGCGGTGCTGATCGCTATCTTCACTTTCGGTCTGAACCGTGGCCGTAAGATGGAAGATGTGATGGCAACTGTGACCGATTCCATCAAAATCATCGCGATGATGTTGTTAATCATCGGCGGTGGCGGTGCGTTTAAACAGGTGCTGGTGGACAGCGGTATTGAAAAATACATTGCAGCTCTGATGGACGGCAGCACGCTCTCGCCAATCCTGCTGGCCTGGTCCATTGCGGCGGTTCTGCGTATCGCATTGGGGTCTGCTACCGTGGCAGCGATTACTGCGGGCGGTATTGCCGCGCCACTGATCGCCACCACGGGCGTCAGCCCTGAACTGATGGTGATCGCCGTGGGTTCCGGCAGCGTGATTTTCTCGCACGTCAACGATCCGGGCTTCTGGTTGTTCAAGGAATATTTCAACCTGAGCATTGTCGAAACCTTCAAATCCTGGTCTGTGCTGGAAACCATCATTTCCCTGTGCGGTCTGGCGGGATGTCTGCTGTTGTCGATGGTCGTCTGACGACAAATTGTTAGCATATAAAAGGCGAGCCGCGTGGCTCGCCTTTTACGTTTCTGACGAGAAAAACCTCGCGTTGAACTCTTACCCTGTGAGAGTATTATTCAGCCATCTTGAGTCATGGAATGAGTCATATGGAATATCTGGAGTTTATCGAAACCCCGACCTTTAGCCGCAAATGCAAAGAGCTGCTGACTGAGGAGGAATATCGCCAGTTTCAGGAATACCTCACCCATTATCCCGACGCAGGGGCTTTGATTGTCGGCACCGGTGGATGCAGAAAAATCCGCTGGGGTCATCAAAGGCGTGGAAAAAGTGCGGGTGTGCGGGCGATTTATTATTACCTGTGCGCTGACGGTCAGATTTTCATGCTGCTGGTTTATCCGAAGAGTGAGAAAGATTCACTGACGGAAAGCGAAAAATTGATTTTGAAAAACATTGTACGAAGTCTGTCGTGACACAGGAGATAGACCATGACGAAAGAATTCTTTGAAGAATTGCGACAATCCGCTGAAGAGATGGTCGCTATCCATAAAGGCGAAATGACACCTGCGCATATCACGCGTGTTGCCATGCCCGAAGTAAAACAAATCCGTACAAAGGCGGGAATTAAGCAGGATGAATTTGCCCGACTGCTCGGTGTATCTCCTTCGCTGGTGCAGGCGTGGGAACAACAAAAGCGTTTGCCGAATGGCGCCGCGCTGAAATTATTGAAAATGCTCGAACTGAATCCGCAAATTATCCAGACGCTTAAAACGATTTAAAACAGATGTAAAAAAGGCGAGACGCGTGGCTCGCCTTTTTCGTTTTTTCTGCCGCTAAATCTTCAGATACGCCCTGATCCCATCAAGGAACATCTGTGTTGAGAGCATCACCAGAATCAGGCCCATCAGGCGTTCGAGGGCGCTGACGCCTTTGTCGCCGAGCAGGCGCAGGAACAGGTTCGACAGCAGAAGGATCGCCATCGACATGCCCCAGGCGATAAACAGCGCCAGCGTGAGATGACTCATCTGATTCGGATACTGGTGCGAAAGCAGCATCAGCGTCGCGAGAATCGACGGGCCAGCAACCAGCGGGATGGCCATCGGTACGAGGAAGGGTTCTTCACCGGCTGGCAGGCCGCTGCTGCTTTTCTCTTCTGACGGGAAAATCATTTTGATAGCAATCAGGAACAAAATAATACCGCCGGAAATCGACACGGTTTCGGTACGTAAATTCAGGAACGACAGGATTTTTTCCCCGGCGAACAGGAAGATCAGCATCAGGATCAGTGCGATCAGCATTTCGCGGATTAACACGACCCGGCGACGTTTCGGGTCGAGATGTTTTAAAACCGACATAAAAATCGGTAAGTTGCCCAGCGGATCCATAATTAAAAACAGCAAAATGGTTGCTGAAATCATTTCGGTCATGACTACCTCAGAAAAAATGCCTGTTATAAGTTGCGCTGCTATTAAAAGCTGCACTATTGATTAAATTCACTTGCCACTTCTACTACATTTTGTAAGGTGGTAGACCAGCGCGTTAACGGGGCACAGTGCATCAAAACAGGCACTAACTTAGTGCAAACGCGCGTTCAAGCCGTTTTAAGCAGTTATCACCCTCAGGGCAGGACAGATATTATGAAAAATGTAGGTTTCGTTGGCTGGCGCGGGATGGTCGGTTCTGTACTCATGCAACGCATGATTGAAGAACGCGATTTCGACGCTATCCGTCCGGTATTCTTCTCCACCTCTCAGCACGGTCAGGCCGCGCCTTCTTTCACGGGTCAGTCCGGAACCTTGCAGGATGCCTATGATCTGGACGCTCTGAGCGCGCTGGACATTATCATCACCTGTCAGGGCGGCGATTATACCAATGAAATCTATCCTAAGCTGCGTGAAATCGGTTGGTCTGGCTACTGGATTGACGCAGCATCCTCTCTGAGAATGGAAGATGACGCGATAATCATCCTTGACCCGGTGAACAGCGCAGTGATCCATCAGGGCATCGACAAAGGCATTAAAACCTTTGTGGGCGGTAACTGCACCGTCAGCCTGATGCTGATGTCGCTTGGCGGCCTGTTTGCGAATGACCTGATCGAGTGGGCGTCTGTTGCCACGTACCAGGCAGCTTCCGGCGGCGGCGCGCGTCACATGCGTGAACTGCTGACCCAGATGGGTATGCTGCATAGCAGCGTGGCGAAAGAGCTGGAAAACCCGGCTTCCGCCATTCTGGACATCGAACGTAAAGTGACCGCGCTGACCCGCAGCGGTACGTTGCCAACCGATAACTTCGGTGTTCCGCTGGCGGGCGGTCTGATCCCGTGGATCGACAAACAGCTCGATAACGGCCAGACCAAAGAAGAATGGAAAGGTCAGGCGGAAACCAACAAAATTCTCGGCACTTCCAGCATTATTCCGGTGGATGGCCTGTGTGTTCGTATCGGCGCGCTGCGTTGTCACAGCCAGGCTTTCACGCTGAAATTGAAACAAGACGTGTCAATTCCGGAAATCGAACAGATGCTGGCTTCGCATAATGACTGGGTTCGCGTGATCCCAAATGACCGCGAACTGTCGATGCGTGAACTGACGCCAGCGGCTGTCACCGGCACCATGAACACACCGGTCGGCCGTCTGCGTAAACTGAATATGGGCCCGCAATATCTGTCTGCATTCACCGTGGGTGATCAGCTGCTGTGGGGCGCGGCAGAGCCTTTACGCCGCATGCTGCGTATTCTTCTCTAACGCGATGCAATATTGAAAACTGCCCTGTTTTCTTTGTAAAGATTTCCCCGCGGGACACCAGCACGGTGTCCCGTTTTTGATTCTGTCATCAATCACTTCACCGTTTATCCGCCTTTTTCCAGCGCAACTCTCTGTATTTCATTTTGCGAAAAATTCATCGGTTTCTTCCCGCTGATTTTTCGAACCTTTGTCTATGCTTAGTAGAAGAGCTATGCCTCTTTGAGAAGCTGAAATAAGCACTTATTTGGAAATTGTGAGCGTAAGCGTCATCGCGCACTTTTTGGCAAAACCGAAACACAGCCGGATCACAAAGCGGCGATAAAAAGGGGAGCACACTGGGATCACGTTTCGTATTGAATACCTGAATGATTTTATTGGATTTATTGATTTAATTAATCATAGGACGAAATACATGTCTGTACTTCCCGATCAGCACGTCATTAACCAAATTATATCTGGCCACTACGCTGATCCTTTTTCTCTTTTGGGTATGCATTCTGTGGCCGCCGGGCTGGAAGTGCGTGCCCTGTTGCCGGATGCGGATCAGGTCTGGGTTATTGATGTAGAAAAAGGTAAACAGGTGGCGGAACTGCGTCGTTACGATGATCGCGGTTTCTTTGTCGGCCTGATCCCGCGGCGTAAAAATGCCTTTCGTTACAAGCTGGAAGTCCGCTGGGGCGAGAATCTGCATGTGATTGACGACCCGTACCGGTTCGGCACATTGTTGCAGGAACTGGATATCTGGTTGCTGGCAGAAGGCACGCACCTGCGGCCATACGAAAAACTCGGCGCACATCTGCAAACGCTGGATGACGTCGAGGGTGTCAGTTTTGCCGTCTGGGCACCGAACGCCACGCGGGTTTCCGTCGTGGGTGAATTCAACTTCTGGGACGGCCGCCGACACCCGATGCGTCAGCGCCGTGAAAATGGTATCTGGGAACTCTTTATTCCCGCCGTCCGCGAAGGTCAACTGTACAAATTCGAAATTATCGACTGCCGCGGGCATGTCAGCCTGCGCGCCGACCCTTATGCTTTTGAGGCGCAGATGCGTCCGGATACTGCCTCGTGCGTGCGTAAATTACCGGATGTTGTGCCGCATTCAGAAAACCGAAAGAAAGCCAATGCGCTGAATCAGCCGGTTTCCGTGTATGAAGTGCACCTGGGTTCCTGGCGTCGTCATACCGATGATAATTTCTGGCTCAGCTATGGTGAACTGGCCGAGCAATTAGTCTCATATGCCAAATGGATGGGTTTTACGCACATCGAACTGATGCCGGTCAACGAACATCCTTTCGACGGGAGCTGGGGTTATCAGCCGCTTGGCATGTATGCGCCGACCCGTCGTTTTGGCACGCCGATGGAATTCAAAGCCTTTGTCGATGCCGCGCATAACGCCGGGCTGAACGTCATTCTCGACTGGGTGCCGGGACATTTTCCGAGCGACACCTATGGTTTAGCGCAGTTTGACGGCACCGCGCTGTACGAATATGCCGATCCCCGTGAAGGTTATCATCAGGACTGGAATACGCTGATTTATAACTATGGCCGCCATGAAGTGCGTAACTATCTGGCAGGCAATGGTTTTTACTGGATTGAACGGTTTGGCATTGACGGCCTGCGTGTCGATGCCGTGGCTTCCATGATTTACCGCGATTACAGCCGTAAAGCCGGGGAGTGGATCCCGAATTATTACGGTGGCCGCGAAAACCTCGAAGCCATTTCTTTCCTGAAATACACCAACCAGACCATTGGTCGTGAACTCGGCGGTGCGGTGACGCTGGCGGAAGAATCGACCGATTATCCCGGCGTCACCATGCCGCCGGATGCTAACGGGCTGGGTTTCCATTACAAGTGGAATATGGGCTGGATGCACGATTCCCTGACCTATATGCAGCTTGATCCGGTTCACCGCAAATATCATCACAACCTCATGACATTCGGCGTGCTTTACGCTTACAGCGAGAACTTCATATTGCCGCTGTCCCACGATGAAGTGGTACACGGTAAAAAATCTTTACTGGATAAAATGCCCGGCGATGTGTGGCAGAAGTTCGCCAACCTGCGCGCTTACTACGGCTTTATGTGGGCACATCCGGGCAAGAAATTGCTGTTTATGGGCAATGAATTTGCGCAGGGGCGTGAGTGGAATTTTGACGCCAGCCTCGACTGGCATCTGCTTGACGATCCAAGCGGCTGGCACAGCGGCGTACAACATCTGGTACGCGACCTGAACCAGACCTATCAGGCCAATGCGCCGTTGTATGAGCTCGATTACAACCCGCGCGGTTTCGAATGGCTGGTGGTCGACGATCACGAAAACTCGATTTTCGCCTTTGCCCGCCGTGACGAAAATGGCGGTGAAGTGATCGTCATCAGTAACTTTACGCCGGTTCCGCGTGAGCATTATCGCATAGGCATCAGTCAGCCTGGGCGTTATCACGAAATCCTCAATACCGATTCGCATTTCTACTGTGGCAGTAATGTCGGCAACGGCTGCGATATTTACAGTGAAAATATTGGCCATCATCAGCGTGACCATTCGATCAGCGTGACTATTCCGCCGCTGGCGACGGTTTATTTGCGAAGGGAGGCGTAATGAAACAGCTCGCGACCGGTCAGCCCGCGCCTTTTGGTGCGCATCTCAGAGATAACGGCGTCAATTTTTGCCTGTACTCCGCGCATGCGGAGAAAGTGGAATTATGTCTTTTTGATGAGACCGGCAGCGAGCAACATTTGCCTTTGACCGGGCGCACCGGCCATCTCTGGCATGGATTTGTGCCGGGGCTGAAAGCCGGACAGCGCTACGGCTACCGGGTTTACGGACCGTTCGACCCGAAAAAGGGTCACCGGTTTAACCCGAAGAAAGTGCTGATCGACCCAAGCGCACGTGCGATTGACGGCGTACTGCTCGACAACGCACGGTTCACCGGCGGCACCGATGCGCCGGACGATAAAGACAGCGCCGTGGTTGCGCCGAAATCCGTGGTGGTCGCCGGAAATTTCGACTGGGGTGATGATCAACCGCCCGCGAAACCCTGGGGTGAAACGGTGATTTACGAGGCGCATGTGCGCGGCCTCACTCGCCAGCATCCCCATATTCCGGCAGCCCTTCGCGGCACCTATGCCGGGCTGGCGCATCCGGTGATGCTTGAATATTTGCAGCATCTGGGCGTCACCGCGATAGAACTTTTGCCGGTGCAGCATCATGCCGACGAACCACGCCTGCAACACCTTGGGCTGAGTAATTACTGGGGCTACAACGTGCTGGCACCGTGCGCGGTTGAACCGCGTTACGCCAGCGGGCTGGGCGGTGTGTCGGCGCTGAATGAATTTAAATCGGCGGTTAAAGCGCTGCATCAGGCGGGTATTGAAGTGATCCTCGATGTGGTGTTCAACCACAGCGCTGAGCTGGATATCGACGGGCCGTTTATTTCGTTTCGTGGCATTGATAACGCCAGCGGGTACTGGCTTAACGACGACGGTTCCGACAACAACATGACCGGCTGCGGCAACACGATACGGCTGATGGACGAGGACATGATCGCCTGGACCCTCGACTGCCTGCATTACTGGGTACGTGAATGTCATGTTGATGGCTTCCGTTTTGATTTAGCGACAGTTCTCGGCAGAACGCCGGAATTCACCGCACAATCGCCGTTGTTCCTGGCCATTAAACACGATGACATCCTCTCGAAAATCAAACTGATTGCCGAGCCGTGGGATATCGGGGCCGGGGGCTATCAGCTCGGAAATTTCCCGGCACCCTTTGCCGAATGGAGTGATGTGTGGCGCGACGATATGCGCCAGTTCTGGCTGCATGGCGATCTTTCTCTGGGGCAGTTTGCCGGGCGTTTTGCCGCCTCCGCCGACAAGTTCAACCCCGCGCAGCGTGAGCCTTACGCCAGCATCAACATGCTGACGGCGCACGACGGCTTCACGTTGCGCGATCTCGTCAGTTTTAACCAGAAACATAACCAGGCCAACGGTGAAGAAAATCGCGACGGCCATAACGAAAATTTCAGCCAAAACCACGGTGAAGAAGGGCTTGAGGCGTCTGAAGGCGTATTACAGCAGCGCCGTCTCAGCCAGCGTGCCTTGCTGGCAACGCTCTGTTTGTCACAGGGCACGCCGATGTTGCTGGCCGGTGATGAACTCGGTAACAGCCAGTCTGGCAACAACAACGCCTATTGTCAGGACAATCCGCTGACCTGGCTTGACTGGGAGAACGCCGATGAAAGCCTGACAGCCTATACCTGCGCGCTGATTGCGCTGCGCCGGAAAATTCCGGCACTGACGCAAAACCGCTGGTGGCAGGAAGGCAGCGATGACGTGCAATGGCTGAATCAACAGGGGCAACCGATGAGCCCCGGCGACTGGGAGCAGGGGCCGCAGCAGTGGCTGCAAATCTGCCTGTCACAGCGCTGGTTGGTTATCGTTAATGCCTCACTGCACGAGGTGGATTTGCACCTGCCGCCGGGAAACTGGCAGCCAGTGGCACCGTTCAACAGCGTGCTTTTTGATGAGGAACCCCGGCGTGTCATGGAAGGCTCGCAATGGCGGGCAGCAGCAAAAACCCTCTGTGTCCTACAAGATTTCACTTCACAGAGCCGGTCATTATAAAAACAAAGGAGTCAGATATGGCGACATTAGATAACCGGGACCCGGTCATGCTGGCAAGGCAGTTGCCGCTGAAATCCGTGGCATTAATCCTTGCCGGGGGCCGTGGTTCAAGACTGAAAGATTTAACCGCAACCCGGGCAAAACCCGCCGTTCACTTTGGCGGAAAATTCCGCATCATTGATTTCGCCCTGTCAAATTGCCTGAACTCCGGCATTCGTCGCATCGGCGTGATTACACAATATCAGTCACACACGCTGGTTCAGCATATCCAGCGCGGCTGGTCTTTCCTTAACGAAGAAATGAACGAATTCGTCGATTTACTTCCGGCGCAGCAACGCCACAGCACCGAGCACTGGTACAAAGGTACCGCCGATGCGGTTTATCAGAATCTGGATATCATCCGCCGCTATAACGCCGAGTTTGTGGTGATCCTGGCGGGTGATCATATCTATAAGATGGACTACTCGCGGATGCTGATCGACCACGTGCAGAAGGGTGGTGAATGTACCGTCGCCTGCCTGGAAGTGCCGCGCACCGAGGCCAGTGAATTCGGTGTTATCGGCGTCACTGAGGATTATCACATCACCAGTTTTGTCGAAAAACCCAAAGACCCGCCGCCGATGCCCGGCAATCCCGACATGGCGCTGGCGAGCATGGGCATCTACATTTTTAATGCAGACTATCTGTTTCGCATGCTCGAAGAAGACATGGCGAGTGAAGAGTCGAGCCACGATTTCGGCAAAGACCTGATCCCGAAACTGACCCGTCAGGGCGTTGCCCGCGCGCATCCGTTTGGTCTTTCCTGCGTCACGCAAAACGATGAAGCGCCGCCGTACTGGCGTGATGTCGGCACGCTCGATGCCTACTGGCGCGCTAATCTGGATCTGGCGTCAGTCACGCCGGAGCTGGATATGTACGACCGCGACTGGCCGATCCGTACCCACATGGAGCCGCTTCCGCCCGCCAAATTTGTACAGGATCGCTCAGGCAGCCACGGCATGACCATGAATTCGCTGGTGGCCGGTGGCGTGATTGTTTCCGGTTCGGTGGTGGTGCATTCCGTGCTGTTCCCGCGGGTACGTGTCAACTCTTTCTGCAATATCGATTCGGCCATCATCCTGCCGGATGTGAATGTGGGGCGTTCATGCCGTTTACGCAAATGCGTCATTGACCGCGCTTGTCAGATCCCTGAAGGCATGGTGATTGGTGAGAATGCCGATGAAGACAGCCGCCGTTTCTACCGTTCGGAAGGTGGCGTGGTGCTGGTGACCCGCGCAATGCTGGCGAAACTATAAACAGACGATAGAAGTACGACTTTTCGTCATCCCGGTGAACGCCGGGATGACCGGGATAATCAGGAGCGCGAATGCAGGTTTTACATGTTTGTTCTGAGCTGTTTCCGCTGTTAAAAACGGGCGGCCTTGCGGATGTCGCCGGTGCATTACCCGCCGCTCAGATTGCGGAAGGCGCGGATGTCCGCGTGCTCATTCCGGCTTTCCCTGACGTCAAAAAAGGACTGGGGGAAACACAGGTGATTGGCACGCTGGCAACTTTTGCCGGGCATGTCACCCTTTCACTGGGTTACTTTGATGGCGTGGGTATTTATCTGATTGATGTGCCGGGATTGTATGACCGTCCCGGCAGCCCGTATCACGATCAATCGTCGTTTGCCTATCCGGATAACCATCTGCGCTTTGCGTTGCTGAGCTGGATGGCCTGCGAACTGGCACTGAATTTCGATCCACACTGGCAACCCGATATCGTCCACTCTCATGACTGGCACGCCGGTCTATGTTCCGCGTATATCCGCGCCCGTAATGCGCCGGTGCGGACGGTTTTCACCGTACATAATCTGGCGTTTCAGGGATTGTTTGGCGCGCATCATCTCGATGAGCTGTATATCCCGCGCGAGTTCTTTCAGATGCACGGGCTGGAATTCTACGGCCAGATATCTTTCCTGAAAGCCGGTCTGTTCTATTCCGACCACGTGACCACCGTCAGCCCGACCTACGCGAAAGAAATCACCCGTCCGGAATTTGGCTATGGCATGGAATCGCTGCTGCTGGAACGTGAAATGCAAGGGCGGCTGACGGGGATCCTTAACGGCGTCGATGACGCTATCTGGCAGCCGCGTGATGACGTGCTGCTGTCAGCGCGTTACGACGCGGAGGATTTACGCTCGAAAGCGGTCAATAAAGCCTATCTGCAACGGGCGATGGGGCTGGATGTGGATGATTCGCGGCTGGTATTTGCTGTCGTCAGTCGCCTGACCAGCCAGAAAGGGCTGGATCTGGTGCTGGAAGCCTTGCCGGATTTACTCGAACGCGGCGGTCAGCTGGCGCTGCTGGGCGCGGGTGACGCGGTGCTGCAACAGGCATTTCTGGCAGCCGCGGCGGACAACCCTGGCCAGGTCGGCGTGCAGCTCGGCTATCACGAAGCGTTTTCCCATCGCATTATCGGCGGGGCGGATGTCATTATGGTGCCGAGCCGTTTTGAACCTTGCGGATTAACCCAATTATATGGCCTCAAATACGGTACGTTGCCGCTGGTGCGCCGCACCGGCGGGCTGGCCGACACGGTGGTCGATTGTGCACTGGAAAATCTGGCCGACGGAACAGCCAGTGGTTTTGTCTTTGAAGAAGCAACGGGGAAATCGCTGGGAAATGCGATCCGCCGGGCATTTGTTTTGTGGAGCCGACCGAAACACTGGCGACACGTCCAACAACACGCCATGGGTATTGATTTTGGCTGGAAGGTGGCTGCGCAGGAATATATCACCCTGTATAACCGCCTGCTGTCCTGACCCTGAACGTAGCTAACTTGATCGGGAATGTAACGCTATGACTTCACCGTTTAATTACAACTCACCGACAGTCAGTGTCGAAGCGCTTAAGCATTCTATTGCCTATAAACTGATGTTTATCATCGGCAAAGATCCGTCTATTGCGACACAACACGACTGGCTGAACGCCACATTGTTTGCGGTGCGCGATCGCATGGTGGAACGCTGGTTGCGTTCTAACCGGGCGCAAACCTCACAGGACGTCCGGCAGGTTTATTACCTGTCGATGGAGTTTCTGATTGGACGGACGCTTTCCAATGCGTTGCTGGCGATGGGTATTTACGACGACCTGAAAAGCGCGCTTGATGAAATGGGCTTTGATCTCGAAGAACTGATCGGTGAAGAAAATGACCCTGGTTTAGGCAACGGCGGTCTCGGACGACTGGCGGCCTGTTTCCTTGATTCGCTGGCGACGCTGGCGCTGCCGGGGCGCGGTTACGGCATCCGGTATGAATACGGTATGTTTGCGCAAAGCATCATCAACGGTGAGCAAAAAGAAGCGCCGGATTACTGGCTGGAATACGGTAACCCGTGGGAATTCCAGCGTTACAATACCCGTTATAAAGTGCGTTTCGGCGGACGGGTGCAACATGAAGGCATCAAAACCCGCTGGCTGGAAACCGAGGAGGTCATCGCCTGCGCCTATGATCAGGTCATTCCCGGCTACGACACCGACGCGACCAACACGCTGCGCTTGTGGGGCGCGCAGGCCAGTAACGAAATCAATCTGGGGAAATTTAATCAGGGCGATTACTTCGCGGCGGTGGAAGATAAAAACCATTCTGAGAACGTGTCCCGCGTGTTGTATCCCGATGACTCAACTTATTCTGGCCGCGAGCTGCGGTTGCGTCAGGAATATTTTCTGGTGTCGGCGACCGTGCAGGATATTCTCAACCGGCATTACACCACGCACCATACTTACGACAATCTGGCCGATAAAATCGCCATCCACCTCAACGACACGCACCCGGTATTGTCCATCCCTGAGCTGATGCGCCTGTTAATCGACGAGCATAAATTCGAGTGGCAAGCCGCGTGGCAAACCGTGTGCAGCGTGTTCTCTTACACCAACCACACGCTGATGAGCGAAGCGCTGGAAACCTGGCCGGTAGACATGATCGGCAAAATCCTGCCGCGTCATCTGGAGATTATTTTCCAGATTAACGATCACTTCCTGAAAGAAGTGGCGGAAAAGATCCCCAACGATAATGGCCTGCTGTCGCGTGTCTCGATTATCGATGAAGGCAACGGCCGCAAAGTGCGGATGGCGTGGCTTGCGGTGATCGCCAGCCACAAAGTTAACGGTGTGTCTGAGCTGCATTCCGAGCTGATGGTGCAGTCGTTGTTTGCTGATTTCGCCCGTATTTATCCGGACCGTTTCTGTAATAAAACCAACGGCGTGACGCCGCGCCGCTGGCTGGCACTGGCCAACAAACCGCTGTCAGCGGTAATTGATGACGCCATCGGCCAGACCTGGCGTTCTGATCTCAGCCAGCTGGCGGAACTGAAACAGAATCTGGATTACCTGAGTTTCCTGCAAGCAATCCGCAAGGCCAAGCTGGACAACAAAAAGCGGCTGGCGCTGTATATCGCCCAGAAGCTGAATATTGTGGTGGATCCGAAAAGCCTGTTCGACGTGCAGATTAAGCGTATCCACGAATATAAACGTCAGCTAATGAATGTGCTGCACGTCATCACCCGTTATAACCGCATTCTCGAAGAGCCAGATGCCGAATGGGTGCCACGCACAGTGATTTTCGCCGGTAAAGCGGCCTCGGCGTATTATGCGGCGAAGCAGATCATCCGGCTGATCAACGATGTGGCGGCGGTGATCAACAACGATCCGCGTATTGGCAACAAGCTGAAGATCGTTTTCATTCCGAACTACAGTGTTAGCCTGGCGCAACTGATCATTCCGGCGGCGGATCTTTCCGAGCAAATCTCTCTGGCGGGTACCGAAGCCTCCGGCACCAGTAACATGAAATTTGCTCTCAATGGCGCGCTGACTATCGGGACGCTTGACGGTGCCAACGTTGAAATGCTCGAACACGTGGGCGAGAAGAATATCTTTATCTTTGGCAATACCACGCCGCAGGTCGAGGAATTACGCCGCAAAGGCTACAACCCGCATACTTACTTCGAGCAGGACGCTGAGCTGCATCAGGTGCTGACGCAAATCGCCACCGGAGTCTTCAGCCCAGGCGAGCCGAAGCGCTACACCAACCTGTTCGATACGCTGGTCAATCTCGGCGATCACTATCAGGTGCTGGCGGATTACCGCAGTTATGTCGATACGCAGGATAAAGTCGATGAGCTGTATAAACTGCCGGAAGAATGGACGCGCCGCACGCTGCATAACATCGCCAACATGGGCTATTTCTCCTCGGACCGTACCATTCAGGAATACGCCGATGAGATCTGGAACATTAAGCCGGTGAAGTTGTAGAGGAGTGGCTCCCTCCCCTGCGAAGGGGAGGGTTGGGGTGGGGTATTAAGGTCAAAAACAAGATGTTAAGTGTGCATAAGCACTTGTTTTGTCTGTTAAACCCCCTCCCGGCCTCCCCCTTCGCAGGGGGAGGAGCTAACTAAATCAAGACGCCAGCGACAGATGTTTCTTCTGCTGTTTGTGCGTTTCCAGCCACTCGGCGACGCGCTGTTGCTGGGTTTTATCCAGCCACATACCGAGTTTGGTACGACGCCAGATGGCATCATCAAGCTGTGAAACCCACTCTTTTTCCACCAGATAACGCAGTTCAGCTTCGTAGAATCCGTGTCCGAAATCTTCGCCCAGCGATTCAAGACTGGTCGCGTCATTCAGGAATAACTCCGTCTGGCTGCCGTACGTACGCGCATAACGGCGTGCCAGTGATTCCGGTAACCATTTGAAGCGGGAACGCAGATTGGCGCTGTAGGTATCACGGTCTCCGTTCAGTTTACCGCCAGGCAGCACGGCCGTTTTGGTCCACGCCGGGCCGGCTTTCGGATAGTACTTCACCAGTTTTTCCAGCGCGTGTTCTGCCAGTTTACGGTAGGTGGTCAGCTTGCCGCCGAATACAGAAAGCAGCGGCGCTTTGCCATCCTGATCGTGAACGTCGAGCGTGTAATCGCGGGTCACCGCCTGTGGTGAATCTGATTCGTCATCGCACAGCGGGCGCACGCCGGAATAAGTCCAGACGATGTCTTCGGTGGTCAGCTGTTTCTTAAAGTGGTCGTTATACACTTTCAGCAGATAACCGATTTCTTTATCGTCGATTTTCACGTCTTTCGGATCGCCGTGATATTCCACGTCGGTGGTGCCGATGATGGAGAATTCATCCATCCACGGGATCACGAAAACAATGCGGTGATCTTCGTTTTGCAGAATGTAGGCCTGCGGCTGATTGTGTGCACGGGGCACCACAATATGGCTGCCTTTGATCAGACGGATGCCGTATGGCGATTTCAGCTTCAGGCCGTCGTCGAAGAAATGTTTTACCCACGGACCGGTAGCGTTCACCAGACCTTTGGCGCGCCAGGTGAAGGTTTTGCCGGTGTCGATATCTTCGGCTTCCACCATCCACATGCCGTCCTCACGCCATGCGCGGGTCACGCGGGTGCGGGTACGAACTTCGCCGCCACGTTCTTCCACTTCCTGTGCATTGACGACCACTAAACGCGCATCGTCGACCCAGCAATCCGAGTATTCAAAACCTTTGGTCAGTTCTGGTTTCAGCACGGACTCGCTGCCGAATTTCAGACCTTTACTGGCCGGCAGGCTGGTGCGTTTGCCCAGATGGTCGTACAGGAACAAACCGGCGCGGATCATCCAGGCCGGGCGCAAATGCGGCTGATGCGGTAAACGGAAACGCATCGGGAATGCAATATGCGGTGCCATTTTCAACAGCACTTCACGTTCAGCCAGCGCTTCGCTGACCAGACGGAATTCGTAATGTTCCAGATAGCGCAGGCCACCGTGGATCAGTTTAGAACTGGCCGAAGAGGTCGCGCAGGCCAAGTCTTGCGCTTCAAGCAGCAGAACAGACAGCCCGCGGCCAGCTGCGTCGACTGCGATGCCGGTACCATTAATACCGCCACCAATTACGATCAAGTCTTTGGTTTCCACGTCATCTTCCTCCAGATGTTCGCAATAGCTCTTTTATGTTCGTTTTCGCTCACGATTGTAATCGAGAATCGACAAACAAGCCAAGCGTTAACCAAATAAAAACAATTATGCGTGATGAAGGTAACATTTTTGTGTCGGTTTCGAGCAAAATAGCAAGGCGGGGACGAAACCGAACGCCGCTACGCGTGGAATTTTTCGAAATTGTTCGTTTTGCCGGGCAGGGCGGAGGGAGGAAAAGCAGGAGCGCCAGCCGCAGCGCTCCTTAAATGCAGGCAAATCAGCACAGTTCGAGATGCACGTCGTACTTGTCGATGATCTGCTTCACGCTGTCCGGCGGCTGTTTATCAGTGAACAGATAATGAATCAGATCCATTTTGCCAAGGTTGACCATCGCGTTTCGGCCAAATTTGGAATGGTCCGTCACCAGCATCACGCAGCGGGAGTTTTCGATAATCGCGCGTTTGGTACGGGCTTCGTGATAGTCGAATTCGAGCAGCGAACCGTCCATATCGATGCCACTGATGCCGAGAATGCCGTAATCAAGGCGGAACTGAGAGATGAAATCGAGCGTTGCCTCGCCCATGATGCCGCCGTCGCGGGCGCGCACTTCACCGCCTGCGAGGAACAAACGAAAATCCTCTTTGGCTGTCAGCAGCGTCGCGACGTTCAGGTTGTTGGTCACGATGCGCAGATTTTTATGGTTAAGCAGCGCATGCGCCACGGCTTCCGGCGTGGTGCCGATATCAATAAACAGCGTTGAACCGTCAGGGATCTGGCTGGCGACTCGTTCGGCGATACGCGCTTTCGCTTCCGACCACATCACTTTACGGTCATTGTATGCCGCATTCACCGAACTGGACGGCAAGGCTGCACCGCCATGGTGACGGTGAATTTTATTCTGTTCCGCCAGATCATTCAGATCACGGCGGATAGTTTGCGGGCTGACTGCAAAATGCTCCACCAGCTCTTCGGTGCTGACATACCCCTGCTGGCGGACTAAATCGATAATCGCATCATGGCGTTGTGTTTGTTTCACCCGAATCCCCTACTTATTTTTTTTGTTGCGCGGAGTGCGCGTGTCAACAAATGCCATGACCAGGCCGAGACCCAGACCAAACGCATGCGCGGCATTCGACACGGCCGCGCCGCCCGTAGCATAGCCAATGAACATAAAAATCAGCGAAATGACCAGTAATCCGCCGGGCACATACAGACGACTTTCCGGTTTCAGCTGGCCGGTCAGCCAGGCGTAACCCATCAGCGCGTACACCACACCGGATAATCCGCCGAACCACGAACCGCTGACCATCGACTGGCCCCAGCCGCTGATCAGGGCCGAAATGAGTGTCACGGTGAACAGTTTGCCGCTGCCCAGATGCATCTCAATCTGGCTGGCGAGATACCACCACCATGCCAGATTAATCAGCAGGGCAATAAAGGAGAAATTCATCAGGGCCGGGGTGAACCAGCGCCATAACTGGAAAACGCGCGAACTGTCCGGCCAGGCGAGCCAGCTCATCACCAGTTCGTCGCCGACCATCTGTTGCAGGATAAACACCGCGAGACTCAGCACAATCATGCCTATCGTCAGCGGCCCGGCGCGGCTGCGCAGGGTTTTCAGGAAGGGCGTGTGCGACATCTTTAAATGTGGCTGTGCCTTGCCGGTTTTCCAGCTGGCTTCCTGATAGCGCGGATGCAGGGGATCGCGCACAAACAGCGCCACCTGCTTCTCGGCCTCTTCCAGACGGGATTCATCTTCCAGCCAGAGCTGTACTTCCTGACTTTCGTGTTTCATCGTCAGCGTAAAACCCTGGGTTGCCATGTAATCGACAAAAGCCTGAGCCAGGCGGGGGTTGTTCAGGTTAAGAATGCGCACCATAGCGTTTAGCGGTTTCCCTAATTGTTTGATTTGTTGCCGTCATTTTAGGGCAATACCTTATCTGCCAGCGTGGGGGATGTCGATTATAACGTCAGACGGGTAAAGGAGGGGAATTTAGGAATGCTGTGCGGTTATCTGTGAATAGAAAATTATGGTGATGTGATGAGGATCGAAGTCTTTTGCAACACCGCCGGATGACGGTGTTGCAAAATCGAGCCTTTAAAGCCCTTCCAGCGCCTGTTGCAGATCAGCAATCAGGTCTTCGGTATCTTCGATACCGATGCTGATGCGCACCAGTCCGTCGGTGATACCGCTCTGGCGGCGAACTTCCGGCGCGACGGCGCTGTGCGTTGTCGATGCCGGATGGCAGGCCAGCGAATCGGTGTCGCCGAGCGATACCGCCTGCGTGATGATGCTCAGCTTATCGAGGAACGTCCGTGCGGCGTTGAGGCCGCCTTTCAGCTCAATGGCCATAATCCCGCCAAACAGTTTCATTTGTTTTGAGGCGGTGGCATATCCCGGATGCTGTTTCAGCCCCGGATAGAACACGGTGTCTACCGCGCTGTGGCCGTCGAGGAATTCCGCCACCGCCTGTGCGCTCAGCGAACTGGCTTCGACGCGCAGCGGCAGAGTTTTCAGGCCGCGGATCAGCAAACTGGCTTCGAACGGGCTCAGGTTGCCGCCGAACTGCTTCAGACTCAGGGTGCGGATTGGCGTGATTAATGCCGCCGAACCGGCCACTACGCCACCGGTCGCATCGCCGTGGCCGCTGATGTATTTGGTCGCGGAATGCAGAACGATATCAATGCCCAGTTCCAGCGGGCGCGTCAGGTACGGTGTGGCAAAAGTATTATCCGCCACACTGACTGCACCGGCGGCTTTCGACAGACGGGCGACTTCAGCCAGATCGGCGATATCCAGTCCCGGGTTAGCCGGGGTTTCCACCAGCACCACTTTGGTGTTTTTTGTGAATGCCGCTTCCAGTTCGCTCACATGGGTAACGTGAACCGGTTTGATGCCATAACGTGGCAGCAGGTTACGCACCACGCCTTCAGTGCCGCCATACAGCGTGCCGATATGAATGATTTCATCGCCGGGAACCAGCAGGGCAAACAACGTGGCGCTGATCGCTGCCATGCCACTCGCGCAGGCAACGGCGGTTTCTGCGCCTTCGAGCGCCGCCAGTTTCTGTTCAAAAACGGCCACCGTCGGATTGGCGAAACGGCTGTAAATATAACCCGGTTCTTCACCACTGAAACGGCGTGCGCCGCTGTCAAAATCCGGGTATGAAAATGCCGATGCGGCGGTGATAGGTGTCGCAATCGCGCCGGTCAGGGCATCGGGCTGCTGTCCGCCATGAACGGCGAGCGTACGCATCCCTAAAGAACGTGAAGTGTTCAGATGTTTCATCTTGTAATCCTGTCGATAGTAGGCGGAAATTATATCAACACTGGAGAAAGGTAGCTTTTTCAGCTTAAGAACATTTTCGGCGCAAACTCATTAGCCTGGTTATAAAGACTATAGCGTGCGCCGGCGTCAATAAAGGGGGATCAGGCTTCGATATCTTGCGGGAAGGTTTGCGACCAGGCTTCGAAACCGCCGTCAACGCTGTAGACCGATTCGAAACCCTGAGAAATCAAAAATTGCGCGGCACCGCGGCTGCTGATGCCGTGATAGCACATCACCAGTACCGGTGTTTTGGCATCGGCCTGCTGGATAAACGCAGGCAGGCTGTCGTTGCTCAGATGATAAGCGCCAGGTGCATGTGCTGCGCCGAAGCTTTGCGGGTCACGAATATCGACCATCACGGCTTCGCCTGAGGTCAGGCGGGAATGTGCTTGTTCAACGCTGATTGCTTCAAATTGTTCCATTCTGGTCTTGCCTCATAAAAGGTTATGCCGCCATTCTACCCAATAATTGCACAACTAAGACCAGACGAAATACAGGGATAAAGGCTAAACCAGGATCACCTGCACGCCTTTCTGACGTAACTGTCCGATGATTTCATCATTCGCTTCTTTGCCGGTGATCAGCACATCGATTTGTTCGGTGCGGCTGAACAGCATGCCCGCGCGCTGGCCGATTTTGCTGCTGTCGACCAGTACCGCCAAATTCCCAACATAATTCAACATCTTCTGCTCGGCCATCGCGGTCAGCATATCGGTTTTGTACAGGCCATCGGCTGTCAGCCCCGCGCCGCTGGTGAACATCCAGTGCCCGGCATACAGGCTGGCATCGCCGTCTTGTGGTGCCAGCGTAATTGACTGACTTTTATTGTACTGACCGCCCATGATCACCACGCTGTCGTGCTCCTGTTCAATCAGATAATTGGCCAGCGGCAGATAATTGGTAATGACCTGAATATCTTTTCCGCACATTTCACGGCCGAGCAGAAACGCCGTCGAACCGCAGTTAATCACCACGCTTTCACCCGGCTGGCACAGTTCGGATGCCGCTTTGGCGATACGCATTTTCTCGTTGAGATTGTGCGTCTGATGGATATTCAGCGGTGTCCAGTTCTGGCGTGGCTGATTCACGGCTTCAGCGCCATTGCGCACTTTCCGCAATTTGCCCAGTTCGTTGAGCTTGGTGATGTCACGACGCGCCGTAGCGGGTGAAATATCAAACTGATCAATCACATCAGCGACGGAAATCTGCCCCTGACGTTGCAGCAGATCGAGAATAGCATTGTGGCGTTGTGGCTCAGTCATGGTGGCTCCGCAGGTAAATAGGTGATTACCGCGTGATTATAAACGAGCAGTAATGGCAATTACATGGTTTATAAAAAAGCGGAGTCTGTTGCCTCCGCCTGTTCATAACATACTTTATAAGAAAGACTTGAATGGCAGATCAGTCTCGGTAGTAAAGCAGTCGTCAAAGCCACGCGGATAATGATATTCGAAATTACCCTTATCATCCGGATACGTGAATTTACCGCCGACCTGCCAGATAAACGGTTTGAAGCCGTATTTCAGGCGATCTTTTTTCATCTCCCACAGCACGCGGATTTCCTGCGGATCGGCCTGGAAATTCGACCAGATATCGTGGTGGAACGGAATAACGACTTTGGTGTTGAGGGATTCCGCCATGCGCAGCATATCGACGCTGGTCATTTTATCGGTCACACCACGCGGGTTTTCGCCATAAGAGCCGAGCGCCACGTCTATCTGATATTCGTTACCGTGTTTGGCGTAGTAGTTGGAATAGTGCGAATCGCCGCTGTGATACAGGTTACCGCCCGGCGTTTTGAACAGATAATTCACCGCACGCTGATCCATCATATCCGGCAATACCCCTGCGGCTTTCTGGTCTGCGGGCAGGGTGATCAGCACCGTGCGGTCGAAAGAATCCAGTGCGTGAATTTCCACGTCTTTGATCCTCACCACTTTGCCCGGCGTCATCACGATGCAACGACTGGCGGGCACGCCCCAGCTCATCCACAAATCCACACAGGTTTGCGGGCCGATAAAGGGCACGTCAGCAGCACAGTTTTGCATGACAGCGGCGGCCACGTTCACATCGATATGATCGTTATGATCGTGGGTGGATAACACCGCGTCGATCTCCCTGATCGCAAAGGGATCGAGCACAAACGGTGTGGTGCGCAGATTCGGCTGGAGCTTCTTTACACCGGCCATGCGCTGCATCTGGTGGCCGGTTTTCATCAGCGGGCTGCTGTGATTTTGCTTGCCGACGCCACACCAGAAATCGACACAAATATTCGCGCCGCCCTCAGACTTCAGCCAGATCCCCGTACAGCCCAGCCACCACATGGCAAAGGTGCCCGGCGCGACCTTTTCCTGCTCGATCTCTTCGTTTAACCAGGTGCCCCATTCCGGGAAAGTGCTGAGGATCCAGGATTCGCGGCTGATTGTTTCTACTTTGCTCATAGTATTCCCTCATCTGAGTTGGCTTTGAAATAGAGTCACAATAAATCATTTGGTGATTACATGTGATTTGTTTGTGAGAAGTTATCATCGAAAATTCATAATGACAATGATTATAAACGAGCGATTTTTAGCATTAAGCAGGGGGTGACAAAGGAGGATGGGAGGATTTCAGGCGGTTTTCACATGCCTTTTTTTGTAGTATATGGCTGATATTTATCATAAAAACAGAGTGATTTAGTTTGTTAGCTCATTCTGCCGATGACGATATCTTGCGAGACTGCTCACAAATAATCATTGCGAATCTTTATTTGATTCGATGTGAGCATTAGAGTGCGTTTGTCCCTCACTTTTTAGCGCAGCGGTTATGTTCAAGTGCGTTGAAGAGATCAAACAAGGTCAGACGGAGAGTCTTATGGAATTCCTCTACACCATCTTCACCGTATTTTTTAATCAGGTAATGACTAACGCGCCGTTGCTGCTGGGTATTGTGACCATGCTCGGTTACATCCTGCTCAGGAAGAGCGCGACGGTGATTATCAAGGGCACCATCAAAACCATTATCGGCTTTATGTTACTGCAGGCGGGGTCCGGCATTCTGACCGGTACCTTCAAACCGGTGGTGGCAAAACTTTCAGAAGTGTATGGCATTAACGGTGCAATATCAGATACCTATGCCTCAATGATGGCCACGGTGGAGCGCATGGGCGAGGCCTATAGCTGGGTCGGTTACGCGGTGCTGATCGCCCTGGCGCTGAATATCCTGATGGTGGTATTTCGCCGCATTACCGGCATTCGCACCATCATGCTGACCGGCCATATCATGTTCCAGCAGGCGGGGCTGATTGCGGTGTTCTTCTTCATCATGGGCTATCCGATGTGGACCACCATCTGGTCAACCGCAATTCTGGTATCGCTGTACTGGGGCATTACCTCGAACATGATGTACAAACCGACGCAGGCCGTGACCGAAAACAGCGGCTTCTCGATTGGTCACCAGCAGCAATTTGCCTCGTGGATCGCTTATAAAATCGCGCCGTATCTCGGCAAGAAAGAAGACAGTGTTGAAGATCTCAAACTGCCGGGCTGGCTGAATATTTTCCATGACAATATCGTGTCTACCGCCATCGTGATGACCGTGTTCTTCGGCATCATTCTGTGTTCCTTCGGCCTCGACACCCTGCAGCAAATGGCCGGAAAAACCCACTGGACGATTTACATCCTGCAAACCGGTCTGATGTTTGCAGTGGCGATTTTCATCATTATTCAGGGCGTGCGTATGTTCGTTGCTGAACTGACCGAAGCCTTTAACGGCATCTCCCAACGCCTGATCCCCGGTGCCGTGCTGGCCATCGACTGCGCGGCTATCTACAGCTTTGCGCCGAACGCCGTGGTCTGGGGCTTTATGTGGGGCACCATCGGCCAGCTGATTGCCGTCGCCATTCTGTTTGGCATGGGCTCTTCCATCATGATCATCCCCGGCTTTATCCCGATGTTCTTCTCTAACGCCACCATCGGCGTGTTTGCCAATCACTTCGGCGGCTGGCGCGCGGCGCTGAAAATCTGTCTGGTGATGGGGATGATCGAAATCTTCGGCTGCGTCTGGGCCATCAAACTCACCGGCCTGAGCGCCTGGATGGGCATGGCAGACTGGTCGATTCTGGCACCGCCAATGATGCAGGGCTTCTTCAGCATCGGTATGGCCTTTATGGGCGTCATTGCGGTGATTGTGCTGCTCTACATGTTCTTCGCGGGTCGCGCATTGCGGGCCGAAGAAGATGCTGAAAAACAGGCGCTTAATCAGTCTGTTTCTCACTAATGACTGTTCACTAATGACTTCTCACAAATGATTTATCACCAAACAAAGAGGTTCCCATGACAGTACGAATTCTGGCGGTATGCGGTTGCGGGCAAGGCAGTTCGATGATCATGAAGATGAAAATCGGCCAGTTTCTGACGCAGGAAGGCGTGGATCACACCATGAATAGCTGCGCGGTGGGGGAATACAAATCCGAGCTGAGCGGGGCTGACATTATTGTCGCCTCCACGCACGTGGCGGATGAAATCACCGTCAGCGGCAACAAATACGTGGTCGGCGTGCGCAACATGCTGTCGGCGGCGGACTTCGGTCCGAAAGTGATGGACGTGATTAACGCGCACTTTTCCGCAGACCTGAAAAAGTAAGGAGCGATGTATGAAACTGCGAGATTCGCTGGCTGAAAACAACTCGATTCGCCTCAACGCAGAAGCAGAAACCTGGCAGGACGCAGTGAAAATTGGCGTCGATATGCTGGTGGAAGCCGGAGTGGTAGAGCCGCGTTATTACCAGGCGATTCTGGACGGCGTCGAACGTTTCGGGCCGTATTTCGTGATCGCGCCCGGGCTTGCCATGCCGCATGGCCGTCCGGAAGAAGGTGTGCTGAAAACCGGTTTTGCGCTGGTGACGCTGAAAAAACCGCTGGTGTTCAATCATGAAGATAACGATCCGGTGGATATCCTCATCACGCTGGCGGCGGTGGATGCCAATGCGCATCAGGAAATCGGCATCATGCAGGTGGTGAACCTGTTTGATGATGAAGCCAATTTTGACCGCCTGCGTGCCTGCACCACGGCGCAACAGGTGCTGGATCTGATCGACCTGACCTCCGCCACGGCGGTTCATTAATTCGTTAGCAGAGAAGGAATATATTATGTCTCATTCATTACCGATGTTGCAGGTGGCGCTGGATAACCAGTCGATGGACGACGCTTACAAAACCACGCGTCTGATCGCCAGCGAAGTCGACATTATCGAAGTCGGCACTATTTTGTGTGTCGCAGAAGGTGTGCGCGCGGTGCGTGACCTTAAGGCGCTGTATCCGGAAAAAATTGTGCTGGCCGATGCCAAAATCGCCGATGCCGGAAAAATCCTCTCGCGCATGTGTTTCGAAGCCCATGCTGACTGGGTGACGGTGATTTGCTGTGCCGACATCAACACCACCAAAGGTGCGCTGGAAGTGGCGAAAGAATTTAACGGCGACGTGCAGATTGAGCTGACCGGTTACTGGACGTGGGAACAGGCGCAGGAATGGCACGACGCAGGCATCGGGCAGGTGGTTTATCACCGCAGCCGCGACGCGCAGGCCGCCGGGGTGGCGTGGAGCGATGCTGATATCTCGGCGATTAAACGCCTTTCAGCCATGGGCTTTAAAGTGACCATTACCGGCGGACTGGCGCTGGAAGATTTGCCGCTATTTAAAGACATTCCGGTGCACGTCTTTATCGCCGGGCGCAGTATCCGCGATGCCAAAGATCCGGTTGACGCAGCACGTCAGTTCAAAAAATCCATTCGCCAGCTCTGGGGCTAAGGAACACCGAATGATGCATAAAGCCGTTCCACTCGGTATCTATGAAAAAGCCCTGCCTGCGGGCGAAGACTGGCTGATGCGCCTGACACTGGCGAAAGAGCTGGGCTTCGATTTCGTTGAAATGTCGGTGGATGAAACCGACAACCGGCTGGCGCGGCTGGACTGGTCACGCGAGCAACGTTTGCGGGTAGTTGATGCAATATCACGCACCGGCATCCGCATTCCGTCCATGTGCCTGAGCGCACACCGGCGGTTCCCGCTTGGTGCAGAAGATGATGAAACCCGCAATCAGGGTCTGGAAATCATGCGCAAGGCCATCGTGCTGGCGCAGGATCTCGGCATTCGCGTGATCCAGCTTGCCGGTTATGACGTGTATTACCAGCAGGCCAATGAAAATACCCGCGAGCGTTTTCGCGATGGCTTGCAGGAGTCCGTCGAAATGGCCAGTCGTGCGCAGGTCACGCTGGCGATGGAAATCATGGATTACCCGCTGATGAATTCGATCAGCAAAGCGCTGGGTTACAGTCATTACCTGAACAATCCGTGGTTCCAGCTTTATCCGGATATCGGCAATTTATCGGCATGGGATAACGACGTGCAGATGGAACTGGCAAGCGGCGCAGGGCATATCGTCGCTGTGCATGTTAAAGACACGCAGCCCGGCGTATTTAAAAACGTGCCGTTTGGCAGCGGCGTGGTGGAGTTCGAGCGTTGCTTTGCCACGCTGCAAAAAAGCGGTTATCGCGGGCCGTACCTGATCGAAATGTGGAGCGAAACCGCCGCCGATCCGATGCAGGAAGTGCGCAACGCCCGCGCCTGGGTGGTCGATAAAATGCAGAAAGCCGGGCTTAACATGGAGGAAACCCGATGACGGATGCACTGAAACAACGCGTATTTGAAGCCAACATGGCGCTGCCCGCTTTTGGTCTGGTGACCTTCACGTGGGGGAATGTCAGCGGTATTGATCGCGAGCGCGGTATTGTTGTGATCAAACCGAGCGGCGTGGAATACGAGAAAATGCAGGTCAGCGATATGGTCGTGCTGAACCTGCAAGGCGACGTCGTGGAAGGGCATTACAAACCCTCTTCAGATACCGCCACGCATCTCGAACTTTACGCCCGTTTCCCGCAGCTTGGCGGTATCGTGCACACCCATTCGACCTATGCGACGTCATGGGCGCAGGCCGGCGTCGCCATCCCGCCACTCGGCACCACACACGCGGATTATTTTGCCGGTGCCATTCCCTGCACCCGGCCTTTATCGCGTCAGGAAGTCAGCGGAGAGTACGAACTGGAAACCGGCAAAGTTATCGCCGCGTCGCTGACCGGCATCGATCCGCTGCATATGCCGGGTATTCTGGTCGCCCAGCATGGCCCGTTCTGCTGGGGAATCACGCCGGAACAGGCGGTACACAACGCGGTGGTGCTGGAAGAAGTCGCGAAAATGGCGTGGATCACCGGTTCAATCCGGCGTGACCAAACTCCGATGGACGATTATTTGCTGCACAAGCATTTCAGTCGCAAACACGGGCCGGATGCGTATTACGGGCAGAAATAATCGCTATTGAGATGCCATTAAAACCCCACCCCAACCCTCCCCTTCGCAGGGGAGGGAGCCGATCGAGTTTTTGCGCCTCCCCCTGCGAAGGGGGAGGCGGGGAGGGGGTTTTAATGGCAACGCCCCATCCCTTCGACATGATTTCATGCATTTTTCCTCATCCCCGCAGTGAGCATTTTTCCAGCATAGGGTTTATACATAGATATCGCGATCACACTTTTTCTCACGGAAGCATTCCGTCCCCTCAGACTGAAAAGAGACTGCCCTATGTCGAAGATCACGTTCAAGCAGGATGTTTTTTTGGCGGCGCTCACCCGCCAGTGGCAAGCGTTCGGACTCACTTCAGCTTCAGATATGACCCGGCACCAGTGGTGGCATGCGGTCAGCGCCGCCGTTGCGGAACAAATTCCCCCGCAAAACGAGCCGGTCAGCAGTAAAAGCAAAAAAATCACCCGCCACGTTAACTATATCTCGATGGAATTTCTGGTCGGTCGCCTGACCGGTAACAACCTGATTAATCTCGGCTGGTACGAAAAAATTGCCGCTGCGCTGGAACAGTTTGATATCAACCTGACCGACCTGCTGGAAGAAGAAATTGATCCGGCGCTGGGCAATGGCGGGCTGGGACGGCTGGCGGCCTGTTATCTCGATGCGATGGCTTCCGTCGGGCAGCCCGGCATCGGTTACGGCCTGAATTATCAGTACGGTTTATTCCGCCAGCGTTTTGTTGACGGCAAACAAAAAGAATCCCCGGACGACTGGCACCGCAGCGAATATCCGTGGTTCCGCCACAACAGTTCGCTGGCGGTCAGCGTCGGTATTGGCGGTAAAATCGTGAAAAATGAGCAGGGCGTTTCACGCTGGGAGCCGGAATTTACCCTGCGTGGCGAAGCCTGGGATTTACCGGTAATGGGTTACCGCAACGGTATCACGCAACCGCTGCGCTTATGGGAAGCCACGCATCCGCATCCGTTTGATCTCGAAAAGTTTAATGACGGCGAGTTTCTGAAAGCGGAACAACAGGGCATCGACGCCGCTAAACTCACCAAAGTGTTATACCCGAATGACAACCATCAGGCCGGTAAACGCCTGCGCCTGATGCAGCAGTATTTTCAGTGCGCCTGCTCGGTGGCCGATATCCTGCGGCGTCATCATTTCCTTGGCCGCAAAATCAGCGAACTGCCGGATTATGAAGTCATCCAGCTTAACGATACGCACCCGACCATCGCTATTCCTGAAATGCTGCGCGTGCTGCTCGACGAGCATCAGCTGAGCTGGGATGACGCGTGGCACATCACCAGCCGGACCTTCGCGTACACCAACCACACGTTAATGCCGGAAGCGCTGGAAACCTGGGACGAGCGACTGGTGCGCAGCCTGTTGCCGCGTCATTTCCAGATCATTAAACAGATCAACGCCAACTTTAAGAAACAGGTCAGCAAGGAATGGCCGGGTGACGAGGCTGTCTGGGCGAAACTTGCCGTGCATCACGACAAACAGGTGCGTATGGCGAACCTCTGCGTGGTCGCGGGTTTTGCGGTGAACGGCGTGGCGGCGCTGCATTCGGATCTGGTGGTCAAAGATCTGTTCCCGGAGTATCACCAGTTATGGCCGGAAAAATTCCATAACGTGACTAACGGCATCACGCCGCGCCGCTGGCTTAAACAATGTAATCCGGCGCTGTCGGCACTGATTGATGAACGGCTGAAAACCGACAGTTGGGTCAATAATCTGGACCTGCTGAAAGGTCTGGAAGACGGCGTTAAAGACAAAAAATTCTGCAAACAGTACCGCAAAATCAAACACGATAACAAAGTGCGGCTGGCGGAATACGTCTGGCAGCGCATGGGGATCCGGCTTAATCCTGACGCGATTTTCGATGTACAGATTAAACGCCTGCATGAATACAAACGTCAGCATCTCAATTTGCTGCATATTCTTTCCCTGTACCGCCAGATCCGCGATAACCCGAAACTCGACATCGTGCCGCGTGTTTTCCTGTTCGGCGCCAAAGCCGCGCCCGGTTATTACCTCGCCAAAAATATTATTTATGCGATCAATCAGGTGGCGGAGAAGATCAACAACGATCCGATCGTCGCCGATCGTCTCAAAGTGGTGTTCATTCCCGATTATTGTGTTTCGGTGGCAGAACTGATGATCCCGGCGGCGGATGTGTCGGAGCAGATTTCCACCGCCGGGAAAGAGGCTTCCGGTACCGGCAATATGAAACTGGCGCTGAACGGTGCACTGACCGTCGGCACGCTGGATGGGGCCAACGTCGAAATTGCTGAACAAGTCGGCGAGGACAACATCTTTATCTTTGGCCTGACCGTCGATGAAGTCAAAGCGCAGCTGAAAAAAGGCTACAAGCCGAAAGCGCTGGTGAAAAAGGACAAACATCTCAAAGCCATTCTCGACGAACTGGCCAGCGGTTTTTATGCCAGTGGTGACAAAAAGGCCTTCGATCTGATGCTCAACAGTCTGCTCGACGGCGGTGATCCGTATCTGGTGCTGGCGGATTTTGCCACCTATTGCGAGGCGCAAAAACAGGTCGATGCGCTTTACCGCAATGCCGATGAATGGACCCGCCGTACCTTGCTCAACACGGCCCGTGTAGGCATGTTCAGCGCTGACCGTTCCATCCGCGATTATCAGCAGCGCATCTGGCAGGCCAAACGATAGGAGCCAACATGGAGGACAAGCAACTCGCTGAGGCCGCGCGCCGGGCAGGCATTGTAGACAGTTTCATTAATATGACGGATGACGTGGAAACGGTGTCAGATGACACGCGCGTCGCCTTGCTGGCGGCGATGGGGCGTGATCCGGCTGACGTGCCGGAAATCACGCCCGTGCCGCCGGTCAAAGTGTTTACACAAGGCAAAAAAGTGTGGCTCACGCCGGAAGGCAGTGGCGCATTTCAATGGCAACTGACGCAGGAAAATGGCAGCCAGACGCAGGGCGAAATCCTGACAGGCAACGTGTTGAACCTCGGGGCTGCGCTGCCTGCTGGCTATCACCAGTTGACGTTATCGCAAAATGATAACGTCTGGCCTTGCCGGATCATCGTCGCGCCGCCGCGCTGTTATGAGCCTGAGGCATTGCTGGCAGGGGAAAAACTGTGGGGCGCGACGGTTCAGCTTTATACGCTGCGCTCGGAAAATAACTGGGGCGCAGGCGACTTCGGTGACCTGAAAAAAATGGTCGAAGAAGTTGGAAAACGCGGCGGGGCGTTCGTCGGGCTGAATCCGATACACGCGCTCTATCCGGCGAATCCGCAAAGTGCCAGCCCTTACAGTCCGTCGTCGCGCCGCTGGCTGAATCTGACCTACATTGATGTGAATGCCGTGGAGGAGTTTACCGCCAGTCGCGAGGCGCAAGACTGGTGGCATTCCACAGAGACGCGCGAGGCGTTACTGCAGGCGCGCAGCACGGAGTTTGTCGATTATCCGCTGGTGATGGCGCTGAAATCGGCGGCGCTCAAACTGGCCTGGCCGCTGTTTTGCGAGTTGCCGGAAGACAGCCCGCGTAAGCAGGATTTTCGCCGTTTCGTCGCACTTGGTGGCGACAGCCTGCGACAGCAGGCGTTGTTCGACGCACTGCATACGCATCTGCGCGATCTGGATTTAGGCCAGTGGGGCTGGCCGGTATGGCCGGAAGTCTATCGTGATGCGAAAAGTGCACAAGTGCGGGAATTCAGCGAGCGTTACGCCGGTGAAATTGAATTTTATCAGTGGCAGCAATGGCTGGCGCAGATGCAGTTTTCCGCATGTTATCAGCGCAGTGTTGAGCTGAAGATGCCGATCGGCGTGTATCGTGATCTGGCGGTCGGCGTAGCGCAAGGCGGCGCGGAAACCTGGTCCGATCCGGCGCTGTATTGCCTGAATGCCACCATCGGTGCGCCGCCAGATATTCTCGGCCCGCAGGGACAAAACTGGGGGCTTCCGCCCATTGATCCACACGAAATGAAAGCCCGTGCCTATCAGCCGTTCATAGATTTGCTGCGTGCAAACATGGCGGAATGCGGTGCACTGCGTATCGATCACGTCATGGGGTTGCTGCGTTTGTGGTGGATACCCGCCGAACAGGACGCGGGCAGCGGCGCGTATGTCCGTTATCCGCTGGAGGATTTACTCGGTGTGCTGGCTTTGGAAAGTCAGCGGCATCAGTGCATGGTGATTGGTGAAGACCTCGGTACCGTGCCGAAAGAAATCCTCGCCAGCCTGCGTGACAGCGGGGTGTATTCCTACAAAGTGTTGTATTTCGAGCACGATAAACACTTCCTTTACCGGCCGCCGGAAGATTATGTTTCACAAGCGATGGCAACGGTCACCACCCATGATTTACCGACGTTGCGGGGCTACTGGGAAGGGGGCGATTTAACGCTCGGTGCGTCGCTGGGCGTTTATCCTGATCCGCAGGTGCTGGAAAAACTGCGCGGGGAACGTGAACGTAGCAAGCAGGGGCTTCTTAATGCGCTGCATCTGACACAGTGTGTGCCGAAATCGATCAGCCGCAGTGCTGAAAACATGCCGATGACGCCGCTGCTGAACCTGGGTTTGCAACGTTATCTGGCGGGCAGTGCCAGCGCGTTGCTGGGTTTGCAACCGGAAGACTGGCTGGACATGGATTTGCCGGTGAATGTGCCGGGCACCAATACCGAATACCCCAACTGGCGGCGCAAACTGACGCGAACCCTGGAGGACATGTTTGCTGATGAGCATATCGATGCGCTGCTCAGTGATTTAAACCAGCGCAGGCAGGCATAAAAAAAGCACCCAACGGAAGGGTGCTTTTTATGTTCTGGCTGATCAGCAGGTGATCAGTAGAAGGAGTGCTCGCCGCGCTGGTGTTCAGTCAGGTCGCGAACGCCTTTCAGCTCAGGGAAGTTTTGCAGCAGTTCTTTCTCGATGCCGTCTTTCAGGGTGACATCAATCATCGAACAGCCGTTGCAACCGCCGCCGAATTGCAGGATAGCGATGCCGTCGTCGGTGATTTCCATCAGGGAAACACGACCACCGTGGCTGGCTAACTGCGGGTTAATCTGCGACTGCAACTGATATTCAACACGTTCCATCAGCGGCGCATCGTCAGAGACTTTACGCATTTTGGCGTTCGGAGCCTTCAGCGTGAGCTGGGAACCGAGCTGATCGGTGACGAAGTCGATCACGGCGTCTTGCAGATAAGGCGCGCTTAATTCATCAATGAAAGCAGACAGTTTCTCGAACTTGAGTTCGGTATCCGTCGCTTCTACGGCGTCAGGTGGGCAATAGGAGACACCGCATTCTGCGGTTGGCGTACCGGGATTGATCACGAATACGCGGATTTGGGTGCCTTCTTCCTGGCTTGCCAGCAATTTGGCAAAGTGCTCTTGGGCAGCATCGGTAATAAGGATCATAACATTCGCTCAATAGTTGACTACTCTAGTTGGTTATAATACGCCCTTTGTTTTTACCCGTCACCCTTCACGTTGCCAGTGTGTTAGCAGCACGTGCTTACGCCTGTAAAGTCCGGCAAATACAGGCAATTTGCAGCGAAGCAACGCCCTGATTACGCAGAATTTTGCTGATTTCCCTGACAGTACTGCCGGTCGTGACCACATCATCGAGCAACATCACGTGCTTATCGCGCAGGCTGGCATGGCATGTGAAGGCTTTGCGCAGATTCCACTTTCTTTCGTGCTCGGTCAGACTTTGCTGCGGCGGCGTGCGCCGGTTGCGGCTCAGGGCATCGGGCAGATATTGGCAATGCAGCCAGCGTGCCAGCGGCTTCGCGAGCAATTCACTCTGATTATACCCGCGCGAGAAATAGCGCTTCTGATGCAGCGGCACGCTGAGAAGCACGTCGGGTCTGGGCAGATTGCTCATCCGGTAGCGTTCCTGCCAGCGCAGAAAAAGTAAACGGGCAAGTGTGGTGTCGAGTTCCGGTTGCCTGGAGAATTTGAACCGCAAAACCAGCCCGCTCACCGGCATTTCATAAGGGCTGGCGAAGATCATCGCGTCCCACGGTGGGGGTTTTAACAGACAACGTCCGCAATCGGCATGGCCCCCGGAAGAGGGCAATCCGCAGCGCAGGCAGCAGGGCGGTGCGACCGGCAAATGTTTCATGCACAAACTGCAAATGCCCTGAACCGGGAGATGCAGCGGACACTGGCATAGCCAACAGCGGCTGGCAATTGTTAGCATAGCGGCGGGTTCCTTTTGCCAATCAGACAGACACGGACAATACGCTATGAATACGCTTTACCGGGAGACTATCGGCGAAGGAGATCGCCATCTTGTGCTGCTTCACGGATGGGGGCTGAATGCCGAAGTGTGGCGTTACACGGCAGAGCGACTTGCGCCGCAATTTTGTCTGCATCTGATTGATCTGCCGGGCTATGGTCGCAGTGAGGGTTTCGGGGCGATGACGCTGGAAGAGATGGCGGAAACCGTGCTTGCCGCAATGCCGGAGAAAAGCGCATTACTTGGCTGGTCGCTGGGCGGTCTGGTGGCTAGCCAGATAGCCCTGAGTGCGCCGCAGCGCGTGGAAAAACTGATTACCGTGGCATCATCGCCCTGTTTTGCAGCCCATGAAAACTGGCCGGGGATCCGCCCGGACGTATTGCAGGGTTTTCAGCATCAGTTAAGTGAAGATTTCCAGCGCACGGTTGAGCGTTTTCTGGCGCTGCAGACGCTGGGCAGCGACAGCGCCCGTCAGGATGCGCGGCTGCTGAAATCGATCGTTCTGAATCTGCCGATGCCGCCGGTTGCCGTGCTCAATGGCGGGCTGGAGATTTTACGCAACGTGGATTTGCGCCAGCCGGTGACGCAACTGACCTTGCCAGTCCTGCGTATTTACGGTGCGCTCGACGGGCTGGTACCGAGAAAAATGGTGCCGCTGATGGATGCGATTCTGCCCGATTCCTGTTCGGAAGTTGTTGAAAAGGCTGCACATGCGCCGTTTATCTCCCACCCTGATAGGTTTTGTGAACTTGTCGAGCGTTTCCTGATTGCAGACTGCAAGCCAATGTAAATATTTTTTTCAATTTTCTGGCTAATTCTCAAGGGTGACTAATACTTAAGCCGATGATGACGGGGTGAAAGGCGGGCGTAAGTTGTTACGCGAGCCTGTTTGCGTCTCTGGGGAGTTTACTGGCGTTTAACCATGAAGGTCATGCCAGCGCAGGTACACCCGCTGTTCATATCCTGACTGCTTTCTTTGAAAACTATTCATCCAATTTAGAGGTTATGTCATGAAATCAAACAAAATTATCGTTGCGGCAATTCTGACAGGGTTATTCTCACTCAACGCGATGGCGGCAGAGATGATCTCGAAAGAAGAAGCCAAAGATAAGGGTTACACCAGTCTGGGCGTGGTCACGACCAGCAATGAATACACTGCGCCAATGGATGCGAAAGAAGAATTGTCCAAACTGGCTGATGAGAAGGGCGGCAAATACTATGTGGTGATTGCGGCTCAGGAGAAGAAGAAAATCACCGCAACGGCTGAAGTCTTCAAATAATCGCTTTTATGCCGCTCTGAACCCCGGGATGCCTTTGTGCATCCCTTTTTTATTCCCGTTTTCTGTGCGCTCCTTCTCTTTCTTTGTTCTGTATCAATTTGTTTTTAAAGAAATACGTCAGACCGTTACTCTCAGCGTAACGAAGTGTCCGGACGCTTAATTGATGCAATATTCTTCGCTGTTTACACTTAGCAGGCTATCAAAACAGGTCAAATGTGATGCAACCGCCACTTGACTGAACTTCCCAATGCCTCTTGTTTCATCACGCCGGGAAAGATTCAGCAAGCTCAACCCAGGGAGGTTTGGCATGCCGCAACATCCGCAGACCACGAAAGTGTGGGACACCCGCCGCAATGAAAAACAACGGCGTATCGACAGTGTCCGTTCCGTGGCAGAGGGTAAAGTTTTACCCACAGATAAAATTATCCCCATCCTCGAAACGCTGATTGCCTCCGGCGACCGCGTGGTGATGGAGGGTAACAACCAAAAACAAGCTGACTTCCTTTCCCGATCACTGGCGAAAGTGAATCCTGAAAAGCTGCATGATTTACATATGATCATGCCGAGCGTCAGCCGCGCTGAACATCTGGATCTCTTTGAACGTGGCATCGCCCGTAAGCTCGATTTTGCGTTCTCCGGTCCGCAAAGCCTGCGCATCGCGCAGTTGCTGGAAGACGGTCAGATGGAAATCGGTGCGATCCACACCTATATCGAACTGTATTCCCGCCTTTACGTCGATCTGGTGCCGAACATCGCACTGATCGCCGGTTTCAAAGCTGACCGCAAAGGCAATCTGTATACCGGCGCAAGCACCGAAGACACCCCGGCGCTGGTCGAAGCCGCAGCCTTCAAAAACGGTATCGTGATTGCGCAGGTCAACGAACTGGTTGAAGAAGACACTGATCTGCCGCGCGTCGATATTCCGGGCGACTGGATCGATTTCGTGGTCGTCGCCGACAAGCCATTCTTCATCGAACCGCTGTTCACCCGTGACCCGCGCCTGATCAAACCGGTTCACGTGCTGATGGCCATGATGGCCATTAAAGGTATCTACGCCAAACACAACGTGCAGTCGCTCAACCACGGTATCGGTTTTAACACCGCCGCTATCGAACTGCTGTTGCCGACTTACGGCGAACAGCTCGGCCTGCGCGGCAAAATCTGTAAACACTGGACACTGAACCCGCATCCGACGCTGATCCCGGCTATCGAAAGCGGCTGGGTGGAAACCGTTCACTGCTTCGGCGGCGAAATGGGGATGGAAGAATACATCCGCGCCCGTCCTGACGTGTTCTTCACCGGCTCCGACGGTTCTATGCGCTCCAACCGCGCGTTCTGCCAGATGGCAGGCCAGTACGCGGTAGACATGTTCATCGGTTCGACCTTGCAGGTTGACGGGCTGGCGAACTCGTCAACCGTGACCCGCGGTCGTCTGGCCGGTTTCGGGGGCGCGCCTAACATGGGTCATGACCCGCACGGTCGCCGTCACTCCACGCCAGCCTGGCTCGATATGATTGAAGAGCCTGACCCGATGGCACGCGGTAAAAAACTGGTCGTACAGATGGTGGAAACTTTCCAGGCCGGTGGCAAACCGACATTCGTTGAGAAACTCGAAGCCGTCGATGTGGGTAAAGAATCCGGTATGCCGCTGGCGCCGGTGATGATTTACGGCGACGACGTGACCCACGTGCTGACCGAAGAAGGTATCGCCTATCTTTACCGCGCCCGTTCTCTCGAAGAACGCCGTGCGATGGTGGCGGCAGTTGCCGGTATCACTGACATCGGTCTGGGCGTTGACGCCAAACGCGTCGCCGACCTGCGTCGTCAGGAACTGGTGGTCTTCCCGGAAGATATGGGCATCCGCCGCACCGACGCCACCCGTTCATTACTGGCGGCAGGCAGCGTGAGCGAGCTGGTTGACTGGTCCGGCGGCTTGTATAACCCGCCAGCCAAATTCCGTAGCTGGTGATCACTATGCCGCAGACTTTAACGACTGGCGCTCTGCTCACAGCGGAAGAACTGGCCGAAAGGCTGGCAGAAACGGCGACGCAGGCGCTGATCGACGAAGCGCGGCTTAGCCCGAAACCGGGGCTGGTAGACAGCCGGAGTGCCGGTGCCCATCAGGATTTAAGTTTAGATCTGATGGTGCGTTCGGCGCGCAGCCTGACGTCCACGTTCTATTTGCTGGCTTTACACAGCTGGCAGCGCCCGGCGGATATCGCCCTGCGTCAGGAAGTGGGCCGTTTAGGTCGTGCTGGCGAAGCGCAGATGATGGCGGAAACCGGCGGCGTGAATACTCACCGGGGCGCTATCTGGGCGATGGGGTTGCTGGTCAGCGCCGTTGCCATGCAGCCGGAAAGTTTACTGCCGCTGCATATTGCGCAGCGCGCCGCGAAAATTGCGGTGTTGCCCGATGCTTTCAGCCCGAAAAAATTCAGTAAAGGTTCGCACGCCGTGCAGCGTTATCAGGTGCCGGGTGCACGCGAAGAGGCACAAAGCGGTTTCCCGCACATTATCGGTTGTGCACTGCCGCAGCTTCATCACAGCCGGGCACACGGCGCCAGCGAAAGCGAAGCGCAGGTCGATGCCTTACTGGCGGTGATGTCCACACTGGCCGACACCTGCGTGCTGTCACGCGGTGGCTTACCGGCGCTGGAAGCCATGCATCAGGGCGCGCAGGCCGTGCTGGAAGCCGGTGGCACCAGCACGATGGCGGGCAAACAACGGTTGCGCCATCTCGAACACCGGATGCTGGCGGACAACACATCGCCCGGCGGTGCCGCTGATTTACTGGCTGCGACGCTGTTTCTTGACCGCGTCAGCGTGGTCTGAACCGGATACGCATTAACTAACATCAGTACAAAGAGGTGTTATGGAACGTTTTGAATTTAACTACCCGGCGGCAAAACCGCTGGCAGGCCGTGCCGAAGCAGGCGTGGTAGGTTCCGGCGATTTAGAAGCGCTGTATGAACCAAAAACAGTCAATGAACTGAACATTATCGTCACCACCTCGGTCGACGGCAGCCATACCTTATGGCTGAACTTTTTTAACCGTCTGAGCGCGCTGCGTGAATTACCGGCAGGCCGTCTGGACATTAATGATTTTGGCGCCACACCAGGGGTTGCCCGTCTGCGTATCGAACAGGTCTTTGAGGAGGCTGAAAATGCCAACTGATACTGATCAGAGCTTTATCGAACTGAGCGCCCGTCAGCGCGCCCGCAAACTGCTGGACGACGCCACTTTCCGCGAACTGCTCGGGCCGTTCGAACGCATTATGTCTCCGTGGCTGGAACCGCAGGGCATCGTGCCGCAGGCCGATGACGGCATGGTCGTCGCCAAAGGCCAGATTAACGGTCAGCCCGCCGTGGTTGTGGCGATTGAAGGCAGCTTCCAGGGTGGCAGCATGGGCGAAGTGTCCGGTGCCAAAATGGCCGCTGCGCTGGAACTGGCTGCAGAAGATAACCGTAACGGCATCCCGACGCAGGCCGTTCTGCTGCTGGAAACCGGCGGTGTGCGTTTGCAGGAAGCCAATCTGGGTCTTGCCGCGATCGCTGACATTCACGCCGCCATTGTGGATTTACGCCGCTATACGCCGGTGATCGGCGTCGTTGCCGGTACTGTCGGTTGCTTTGGCGGGATGTCGATTGCCGCCGCGCTGTGCAGCTATCTGATTGTCACCCGTGAAGCCCGTCTGGGACTGAACGGTCCGCAGGTTATCGAACAGGAAGCCGGTATCGATGAATACGATTCCCGCGACCGTCCGTTTATCTGGAGCATGACCGGTGGCGAAGTGCGTTATCACAGCGGGTTTGTTGATGCGCTGGTGAAAGATTCCCTGAATGAAGTGAAAGACAGCGTGCTGGCCTTTATTAAAGCGGGCGTACCTGCGACACATCGTTCTGATAATTATGATTATTACCTGCCAAAACTGACCGGTTTTGACACCGCGCAGCAGGCCAGCCGTGAAGTGACGGAAGCCTTGTTTAACCGGGAGGATCGCGCATGAGCAACGTAGCAAATAATGCAGCCAGCCGGGGTGATTACTGGTTCGCTGAACTGACCAAAGACGCCACACCGGTAACCGGTCTTTGCCCTTCCGTGAAAGCGGCTGATGGCAAAATGAATGACCAGCCGGTACGTTTTATCGCCGTGGTGCCGGACAATAATAACCAGTATCCGCGTGCAGCGGGCGGCGAAGTCGGTTTGCTCGAAGGCTGGAATCTGGCAAAAGTCGTTAACGACGTGATTGACGCCGACGCTGATGCCAGCACCAAACGCGCCATCGTGGCGGTCATCGACGTACCAAGTCAGGCTTATGGTCGCCGCGAAGAAGCATTCGGTATCCATCAGGCGCTGGCCGGTGCCGCAGGCGCTTACGCCAAAGCGCGTCTGGCCGGGCATCCGGTGGTCGGGCTGATTGTCGGTAAAGCGATGTCCGGTGCGTTTCTGGCGCACGGTTATCAGGCTAACAAACTGATCGCCTTCAAAAACAACGGCGTGATGATCCACGCGATGGGTAAAGAATCTGCCGCACGTATCACCTTACGTTCTGTGGATGCGCTGGAAAAACTGGCTGCCACCATTCCGCCGATGGCTTACGACATCGAAAACTACGCCACGCTGGGCCTGCTGTCGCAATTACTCGACATCGCTGACCCGGACAAGGCCACACCCGACGACATCAGCAACGTGCAAAACGTTGTCTGGCAAAACATCCAGGACGCACGCAAAGAAGGCGTTAGCCTCAGCAACCGTCTGGGTGCAGAAAACCGCGCAAGTTCGCAGCGCGTTCGCCAGCAGATGCGCCAGGAATGGTAATTCGTTAACAACTTTCAGTCTCAACCGGTAACGCACCTGCAAACAGCGTGACGCAGCCGCATTGCGGGTTCCCGCCCTGACATACCGTCCGGGCGAGGGCCTGCTGTTGTCTGCAACTGGACTGTCATACTAAAAAAACCATCGCACCGGCGCCGACTGAGCAATCATTTTTTGCCTCAGGAAAAACGCTATGACTTACGTAATATTGCACGCGCTTGCCCCTATTTTCGTCATCATGATCCTCGGTTTTTACGCCGGGAAAGCGAAAATGGTGGATAACCAGAATGTCTCTTTACTGAATATTTTCGTGATGGATTTTGCTTTACCTGCTGCGCTGTTTGCAGCCACCGTACAAACCCCGTGGGCGGGCATTGTGGAACAATCACCGCTGATTCTGGTGCTGGTTCTGGCGATGTGGATCACTTATGCGGCGATTTACTTTATTTGCACCAAAGTCTTCAAAAAATCTGCGCAGGATGCGGCGGTGCTGACGCTGACTGTCGCACTGCCAAACTATGCGGCACTGGGTTTGCCTATTCTGGGCAGCGTGCTGGGTGATGCGCCGTCAACATCGCTGTCCGTCGCGGTCTCTATCGCCTGCGGTTCCGTGCTGATGACACCATTCTGTCTGCTGATTCTGGAACGTGAAAAAGCGCGTCTCAGTGGTGAAAATCAGGGATCTTCCCTGGCATTACTGCCGGTTCTGATGTGGCGTTCAGTGAAAAAACCGATCGTCTGGGCACCATTGCTGGGCGTGATCCTGTCAGCGATTGGCATTAAAATGCCGGAAATTTTCCTGGCTTCGATCAAGCCGCTGGGGTTGTCAGCCACCGCATCTGCGCTGTTCCTGACCGGTGTGATCCTGTCAGCCCGTAAACTGAAAATTAACGGTCCGGTGTTGTTGTCTTGTGTGGCGAAAAACCTGATCCAGCCGTTCATCGCCTGGGGTCTGGTTCTGGCATTTGGCCTCAGCGGTCAGGTTGCTGTGACCGCAATCCTGATGATTGCGCTGTCTGCCGGTTTCTTCGGTATCGTGTTCGGTAACCGTTTCGGTGTGCAGTCCCCGGATGCAGAAGCATCACTGCTGATCAGTTCCGTATTGTGTATCGTGACTTTGCCGCTGTTTATCTCACTGACCGCTGCATTGCATTGATTTAAGAAGGATTGAATATGTGTGACCCGCGTGCCCATGATTTTGTCTGGATAAGCGACAGTTCAGCGCTGCAAAGCGACACAACCTTACCCGAATGGGTAAACACCGGCTGGCGCACTGCGCTGCCGCTGGTAGTGCGTCGCGATAAGCGTGCTGACGGTGCGGTTCCGGTGGGTATTCGCGGGCTGACCCGTATTCAGCGAGCCGCCGCCTGGATTGACCCGGCGGCGGTGGAGCGGGTCGTCACGCCCGAATCACTGGTCAGCGACGTGAATGCATTACTGCATTTGCCGTTTGTGTCACAGCAACCGGTGCAGGCGCTGATTACGTTATGCAGTCTGAAGCTGCCTTTCGCGTGGGGCGTGACGGGCAGTTGCGCCTACGCGCTGGCCAGTGACCTCCCGGTGATGCATGCCGACAGCGATCTCGATTTACTGGTCCGTTGCGACACACCGGCAGAACCTTCTCAGTTTTCCGATTTTTACAACCAGCTTCAGCGGCTTCCGTGCCGCGCCGATGTTCAGATCAATACGCCGCAGGGGGGATTTGCCCTCAGCGAATGGTTGCGTGGCGGTGACATCATGCTGAAAACGGCGTCCGGCCCGTTGCTGGTGCGCGACCCGTGGCAATTGCCGGGAGACTGAACCCGGCCACAAGAAGCAAGGAGCACGATGAAAATCTTATTTACCTTCCCCGGGCAAGGGCCGCAGGTGCCGCAAATGCTGCATCGCCTGCCGGATAACCCGCTCACGCATTCCCTCATCGAACAGGCCAGCCTCGCGCTGGATGAAGACGTTCTGCTGCTCGACAGCGCCGATGCTCTGCGTTCCACCCGCGCGGTACAACTGTGTTTACTGATTGCCGGTGTGGTCTGGGCGAAACAATGTCAGGCCGCAGGGATTGAGGCTGATTTTTGCAGCGGGCTGTCGATTGGCGCGTTTCCGGCGGCGGTGATTGCCGGTGCGCTCGACTATTGCGATGCTGTACGTCTGGTCGCACTGCGCGGTGAACTGATGCAACAGGCTTATCCGCAGGGCTTTGGCCTCTCGGCGATCACCGGCCTGCGTCAGATGCAGGTTGAAGATCTGGTGGCGCAGGTCAACAGCGCGGAATCACCGGTATATCTGGCGAATATTAACGCGGAAGATCAACTGGTAATTGCCGGCAGCGATGCCGCGATGGCGCAGGTGATGCAACTCGCTAAAGCGCAGGGCGCACAGAAAACCCATCAGCTGGCGGTCAGTGTGCCGTCACACTGTGCGCTGCTTGATCAGCCTGCGGCGAAACTGGTGGAGGCGTTTAAACAGATTCATATTTCCCGCCCGATCAGCGGTTATCTCAGCGGAACAACCGGGCGTGTGTACTGGCAACCGGAAAAAATCGCTGACGACCTGGCGATGAACATGGCCCGTACTGTCAACTGGCGTGACGCCATGGTTGCCGCGTATCAGCGCGATGTAAGGCTGGCGATTGAAATGCCGCCGGGCGCGGTGCTGAGCGGCCTGACACGCCGCGCGATGGAGCAGGGCGAAGCGCTGTCGTTATGCCAGTCCGGCATGCAGGTTGCGCGACGTCTCGCAACACGGTTACGGGAAAACGAACGCTGATTAAAGGCGTGATAGGTTGGTGATGCTACGGAATAAAAGCCTTTCCTGAGTGAAAGGTTTTTTGTTTTTATCGGACCGTTTATACAGGGAAGTCACCGCCATGCCAGTGATACTACGCTTTAAAAATTACCGTTTTTTCTTCTATTCCAATGAAGGAAATCCTCTTGAACCGCATCATATTCATGTAAGATCTGGTCAGAAAGAAGCCAAACTATGGCTTTCACCTGTTGCCCTATGTCGCCAGACAGGTTCTTCTGCCAAAGAGATCAGGGAAATTATAACGTTAACTAACGTTTATCAGACACTATTTCAAGGAGCATGGAATGAATATTTCGCCTAAAAGTGTTCGTTTTGATGAAAGTACAATGTGGGTGACTCTTGAAGATGGCCAGATCCTGACAGTGCCGCTGGCGCAATTTCCTGTTCTGCTGAACGCAACACCCGCACAGCGTCAGGATTGCGAAACCAGTGCTTATGGTTTGCATTGGGATGCTCTGGATGAAGATATTTGCATTGAGGGCTTAATCGTGGGAAAGCCGATCGCTAAACCGGCGACCCATACGAATGCGTCAGCGCTTTCTGCTCGCTAGCGCATACATCCGGCTTTCAGCGGCGAGGGCGAGCAGATTCGGGTCGTGCTCGCGGCTGTGCGGAAAGACCAGCGAAATGGTCTGGCGCATCTGGTAGGCTTCGGCCAGTGGCAGTAATTTCACCGTATTCTCATACACGCCTTTCATCCTGCCGGGAATCAGTGTGTAACCGACACCCGCCTGCACCAGACTCAGCATCGAGAAAATATCATTCACCCGCGTCACGATATCCGGTTCGAAACCGGCGACCTGGAAGGCTTCCTGAAAGCCGTGATAGGTGGCGAACCCTTCGGCCAGCGACACGAATTTCTTCTGTTTGTAATCGCGTAAATCCGCTGTGCCTTCTGAAATCAGTTCTGCGCTGGCCGGTGCGGCGAGGAAGATATCGTCCTGAAACAGCGGCAACTGATCGTAACGCTGGGCATCGACATTGGAATCACTGGTCGAAATCAGGATGGCATCCAGCTGACCGTCTTCCAGCTTGTGCAGTAAATCATTGTTGGACCCCATCACCAGTTCCAGTTCAAGCTCCGGACGGCGCAGTTTCAGCCCCATGATCAGGCGCGGAATGGTTTCCAGCGTCAGCGAATATAACGTGCCGACTTTCAGCCGCTTATCGCCAAAACCGGCGGCGCGCCGGGTCGCCAGAATACCGTGTTCCATTTGCTCGATGACCTGCGTCGCGTGCTCCAGCAGCGCTTCAGCCGCAGGCAGCGGCAGCAGATTGCGGCCACGATGGATAAACAGCGGGCAACGTAAACCTTCTTCCAGTGAATGCAGGGCGCGATGCACGCTGACGCTGCTCAGACCGAGTTGTTCAGCAGTACGCGTGATGTTTTGCTTTTCCATATAAGCGAGGAAGATTTCGAGTTTACGGAAGGTGATTTCACTGTCGATCATGCAGGCTCCTGCGGGCGTAAACGAGGAGTGATGATAGCCGCGACGCGGCTATCAGGAAAGGCTTTGAATCAGTGTCGGGTGAGCTGATAGCTCACCGTGAGGCATTTCTTGCCGTCGGCGCAGCTTTTACAACTGCCGCTCAGACAACTGTCATCAGCTTCGACCACTTCTGCTTTGCGCATGGCGACCAGCCGTTCAAGCATCGCCTGCACCAGCGGTTGTGGTGCATTAAGCTGATGGCTGAGCTGGCGGGCATCTGCCCGCCCGGCCAGTGCGAGACTGTCGCGAACCTGAATCAGACTGGTCATCTCATCTCCTAGTGGCAATCGCTGCCGGTAGCGGGTTTACAACAGGCCGCCACATTGCGCGGTTGCAGATGAACGCTGACCCGGCTGCGGGCTTTGCGCAGGGCGGTTAAGACGAGGGCATTGAAAATCAGGACGATCAGGATAATGCCCGCGCTGTGTGCCGGATGCGTGCTGAACGTTGCCGCCTGATAGAACAGGGTTGCCAGTGAGTACGCCACGTTTAGCCCCCAGAAGATCGAGAACGTCATCCAGCTACGGCTGGTTTCACGGGCAATCGCCCCCATCACCGAGACGCAAGGCACGTAAAGCAATACAAAAATCAGGTAGCTGTAAGCCGAAATCGCCGAACCAAATTTGGTGCTCATGACGCCCATTGAGCTGACGCCCATTTCGCCGTCGCCTTTGCTGGCTTCGATCGGGTTCGACAGCACGCTGATGCTGAAGGTATCTTTCAGACCCTGCCAGGTTTCTTTCACCGCGCCGCCCAGTTCATCGAACAGGTTGAAGCTGGCCGCATCGAAGGCTTCATTGGTGATGTGTTCGGCGGTATATAGCGTGTTCAGCGTACCGACCACCACTTCTTTTGCCATCGCACCGGTGACCAGACCCACGGTCGCCTGCCAGTTGTCAGGATGTACGCCCATCGGCGAGAGCACCGGTGTCAGCACTTTACTGACTGACGCCAGCGCCGAGTCATTGATGTTATCCACCGCCTTGCCGCTGAACGAGAAACTGTTCAGTGCGCCGATGAAAATACTGGCAATCACGATTACCTTACCGGCGCGCAGTACGAAACCTTTCAGACGTTGCCACGTTTGCAGCAGCAGGCTTTTCAGGTGCGGCACGTGATACACCGGCAGTTCCATCACAAACGGCGAGGCTTCGCCGCGCATTATGGTGTATTTCAGCAGCAGTCCGGTCAGGATAGCGACCACGATGCCCAACAGATACAGCGAGAACACCACGGATGCGCCGTCCTGCCCGAAAAAGGCCGCAGAGAACACCGCAAAAATCGCCAGACGTGCGCCGCATGACATGAACGGCGCCATCATCACGGTGATCAGCCTTTCACGCGGCGCATCCAGCGTGCGGGCACCCATAATAGACGGCACGTTACAGCCGAAACCGACAATCAGTGGCACGAAGGATTTACCCGGCAGGCCGAGCGACTGCATCAGCCTGTCCATGACGAACGCGGCACGCGCCATATAACCGGAGTCTTCAAGGAACGACAGGAACAGATACATCATGCCGATTTGTGGCACCAGCGGCAGCACGGTATTGATACCGCCACCCAGCCCCTGTGCCAGAAAAATGGTCAGCCATTGCGGGAAATGCAGGGTAAAGCCAATCCACTGCATGCCCTGAATGAAAATCGCAGCGGAGCCGATATCGAAAATCGGCTGCAACGCACCACCGATGTTGATGGCCAGCACGAACATCAGATACATCACCAGCAGGAAAATCGGTACGCCCAGAAAGCGGTTGAGGATCACGCGATCGAGCACCTGCGTCAGTTTATTCGGCGCCGTAAGGTGGGAGTTGCTGATCTCTGCGCAAAGCGCCGCGATGCTCTGATAACGCGCATCGGCGATCAGCAGTGCCGGATCGTCCAGTTTCTGCTCAGCCAGCCGTGCTCTCACCTGCGGCAATAATGCCTGTGCGTTGCCTGCGTGCGTCTGGCTATAAATATCCCCTTCAAGAATTTGCAGTGCCAGCCAGCGGCGTTGTTGCAGCGCCATGGCTGGCGGCATTTCGGCGGCCAGGACATCGACTTCCTGTTGTAAAACCGGATGATATTGCACACGTTCCAGCACAGCCACTTGTGGCAATTCGTCGATGGCGGCTTTCAGTTCTTTGATGCCGCTGGCACGGGTAGAAACCAGCGCCACCACCGGGCAACCCAGACGAGCAGACAGCGCAGGGATATCAATATTGATGTTCTGGATTTTGGCGATATCCAGCATGTTCAGCGCCACGATGCATGGCACGCCCAGTTCCAGCAGTTGCAGTGTCAGGTATAAATTGCGCTCGAGGTTTGAGGCATCGACGACGTTGATCATCAGATCCGCGTCGCCGCTCAGAATGTAATGGCAGGCAATTTGTTCATCGAGCGAAGTTTGCTCGGAAATGGTGGTCAGGGAATAGGTACCCGGTAAATCCACCAGCGTAATCTGGTGCGCTGCGGTGGCAAACTGACCTTCTTTGCGCTCGACGGTCACGCCGGCCCAGTTACCGACACGCTGGCGTGAACCGGTTAACTGATTGAAAAGCGTGGTCTTACCTGAGTTTGGGTTACCAATCAGGCCGATCGTTAATGGTTTCATTCGATAAAATCTACGTGTCAGAAAAGGTAAACATGCAAGCCCGGGGCCGCCGCGAAAAATGAACTGTCAAAGGCCTGATGTTGGGATCAGGCCATCAACTCGAGCTGGAGGAGATCGAGGTCTTTTCTGCGGACGACGAGGCTGGTACGGCGGGTTTCGATTTGTACCGGATCACCCATTGGCGCAACGCGGATAATGTTGAAAAATGACCCCGGTAACATCCCGAGTGACAACAGTTTCTGCCGGTAAGCCGGGCTGATTTCGTGTGAAAAGCCGGTAATTTTATAAGCACGTTTTGATTGAAGTTGCATAGTTCCTCGCGAAGCATTCAGGCATTTTTGGGGGCAGCGTGACAAAGGTTACGCCGCGCTTCCGTGCCCGGTGATCTCACTTAACTGCGAAATATTGCTCAGAAATTGTCCATGGTGCGAAATTGTCAGCCTGTGGCTGACGGCGTATTGAATACGCAAAGAAGTACAAACGAGAATAGTTATCATAATTAGTACGCGTGTGGAGACAAAAGAAAAGAGGGGGTGCCTCTTCACGGGAATCTCCACCGCGTCGCTATCGTATGCCTGCCGGATGGCCGATTTATTGATTTACCTCAGTGATTGATTCATTAAGACAGAGTTTAAAAAGTGTCGAAAAAAGATACATAAAAAAAGCCGCTGGATATCAGCGGCTTTGGTGTGGCGGGGAAAAACGAAGAATTAACGTTTTTTGCCGAGCGCGGCGGCCAGAGCATCGGCCATCGCGTTATTGCCTGCTGGCGCGGCATTGCGGCCCGACGGTTTGTTTGGCGCGTGGCGTTTCTGATTGTCTCGTGAATCTGACGCTGGCGCGGAAGAACGGCGCGCGGGTGCTTCGCCCGGTTGCTCGTCCAGTCGCATGGTCAGCGCGATACGTTTGCGTTGCAGATCGACTTCCATCACTTTGACTTTGACGATGTCGCCCGCTTTCACCACCGTGTGGGGATCTTCGACGAATTTGTTCGCCAGTGACGAGATGTGAACCAGGCCGTCCTGATGGACACCAATATCGACGAACGCACCAAAGTTGGTGACGTTAGTAACAGAGCCTTCGAGGATCATGCCCGGCATCAGGTCGTTCATGGTTTCCACGCCCTCGGCAAAGGTCGCGGTTTTAAACTCTGGACGCGGATCGTGCCCCGGTTTTTCCAGCTCTTTGATAATGTCGGTGACCGTCGGCACACCGAACTGCTCATCGGTGAATTCGCTGGCTTTCAGGCCGCGCAACACATTGGAATCGCCCATCAGTTCTTTCAGCGCCAGCTGTGTCGCCGCCAGAATGCGTTCCACTACCGGATAGGTTTCCGGGTGAACTGTCGAGGCATCAAGCGGGTTGTCGCCGTGGTTGATACGCAGGAAGCCCGCGCATTGCTCAAAGGCTTTTGGCCCCAGACGGCTGACTTTCAGCAACTGTTCGCGGTTACGGAACTGACCGTTTTCGTCGCGCCAGTTAACGATATTCTGCGCCATCATGCGTGTCAGACCGGCCACGCGGGTCAGCAGGGGAACGGATGCGGTATTGAGATCAACACCCACGGCGTTCACGCAGTCTTCGACGACGGTATCGAGTTTTTTCGCCAGCTGAGACTGGCTGACGTCGTGCTGATACTGACCAACACCGATGGATTTCGGGTCGATTTTCACCAGTTCAGCCAGCGGATCTTGCAGACGTCGCGCAATGGAAACAGCACCACGAATCGAAACGTCCAGATCCGGGAATTCCAGCGCCGCCAGTTCGGAGGCGGAATACACCGATGCACCAGCTTCACTGACAATCACTTTCTGCGCTTTTACCGCCGGGAACTGTTTTTGCAGCTCAAGGAAGAAGCGCTCGGTCTCGCGGGACGCGGTGCCATTACCGATCGCCACCAGTTCGACATTATGTTTGATGCACAGCGCGGCAACCTGTTGTGCGGCTTTTGCAGCCTGACCGGTGTGGGGATAAACCGTATCGATATCCACCAGTTTGCCGGTGTTATCCACAACGGCGACTTTTACACCGGTACGTAAACCCGGATCGAGACCCATAGTGGCGCGCATACCGGCGGGGGCGGCCATCAGCAAATCGTGCATGTTGCGGGCAAAAACGTTGATCGCTTCATCTTCGGCGCGTTCGCGCACGGTGCCCATCAGCTCGGTTTCGAGGTGCAGCAGCACTTTGATACGCCATGTCCAGTTGACCACGGCACGACGCCAGACGTCAGCAGGCGCGTTGTTCAGGCGCAGGCCCAGATGGTCGATGATCAGTTGTTCGGCATAGCTTTCTTTTGGCGGCTCGTCATGCTGCGGATCGGCATTCAGCGCCAGTTGTAAGATACCTTCGTTGCGGCCGCGGAACATCGCCAGCGCGCGGTGTGAAGGCACCTGAGAAATCGGTTCGTGATGGTCGAAATAGTCGCGGAATTTCGCGCCTTCCTGCTCTTTACCTTCCACCATACGGGACGTCAGATGGGCGTTTTTCCACAGGTAATCGCGGACTTTCGCCAGCAGCGCGGCATCTTCAGCGAAACGCTCCATCAGAATGTAACGTGCGCCATCAAGGGCAGCTTTGGTGTCGGCCACGCCTTTATCGGCATCAATGAATTTTGCGGCAGCAGCGTCCGGCTCGTTTTGCGGATCGTTCCACAGCAATTCGGCCAGCGGCTCCAGACCGGCTTCGATAGCGATTTGTCCGCGGGTGCGGCGCTTGGGTTTGAACGGCAGGTAAAGGTCTTCCAGCTCGGTTTTGCTCAGCGTGGTATTAATGGCTTTTGCCAGGTCGTCGCTGAGTTTGCCCTGTTCCTCGATAGATTTGAGGATGGTCTGGCGGCGGTCTTCCAGCTCCCGCAGATAACCCAGACGGGTGTCCAACTGACGCAGTTGGGTATCGTCCAACCCACCGGTGACTTCCTTACGATACCGCGCAATAAACGGCACGGTATTACCTTCATCCAGCAGACGCACCACGGAAGCAACCTGCTCCGGGCGAACCTGCAATTCACTTGCGATAATGCGGCTCAGTTGATCATTCATAGGTCTGATATCAGTTTTTTTCGTTTAAAAAGCAGGGCACAGTTATACGGTTTGAAGACATAAAATGCCAGTCATCAGGCTGTCCGCCTGCGTGTTTTGAGAGTTAGCTGATCATTTCCCGTAGTCAATCTCATTGACGTACCAGGTCGCGTCGCCAACCGGTGTGGTGACCACCAGACTGTCGCCGACTTCTTTTTTCAACAGCGCGCGCGCCATCGGCGAGTCGATAGAAATGTAGTCTTTACGGCCAAAAATTTCGTCATATCCGACAATGCGGAAACGCTTGATGTCGCCGTCGTCATTTTCGACTTCCACCCAGGCACCAAAGAACACTTTGCCGTCCTGTTGCGGTGAATAATCGACGATGCGCAGCTGTTCCATGCATTTGGTCAGATAGCGGATGCGGCGGTCGATTTCACGCAGCCGTTTCTTATTGTACTGGTAATCGGCATTTTCACTGCGGTCGCCCAGGCTTGCAGCCCAGGTGACCTTTTTGGTCACTTCGGGGCGTTCATCGCGCCACAGGAAATCCAGTTCAGTTTTGAGCTTGTCGTAGCCTTCACGGGTAATCAGTTTCGTCTTCATGTCACCTGTCGCTTTGCGCAAAATCCTCGCGCTATTGTTTCACACAATCGTGTCGCTGGCAGCGCAGAAATCAGCCGGAAATCTCCGGTTGCTGCTACGCTTTATCTGATGGCTTTTTAGGCGAATAATCATTATCCTGCGGCGCAATGCGTTGAATTTAATAAAAGTCCTGATTCGCATAAAAATATCACTTCTGGCGATGGTTCACAGGGATTAGGGGTACAGCAACAAATGGATTTATTAAAATTCTTACTTCGTCTGCCTTTTACATTGATAAAAGGTGTTTTCCGCGTGCTGGCTTTTGTTCTGGGCCTGCTGGGTCGTGTCTTCAAACCGCTGGTCGGGAATATTGACTGGCGGGCGCCTGCCTGGTGGACAGCCACTTCAGGCTGGCTGAAGCGCAGCTTTACGCGGATGGAAAATGGCGTAGATAAATACCCGAAAGCCATCAGTCTGGCGATTCTGGTTTTGCTGTGCGCCGCAGGTGCTGGCGTTTACGGCTGGCACTGGTGGCTCAATCGCCCGCAGCCGATAGAACCTGCACCGATGGTTTATCAGGACACCAGCGTGAGCGTCAGCGGCCCCGAGTCCGTCAATTACGCCGCGCAAAAGCCTGCACCGCAGCAAGTCATTTTCAGTTTCCGCCATTCTGCCGCGCCCGTGACGGAAGTGGGCAAAGTGGTCGAAAAAGGGATTTCCCTGAAACCTGCCACGGAAGGTGAATGGAAATGGGTAAGTGGTTACACCTTAGTGTTCACGCCTAAAAATCCGCTGCCGATGGGCAACAAATATGATGTGAACTTCACCCCTGATGTGCTGCTTGCGCCACAAATTAAACTGGCGAAAACTCGCTATGAATTTTCTGCCCCGGCTTTCGGTTATCAGTTGGGTCAGGCCGAGTATTATCAGGACCCGCAGGATCCCCAAAAACGCAGCGCGATTTTTAACGTTAAATTCAACGCACCGGTGGATGTCGCCAGTTTCGAAAAACAGATTTCGCTTGGCCTGACCGAAGGGAAAGCCAAAACCGGGACGAAACTCAATTATTCTGTGGTCTATGACCAGAAGAAACTCAATGCCTGGGTACATTCCGAACCGCTGAAATCGCTGGATCACGGTGGTTCCGTGCGTGTCATCATTGGCGAAGGCGTGAAAGCCTCTGTACCCTCAAATGCCACCGCGCAGGCGAAGAATGGCGTGGTGTCCGTGCCGACGCTCTATAGCCTGACGGTGAACGAAGCCAGCGCGCAGGTGGTGGATGCCGATGGCGCGAAAGGCCAGCGTGCGCTGATCGTCGGGTTCAGCGACGCGGTCAAAGACAAAGATATCCGCCAGGCGGTCAAAGTCTGGTTACTGCCACAGCATAATCCAAACGATCAGGACGAAGCCAAAGGCCCGGATGATTACGCAAGCTGGGCAGTCGACAGCGTCGAGAATAATGTGCTCGCGCAGTCCACGCCGCTGAATATCCAGCTCAATGACGCGGAAAGTGATTATCAGCCGCAGTTCAGCTTCCGTTTCGATGCGCCAGCCCACCGCGCCATGCTGGTGGAAATTGACAATATTCTGACATCTTCCGGCGGCTATAAAATGCCGGAAAAAGTCTACCGTATCGTCCAGGTTCCGGATTATCCGAAATCCCTGCAATTTATGTCGCAAGGCTCGCTGCTGTCGGTCAACGGTGACAAGCAAATCAGCGTCGCGGCGCGTAACGTACCGGGGCTGCGCCTGGACATCAAACGGGTGATCCCGAGCCAGCTGCAACACATCGTGTCGTTCAAAAGTCGTGAATATTCATCGGCGGAATTTAACCGTCTGAATGACGAGTATTTCACCGAGCACTTCAAATATCAGACGGCGGTGAATAACGACAAGCCGGGTGAAGTGAATTATCAGGGCGTCGATCTTTCGCGTTATCTCTCCACTGATCCGACCTCGCATCGCGGCGTATTCCTGCTGACGCTGTCGGAATGGGATCCGAAAAAGAAAGAAGTGAAACCGGAAGCGGATGACGACGGCAATGTGTATCAGGATGAAGACCAGAGCGGAGATGAAGCGCCGGTTGGCGATTCGCGATTCGTTGTTGTCACCGATTTGGGGATTATTGCCAAGCGTTCGCAGGATAAAACACGCGACGTATTTGTGCAGTCAATTCACAGCGGCACACCGGTGGCAAATGCGAAAGTCTCGGTTATTGCTAAAAACGGCGTCACGCTGCTGACCCAAACCACCGGTGCTGACGGGCATGTACGTTTCCCGGCGCTGGACGTTTATACCAGCGAGCGTCAGCCGGTGATGTTCCTGGTGGAAAAAGAGGGCGATGTCTCCTTCCTGCCAGCGGACCGGAATAACGATCGCGGCCTCGACTTCTCCCGTTTTGATGTCGATGGCGAAATCACCCCCAATGACCCGCGTACGCTGAGCAGTTATCTGTTCTCCGATCGCGGCGTTTATCGTCCGGGGGATACCTTCAATATCGGGTTGATCACCCGCGCTGCCGACTGGAGCAACGGGCTGGCGGGTGTGCCGGTGCGTGCGGAAATTCACGACCCGCGCGACAAGCTGATGAGCACCATCCCGCTGACGCTCGGTGCCAGCGGTTTCAATGAGCTGAGTTATACCACTGACGATAATTCACCTACCGGTGAATGGAATGTCTATCTGTATCTGATCGGCAAAGACAATGAGTCTTCCACTTTGCTGGGACATACCTCAGTTAACGTCAAAGAGTTCGAGCCGGATCAGCTGAAGGTGAAATTGCAACTGACGCCGGAGCGCAAACAAGGCTGGGTGAAACCGTCAGAATTGCAGGCCAATATTGACGTGCAGAACCTGTTCGGTACGCCTGCGCAGGACCGGCGCGTGACCTCGAAACTGACGCTGCGCCCGATGTATCCGAGCTTCGATCAGTTCCCGGATTACGCTTTCTATGAGAACCGCCAGAACAGCGACGGTTTCGAAACGGAACTGGAAGACCGCACGACGGATGAAAAAGGCGCGGCGAATATCCCGCTGGATCTGAAATCTTACGCTGACGCGACCTATCAGTTGCAACTGCTGTCCGAGGCGTTCGTGGCCGGTGGCGGACGTTCCGTGGCCGCAACGGCTCGGGTGCTGGTATCGCCGTATGACTCTCTGGTCGGCGTAAAAGCCGACGGCGATTTAGGCTATATCAACCGCGATGCAGCGCGCCATCTGAACATTATTGCGGTCGACCCGTCACTGAAACAGATTGCGTTGCCGGATCTGAAAGTCGCGCTGATTGAACAGAAATACATTTCAGTGCTCACCAAACAGGATTCCGGCGTTTACAAGTATCAGTCGAAAATGAAGGAAGTGCAGTTGTCGGAACAGCCGCTGTCGCTGACGGCGCAGGGCAACGACCTGACGCTGGCGACGGATAAACCGGGTGATTTCGTGCTGGTTATTGAAGATGCGAAAGGCAATGTGCTGAACCGCATTGGCTATACCGTGGCCGGCAACGCCAACCTCAGCCGTTCACTGGACAGGAATGCCGAACTGAAGCTGAAACTCAATCAGGCGGAGTACCAGCCGGGTGAGGAAATCGAGGTGTCCGTTAACGCGCCGTACACCGGCAGCGGGCTGATTACCATCGAGAAAGATAAAGTCTACAGCTGGCAGTGGTTCCACACCGACACCACCAGTTCGGTGCAGAAAATCCGTGTTCCTGCAGGCATGGAAGGCAACGGCTACATCAACGTGCAGTTCGTGCGTGATGTGAATTCCAATGAAATCTTTATGAGCCCGCTGAGCTACGGCGTGATGCCGTTCAAAATCAGCACTAAAGCCCGCCAGAACACTCTCGAGGTCAACGCGCCTGAGGTGATTAAACCGGGGGAAAACCTGGTCATGACGGTGAAGACCGACGGCCCGCAACAGGTGGCGCTGTTTGCCGTCGATGAGGGAATTTTGCAGGTGGCGCGTTATCGCCTGAAAGATCCGCTGGAGTACTTCTTCCGTAAACGTGAACTGGGCGTGGAAAGCTCGCAAATTCTGGATCTTATCCTGCCGGAATTCAGCAAGCTGATGCAGCTCGCCGCCGCGCCGGGCGGTGACGCCGGTGAAGGGCTGGATCTGAACGTCAATCCGTTTAAGCGTAAGCGTGACAAGCCGGTGGCGTACTGGTCGGGCATTACCGAAGTGAACGGCGAGAAGCAGTTTGATTATCCGGTGCCGGATTATTTCAACGGTAAAATCCGCGTGATGGCGATTTCCGTGACGCCGGACAAAATCGGTAAAGCGCAGACCTCGGCAACCGTGCGCGATAACTTCATCATGACGCCAAACGTGCCGTCGATGGTGGCACCGGGTGATGAGTTTGATGTCAGCGTAGGTGTCAGTAACAACCTCGAAGGGCTGAACGGCAAAAGCATTCCTGTTGCTATCCACCTGACTGTACCGCCGCAGCTTGAAGTGGTGGGCAAAACCGATCAGAACCTGTCGCTGGCTGAAAAACGCGAGGGCGTGATTAATTTCCGCTTACGCGCCAAAGCCTTGCCGGGCGATGCGCCGCTGGTGTTTGAGGCGACGTATGGCGATAAAACCAGTCGCCGCACGATCAGTACGTCGGTGCGCCCGGCAATGCCGTTCCGTACGCAGTCGGTGATGGGACGCATGAACGGCAGCAGCCAGAACGTCGATAATCTGCGTCAGATGTTTGATGCTTACGCGGTGCGTAAAGCGGCGGTGTCCAACTCGCCGCTGGTACTGACCAGCGGGTTATCCCAGTATCTGGCGGATTATCCGTATTACTGTTCTGAGCAGATTGTCAGCCGCTCGGTGCCGCTGATCCTCGGAACCGTGCATCCGGAAATGCGTGGCAATCTCAGCCCGGCGGACAGCAGCAAGCAACTGAAAGATATGCTGGGGGTGCTGCGTTCACGACAGAACGACAGCGGCGCGATTGGCCTGTGGCGTTCATCGCCGCAAACCGATCCGTTCGTCACGCCGTATGTAGTGCAATATCTGCTGGAAGCCAAAGCGGCGGGCGTTGCGTTGCCAGCCGGTATGCTGGAAGAAGCCAATTCGGCACTGCGCGAACTGGCGGGAAATCAGAATGATGATTTGTATACCCTGCGTCTGCGCGCATGGGCGGTTTATTTGCTGACGCGTCAGGGTGAAATCACCACCAGTTCGCTGGCCTCGGTGCAGGACACCTTGCAGCAGCGCTATCCGGACACCTGGAAAACCGATCTCAGCGCGATGTATCTGGCGTCTTCTTACCGTCTGCTGAAAATGGATGATGAGGCGAATACGCTGTTGCAACCAACGTGGGCGCAACTGAGCAAGGCGTATGACAAAGCCTGGTGGACGCAAAGTTACTTTGATCCGCTGGTGCAGGACGCGACGCGGCTGTATCTGATCACCCGTCACTTCCCGGAAAAAGTCTCCGCGATTCCGCCACAGGTGCTGGAAAATATGGTCAAGGCACTGAAAGAGGAACGCTACACCACGTATTCCTCGGCAATGAGCATTCTGGCGCTGGAGAGTTATTCCGCACAGGTGGCGGCGCAGGCCACGGCACCGGATACGCTGAAAATTACGCAACTAAGCAAAACCAAAAATGTCGAACCGCAGCTGATTTCACAGGTTCAGGGGCTGTTTGCTAAAGCGAATTTCACCGCTGACGCGCAGGCACTTCGCATTGAAAACGGCAATAACACGCCCGCCTGGTACGTGGTGACGCAGGCGGGTTACGATCTGGCAGCGCCTAAGAAAGCCATTTCCCGCGGTCTGGAAATCACCCGCGATTACACCGATGAAAAAGGCAACGCAGTCACGCAGGTGACGCTGGGGCAGAAGATCAATGTGCATCTGAAAGTCCGCGCCAACTCGCAGGAAGGGCAGGACAATCTGGCGATTGTGGATTTGTTGCCGGGCGGATTCGAAGTGGTCCAGCAAACGCCACCGGAACCGGAATCTGACAGCAGTGATGAAAACAGTGAAGCAGAAGCTTCAGCGTCCTGGCAGTCACCGCTGGCGGCATCGGGTTCTACGTGGGCACCGGATTACAGCGATATTCGTGAAGATCGCGTGGTGATTTACGGCAGCGCCAGCACCGATGTGCAGGAGTTTGTGTATCAGATTAAAGCCACCAACACCGGCAGTTTCGTGATCCCTCCGGCTTACGGGGAAGCGATGTATAACCGTGAAGTTCAGGCGTTGTCGGTCAGTGATAAAAAACTGGTGGTCGTGCCGGCTGATGAAGCGGCTGTTGCTAAAAAATAACACAATGCAGAAGCCCCGCCGCTGATGGCGGGGCTTAACCTGTTCTGAGTAGCAAGATGATCACCTTTCGCGCATTTTCTAAAACAGCCAAACGTCTGCTGCAAAACATCGCGATGGCGGTTTTTTTACTGGCGATGATTATTGTGGCATGCCGCCTCTGGCCACATCCGCTCCTTTCTCAGGGCCAGCCTTTTTCCACCGTCTATTATGACCGTCAGGGTACGCTGATGCGTATCACGCTGGCGAACGACGACCGTTATCGCCTCTGGACGCCACTTGAACAGGTTTCTCCGCTGGCGGTGAAAAGCTTGTTGCTGCATGAAGATCGCTGGTTTTATATCAACCCCGGTTTTAACCCGTTCAGCCTGATGCGGGGGTTCTGGCGCAGCTATGTGACGGGTGGAAAGATGCAGGGCGGCTCCACTATCACGATGCAACTGGCGCGGATGCACTGGCATCTGAACACCCGCACGCCATCGGGTAAAATCATGCAGGTTCTGCGCGCGGTGCAACTGGAACTGAGTTATTCCAAACATGACATTCTCGAAGCCTATCTGAATACCGCGCCGTACGGACGAAATATTGAAAGCATTGGCGCGGCCAGCCTGATTTATTTCAACAAAGCCCCGAAGGATCTGACGCTACCGGAAGCACTGACGCTGGCGGTTCTGCCACAATCGCCGAGCTACCGTATCGACTCTAAAACGGGTGTTGTCGGTGCGGCGCTGACGCAGGCTCGTAACCGGCTTTTCCAGCGCTGGCAGGCCCATTATGCAACCGACAGCAGTCAGACTTCATTGTTCAGATTGCCGCTGGCACTGCGCCAGCCCGAACAGATGCCTTATATTGCGCCGCATTTCATCGAGCAGTTACGCCAGCAGAACCCGCAAATTATCCGCACGGATACCCGTATCGACACCACGCTGGATGCCGGTTTGCAGCGGCTGATCGAGCGGCAGGTGAATGCGTTTATCACCCGCAACGAAAGCCGTGGGATTCACAATGCTGCTGTTGTGCTGGCCGATACCCGTGATATGGGTGTGCGTGCGCTGGTCGGTTCCGCCGATTACTACAACCGTACGATTCAGGGGCAGGTGAACGGCACCAATGCGAAACGCTCGCCCGGTTCGGCGCTCAAACCGTTTATTTACGCGCTGGGCATGGAGCAGGGCGTGCTGCATCCGATGACTATTCTCAAAGATGTACCTTCAGCATTTGGGGCATATGCGCCGGAGAATTTCGACCGGCGATTTCTCGGACCAGTGACTGCCACCGATGCGCTGAACTTCAGCCGCAACATTCCGGCCGTGTATGTGGCTTCACAGCTTCGCCAGCCGACGTTCTATCAGTTTCTGCGTCTTTCCGGCGTGGCGGATATGTCCAGCGAGAACCATTATGGTTTATCGCTGGTGCTGGGCGGTGGCGAAGTGACGATGCAGGAACTGGCAAAACTGTACGCATTGCTGGCGAACCGTGGCGTCTTACAGCCGTTACGGATGCAGAAATCCGATCCGCGGCAGACAACGCCGGTCAGGTTACTGAGTGAAGAGGCCAGTTTCATCACCCTCGATATGCTGCGCCAGCACCGCCGTCCGGGCGATACGCTGGCACAGGCACCGTCTTCACTGCCGGTTTACTGGAAAACCGGCACGTCCTGGGGCTTTCGTGATGCCTGGAGCGTGGGGGTTTTCGGGCCTTACGTGCTTGTTGTGTGGGAAGGGAATTTCGACAGCAAAGGCAACAACGTGTTTGTCGGTGCCGATGCGGCCGCGCCGCTGTTCTTCAATATTATCGACAGCATTACCGCCAGTTATCCTGATTTGCAGGAACCCAAACGCCCGTTTCCCAAAGGGTTGAAAAGGGTGGATATCTGCCTGGCCAGCGGTGATTTGCCGACGCCGTGGTGCCAGCAAAAAGGCAAAACCTGGTTTATTCCGGGCAAGTCGCCGATCAAAGTCGATACGGTTTACCGCCCGGTGCGCCTCGATAAACTGAGCGGTGAAGTGGCATGCCCGCCTTATGAGGAGGACGAAACCCGTACGGAAGTGTTTGAGTTCTGGCCATCGGATCTGGCGAATGTTTTTGCACAGGCAGGGTTGCCAAAACGTAAGCCCCCGGCGAATCACTGCAAGGATGAGGGCGTTGACGTGAGTGGCAATCCGCCACGCATCACGTCACCGCTGAAAAATACCACCTACACGCTGCGGCAGTCACAGCAAGGCCGTGACCGGATTTCCTTTAATGCGGTCACGGATGCGGACAGTAAAACGGTGTACTGGTTTGTCGATGGCATCTACCTCGGCAGCTCCGCCAGCAAATCCGCTATCGACTGGCGGCCTATCAATAACGGCCAGTATCGCATTCGCGCGGTGGACGACCACGGGCGCGCGGACAGCCGGTTGGTGAGTATTGAGATTGTGAACTGAACAGCGTGGCAGGCTTATCGGATATCTATTTTCAAGGTCGCCATCCCACTGAATTCGCCGGTATCCAGCCCGCCACCAATGAGGTTAATTGGGTAAGCCGTCATAGAGATGTTTCCCATACCGTTTTGATTCATGGGTAAGTTTCCAGATTCAAAAGGGATCGCTGTACCGCTGGCATTCTCAACGCGAATGCCAATATCGGCTTTATTGTCAGAAGGCCGGCGTCTGGCGACCAGCGTGTACTGATCTGTCAGGTCGTCCCCCTTCAACAGCATGGCAAGCTGTGTTCCTGCCGGGATCTTCGGCAATCCATTGGCTGTGCAGTCATACGTAATGTTGAACGTTACAGGAATAAACCCTCTGGGAGGCTGATTGAGCGTGGTGAATTTATTGGTGGCGATGGCACCGAAATTGACCGTGATCGTTTCACCTTTATTGATTTCGCAGCTTTGGGGTACGGTCAGTTTTCCGCTGACGTAGACGCGGGCAACAGGGGAGCCAAGCGGCGGGGCGGTCACTATGGCCGTACCTGATGACAGATAAATCTCAGCGATCTCTGTTCTTGGTATATCCAGTTCTCCGATAAAAGGGGTGGTGATATAAAAAGTTAATGAGCCTTGAGAACCAATGTTGAGGCTGGCACGGGTATTTTGCTGCACGCAAACGCCGTTATTATTTGCATCTGTGTGATGCGTGGCATCGCCAAGTGTTTTGGTCGTCGGCACCGGAACATCAGTTGCCGGAGGCAGATCAAGGCTTGCTTTGACATCAATGTGGTCGTTAATTTTGTAATATCCCGGCTCAGTTCCCTTAGGTAAGGCGGTTTTTACGGTGTACATCAGTAGTACTCCACTGCGGCTGCTGGCATCGTTGTCGGTACAATTGCAGGCAATGGTGTAATTCTGCATTCCACCATTCATGTTTTTTTCATACTTTTTCCCTCTCTCGTTGTCCGACGCGGGGATGTCTTCATGAAGAAAGTTTTCATAACTCACGCCGGCACCATTTTCTGGCGAGCACATTGCCGATCCCGCTTGTGCGAGGGATGAAAAACTATTTATGGCGATCCCCAACAGTGCGAGCTTTATGAGTGATGTCAGGTTGTGCAAAACCTGTTTTTTAGTGTGCATGAATTATCCTTAAATACACTGAGCCGTCAGCGAATTCACCTGAGAGGTTGAGGCAGAAATGTTGAGTTGAGCCTGACATTGCTGAGATGCGTTATTCCCCCATTTGACATGAAGTAAAACGGGTTTTTCTAACGGGATACCTGACAGATAAACGACGCCGCCCTCATCCACGATATTGCTTTGTTTATCAGTGGCCGCCACGGCACCAAACGGGACTGTGGCCCCGTTTGGTCTGACAAGTGTCACCAAAACTCTGGCCCCCACTCGGGCATCAAAATGTGCCGTCACCATGGCGCCGGAATTCGGGATCACAATGGCTGAGGTATTTTCGATATCTACGTCGTCAGGCAGGGTGGTGGTGTCCATGGCGATACGGTTTTCGTTATACGCAGTCAGATACGGGACGACAGCAAAACCACGCCAGTCTGTTCTGACGCCAGGAAGATTTTGCAGACGTGCCCCACTGGCCCCATTGGTATCTATTAATGCAAAGGAATCACCGAGGGGTTGAGACAAAGTGGCGCCCCGGGAATGCGCCACGATCCCGCCGGCAATGCCGTAGCTGAGTTGCTGAGAATCCCTGCTGTAATTGTAACCTGCGTTGAGATTGCCAAAGGAGGAGCGGTAAGAAGAGTAAAGGTTGCTGCCGCTTTCACTGTTATGATCGGTATAACTTTGCTGAACTGAATAGCTCAGGCGACGATCGTCAAGCGCGGTTCCGCTTAATCCAACCTGATGCCGTGTCCCTTCGCCTTTCTGGTGAGAGACATTGTATGTCCCCCAGCTTTGTGGCAACCAACGGCTGAGCGGAATACGGACGTTCAGGGATATCTGTTGATCGTTATCCTGATCCTGTAACTGGCTGTAGGAATAGCTCAGGTTATAGCTGATACCAAACAGACTGTTGTTTAAGCCCAGTGAGAGATTCTTCTCCTTGCCGCTGTTGTTCCAGTAGTCCTGTTTGTATCCTGACAGATACAGGCTCGCGCCTTGCCACAATGTCTGATTGATATTGAACTGGATTTTACTGCGTTTGTGATAATCAAGTTCCGGAACATTGTCGCCATCAAGATATTGTGTGGACTCATCGAAGTCGTAATATCCCGCACTTGAGTACCGATAGCTTGCCAGACTGAAATCTGTGTCGGTCATTTCAATATTTTTCGAATACTGGACGCGATATGACTGACCTGAGGTGGTTTGATTATTGTCCAGTGTAGAACGGGCATGGGTAACATCAGCCGAAATGCCGCCCAGCCACCGGAGGTTATAACCAATACCGATGAGTCCTGAGAGGTAATCTTCAGATACCACAGAGCCACCGTAGGACGTAATGGTGTTTGAAATACCATAGATAGCCGTACCTTGAGCAAAGGTTGGCTCTTTCTCATTGTTATCTGTCGCGCGATAAGTCCCCGCTGTTGCGCTGTATTTCAAACGACCAGGGCGTTGCATGATGGGAATCGCTGAAAAAGGCTGATTAAACCGGCGTTCAGTCCCGTCAGCTTCTTTCACCGTTATCTCAAGATTTCCGCTGTAGGATGAGGGATAAAGATCGTTAATCTCAAAGGCACCCGGAGGGACAAAAGACTGATAAATAATGTGATCATTTTGCCGGATAGTGACTTCTGCATTTGAGTTTGCAATACCCCGTATGGTGGGTGCGAAACCGCGCTGGCTGTTTGGCAGCATATTATCGTCAGAAAAAAGCTGAACCCCGGAGAACGGGACACTGCTGAGGATTTCTCCGGAGGTCGAGTTTTCACCGATTTGGAATTTTGATTTTAAGGTTTTGATATCCCGTTCGGCGTAGGTTGAGATCGTATCCCAACGCTTCTCATCTCCGCTGTTGCTGTAAGTCGTGTAATTACGTAAGCGCCACGGGCCTATGTTGAAGCCATTTTGCAGATTCAGGTATTGGCTGGAATCATCACTGCCATTTCGGTAACTCCGCTGGCCGCCTGAATAGGAATAATTTGAGAAAAGTACAGGCGCGCCATCATCCCATTTTTCCGGATCAATATAGTCTTCAGCTTTTTGAAGGATCGCTGCCTGCGGAATGCTGAAATTAAGCTGCATGAGGTAGAAATCAAATTTGACGTCTGCAGCAGGGATATATTGTGCAAGCGAACCCAAAGGTGCGTCCGGCTGATGATTTTTTAACGCCGGAAACGCATCAACATTGACGCCCAGTAACCGCAATATATCAGGCGTGATCTGTGGCTCAAGCGTGCCGTCTGGTTTGGACAAGTAGCTGATTGAATGACGTATTTTTAATTTTTTATTCACATACAATGCAGTGTCATAGTTACCTGGTAACTGTGCCTGGTCATTACTCTGGAACAACGAGAGGTCGATATCCCCAACATCACCGGCTTGACGCTCGATGAACTGAGGATCGAAATAGACATTTTCTGAACGGGCCGGGTGAGCGGCGAGTAATCCCAAAGCCGTACTGGCCAGCAGGCCACCCAGTTTTAGCACGAGCGGCGCGGAGGTCTTTTTAATGTCTCCAGACAAGCTCTTCTGTAAAAATTTTTCATCCGTGAGCATAGTTTTCTCGTGCTTCTGAGTTGCCGTAATTAGGCGATTGCTGTGAGTTATGGCGTGGCTTTATTGGTCCGGTTACAAAGGTTGCTCATATCGTTCTGTCGTGCCGCCATAGTCATTTATCGCTTCCCATTTCACACTGTTGCCTGAGATTTTTGCGGGAAGAATGACATCCAGCTCGCTCAATGGCGCAATCATGGCCACCTCTTTTAAAAAAGTTGAGCCAATGCTGAGTGAACTGAAAACAACGTGATAAGGGCTCTGATTCTTGATAACGAGATGCCCGTTATTTCTGGAGAAAGTGAGCGCTTTCGGTGCTTCAAACGATTTTCCGGGTAGTTTTGTTGGCCGGTAAAAAAGCTTTATCCGCGTATTGACCACCAGTTTAAGTTCGTTTTTTGTATTTTTTGGCGTTGAAGGTATCGCTTTAACATTGATATAGAAAACGGACTCTCTGTCTGTCGGGAGGGCGCTGCCGTTATAGGAAATGCGCAGGTTACTTTCCTGTTGAGCATTCAGTCGAAATAGTGGCGGGGTGATAATAAAAGGACCGCGTGTTTTTTCTCCCCCCGCATCAACCCACGATTGTATGAGGAAAGGATTGTTATCGGCATTATTTTTAACGGAAAGGGTAGCTTCCCTTTTATCTGCGTCATAAATAACGCGTGTCCGTCCGACAATAATTCCGCCGGCATAGGTTATTTGTGATGTAACTACTGAAGTTATAATGAAAAGTAATGTTAATATTTTTGACTTACCCATTCGAATATGAATCCTTACAGTAGCAATATATTCATGCGGTAATTGAATAAACGTATAAGAAATGCCCTGTAGAATTAATTTTTTACAGGGCAAGGCTCAAAGTACTTATCTGTAATCGAGAGTGACTTTCACGCGCGCGTCTGCCGCACCGGCAGTGATATCGCCAGGCAATTTAAACGACTCATAGTATGCGAGAAGGTTGACATTCATAACCTTTCCGGGGATTGGATAGATGATGTCAGGTAATCCGTTGATTTTCATTATCTCGTTGGTTTCTGCATCTTCGATTCTGATGCCGACACCATCCGCCATTTCATCACCATAATCATTGCCCAGTGCAATCAAATCAGTGGTATCAGCAACGGTATCTGACTCCAGCCATATCCGGAAGTGAGGAGTAGGATTACTTTCAGTAACGACAGGACAGTTATCAAGTGGCAGGGTAAAAGGGATCTTCGGAGAGAGATCACCAATTTCCTGGAATTGAGCTGCTGAATAAGTCCCTAAAGGTATATTGAGCTCTTCACCCCCATTGATTTCACAGGCCTCTTCAACAATCGCACCCGTAAAATTAATAGCGCCATCGATTGCATAGCAATTTGCAGCCATAGCCAAAAATATCCCACCCGCTAAGAGCTTGAACTTGGTTTTCATTTTTTGCGTCCATTCAGAAATAAAAATTAGTGGTTAATCTAAAGATGACTTTATCGGATTAAATAAAGTGAATTCATCACCTTCAGACGCCGGATTCTATCAAGTGTTCTATACATTGAATAGTCGGTGGCATCCTGTCTAATTAAATGATAATGAGTTTTTAATCTGAAATATCACTGCCTATGATCTTTATGGTTTGGTTAATTCATTCAAATGATCAGTTGGTGGGTAAATGATCTATTTCTCAAATAAAATATTATCCTTACCGCTTTATTATTAATCAAACGAATAAGTAAAATCACCAAACTTTTATCCCCACGGGCACACTGAGATGATCATTTTCCTGATACTTTCAGCAGAAATGCTCAGTTAATGACCAGAAAAACGGATGAGCAGGTTTGCAGAGCGGGACAACCCGTAACAAACCAACCTTCGCTTGCAGAAGACTCCTCTGATATTGTTGATAAATTAGGAAATCCATAATCATTGTTACAATTTCGACTAGAATATATACCATTAAACGCTGTCTGTTTTGGCTGACTTTTCTAACAATACAAGCTTGAGGCATTCACGCCTTTGGGAGATTTAAATGCAAGAAAATCACAAGATTCTGGTGGTCGATGACGATATGCGCCTGCGTGCACTTTTGGAGCGTTATCTGACTGAACAGGGCTTCCAGGTGCGTAGCGTTGCCAATGCTGAACAAATGGACCGTTTGCTGACCCGTGAGTCATTCCACCTGATGGTTCTGGATCTGATGTTGCCTGGCGAAGATGGTTTATCTATCTGCCGTCGTCTGCGCAGCCAGAGTAACCCGATGCCGATCATCATGGTGACGGCGAAAGGGGAAGAAGTTGACCGTATCGTGGGGCTGGAAATTGGTGCCGACGACTACATTCCTAAGCCATTTAACCCGCGTGAACTGCTGGCGCGTATCCGCGCAGTCCTGCGGCGTCAGGCCAATGAACTGCCAGGCGCACCTTCTCAGGAAGAAGCGGTCATTTCATTTGGTAAGTTCAAACTGAACCTTGGCACCCGCGAAATGTTCCGTGAAGATGAGCCTATGCCACTGACCAGTGGTGAGTTTGCCGTGCTGAAAGCGCTGGTAAGCCATCCGCGTGAGCCACTGTCCCGTGACAAGCTGATGAATCTGGCGCGTGGTCGTGAATACAGTGCGATGGAACGTTCTATCGATGTGCAGATTTCCCGTCTGCGTCGTATGGTAGAAGAAGATCCGGCGCACCCGCGCTATATCCAGACTGTCTGGGGTCTGGGCTACGTATTTGTACCGGACGGCAGTAAGGCATGAAGCGAATACGCTTTTCACCGCGTAGCTCGTTTGCCCGAACACTGTTATTAATCGTCACCTTGCTGTTCGTCAGCCTGGTGACGACCTATCTGGTGGTGCTGAACTTCGCCATTCTGCCCAGCCTGCAGCAGTTCAATAAGGTATTGGCATACGAAGTCCGTATGCTGATGACTGACCGGCTGCAGTTGGAAGATGGGACGTTGCTGGCGGTTCCACCGGCATTTCGTCGCGAAATCTACCGCGAACTGGGCATTTCTCTTTATACCAACTCTGCGGCCGAGGAGAGTGGCCTGCGCTGGGCGCAGCATTACGAATTCCTCAGTCAGCAGATGGCGCAGCAGCTCGGTGGTCCTACCGACGTGCGCGTCGAGGTCAATAAAAATACCCCGGTGGTGTGGCTGAAAACCTGGTTGTCGCCTGACATCTGGGTGCGGGTTCCCCTTACTGAAATCCATCAGGGCGATTTCTCCCCGCTGTTCCGCTATACATTGGCGATTATGTTGCTGGCGATTGGTGGCGCGTGGCTGTTTATCCGTATACAGAACCGCCCCCTGGTTGAGCTGGAGCATGCGGCGTTGCAGGTAGGGAAAGGCATTATTCCGCCGCCGCTGCGTGAATACGGTGCGTCTGAAGTGCGTTCGGTGACGCGGGCGTTTAATCAGATGGCTGCCGGTGTCAAACTGCTGGCCGATGACCGTACCCTTCTGATGGCGGGCGTCAGCCATGATCTGCGTACGCCGCTGACGCGCATTCGTCTGGCGACCGAAATGATGAGTGACGATGACAGTTATCTCGCCGAGTCGATCAATAAAGATATCGAAGAGTGCAACGCGATTATTGAGCAGTTCATCGATTATCTGCGCACCGGACAGGAGATGCCGACCGAGATCACCGATCTTAACGGTATTCTGGGCGAAGTGATTGCGACGGAAAGCGGTTATGAACGTGAGATCGACTCTGGTCTGGCGGACGGCGAATTGCTGGTCAATGCTCATCCGCTGTCTATCAAACGTGCCGTGGTGAATATGGTGGTGAATGCCGCCCGTTATGGCGACGGCTGGATTAAAGTCAGTAGTGGTCGCGAATTGCAGCGGGCCTGGTTCCAGGTTGAAGACGACGGCCCGGGCATTGAGCCTGACCAGCTTAAGCATCTGTTTCAGCCATTTGTGCGTGGCGAAAGTGCGCGAACTACCAGCGGAACCGGACTCGGGCTGGCGATTGTTCAGCGCATTATTGATGCCCACTCAGGCACGCTGGATATCGGGAAAAGTGACCGCGGGGGATTACGAATTCGGGCCTATCTGCCGTTACCGGTTGAGATGCTGAAAGCGGTGGCGGTACAGCAAAAACTGGTTTGATTAAGGGGAGCCTTAATGATCCCTTTTATTCTGACAGGTGAAAGTTTCGGTTTCTCAATTTCGGCGATCACTTATCGCGCTGCGGTAGCTGAAACATAGCCAGCGCGGAGCGCGCAATAGAGCCCGGGATTCCTTAAGGGTGGCGATAAGCCACCCTTAAGGCCGGTGTGGGCGGCAGCTCACGGTTTAACAGCAGCCCAGCCGCGGGCTTAATTCTTCCTGCTCATCACATAATACTCTGCCGCTTCTTCCCGCCATCGTGGTGTTTCCGCCGTATCCCATGGATTAACTAACACCACGCCCGTGTGTGCAAACACTTCTGCGTGATCCGTGGCAAGCCCCGCCTGATGGTTCAGGCAGATTGCCGCGAGCTGCATATCACGCTCCGCCATCTCAATATTGGCCGTCTTCGATAAGGCCATCACACGCGGGTAATACAGCGCGCTGGCCGCATCAAACGGCAACAGCCTGCCCGCGAAATCCTGGTTCATCATCTCCAGCAAAGCGTCCGAAAGCGCGGCTTTCGGCTGATTCTCCGGCAGACTATCCGCCCAGCTGAAAAGCGCCGCGACGCTCAGGCTGGTCAGATACAGTTGTGTGGCGTCCTGCGCGTCCAGCCATTGCAGCACGTTCTTTTGCGGGAAGGGGCTAATCATCTCAAGGATGACGGCAGTATTGAGGATGATCATTTCGGTGGCAGTTCCAGATGTTCCACGCTCAGGGAAGAAAAGCGCTGGCGCAGCTGACTGCCCAGACCAAAATCAGGCACAGTAGTGGTCAGCGCCTGTTTTAGTATCAAACGTGCTTCTTCTTCCATCGAATGGCCTTTTCTGGCCGCCGCAATGCGCAGTAATTCCTTCACATCATCATCCAGATTACGAACGGTAATCGTCGCCATATCAGGCTCCTCTGACAGCAATGCTGTCATTCTGAAATGCCGCTGTGCTGGTTGCAATAAAAAAGGCGCGGAAGCCCGCGCCTGATAAGAGTTTGCCAGCAGATTAGCGTTTCGGTCCGGCACTGACCAGTGCGGCGCCAGCCGGGGTATCGGTGTATTTGTCGAAGTTATCGATAAATAACTGTGCCAGATGTTCAGCTTTTTCCTGCCACTGTTCACGGCTGGCGTAAGTATTGCGCGGATCCAGAATATGGGTGTCGACGCCCGGCAGCTCAACCGGTACCGCCAGATTAAACAGCGGCAGCGTGAAGGTTTCCGCATCATCAATGGTGCCGTTGAGGATCGCGTCGATAATAGCGCGGGTATTTTTCAGCGAAATACGTTTGCCTGTACCATTCCAGCCAGTGTTCACCAGATAGGCCTGAGCGCCTGCAGCTTCCATGCGCTTCACCAATACTTCGGAATATTGCGTCGGGTGCAGCATCAGGAACGCCGCACCAAAGCAGGCAGAAAAGGTTGGCGTGGGTTCAGTGACACCGCGCTCAGTTCCGGCCAGCTTCGCAGTGAAACCGGACAGGAAATGGTATTGCGTTTGCGCGGCTGTGAGACGGGAAACCGGCGGCAATACGCCAAACGCATCGGCCGTCAGGAAAATCACTTTACTGGCGTGACCGGCTTTCGATACCGGTTTCACGATATTTTGAATGTGATAAATCGGGTAGGAGACGCGGGTATTCTCAGTCTTGCTGCCGTCATTGAAGTCGATTTTGCCGTCTGCGCTGACCATCACGTTTTCCAGCAAGGCATCGCGTTTTATCGCACCGAAAATTTCCGGCTCGGCGTCTTTGCTCAGTTTGATGGTTTTGGCATAGCAGCCACCTTCAAAGTTAAAGACGCCGTCATCGTCCCAGCCGTGCTCATCATCGCCGATAAGCTGACGCTTCGGATCGGTGGATAAGGTGGTTTTGCCGGTACCGGAGAGACCAAAGAACACCGCCACATCGCCTTTTTCGCCGACGTTCGCTGAGCAATGCATTGAGGCGATACCCTGCAATGGCAGCAGATAGTTCATGACCGCGAACATGCCTTTCTTCATTTCGCCGCCGTACCACGAGCCGCCTATCAGCTGGATACGTTCGGTCAGATTGAAAGCGATGAAGTTTTCAGAATTCAGGCCCTGTTTCTGCCAGTCCGGATTGGTACATTTCGCGCCGTTCATCACGATGAAATCAGGCTCGAAATTTTCCAGTTCATTGACTTCGGGGCGAATGAACATGTTCTTGACGAAATGTGCCTGCCAGGCGACTTCCGTAATAAAACGTACTTTCAGGCGTGAGTCTGCATTGGCACCGCAGAAGGCATCAACGATAAACAAACGTTTCCCGGATAGCTGCTTGCTGACCAGCGCCTTGAGTGATGTCCAGATTTCCTGCGACAGCGGTTTGTTATCATTTTTCCCTTTGCCCTGATCAGCCCACCAGAGCGTATCGCGTGTGGTGTCATCACGGACGATATATTTATCTTTCGGCGAGCGGCCGGTGAAAATGCCAGTATCGACATTCACTGCACCGAGCTCTGTCACCTGCCCGCGCTCATAACCTTCCAGGCCCGGGGCCGTCTCTTCTGCAAAAAGAGTTTCGTAATCAGGGTTATAGACAATTTCGCTATTCTGGTGGATCCCATACTGGGAGAGTGTTTCGGCGGTGATCCCGATAGTGGTAGGCATTTCCCTGCTCCTTGCTGAATTTGAATCCCGTAAATAGGGATAAATCAGTTGCTATTGTAGGTATATATCGCTTTTGTGCCACGACAGCTCTCAAAGAATAACGGTAGATGTGAATGTTTTTCCAGAATTGTGATGAAAAACCCGAAAGGTGTGCAAATGAGGTTATGGAATAGCAATAAAAAAGGGACTTTTCAGTGAAAAGTCCCTCAGGCTGCGCGTGTTAACGATCAATGAACGTGGTCATCTCCGGAATGAACGTCGCCGCCAGCTTTCAGTGTCGCCATATCCATCGCGTCAAATTCATAGTCCGTGCCGCAATAATCGCAGTGCATCTCTATTTTTCCATCAGTTTCCAGCATGTCGAGCACATCTTCATCCGGCAGCGTCAGCAGCGCTGCTGCACAACGTTCGCGGGAACAGGTGCAACGGAAACAGACATTCTGCGGTTCATACAGGGTGACCTCTTCCTGATGATACAGACGATAAAGCACTTCGTTGGCAGGCAGGGTCAGCAGCTCTTGCGCCTTGATGGTTGTGGTCAGCTGTGCCAGATGGCTGAACTCTTCCGGATCAGTATCTTGCGCTGGCAGAACCTGCAACAACATGCCGCCTGCAGCAGGCTGGCCTTCAACTTCACCTGTGCGGATGAAGATGCGGGTTGGCAGCTGTTCTGACTGCATGAAGTAGTTTTCCAGACACTCTGCCAGGTTTTCGCCTTCCAGCCCCACGACGCCCTGATAGCGTTCGCCGACGGTCGGAGAAATCGTGATCACCATGTAGCCGTTGCCAATCATCTCTTTCAGCGAGCTGCCTTCGGTAATGTCACCCTGCAGACGTGCGACGCCGCGCAGTTCCTGCTTGTTGTTACCGTTGATCACGGCCAGTTTCAGCGGACCATCACCTTGCAACTGCACGGTAATATCGCCGTCAAATTTCAGGGTGGCAGTCAGCAGGCTGGTCGCCACCAACATTTCACCCAGCAGATTGCGCACTTCTGCCGGATAGTCGTGACCGGCAATAACCTGCTGGAAAGTTTCTTTGAGCGAGACCAGTTCACCGCGAACGGCGTGATGATTGAACAGGTAGCGATGCAGTTGGTCGTGATTAGACATAATTTTCTCTCTGTTTAGCGAACTCAAATCCTTCATCCCTCCTGGAAGGACTTTGGATTTATTCAGAATCGCCATATTTAAATTTGATCAGGTTGCGGCGTTCCTTTTTGTCCGGACGTCTGTCCGGATGCGGCATCGCGTTCATTTTGCGTGCTTCGGAGATTTTTTCCCGGCTGGCAATGCTCGCCTCAGTTTCCTGATACAGTTTCTGTGCTTCTTCTGCACTACGGCGCTGAGTGGTCAGCCCCAGAACGATGATCGTTTTTGAGTCATTTCCCTGACGCAATGTAATTTCGGCATTCAGTTCCATCAGCTTGCTGGGTTTCCCCCGCTGACCGTTGTAATGCACTTTGCCGCCATCAATCATCTCGCGTGCCAGCGCGCGGGTCTTATAAAAACGAGCCGCCCACAACCATTTATCGAGGCGCACTGCATTATCGTCGTCTTCCGTTTTACCTTTCATATTCTTCCCCTGAGCGTACCGGTGTTACTTAGCCGGGCCTGTTACGGGGTGAATTGCAGGCAACAGGCTGCGGTAATCATTGATGGAAGGATGTCCTTCAAATGACTTATTTGCCATGGTCGAGTCCGGATTTTCTATACCCAGACAATAGCGGATGCCGAAGGTTTTTGCCGCATTCAGGATCGGTTCACCGTCATCGACAAATAATGTCCTGTCGGGATTAAAGCCCGTTTGTTGCTGAACTGCAGACCACAGCCGCTGATCTTCCTTCGGATAACCAAATGTGTGGGTGGAAAGTAATAAATCAAGGTGCTGGTCTAATCCGGTATGTTCAATTTTAACGGAAAGACTGTGCGGATGCGCATTGGTGAGCAAAATTGTCTGTCGTCCGCTTTCACGCAGATGAGCCAGAAACGGCAGCGTGTCGTCGCGAAGACGCGCATTTTTGCCGATGCTTGTCGTCATCTGGTAGATATCCAGACTCAGCCTTTCACTCCAGTAGTCGAAGCAATACCAGTTCATGGTGTGCTGGACGGCAAGATATTCGTCATGAATTAACTGGCGCGCGTTTTCAAGCGGGATCGCACGCTGCTGGCTAAGGGCAAGAGGGACATCCTGCAACCAGAACTGGCTGTCAAAAGCCAGATCCAGCAATGTGCCGTCCATATCCAGTAAAACAGTATCGATGCATTGCCAGTCAAAATCGGGGGGCATGAAGACTCCAGGTTCTTGCGGCTGTGAGAAACCGCAGGGGCGAACAGATGAAAGCAGGGAAGGGCGTCAGGGTAGCATAATCTGACCGGGTGGCGCAGGGACACCCGGTGGTTTTCAGCCCAGTTTTTGCACGGGGATTGGCATTAATGTGGGATGAAAGCAGGAGTTATAATATTGCTGAATATCGTCGATTCTGCGCTTATCTTTGATGAAACGGCGGGTAAACAGCACGAGATTGACCGCCAGAACACCGATTAACAGTAACAGTAATAAGCTGGTGCCCAGATAGCGCCAGAGCGTTGAGATATCCGGCTCGCTGTGCAGCGAAATGTGACGGGTTCCGTTAGCATCAATGCTGATACTGGTGATCACGCCCTGCGCACTGAACGGTGTATGTAGCAGGAGTGTCGATAATTGTTGCAGTTGCTTCCACTGCTCCTGAGGCGGGTTAGCAAACACGCTGACCGGAGGCGTGGGCATTTCAATCAACTGGCGTCCTTCATCGTTACTGATCAAGAATCCGCCCGGAGGCGGGCTGTTAAGGCTGTCAGCGGCGCGACGGGTTTCCTGAACAAAGAAAGAAGACGTTGCGTTATTCACCAGTTCACTCAGCGATTGCGCGCTGACCGGACGCAGCAGAACGTTAATCCCCTGCAATGTGCCTGCTTTTGCCCGCTTCACCAGCGAATTCCAGTTGCTCGAATTGCCCAGATTCACCAGCGCATTTTTCAGACGAACACAATCGTTACTGTTTCCGCATAGCGTTTCGGTTTTCAGCACGATATCCGCGAAATCATCAAGCAGGATCATCCCGGATTTCTCGATGGCGGTGGCCAGTTGCGGGTTAATGTTTTGCTCGGGGGTTTGGTTCTGGCCGGGATGCAGCTGGTTGTTCACCGTGGTTTGCAGCGCTGTAGCTGCATCAATAATTTCTGACTGCGGCACCGGCAGCGGCGTCGCGGTATTCCAGTAAATCGCGGAACAATCAAAAGGCATAAAACCGGATGCAGAACGGCTGGCCGCCGGTGGCACATAACACATGCCGGTACCCTGAACTTTCAGGGTGTCGCCGACGCGCAGGGCAGCCTTTTCCAGTTCCTGTACGCTGTTAACCTGCGAACTTTGTGCACCTTGCAGCCAGGCTACGCTGAGTTTGAGCGGCAGGCCAAGCGGCACATAAACCAGTAACGCCAGCAGCAAGAGGAAGGCGCTGGTGGCGAGCACCAGGTTTCTTCCCCACTGCTGGAGCGGGAATCTTTTCACTTCCTCGTGCAGTGTCAGATAGCTTCCCTGACGGACAACGTGGCTGTTCATATAGACTTCCACGTCCGTTGGCTGTCCGAGATCACGACCAATATAGGGTTGCCAGTGAGGCGGATAAATCAGGTCTACCGCACCGAGCGAAATATTGCTGATATCACCTTGTTTGGATTCACCGAACAAACCCCAGCGTTTAGGTAAGCCGCGCAGGCAATGAATTTCCTTACGATTCTTACCTAAACGTTCAGACACAAACCGCCAGATAACCCAGGCGGCTAATCCTGCCGAAATCACCAGCAACCAGGGCAGAAATATCACCGGACTTTGCAGTGTGATGAAAAGCAGAAGCAGAATAGCGGAAACAGCCAGCGCTTCTTTTACACCATTCGAACGGGTCAGCGCATGCTCTTCACGTGTTTCGCGACGCACTTTGACCAGTTCAATATGCTCGCTTTCTTCATGACGGATAGACGCATTTTGCGGCTGAGAAGGTATCACCGCCGAAACCGGCGCCGGGCCTTCGTAAACGTGCTCGGTCAGCGTATGACCGTTGAGTGAAATCACCAGCGGCAGAGTCTGTGTTTTGATCAGCTCGACCTGGTTTTCCTGAGCAATGTATTGCTCCCAGAATGGCGGCAGGTGAATTTCAGTAGAATCGAGGAAGTAACGCCATTTGTTAGGATCTTCGCTCGCCACCCCATAACGGGTGATCGCGCGGGTCAGGCTATAAACATTTTCGCTTTTGGTGGTCAGCGTCAGTTTATCGCGCAGGATAATCAGATTATTGCGGTGGGTGATTGGTGTCTGGCCGAGGCCTTCATTTTGTCGCAGATAGCGTTCTACTGCGTCGCGTTCTTTCTGGGAGAGTTTGCGCTGACTGGGTGTGGAAAAACGCACGACTGACTCGCCGCGTTGGCGGCGACGCAATACGAGCCAAAAATAAGACGCTGTGGCAATAATTGCGATACACAACAACACCAGTGTCACGACTACTGTGCTCATCCGATCCCCGTTCAGACGTGGGTGACTTACGTCAACTCTGTGAAAGTATTATACATATAACGAAATGCACATTCTGCGCATGGGTGCTTTTTGATAGGAATTTTATTATTGTTAACCTGAATCGCGTGCACAAAAATACCACGCTAGAGGATACCTGCATTTGGGAATTAACGGGTATCGGTATAATCCTATTTTTAAGTGAGAGTGTTTTTGTTAAAGCAAAAATGTGACAGCCATGAGTCAACGTGTTTTTTTTGCGCGATTAACGGCGATTATTTAGTGATATTTTGAACGGGAAACAGGCAGGACAAAGACAGTTTTTCAGTAAAGATTGCGATGCTGACGCTCCTTAACGCACAATGACTACCGGTAGCGGCTTTTGAACAGACAAACGAACCCATTAGAACACCTCTGGTCAGGTGAATAATAAGTTGGGGATGAGATGACACAACACCTGCAAAAACCGAAAATTACGAAGGTGGAAACCGTAGCCCGTTCGCGATTATTCACCATCGAATCTGTTGATCTGACATTCAGCAATGGCGCTGAACGCGTGTATGAACGCATGCGTCCTTCCGATCGCGAAGCGGTGATGATTGTACCGATCATTGATGATGAGCTGTTGTTAATTCAGGAATATGCCGTTGGGATTGAAAGCTACGAGCTGGGTTTCCCCAAGGGCCTGATTGATCCGGGTGAAGGTGTGCTTGAGGCGGCGAACCGGGAACTGATGGAAGAAGTGGGCTACGGTGCACGGCACTTTGACGTGCTGGCAAAACTGACCATGGCACCTTCTTACTTCTCCAGTCGCATGAATATAGTCATTGCTAAAGATTTGTATATGAAAAGCCTGGAAGGTGATGAGCCGGAACCTTTGCCACAAACGCGCTGGCCGGTGTCACGCATGATGGAACTGCTGCAACATCCCGATTTTTGCGAAGCCCGCAACGTGAGTGCGTTATTCCTGGCGCATGAGTTTCTGATGCGCGATGCCCGCTGAGCCTGCGATAAAACATCATTAAAAAAGCCGGTCATGCATTACGCAGACCGGCTTTTTGCTTTACAGCTCAGGCATCAGAACAGTTCGTGTTCCTGACCGTTATCCATGATGGTTGTTCCGACCTCATGCACAGCATGTTCTGTCGGCTGAGTCCCGTCGATAAAGTATTCCGGGCGACTGTTACCGCCGCCGTCAGAAAGCTTACCGGTACTCTTATCGATAGTGACGGTCACCACACCCGGAGGCGGAGTCTGTGGCTGTTCCGGCACTCCTTCCAGCACGGCTTTCATGTAATCATCCCAGGCTGGCTGAGCACTTTTCGCGCCGCCTTCGGCACCGGAGATTTGATCCGGGATGACACCGGAAGCCGTCGAACGGCCTAAATCACGACGGTGATCGTCAAAGCCAATCCAGACTGATGTCACCACGTCAGGGCCATATCCGGAGAACCAGGCATCTTTCGAGCTGTTGGTTGTCCCGGTTTTGCCGCCAATGTCGTGACGTTTCAGGTCGCGTCCTGCGCGCCAGCCCGTCCCCATCCAGCCCGGTTCCCCGAAGATGTTGGAGTTCAGTGCATCACTGATCAGGAATGACAGAGGAGTACTGATCACATGCGGTGCGTATTGCTGTGCGGCATCAACCTGTGGCGAGTTCGGCGGAACCTGCTCAAGTTGTGGCGTTGGCACACTGGTATTGTTATTGATGGTGGACGTAGCAACATTTTCTACGTTGTCATCCGACAGCACGGCAGATTTCTGCGTATCCCCATAAATAACCGGAATATTACAGGTACGGCAGGCGATTTTAGGTTTAGCTTCAAACTGAACCTGGCCGGATTCATCCACGATTTTGGTGATGAAATACGGGTCAACCAGATAACCGCCGTTGGTCAGTGTGGCGTAACCGCGCACCACCTGTAACGGAGTGAATGAAGCAGAACCCAATGCCAGTGATTCGGAATGAACAATGTTCGCCGCCGGGAAGCCAAAACGCTGCAGATATTCAGCCGCGTAATCCACACCCATCGCACGCATCGCACGCACCATCACCACGTTTTTAGACTCGCCCAGACCCTGACGTAAACGGATCGGACCGTAATACGTTGGCGGGGAGTTCTTCGGCCGCCAGTCGGTACCTGCACCGGCATCCCAGCGGGTGATTGGCATGTCATTCAGGATAGTCGCCAGCGTCAGGCCTTTATCCATTGCTGCGGTATACAGGAAAGGTTTGATGTTCGAACCGAGCTGACGAACCGCCTGATTGGCGCGGTTAAACTTACTCTGGTTGAAGTCAAACCCGCCGACCAGCGCTTCAATGGCACCGTCGTTTGGATTGAGTGAAACGATGGCTGAGTTGACATCAGGCACCTGCGCCAGCCACCAGTCATCACCCACTTTACGTACCCAAACTTGCTGACCAGGGCGCACCACGTCAGTGACTTTTTTCGGTGTCGGGCCCTGAGCATTGTCATTACGGTAAGGTCGCGCCCAGCGCATGCCGCTGAATGGCAGGTTGATGACCGCGCGGTTGGACATCGTTGCCGTCGCCTGAGCGTCGTCCGTTGCGGTGATAACGGCCGGGAACAGCGGGCCATACACCGGCAGGGTTTTCAGCGACTGAACAATCTTGTCCTGATCCCACGCAGGTTCACCCACTTTCCATAACTGATTTGACGGGCCACGGTAACCGTGGCGCATATCGTAATTGAGCACGTTGGTGCGCAGGGCTTCCTGCGCGGCCAGCTGGGTTTTCTTGGTAATGGTGGTGTAAACCATGTAGCCATCGTTATAAGCGTTGTCGCCATAACGTTTCACCATCTCCTGACGCACCATTTCGGTCAGATACGGCGCAGAAAACTCGATATGTGGAGCATGATAATTCGCCACCAGCGGCTCAGCACGCGCCTGATCGTACTGGGCCTGCGTGATGTATTTCTCATCCAGCATACGCGCCAGTACGGTGTTGCGACGCGCCAGAGAACGATCGTGAGAATACAGCGGATTGAAGGTTGACGGTGCTTTTGGCAGACCGGCAATCACCGCCATTTCACTGAGCGTCAGTTGGTTGACATTTTTCCCGAAGTAAACCTGTGCAGCGGCACCCACGCCATAAGCGCGATAACCGAGATAGATCTTATTCAGATACAGCTCAAGGATTTCATCTTTGGACATCATCTGCTCAATGCGGATGGCCAGAAATGCTTCCTTGATTTTACGGGTCAGCGTGCGTTCAGGACTCAGGAAGAAGTTACGGGCCAGTTGCTGAGTAATGGTACTCGCGCCCTGTGAGGCGTGGCCGGACACCAGCGCAACGGAAGCCGCACGGAAAATACCGATCGGGTCCACGCCGTGATGTTCATAGAAACGACTGTCTTCTGTCGCGATAAACGCATGCACCAGTTCCGGTGGGATCTGGTCGAGTTTCAGTGGGATACGGCGCTTTTCACCATATTGAGCGATTAAATCACCCTCGGCACTGAAAACTTGCATCGGTGTTTGCAAGCGCACGTCTTTAAGCGTGGCGACATCGGGTAGCTGTGGCTCGATATATTTATACAAACCGAAGATCGAGGCGGCTCCCAGCAAAATGCAACACACTGCAAGAATCAATAAATACTTTACGAACTTCACCTGAGATTTCCCATTAAGTGTCAATTGGGCAGTTTATAAACAACCGCGCGGTAGTATAAAGGCAAGCCAGCAACATGGATACGTTCTTTTATTTACCTGACGATATGGAGATTGGGCGAAAATGCGACTACAAGCATGGCAGGTAGGTCTGGATATTCAAGCCGGTTTTGCCCGTGCGATCGCCGTTCAGCGGCGGCGTCATGGCTGGCAATTACGTCACTGGTGGCAGCATCCTTTGCCTCCTTTCACATTGCGGGAGGGGATATTACATGAGACCGCGCCGCTGATCGCCCTTTTATCGTGCTGGCGAAAAACGCTGCCGACGTCGTTTTCATTACGAATAAGCCTTCCTGCACAACGTATTATGCAACAGCGAATGGCCGCGCCCGATGCCCGGTTGGGTGAGCCGCAGCGCAGTGCGTTTATTTTCGCTAACGCCGCGAAACAATTCCCCCTCGGCATGGAACATCTGGTGATGGACTACCGGGCTGACCCTCATGGTGATAATCAGTTGGTGGTTACAGCCGCAAGGCAGCAGGAAATTGAACAGTGGGTGCGATGCATGGCGCAGGCACGGTTGTTCCCGGATGCTATTGAACTGGCCCCTTGCGCACTTCAGATGGCGGCCTGTGCTGCTGGCGTTCCGGGTGATGCATTGCTGATTCATCCCCTTGACGATGCCTTTCTCTGGGCTTCGCCGCACAGCTTGCCGTTCCAGTTTGGCTTGCTGGATCACGCAGAGGCCATGACTGAAACCTCAATTTCTCAGAAGATCCGCACACAGTATCGCGCGGCCGCACTGTGCCACGCGGAGGACTATTTCAGTGGCGAATCGCCATCTGCGGTAATGCAATGCTGGTCGCCATTAAGCGCAATCGCGCAATTGTCCGCGCCTTTGCCTGCGAATCCCGGTGCGTTTGCGCCCGCCGTCGGGCTGGCTATTCGTCAGGCGGATTACTGATGCTCCAGGTCAATTTATTACCGTGGCGAAAGCTGCGCCGTCAAAAGCGGATGCGTTGCTGGCTGAAGATTTTCGTTTCGTTTCCGGTCTCTGTGGTGGTCTGTGCCTGGCTTCTGGCCGCTTTCATTGTGCAGGAGCGGACGTTATTGCAGGTGAAGCTGTCAGCGCTAAATTCAGGCATTCAAAAGATTATGCTTCAGCAGCGTCGTGTGGAGGCCGCATCAGCACAGGTAAAGGTTCTGACTGAAGCACGTCTTTTGAGCCACCAGCGTGTGCAGCGGAGCCGGGACTATCTGCAATTATTGGAGCTGCTGGCGTTAAAGATGCCCGAAGAACTGTGGCTGACTGAGCTGACAGAACATCAGGGAATGCTGACGTTAAAAGGCGAGGGGCGGTTGTACCACGACATTCTGGCATTGAGTGACATGCTGTCGGCAGGAGACTTGCTCAGCAAGGTCAGTCTTTCTGATGTACAGCAACAGCCCAACCAGAATCTGAGCTTCGTGATGAAAACGCAGTTTCGCGCTGAAAGGCCACTGCCTGCGCCGGAAGTACCGCAATGACCGGTTTTCTATCAGAGCGTATTGAACCGCTGATGGAAAAACCCGGCTGGCAGCGGGTATTCATTCTGACCGCATGTTTAGTGATGATGGTTTTGACGCTGTATCAGTTCGGATTGCGCGGATTATGGCAGCAACAGGAAACCCTGAAACGGGAGATTGACATCGCACAACAGACCCTTTCCCTGGCTCAGGTGACGCTAATGCGCATGATTCCACTGGAAAGACTGGAGCAGGAACTGGCCGGTAATGCGACATCACTGCGCAAAAGCCTGCCTCTGGAGCAAGCGTTTTCCCGGCCACTGAAAGACTCTCAGGCGGTGCTGATTCGCTGGCAACCCGTTTCGCAACCGAAACAAGAACCGCAGGGTGAATTGCAATTGCAGGTGACTTTTACCGAACTGATGCATTTTCTTCATGCGCTGTTGCAACGTCCCGAACAGCCTGCGTTTAGCGAGCTGAATCTGCATACCACCGGTAGTGGTGGGATGAAAGCATCAGTGTTACTGACACAAACTGCGCCAGCGGCGGAGTTTGTTAGCGGTGTCGTCGCGTCGAAAGCCGTGCGTGATCCGTTTAATGTGCCACAGACACCCGACTGTGCTGGTATTTCTCCATTATCTGAATGGCTGTTAAGCGGGATTTCAGATGTCGGAGGGCAACGTTATGGCTGGCTGCTTTCTCCGCAGGGGCGCTGGAATAAAGTCGAAACAGGTTCACTCGTTGGGATGCCGCAATGGACGGTTGAAGTGCTCAGCAGTGTGCAGGTTGAACTTAGCCTCAGTGACGCACGTTGCGGCTTACAGCGTCAGATTATCAGGCTGGGTAAAGGTAATGATTCTCCAGGGAAAGGAAAATAATGAAATACGTAAATAAACGGATTGTGCTGTTTTTGCTGTGTTTATGTCTTAGCCCGGTGAAAGCCGGTACGCCACCGCTGATTTCGCTGGAGTTTCAGTCCTCACCGGTCGGTTTGGTATTGCATGCGCTGGCGGATGCCCGGCAACTGAATCTGGTCACCGCACCGGGTTTGGACGGGCAGATGAGTGTGAAACTCAAAGATGTGCCGTGGCAGCAGGCGCTCGACATCATTCTGCAAATGAACCATCTCACCAGTCAGTTGCAGGGCAACGTTTTATTGGTGTCGCCTGAAGAAGACCCGCAGGTTGTACAACAGCGGATAAAAGATGCCGCCGAACAGCAGGCGCTGCAAAGCCCGCTGATCAGCCTCACCGTCCCTTTGCAATATGCGGATGCGAAAGAGACGGCGCTTAGCCTGAACGCTCAGAAAGGATCGCTGTTGTCGCAAAAAGGCAATGCTTCTGCAGATACCCGCACCAATACGCTATTGTTACGTGACACGCAGGCGGCGCTGGATGTAGTGGCACCGTGGGTAAAGGAGATGGATTTACCCCTCCAGCAGGTCCAGCTGGCGGCGCATATCGTCACCATGAACAGCGAAAGCCTGCGCGAACTTGGAGTGCGCTGGGGATTTACCGGGGAGGAACCCATTACAAAAGCGGTGCGCATGAACAATTTCAGTATGGGAATGCCGGTCGAAAATCCGATATTTACTGCCGGCTTCAATCTTGCTCACATCAGCGGGCGGATCCTTGATCTCGAACTGACGGCGCTTGAGCAGGAAGATAAGGTCGATATTATTGCCAGCCCGCGGCTGCTGACGGCGCATATGCAGACTGCCAGTATTAAACAGGGAACGGAAATCCCGTATCAGGTTTCCAGCGGGGCGAGTGGCAGCACGTCGATCGAATTCAAAGAAGCAGTGCTGGGAATGGAAGTCATGCCGAAAATTCAGCGTGACGGGCGTATTCAACTGGCGTTGCAGATTAGCCAGAACATGCCGGGGCGAAGTATCAAACAGTCCGAAGGCGAGGCGCTGGCGATCGATAAGCAGGAAATAAAAACCCAGGTGACGGTAAAAAACGGGGAAACGATCGTACTCGGCGGGATATTCCAGCGTAAAAACCAAAAAACGGATACGAAAGTCCCTGTCCTGGGTGACATTCCGGTGGTCGGTTCTTTGTTTAAACACCAATACACCAATGAACAGCGGCGTGAGTTGGTGATTTTCATCACTCCGACCTTAATCCTCACCCGTTAAATGGGTATTCTTACCCCTTGTAAATGACTTAATAACGTTGAGCGCATGCAACTTTTTGTGTTGCAAGAGGCTTCTGAGTTTGACGCTGCCGTCGATTTAGCTTACAAGGGTTACCGAATTGAGCACCGTGATCTTTTTATTACGACAGACACGCCGATAAAAACGTACGGTTTCCCTCCTGCGGCGTGCAAAGTGATTTATTCGGTTGCCAAACTACCAAGAGTGTTGAGATAATTTTTTTCTGATCTCGCACTATATCGCTCATGAGGTTTCAGTTTAGGTCCCGCCGCTAATTTGATTGGCGGGGCGGGTTATCATCAACGAATTGTCTTAGTAATACCGAAAAACATGGCAGAGAAACGCAATATCTTTCTGGTTGGGCCTATGGGTGCCGGCAAAAGCACTATTGGTCGACAGTTAGCTCAGCAACTCAATATGGAGTTTTTCGACTCCGATCACGAAATTGAGCGACGTACCGGAGCTGATGTGGGCTGGGTATTTGATTTGGAAGGCGAAGACGGATTCCGCGACCGCGAAGAAAAAGTGATCAACGAACTGACCGAAAAACAAGGCATTGTTCTGGCGACAGGTGGCGGTTCCGTGAAATCACGTGAAACCCGTAACCGTTTGTCAGCGCGTGGCGTTGTCGTCTATCTTGAAACTACCATCGAAAAACAACTGGCGCGTACACAACGCGACAAAAAACGTCCATTATTACAAGTGAGTGCTCCGCCGCGTGAAGTGCTTGAAGCACTGGCGAGAGAGCGCAATCCTTTGTATGAGGAGATTGCCGACGTCACTATTCGTACCGATGATCAAAGTGCCAAAGTCGTTGCTAACCAGATTATCAATATGCTGGAAAGTAACTGATTATTGGTGTCCATCATTGCCTGAGGGTGTCAGTTAAAGAAGGTCACAGAGCACGACATGGAGAGGATTACCGTAACGTTAGGGGAGCGTAGCTACCCCATTACGATTGCTGCCGGATTGTTCCACGATCCGGCTTCTTTTATGCCGGTAAAGGCAGGCGATCAGGTCATGATAGTGACCAATGAAACCCTTGCCCCTCTCTATCTGGATGCAATTTGTTCAGTGCTGGAGCAGGCAGGCGTTCGTGTTGATCAGGTCATTTTGCCTGATGGTGAACAATACAAATCCCTGACTGTTCTGAATGACGTGTTCTCCGCGCTACTCGAAAAACCGCACGGACGTGATACGACTTTGATCGCTCTTGGTGGTGGCGTAGTCGGTGATTTAACCGGCTTCGCTGCAGCCAGTTATCAGCGCGGTGTGCGCTTTGTTCAGGTGCCAACCACGCTGCTTTCTCAGGTTGATTCCTCCGTTGGCGGTAAAACAGCGGTAAACCATCCGCTCGGGAAAAACATGATCGGCGCTTTTTATCAGCCTGCGTCGGTGGTGGTTGATCTCGACTGTCTGCGAACTCTGCCTGCCCGCGAAATGTCATCGGGTCTTGCGGAAGTTATCAAATACGGCATTATTTTGGATGCTGATTTCTTTGTGTGGCTTGAAGACAACATGGACGCTTTACTGGCGCTGGATATGAATGCGCTGGCGTATTGCATCCGTCGTTGCTGCGAGCTGAAAGCCGAGGTTGTGGCTGCCGATGAACGTGAAAACGGACTGCGCGCCTTGCTGAATCTGGGCCATACTTACGGCCATGCTATTGAAGCAGAAATGGGTTACGGTAACTGGTTACATGGCGAAGCTGTGGCAGCTGGAATGGTGATGGCTTGTTATACGGCCCATCGCCTGGGGCAGTTCAGTCTGGGTGATATCGCCCGGGTGAAAGCCCTGCTGACCCGCGCAGGTTTGCCTGTGACGGGCCCCGAAGTTATGGACGCGCAGTCTTATCTGCCGCACATGATGCGTGATAAGAAAGTACTGGCTGGCGAGCTGCGTCTGGTTTTACCGAAAGCAATTGGTCAGTCTGAAGTACGCTCCGGCGTATCGCATGAAATGGTGCTGGCTTCGATTGAAGATTGCCGTTAAGACTGTGGCCATAATGATGGCCAGATAACGACCGATTTTACGTTTGCCAGCAAAGCTTTATATTTTTAGTCAGGATAGTTGCTCCGCGTAAAGCCTCTTGAGGCTTTTGCCGGGTTGGAGGTTTTAGATGGATGATTTAACACCGGAAGACGATCTCAAACCAGACACCAGCGATCGCCGCCCACCGCGCGCGCGCAAACCGTCTCCTTCCATTCCAAAAGTCGCTGTATCCCGTCAGTACGTGATGATCGGCATCGGGATTGTGGTGCTGGTATTGCTGATTGTCGGTATCGGCTCAGCCATGAAGTCACCTTCCTCCAGCCAGCCTGCTCAGCAGACCAATGGTCCGAAAGACATCAGTCTCTCAGGTAACGATGCTGCGGCACCTGCTCAACCTTCTGCTCAACCTTCTGCTCAGGCTAATACGGCGCAAGCCGTAGACGGTCAACAGCCAGCTGATGGCCAGCAACCGAAGAGTATCGGTTTACCGCCAGTTTCCCCGACACCAACCGAAGCCGAGCCTGTTCCCAATAATGGTCAGGCGAAAGAACGTGTCGATTTGCCGGGTGATATGAGCGATGCGCTTTCTTCCCAGCAAAATCAGGTCGATGGCGTGGCACAAGGCAGTATGGCGCCTGCGGCTCAGTCACTGACTTCTTTGCCGACCGCACCAGCGACCGTCAACGGTTCAGCTCATACTCAGGCGCCGGCAGGTTCTCAGCCGTCAGCCACCCATGTACGTCCGGCACAGTCTTCGCGTAATGCGCAGCCTGCTCATACCTCGAAACAGGCTGAGCATAAGACATCAGCAACGGCGTCGCATACCGCGAAAACGCCGGCAACCAAATCCTCCGCGTCACCTGCTCCGGTTGCCTCTGCACCGGCAACAGCTTCTGGCAGCACATCTGCCATTAAGTCTGCGCCAGGTACGCACTTTACCCTGCAACTGAGCGGCGCTTCTCAGTCCAATACACTGAATGCGTTTGCAAAACAGCAGGGCCTGAAAAATTATCTGGTTTATCAGACCGCCCGCGACGGGAAGCCGTGGTTTGTACTGGTGAGTGGTAACTACGCTTCTTCTGCAGAAGCCAAACGTGCTATTTCCAGCTTGCCTGCGGAAGTTCAGGCGAAAAAACCGTGGGTCAAGCCTGTACATCAGGTACAGCAAGACCTGAAAAAATGAAACTGATCTCAACGCGATTTGCTGTCTAAAAACAGGATACAATCCGCGGCTGTGAATTGTATATAAGTAGCTAACTGACGGCATGAAGAAGAACCGCGCGTTTTTGAAGTGGGCTGGCGGCAAATACCCGCTGATTGATGACATCAAACGTCATCTTCCTGTGGGAGATTGTCTGATTGAGCCTTTTGTTGGCGCGGGCTCCGTATTTTTGAATACCGAGTATGACGCTTATATTCTGGCGGACATCAATAGCGACCTGATCAATCTCTACAACATTGTGAAGACACGCACTGAAGAATTCGTGCGTGATGCTCACGTGCTTTTTACGCCAGAGTTTAACGAATCAGATTGTTTTTACGGCCTGAGGGCTGAGTTTAATGCCAGCAGCGATACTTATCGTCGCTCGGTACTTTTCCTCTATCTTAACCGCCATTGTTACAACGGCCTGTGTCGTTATAATCTCAGTGGCGCGTTTAATGTGCCTTTCGGGCGTTATAAAAAGCCTTATTTTCCTGAAGAAGAACTCTACTGGTTTGCTGAAAAAGCGAAGAATGCAGTATTCGTGTGTGAGCATTATCAGGACACGTTGCTGAAAGCGCAGTCTGGCTCGGTGGTTTATTGTGATCCGCCTTATGCCCCGCTTTCTGCTACGGCAAATTTTACGGCGTACCACACCAACAGTTTTAGCATGGATGATCAGCGTAATCTGGCTCGTCTGGCGTATCAGCTTTCCAATGAGAACGATGTGCCGGTGCTGATTTCCAACCACGAAACACCACTTACGCTGGAATGGTATGCACAGGCGAAACAGCTGCACCGCGTGTCAGCGCGCCGCACTATCAGCAGTAAAGTTGCCCAGCGCAGCATGGTGAATGAACTTTTAGCGCTATATCGCTGATTACCGGCCAAGCGGTGATCATCGGATAAACCTATCGTTTGGAGAAGCGGATGAAACAGTTTTTGATTGCACCGTCCATTCTGTCTGCTGACTTTGCCCGTTTGGGCGAAGACACAGCGAAAGCTCTGGAAGCGGGCGGAGATGTGGTCCATTTTGATGTGATGGATAACCACTACGTCCCCAATCTGACGATGGGGCCAGCCATTCTTAAATCGCTGCGTAACTACGGCATTACCGCGCCGATCGATGTTCACCTGATGGTCAAACCGGTTGATCGTCTGATCCCGGATTTTGCCGAAGCCGGTGCCTCTTACATTACTTTCCATCCCGAAGCGTCCGAGCATGTCGACCGCTCCCTGCAGCTGATTAAAAGCCATGGCTGTAAAGCCGGTCTGGTGTTTAACCCGGCAACCTCCCTGAGCTATCTCGAATACGTGATGGATAAACTCGACGTGATCCTGCTGATGTCGGTGAATCCTGGCTTCGGCGGGCAGTCGTTTATTCCGGGCACACTGGATAAACTGCGTCAGGTTCGCAAGATTATTGATGCCAGCGGTTATGACATTCGTCTGGAAGTAGACGGTGGTGTGAAAGCCGACAATATCGGCGAAATCGCCGCTGCCGGTGCAGATATGTTTGTCGCCGGTTCCGCTATCTTCAATCAGCCGGATTACCGCACGGTGATTGACCATATGCGCAGTGAACTGGCTAAGGTCTCCCATGGCTGACATCCTCGCCGCCCGCGGTTTAGGTTTTGACCTCGACGGTACGCTGGTCGACAGCGCGCCGGGTCTCTCTGAAGCCATGGATATGGCGCTGCGTGATTTCAATTTACCTGTCGCAGGCGTTGAGCGTCTCAGTACCTGGATTGGCAATGGTGCTGACGTGATGGTTGAGCGTGCCGTTCGCTGGGCCGAAGGCGATTTGTCGCCAGAGTTTCTGCAGAAAGTGCGCGATAAATTCGATCACTATTATGCCGATACTGCCGCAGGTGGCAGCCGTTTATACCCGCAAGTCAAAGAGACGCTGGCTGCACTGGCCGCAGCCGGGCTGCCAATGGGGCTGGTGACCAACAAACCCACGCCTTTCATCGCGCCTTTGTTGCAATCGTTGGGTATCGATAGCTATTTCACGGTCGTGATTGGCGGCGACGATGTTGTGGCGAAAAAACCGCATCCGGCACCGGTCTACATGACCCTGGCACTGCTCGGATTGCGCGCCAGTGAAATGGTTTTTGTCGGTGATTCTCGCAATGATATTCATGCTGCGCAGGCCGCTGGTTGTCCGTGTGTGGGCATGACTTACGGCTATAACTACGGTGAAACTATCGCGCTGACCAAACCCGATCGCGTACTGGATAATTTCGCCGACCTTTTGCCCACTTTAGGGCTGTTATCTTTAAAAGATCAGGAAGCATAAAATGAGTAAACCCATCGTATTTAGTGGCGCACAGCCCTCAGGCGAATTGACCATTGGCAACTACATGGGTGCGCTGCGTCAATGGGTCAAAATGCAGGACGATTACGAATGCATTTACTGCATCGTCGATTTGCACGCGATCACCGTGCGTCAGGATGCGGAAAAGCTGCGCAAAGCGACGCTGGACACCCTGGCACTGTATCTGGCGGTCGGCATTGATCCGAAGAAAAGTACCATCTTCGTGCAGTCTCATGTTCCTGAACATAGTCAGCTAAGCTGGGCGCTGAATTGCTACACCTATTTCGGTGAGCTGGGTCGTATGACGCAGTTTAAAGACAAATCAGCGCGCTATGAAACCTCCAACAGCGAAAGCATCACCGCTGGCCTGTTTGATTATCCGGTGCTGATGGCGGCGGATATTCTGCTGTACCAGACCAATCAGGTGCCGGTTGGTGAAGACCAGAAACAACATCTGGAACTGAGCCGCGATATCGCCGCACGTTTCAACGCGCTTTATGGCGATGTGTTTACCGTGCCGGAGCCGTTCATTCCGAAATCCGGTGCACGCGTGATGTCATTGCAGGAACCGACCAAGAAGATGTCAAAGTCGGATGACAACCGTAAAAACGTGATTGGCCTGCTGGAAGATCCGAAAGCGGTGACCAAAAAAATTAAAAGCGCGATGACGGATTCTGAAGAGCCGCCAGTCATCCGTTACGATATTAAAAACAAGCCAGGCGTTTCTAACCTGCTGGATATCCTTTCTGGTGTGACGGGCAAAGCCATTCCTGAGCTGGAAGCTGAATTTGAAGGCCAGATGTATGGTCATCTGAAAGGTGCCGTTGCTGAAGCGGTTTCAGGCATGCTCACTGAAGTGCAGGAACGTTTTAACCGTTTCCGCAGTGACGAAGCTTATCTGCAACAGGTCATGAAAGAAGGGGCTGAGAAAGCCCGTGCCCGTGCCAGCGTGACGCTGAAGAAGGCCTACGAAGCTATTGGCTTCGTCAGCTACGAATAAGTCAAGCCCGGCACTCCATCAAAAAGCCACGTCTTTTAAGACGTGGCTTTTTACTTTCAGGATTTCACGAGCCGGTGTTGAAGTTATAGGTAAAGGTCGCGTTATAGCGCCAGTCGCGGGACGAACTGTCGAGCGGCACATCGCCAATCGGTCTGGCGGCTTCCACGGATAATGAATAGTGACGGTTATCGCCAAACATCACGCCAATGGCGTAAGACGACAGATTTTGTTTGGGCAGCCCCGGCTGGTTAAATCCGGTATGCGCGGCATCTACCACGGCGTAAGGCTGAATGGTTTTCAGCCACACTCCCTGTTCCAGTGTATGGATATAGCGCATTTCTACCTGCCCGCCGACGCCGTAATCCCCCTGCGCATCGCTGTCCGGATAGCCGCGCCCGTAATGCAGGGCACCGAAATTCACCCGCTCAGGCTCCGGCAAATCATTGTCCGACCAGTCACCTTCAACCGACGCGCTGAGCCGCCATTTTTTATCAAACAGATAAGCCGAGTCACCGTTAAATTTCCAGCGGGTAAACGTCAGATCTGCATTGGGTGTGGAGTTCGTCGCCCCCAGACCGTCGATCCCCTGACGGACATTGAAGGTGGTATTCCAGTAAGCCTGATCATATTCCCGGTAGCCGGTCAGTGACAATTCTGCGGCCGGATAGCGGATCCGCTGGCTGACCTGCGGCAGGTCAATCTGCTGATTGCCCAGCCTTGCCCGCAAATCGTATTGGTATTTTTTATCGAGATAATCCAGACCGCCGCTGACCGTCCATTGTTTTTTCCGCGTCAGCTGCAACGGATAGCTGAATACCACGCCGCCGTTATATTGTGTCTGGGTGTTTTGCGCCCCGACGTCGATGCCGTTGGGCAGCAGTAATATGCTGTTGTAATCCTTATCTTTCTGCTGGTAATAACTGCCTTTCAGCTGCATCAGCAACCCGTCGTCGCCAAGATATTGCTGATAGTTCAGACCGGCGTAGGTCTTACGGGTATCGCTTTCCAGCGGGATTAAGGTCGCAATGCCGAACTGCTCGCCGTAGGTGCTCAGGCCGCTTAGCGTGGCGTTAACCACGGCAGAACTGTCACCTTTGCGGGTATCGACCGCTGTCGCAATATTCCAGTTCCGCTGGCGTACCGCGTCGACATTCAGCGTGGTCGCGCCGTAAATGTTGTTCGGATTATTGGCCGAGGCGCTGACTTTGGTATCCGGCGTGCGTCCCATCAGAAGGGTGTACCGTTCAAAGGCATCCTGCGTCAGCGGTTTCTCCGCCATGATATGTTGCGATAATTTACTCAGCCAGCGGCCCACCTGCTGATTGTCGCTGCGGATTTGCGTACCGGAAATGTATCCCTCCACCAGACCGATGCTGAGCACGCCCTCTTTAAAGTTATCGGCCGGAATATAGGCGTAAGAGAGAATAAAACCGTCGCGGTGATAGCGTTGGGTGATCGTGTCGGTGGCCGCCAGTAATGCCGAAAGCGGCACCTGTTTGCCGATAAAGGGGGCGAAGGGCGCGGCCAGTGAATCCAGCGGATACTGAGTGCCGCCGACAAACTGAATGTGTCTGACGTCAATCAGGGTCTGGGGTGTCAGGCTGGGAGGAGACTTTTGTGCGGGTAAGGCGATATTTTGCGTTTTGGCCGGAGGCTGGGAAATCGGCTGCGCCAGTTTGGCCGGGTTATTCGGGTCGATCAGGGTAGGAAACATATCTGCCGAGCTGTAGCCAATGGCAGAACCCAGTAAAGCCACTATGCAGGATTTTATTCTCATAAACATTCCTTTGAACGCACAGGGAAAAGTTACCACTCAGAGATGCCAGCCCGCTCTCCGCCAGAACCGGAGAGCGGGCTTTTTCTACCAACGCTCATTAACAGATTTACGGCGTGGTTTTGACTTTCAGACCCAGGCCGCCGGTCAGTCCTCCCACTGTGGTGCCTACCCCGGCCAGTAAACCGCCGGATTGCGTGACGGATGCGCCAGCGCCCGCCGAAATGCCGCCGGAATTGCTGGCGGTAGAGGTGGTCGTGCTGCTGGCAGGAACCAGAATGGTCCCGGTTTTAGACACGGCCTGTCCGGTGCCGGTGACCACCTGTCCGAGACCAGCCAGCGCCGGTGTGGTGGTTGCCAGTTGCGTCCCTGCGCCGCTGACGGTAGTGCCCACCTGATTAAGCAAGCCATTAACCGGTGCGCCCAGCCCTGTTGCGCCGCCGACGGCTTGTGTGGTGCCCTGAACTTTGGCGACAACGGGCGTCACGATACCGGTGGTCGCCGTGGTGACTTTAGAAAGCTCACCGGTTTGCACGTTTGTCGCTAATCCGTTACCCGTTGTGGTGACCACTTTCCCGACGTTATTGACCAGCCCGCCTGCTGCGGATGTCACGCCGCTGACCGGTGTTCCTGTGGTATTGGCAGCCAGCGAAGTCCCCAGCCCTGACACGCCGGTGCCCAAATCCGCCACGGCAATGGGGACGCCGGCGACGGTGGTGCCGACGGCGTTCGGATTGGTGCCGAGTTGTCCCAGCCCGTTTTTCACGCCGCTGCCCACGTCAGTCACCGCTTTACCGGTACTGTCGATGATGGTCACGACGCCAGTCCCGGCGACCGGAATATTACTGATCGGTGTCTGGGTGGCGATGCTGCTGACCTGCGTACCCAGACCACTGACCGCGGTGCCTGCGCTGCTCAGGATCGTCGCGCTGGCAAGCGTGGTTGACGGTGTTGTCCCTGTGCCGCCGCCAGTCCCGGTTCCTCCACCGCTACCGGTGCCTGCCCCGGTACCCGATCCTGTGCCGCTTCCATTCCCGGCGGTGGAGGTTCCGTCACCGCCCGTTGAAGTCCCGGTCCCTGAACCTGTGCCATCGCCGGTCGTTGCTGAGCCGGTGGTGGACGTTTTTGCCGTATGAGAAGAACCGCCGCCGCCACTGCCGCTACAGGCAGCCAGTGACAGGGCGACTAAGATTGCCAGGGCAATCTTGTTAACATGACCAACATGAATGGTATGGCGCATGATTTGACCCTCCACGGGAGATTACGCCACAGTTGGCGTAATTAAAGTTTAAGTTGAAGATTCTGAATATTCCATTTGGGTGCAGTGATTATTTTGAATTTTGACTGATTAAGGTGAGATAACAGGAATTATGTTCTGTTATAAGATTTATCTTATAAGTGCGGGGAGAGAAGTGAATCTGAATTCACTTCTCTGAATTGATTAATAAAATAAATGGAGTTTTTTTGAACAGAAGGGCATCACAGACAGGTGTCGCTGGCAAACCAGTTGAGTTTCTGACGTAAGCTCACCACGCTGCCGACAATAATCAGACTGGGGCTTTGCACCTTTTTCGCCAAAATTTCGAGCTCTGTGAGCTTCCCTGTCACCACTCGTTGTTGCTGGCTGGTGCCGTTTTCTACCAGTGCGACAGGCGTTTCTGCTGCCAGGCCATTCTCCAGCAACCGGCGCTGGATCTCTCCGGCCTGCGTAAGCCCCATATAAAACACCAGTGTTTGCTGAGTTTGCGCCATGCAGGCCCAGTCTAAAACTCCATCCTGCTTCGCATGGCCGGTGATCAGCCGCACGCTTTGCGCGTGGTCGCGGTGGGTCAGCGGAATACCGCTGTAAGCGGAACAACCGGAGGCCGCCGTGATGCCAGGTACCACGGAAAATGCGATACCTGCGGCTTTCAGTGCTTCCAGTTCTTCGCCGCCACGACCAAAGATAAACGGATCGCCCCCTTTGAGACGGACAACGCGTTTGCCCATCTGCGCCTGTTCCAGCAGGATTTCATTGATGCGCTCCTGCGGCACACAATGGTGTCCGGCACGTTTGCCCACGAAAATCCGCTCCGCGTCGCGACGTGCCAGATTCAGCACGCTGTCAGAAACCAGCCGGTCGTAAACCACCACGTCGGCCAGTTGCATCTGTTGCAAGCCTTTGAGCGTCAGTAATCCGGCATCCCCCGGTCCGGCGCCGACCAGAATCACTTCGCCATGTTTGTCCACAGGCTCGCGGAATAATTCTTCAAGGTATTCGTGGCTTTGCACGTTGTCATTGTTCGCCAGCGACTGCGCCAGGCGATGATGATTAAACAGTTTTTCCCACCAGCGACGGCGCTCAGAAGCATCAGGAAAATGTGTTTTTACCCTCGCCCGCAATCCGCCCGCGACCTGTGCCAGTTTGCCCAGATGCTGTGGCAGAATGGATTCCAGACGTTCGCGCAGCAAACGCGCGAGTACCGGCGCATTACCGCCGGAAGACACCGCGATCATCAGCGGAGAACGGTCAATGATCGACGGCATGATCACGCTGGCACTTTCCGGCGCATCGACCACGTTGCAGAACACGCGGCGGTGATCTGCGGCTTCGCTGACTTCCTGATTCACCAGATCGGAATCGGTCGCAGCGATCACCAGCCATTTTTCATCCACCAGCAGCGGTGAGAATTCACCGCGTAACAGGCGGACTTTGCCTTCATCTGCCCAGATCTGAAATTGCGGCGTAAAGGTGAGGGCGTTCACCGTTAGTTTTGCGCCAGCTTCCAGCAGCAAACGCGCTTTACGCTCTGCAACATCACCGGCACCGACCAGTAAGCAGGCTCTGTTTTTTAACTGACAAAAAAGGGGCAGGTAATCCATAGATAATATTCTCTGAGGCGGCGTTCTTTGAAATAGCGTTCTTTGGAATGAATAATAACGCCGCCCGGAGGCGGCGTGGAAGGCGCGGCGTTTAGCCGATTTCAGCCCGAAGCCTGGCGGTGTTGATTTCCACATTTCCGTTCTGTACGCGGACCTCGTAAGCCGGAATCGAATACTGCTCGTCTTCCATGCAGATACCGTCGGTCAGGCGGAAATGCTGTTTTTTCAGCGGACTGGCTACCCAAAGCTCGCCCTGATGTTCAGCGATAATCCCGCGTGACAGCACGCTGGCCTGTGCGAAAGGGTCGATGTTCGACAGCGCAAAAATCTGCTCATCAGCATAAGGACGAAACAGCGCGACCTGCTGATCGCCTGCCAGTGCGCAAACACCGCAGGCAGGCAGGATCTGGTCGACAGAACAAAGCGTTAACCATTGGCTCATAATACTTCCTCCCCGTCGGCGATTTGTCTTACCGGGATACGTTCGTCAGGACGCGCCGGACGATGCTGCTGACGCTCCCCGACGAACTGCACGTTCGGGTCACGCTGGCTGCTGTTGATAAAGTGACTGAAGCGGGTTTGCGCCGCCGGATCGTTCAGCGTTTCCTGCCATTCACAAACCGCTGAGTCGCGCAGGCGTGTCAGTTCGGCTTCGAGCTGGTCGTTAAGTCCCAGTTTGTTATCGATGATGACTTTACGCAGGTAGTCGATACCGCCTTCGAGATTATCCATCCAGACCGAGGTACGTTGCAGTTTATCGGCAGTGCGGATGTAGAACATCATGAAACGGTCGAGATAACGCAACAGGGTATCGTTATCCAGATCGGCGGCCAGTAAATCACCGTGCCGTGGTTTCATGCCGCCGTTGCCGCAGACATACAGGTTCCAGCCGTTTTCCGTGGCGATAATCCCCACGTCTTTGCCCTGTGCTTCCGAGCATTCACGGGTACAACCGGACACGCCAAATTTCATTTTGTGGGGCGTGCGGATGCCTTTGTAGCGGTTTTCCAGGCTGATGCCGAAACCGAGGCTGTCGCCCACGCCGTAACGGCACCAGGTGCTGCCGACGCAGGTTTTTGCCATACGCAGGGCTTTGGCATAGGCCTGACCGGTTTCGAAGCCAGCGTTAATCAGTTTCTGCCAGATGGCGGGTAAATCGTCCTTTTGCGCGCCGAACATGCCGATACGCTGCGAGCCGGTAATTTTGGTGTAGAGATTATATTCAGCTGCGATTTCACCAATTGCCTGCAAGCCTTGCGGTGTGATTTCACCGCCCGGCGAGCGCGGTATAACGGAATAGGTACCGTCTTTTTGCATGTTAGCAAGGAACACATCGTTGGTATCCTGCAATGGCGTGTGCTGCGGTTTCAGCACGTAATCGTTCCAGCAGGAAGCCAGCAGCGATCCGACGGTCGGTTTACAGACTTCACAACCGTAGCCTTTGCCGTATTTATTCAGCAAATCGTCGAATGAGCGGATGCCTTCCACGCGGATCAGGTGATAAAGCTCCTGGCGCGAATAGGCGAAGTGTTCGCACAGATGATGGTTAACTTCGATGCCTTGTTTGCTGAGTTCAGCATTTAGCACCTGCGTTACCAGCGGGATACAGCCGCCGCAACCGGTACCGGCTTTGGTCGCCGATTTCAGTGCTGCCACAGTGTGACAACCGCCCTGAACCGCTTTGATGATATCGCCTTTGGTGACGTCAAAACACGAGCAGATTTGCGCGCTTTCCGGCAGGGCATCGGTGCCAATCACCGCGCCACCACTGCCTGCGTGAGCGGGCAGGATCAGCGCATCGGGATTTTCCGGCAGTGGAATACTGTTCAGCACCAGTTGCAGCAGATTGCCGTAATCGCTGGTATCACCGACCAGCACGGCACCGAGCAGCGTTTTATTGTCTTCGCTGACCACCAGGCGTTTGTACAACGCTTTGGTTTCATCCAGATAAACGTAGCTGCGTGCGCCCGGCGTGCGGGCATGCGCGTCGCCGATACCGGCCACATCCACGCCTAACAGTTTCAGTTTGGCGCTCATGTCTGCGCCGGTGAAGGCGTTATCGCGACCGAGTAAATGATCAGCGGTGACCTGCGCCATTTTGTAGCCCGGTGCCACCAGACCGAAAGTACGCTGATTCCACGAAGCACATTCGCCGATGGCGTACACATCCGGGTCACTGGTCTGGCACTGGTCGTTAATCACAATGCCACCGCGCGGAGCGATCTCTAAATCACACTGGCGCGCCAGTTTGTCCTGCGGGCGGATACCGGTGGAGAATACGATGAAATCGACTTCAAGGAAGGTGCCGTCGGCGAACTCCATCGTTTTACGGGCAGACGTGCCGCCCTGAACAATCTGTTGAGTATTTTTGGCGGTGTGGACGCGTACGCCCATGCTTTCGATTTTCTGGCGTAGCTGGCTGCCGCCCTGCGTATCGAGCTGTTCCGCCATCAGGCCGGGGGCGAATTCTACCACGTGGGTTTCAACCCCGAGGTTTTTCAATGCACCGGCGGCTTCGAGGCCGAGTAAACCGCCGCCGACCACGGCACCGCGTTTGCTACGACGGGCGCAGGATTCGATGGCATGTAAGTCTTCAATGGTGCGGTAAACGAAGCAATCCTGACTGTCAGAACCCGCGATCGGCGGCACCCACGGGTAGGAGCCGGTGGCGATAATCAGTTTGTCGTAATACACCGTGCGGCCGCTGCTGGAATGAATGACTTTTTCACTGCGGTTGAGCGTAATCGCCCGTTCGCCAATCAGCACATTGACGTTATGTTTTTCGTAGAATCCTTCGCGAACCAGCGACAGTTCTTCGGCAGTATGATGTGAAAAATAAGAGGAAAGATGGACGCGGTCATAGGCCACGCGCGGCTCTTCACAAAATACCGTGATATCGAACTGGCCCGGTTCTGCTTTATCCAGTAAATCTTCGATAAAGCGATGGCCGACCATGCCGTTGCCAATAATCGCGATTCTGACTTTGCTCATAATTGCCTCAATATTGATTTTCTGAGGCTAAACATAACCCGCGCGTAACAGGGGGTATTGATGCAAATCAAGCCAGTTCCAATATACTCCTTAGGGGGTATTTGACTGATTTTATTGGGTTTTTGCGTAACCTTTCGATTTATAAACACTTTCAGGCTATTGTTCTAAGATTGGCTTTAACATCACCGACAACGCAGTCTTACTAAAAATGATGAGGTAACGCGTGACGAAAACTCTTTTGCGTACCGTGAAAAATGTACGGTTGCCTGACCGGGAAGGGTTGTGGCAGATAGATATCGAAGGCGGCGTGATACGCCAGATTGTCCCTCAATGGGATAATGCCGACTATGGCGAGCATATCCTGGATGCTGAAGGGGGGTTGGCAATCCCTCCTTTTATCGAGCCGCACATTCATCTCGATACCACTCAAACCGCCGGTCAGCCAGCATGGAATCAGTCCGGTACGTTATTTGAAGGCATTGAACGCTGGGCAGAACGCAAGGCGCTGTTGTCGCATGAAGACGTCAAACAGCGCGCCTGGCAGACGCTGAAGTGGCAGATAGCCAACGGCATCCAGTATGTGCGCACCCATGTGGATGTGTCTGATCCGACGCTGACGGCACTCAAAGCCATGCTGGAAGTGAAAGCTGAAGTCGCGCCGTGGGTCACGCTGCAAATTGTGGCGTTTCCGCAGGAAGGCATCATGTCGTACCCGAACGGCGAAGCCTTGCTGGAAGAGGCGCTGAAGCTGGGCGCTGACGTCGTCGGTGCGATTCCCCATTTCGAGTTCACCCGCGAATACGGTGTGGAATCGCTGCATAAAACCTTCGAACTGGCGAAAAAATACGACAAGCTGATCGACGTCCATTGCGATGAAATTGACGATGAGCAGTCGCGTTTTGTCGAAACTGTGGCCGCGCTGGCCTTGCGTGAAAACATGGGGGCGCGCGTTACCGCCAGCCATACCACCGCGATGCATTCCTATAACGGCGCGTACACTTCGCGTTTATTCCGCTTGCTGAAAATGTCAGGTATCAACTTTATCGCCAATCCGCTGGTCAATATCCACCTGCAGGGACGGTTTGACACCTATCCGAAACGCCGCGGTATTACGCGTGTGAAAGAAATGCTGGAGGCGGGGATCAACGTCTGTTTCGGCCATGATGATGTGTTTGACCCGTGGTATCCGCTCGGCACCGCCAATATGTTGCAGGTACTGCACATGGGGCTGCATGTCTGTCAGCTGATGGGATATCAGCAAATTAATGACGGGCTGAAGCTCATCACCACCTACAGCGCCCGCACGATGAATCTGCAAGGTTACGGTCTGGAAAGTGGCTATGCTGCCAGCCTGGTGATCCTGCCTGCACAAAATGGTTTCGACGCGGTGCGCCGCCAGACACCGGTACAATATTCTCTGCGCGAGGGCGTACTGATCGCGCAAACACAGCTGGCAAAAACCCTCATCCATCTTGATGAAGATCACCCTGTGGATTTCAACAGCTAAGGCAGTGAAAAATATGATGTAATATTCTGAAATAATTGGAATATTTATTCCCAAGCGTAAATAAAGGTAAAGGTCTGGCGCTAAGCGTAAAGCCTCTTTAGAATCAGTGGGATCTGTTGTTTGTATTCTGAAGAAAGGAACCGTCATGTTTAAACGTACTTTAGTGGCCCTGACTGCGCTGCTATCCCTGACTGCAATGGAGCCTGTTCTTGCGGCCGCCCAAACCCATGTCATGCTGACCACTTCAGCGGGGAATATCGAATTGGAACTCGACAGTGCGAAGGCACCGGTTTCTGTGAAGAATTTCGTTGATTACGCTCAGAGCGGCTATTACAACAACACCATTTTCCACCGCGTGATCCCGGGCTTCATGGTGCAGGGTGGCGGTTTTACGGCTGACATGCAGCAAAAAGCGCCCAAAGAGCCGATCAAGAACGAAGCGGACAATGGCCTGCGTAACCTGCGCGGCACCATCGCCATGGCGCGTACTGCCGATAAAGACAGCGCGACCAGCCAGTTCTTCATCAACGTGGCAGATAACGCCTTCCTCGATCACGGTCAGCGTGATTTCGGCTATGCCGTATTCGGTAAAGTCATTAAAGGGATGGATGTGGTAGACAAAATGTCTCAGGTCAAAACGGATAATGTCGGGCCTTACCAGAACGTGCCGACGACGCCGATTGTGATCCTGTCTGCGAAAGTGCTGCCTTAATTTTTCAGCCCTTCCTCCAGAATACTGTTTTTCTAAGCCTCCGGTTCCGGGGGCTTTTTATTGCCTATTTATTGACGCTCCTTTGATGAGACTTATAGTTTTATAGAAAGCTCCCCGCCTCCCACTTTCAAGGACAATGAAATGAGTGAAGCCCGTCTGATTGCCAAAGCCATGAATGAAGGTAAACCGGTACAGGATCTGGTGATCCTTCCTGCGCTGGCGAACCGACATGGACTGATTACCGGCGCGACCGGTACCGGTAAAACCGTCACGCTGCAACGAATGGCCGAGCAGTTTTCCCGTATCGGTATTCCGGTTTTTCTGGCCGATGTGAAAGGGGATTTATCCGGTATTGGTGCTGAGGGTGTGGCGTCGGAAAAACTCGCCGCGCGGTTGAATGATATTGGCGTGACGGACTGGCAGCCGCAGGCATGCAGCATTATCCCGTGGGATATCTTTGGTGAAAAAGGCCATCCAATCCGCGCGACGATTTCTGACCTCGGGCCGCTGCTGCTGGCGCGATTGCTCGATCTTAATGACGTGCAAAGCGGCGTGCTGCAACTGGTGTTTAAGATTGCCGACGACAACGGCTTGTTGCTGCTCGATATGAAAGATTTGCGTGCCATGGTGCAGTTTACCGGTGATAACGCTAAACAGTTCCAGACGCAGTACGGCAATATTTCTTCCGCTTCCATCGGCGCCATTCAGCGAGGCTTGCTGACGCTGGAAGGTCAGGGCGCAAATCAGTTCTTCGGTGAGCCGATGCTGGATATTAATGACCTGATGAAAACCGACAAGAAAGGCCACGGTATTATCAACCTGCTGGCCGCGGATAAGCTGATTAATCAGCCTAAACTCTACTCCGTTTTCCTGCTGTGGCTGCTGGCTGAACTGTTTGAGCATCTGCCGGAAGTCGGTGACCCTGAGCAGCCCAAACTGGTGTTCTTCTTTGACGAAGCTCATCTGCTGTTCAATGACGCCCCGCAGGCGCTGCTGACAAAAATTGAACAGGTCGTGCGGCTGATCCGCTCCAAAGGCGTGGGAATTTACTTCGTGACGCAAAACCCGCTGGATATTCCTGACAGCGTGCTCGGACAGCTCGGTAACCGCGTACAGCATGCCTTACGCGCCTTTACGCCGCGTGATCAGAAAGCGGTCAAAGCGGCGGCGCAAACACTGCGCGCGAATCCGGCTTTCGACGCTGAAACGGCGATCACTGAACTGGGCGTTGGCGAGGCGCTGGTGTCATTTCTGGATGAAAAGGGGCGTCCTGAAATCGTTGAGCGGGCGATGGTGATAGCGCCGGAATCGAAAATGGGCATGACTGGCGACGACGAACGTAACAAAGCGATCAACCAGTCGCCTCTGTATGGTCGCTATGAAGACAGCATAGACCGTGAATCTGCCTACGAAAAAATCACCGCACAAGGTTTCGGCACGATCAACACGCCGCAATCCACAGGCCCGGCAAAACCGGCGGCGCAAACCCCTTCCGGCGGTGGGCTGATGGGTGGACTGAATGAAATATTGTTCGGCAGCACCGGACCACGGGGGGGGAAACGTGACGGTGTGGTACAGGTTGCGGCAAAAAGCATGGCGCGTGATTTAGGTCGTCAGATCCTGCGTGGGGTTCTCGGTTCCATTATGGGAGGCCGTAAAAAGTAACATCCTTCTGCTAACGCGCATGAGCTGAAACGCATCAGCTTATGCGCGTCTCTTCCTGCCTGATATCTCAGTTTCATTTGCAATTTCTCTCTGAAATTACGATTTTTTGCGAGGTCTGGCACGTTACTGCCTGTCATTTAGCATAAAAACCGCCCAACTTGAAGGCTGTCACGTTTTTCGCCTGCCGGACTTTGTAGGCTGAATTGCTTTTGGGCTAAATCAATTCAGCAAAAAGGGGTTATTGTGAAAAAATTACTCGTTACCGGGATCGTTCTGGGGCTTTTTTCGTGGCAGGCCACTGCACAAACCATCGTGCTGACGGATGCTGAAGCCGGTACAGAACTGGGAAACTGGAAGACTGACAACAAAAAGCTGAACATCGCGGGCGCGGATTTCAGCATCGAACAAAAAGTGCTTCACGGTGGCAAACAGGAAGGGTCAAAAGTCATTACTATTACCAGCAAAGGGCTGACGATTGCACTGAGCCCGACGCGCGGGATGGATTTACTGCACGTGACCGGCGATAACATCCGCTTAGGTTGGGATTCTCCGGTTCAGGAGGTGGTGAATCCGGCCTATATCAACCTTGAAAGCCGTAACGGCGTGGGCTGGCTGGAAGGTTTCAACGAAATGATGGTGCGTTGCGGCTTTGAATGGACCGGACATCCTGTTACTGCTGACGGCATGATTTACACGCTGCACGGTCGGGCGGGCAATACACCAGCCTCGAAAGTGGTGGTTGATATTGCCGATAAAGCCCCTTATGAAATCACGGTGCGCGGCTTGCTGAAAGAAGACACCTTTAAGAAAGCCAAGCTGGAAACCTGGACTGAGCTGCGTTACGTGCCGGGTAGCCATTCGTGGACCATCCACGACACCCTGACTAACCAGTCGGATTATCCACACGACTACCAGATTATTTATCACAGTAATTTCGGTCAGCCGATCCTTGAGCAGGGCGCCCGTTTCATTGCGCCGCTGAAATCAATTTCTCCGTTCAATGATTACGCCAAAAAAGGTTTAGCAGACTGGCAGACTTACGCCGGGCCAACCAAAGGCTTCGACGAGATGGTCTTTAACATGGTTCCGCTGGCGGATGCACAGGGTAAAACCATTGCTGGCGTAGTGAACAAAGCGGGCAACAAAGGAGCATCGATTGAATTCGATACCCATCAGTTGCCGCTGCTGACGCTGTGGAAAAACACCGACACTCTGAAGCAGGGTTACGTTACGGGTATCGAACCGGGCACCAACTATGCGTATCCGGTCACTATCGAACGTAAACAAGGCCGCGTGAAACAACTGCAACCCGGCCAGAGCACGGTGTTTGAACTGAAATATTCACTTCTGCCGGATGCGCAGGCGGTGAAACAGCTTGAGGATCGCGTGAAAACGCTTCAGGCAGATCATAAAACAGACGTGAACGAGACCCCTATCGCTGTTGAATAATCCGAGTTTAGGGCGCTGAAGCTGGCGCCCTTTTTTCTCTGTCTATACTTAACTCCACAAGGTATGTGCCCGAATGGCTGTACCCAGGGAGGAAATAATGGCGAAGAAACTGACACTCAGGCAGCAGGAAAAACTTTTTCGCGAACGTCAGCGGCAGAACTTTCAGGCCAGTAGCGCGCTGGATGGTTTGCAGGTTGAGGTTATCACGTTAGACAACGAACAAATTTCACAACGTCTCACCGAACTGAGGAAGCACTATGAACGATAAACTCGTGCCCGGTGCCGACCCTTACTATTATACCGGCATCAATGTGCTGAAAAACCGGCTGGAAATCCGTGAAGAACATCGTCTGTTGCAGGCCGAACTCGCATTTACTGCCCTGCGCGCGTCAGCGATGCCGCTTGGGCCTGCGGTGATGGGACTGCCGCATCTGTGTGCGGTGCATCTGTCTTTGTTCCAGGATATTTACGCCTGGGCAGGCGAGTTCCGTGAAATCGATATCTACAAGGATGACACTCAGTTTTGCCATTTCGAATACATCGAAAAAGAGGGCAACGCGCTGATGCAGGAGCTTGAAGAAGAAGAGTTTCTGGTCGGGTTACCCCTGGATAATCTCGCTGAGCGTCTGGCTCACTATTACACCGGCCTGAATCTGCTGCATCCGTTCCGCGAAGGTAACGGACGTGCGCTGCGGATCTTCATCGAGCAACTGGTCATTCATGCTGGCTACGATATTGACTGGTCCAAAGTGGATCGTGAGCGCTGGCTGGCGGCCAATAAAACGGCGGTGTTTGGTGATGAATCCGCGCTGGTGGCAATTTTTAATACTGTTGTCAGTGAAATCCCGGAAGAACATTGATCGACAAAATACTGAGCCTGAGCTGAAAAATGCGTAGAATTGCCCGGTAAATTTTCCGACTTTTACCGGGTACACTATGCTGCTGCTGATCGACAACTACGATTCCTTCACCTACAACCTCTATCAATATTTTTGCGAGCTAGGTGCAGAGGTGAAAGTGATGCGTAATGATCAGCTGACGCTCACCGACATTGAACAGCTTTCCCCCTCACATCTGGTGATTTCTCCCGGCCCGTGTACGCCTGATCAGGCTGGCATTTCCCTGCAAGCGATTGCCCATTTCTCCGACCGTTTACCGATACTTGGCGTGTGCCTCGGGCATCAGGCGATGGCGCAGGCGTTCGGCGCGAGCATCGTCCGCGCCCGGCAGGCCATTCACGGCAAAACATCCCCTGTCCGCCATACCGGCAGGAGTGTCTTTACCGGGCTGAATAATCCGCTGACCGTGACGCGCTACCATTCGCTGGTGGTCGCGCCACAGACGCTGCCCGATTGTTTCGAGGTTACTGCATGGACAGAACGGGATGGTGGTCGTGACGACATTATGGGCATCATGCACAAAACCTTGCCGCTGCATGGCATTCAGTTCCATCCTGAAAGCATTTTGAGCGAGCAGGGGCATCAGCTTTTGGATAATTTCCTTAAAATCTAATCAGTTAATATTGCTGAAAAAATTACTTACCCATCAGATGCGATTTCTGTTTGCCTGTGTGTGATTTTTTATGCATATTTTGTGATTATATTTTCATATCAATGGTCGTGAGGGAGAAGGGTAATGGCGGAAAAATCATCGGTAGATCGGGGCACATTCGATAAAGTTATTTTGCCGGTTTATTCACCTGCGAAATTCATTCCCGTGAAAGGTAAAGGCAGTCGCGTGTGGGATCAGCAAGGGAACGAGTACGTTGATTTCGCCGGGGGTATCGCTGTGACGGCGCTTGGACATTGCCATCCGGCACTGGTGAAAGCGTTGCACGAGCAGGGCGAAACCCTGTGGCATGTCAGTAACGTATTTACCAATGAACCCGCCCTTCGACTGGCGCAGAAGCTGATCGACGCGACCTTTGCCGACCGCGTATTCTTCGCCAACTCCGGCGCTGAAGCCAACGAAGCGGCCTTTAAACTGGCGCGCTATTACGCCTCGCACCGTCACAGCCCGTACAAAAGTAAGATCATCGCTTTCCATAATGCCTTCCACGGTCGCACGCTGTTCACGGTTTCCGTGGGTGGCCAGCCGAAATACTCCGACGGCTTCGGCCCGAAACCCGCTGATATTGTGCACGTGCCGTTCAATGACCTGGATGCCGTAAAAGCGGTGATCGACGACCACACCTGCGCCATTGTTGTCGAGCCTGTGCAAGGGGAGGGCGGTGTCACGCCTGCGACCAAAGCGTTTCTGCAAGGTCTGCGCGAGCTTTGTGACAAACATCAGGCGCTGCTGGTGCTGGATGAAGTACAAAGCGGCATGGGGCGCAGCGGCAAGTTGTTCAGCTACATGCATTACGGCGTGACACCGGACATCCTGACCACTGCCAAAGCGCTCGGCGGTGGTTTCCCGGTTTCCGCCATGCTGGCAACCGAAGACGTGGCCTCGGTGATGGAACCGGGCAAACATGGCACCACCTACGGCGGTAACCCGCTGGCCTGCGCCGTCGCTGAAGCCGCGCTGGATATCATCAATACGCCAGACGTGCTGGCCGGGATCAACGAGCGCCGCGAGAAATTCATCAGCGCGCTGGAGGCCATCAACCAGAAATATCACATCTTCAGAGAGTTCCGCGGCCAGGGTTTGCTGATCGGCGCCGAGCTTTCTGATGCGTATAAAAACCGCGCCGGAGAATTCCATGCCGCCGCCGCCGACTGCGGGCTGATGATGCTGGTCGCCGGACCGAATGTCATGCGGTTTGCGCCATCGCTTGTGATCGACTTCGCGGATATTGAAGAGGGGATGGGAAGGTTTGAGAAAGCAGTGGGGAAAGTTTGCGGGGGGTGAGCCCCACGCCTCCGTCTTTAAACGCTTGATCGAGACAATTTCGGTTTCTCACTAACATTTATCACATGGCCTCTCGCGCCGAAACCGACCAAGAGGGAAAAGTGCTTTTTCCCTCTTGGATCTCCCTTCGCTTTTTCACTGCGCGCTGTCGCGGGCACGGTGGACATGTTCTGGCGCATTAGTGTGTGGCGCAAAATGTCATCGCTGCGCGATTCCCGAATTTCAGGCTTCGAGCCTAAGGTCTCGAACCGTTCATTCGGTGCCATTTTTGAGCACGCCAATCGACATTTCTAAAAGATAAAACCCTTCTGCTTTTGAATTTAGAATCCTGCGGGCGAATCAGAAATCTTGCTGAACGGAGCGGCTTCGAGACCAGTGGCTCGAAGACCGAGAGAAGGAACCGCAACGCGGCAAGATTTCCAGCCTGTCGCTGTGGTTGCTGGAACATAGCCTACGAGCGAAGCGCGCAGTTTAAGACGTGGAGATTCCAAAGAGGGCTCGTCTTAGCCCTCTTTGGTCGGTTTCGGCTCGGTGAGTTAAGCGAACACGGCAATTGAAAAACCGAAACTTTCTCAATCCGTTTAAAAGAACGCCAGTACACGGCATCCGTACTTGAGAAACCGAGATATTCGCAATTTCAAAAAGCAGTCTGGCTGCAAGCCAGTAAAACGGGGATTTGAAAGGGGCATCCCCCTTCACGCCCGCCGCGTCAGCCAGATCCCATGATGCGGCCTCTGCTTCCACGCCAGTGACGAGATGGTATGCATCACGCTGAGATGTGAAATTACGCGCCGCAGATGGCGTTCCATTTCGGTCAGTGGCATATCCGGGTGAAGTTCCGGCGCATTAAACAGGTTGTTCTCGCTGCCCGGCCCGTCGTAGAGCAGTCGTTGCTGACAGCTTTGCAGCGCGATTTCGCAGGTCTGTAAATACTCTGTCGCCAGTTTTTCCGGCAGCATGTAATGCTCGCGGGCGAGGATCGTCATCGCGTTGATATGCTCAACCACAAACTGACTGTGCGTCACCCACAAACGCATATCCGCCAGATAATGTGAGTTAAAACCCGGCTCCTGCATCGCCTGATTTAGCGAAGTGAACAGCTTATTGTGCGCCTGATTGACCTGCATACGGGTGTACGCCAGTTTGGCGGTGTCGGGGCTTTCCTCGAGCAGCAGGCGGATAGCGTCCTGATAGATTTCCAGCGCCTGGTGTGCATTCTGGCGCAGCAAACCGCTTTGCCATTGCGGCCACAGCCAGATAGTGCCACCAAAGGCCAGCGCGCAGCCGATCAGGGTATCGACCAGTCGTGGTACCAGAAAATGCACGCCGTTCATCGCCAGCAATTGCAGGGTATACACTGCAGTCACCGTCATGCCGACCATCGCCAGTCCGTAGTTTTTGCGCAGAACGGTATAGGACAACAGGGTGATCAGCAACATGCACAGCAGCGTGGTGCCTTCCGGCAGTTCCAGTTTGAGCAAGCCTGAGGCAATCAGCAATCCGGCCAGCGTACCGAGTGCACGGTGCTGGATCCTCACCCGCGTGGCGTTATAACCGTTCTGGCTGACCAACATGATAGTCAGCAAGATCCAGTAGGGTTTGGGCAAATTGAAGAACAGACCCAGACTGCTGCCAATCGCCAGAATAATGCCCAAACGTGCGGCATTACGCAGTGCCACGGATTTGAAGGAAAGATAGCTTTTCAGCGCGGGCCAGAAGGGCAAACGCGGCTGGGTGTTCATCAGGTCACGTTTGTACAACGGCCGCTGTGTGCGTAACAGACGGGCAATGCGGCTGAAATGGTAATAACAAAACTGACCTACCGGATTGTCCGGGTTGCGCGCGGCGATTTTCTCCAGCGCGGTCAGCTCATTGGCCATCGTAAAGCGCCCGGATAAACGGTGATAAAGAATATCGTCGGCAATCACCCGAAGACGGGTGGAAATCACCTGCGCATTTCGGCGGATAACCGCTTCGGCATGGCTTTCCTCCACCAGTTTCTGCACTTCTTCCGGCTGATGCAGGCTCACTGTAATATGCTCCTGCAAATCGAGCGCCACCTGAAAACGCTGAAACAGCCGTTTATGGTGATGATGATGTCCGTGCTGGGGCAACATGTGTAATTGCTGATAAAGCAGGGCAATCAGGTCGATAACCTGCTGCTGGCGGGTTAGCAGTGGGGGTAACGCGGTTTCGGGATCGGTGTGTTGCGTCAGCAGGCTGTACTTAGCTTCGAAATAATCCGCGAGTTGCAGATAGAGCTGGCTGAGCGTTTCGCGCATCGGCTGTTCTTCCGAAATACGAAACCACGCCCAGTTAAACAATCCGTACCAGGCTGTGCCAGCGGCGAACAACACCGGGGCCTGCCACATCGGGCGCACGCCCACCATACTCAGCGTGAAGATAGTCGCCACCAGCGCACCGGGCAACAGGCGCGCATGCAGCGGGCTGATTTCACCGGTGACGCCCAGCAGTAACGCCAGCGACAGCATGATCAGCGGCAGCGGTATATGCCAGCTTTCGAGCATCAGTTGCAGCAGAAGGCTGCTCACGGCAAAGAGTGAACCGCCGACGAGCAGGCGTTTGAAAAAGCGTTTATGCGGGGTATCCAGACCGGCGATGTTACAACAGGCCGGGCAGAGGGAAAACAGCAGGCCCATTTGCAAATTGCCAAACAGCCAGCAAATGCCAACAGGTAAGCACAACACCAGCGTCTGGCGCAGCGCGTAGTTCACTTCAGGATGGTAAAACAGTCTTCGCCATAGCGTCATGGGTAAAGCTTAGCCCATAAAAAAGGCGCGACAGTGTTTTGCCGCGCCAATTTTTGAGGGATTAACGTGTGCCGTAAACGACAATCGTTTTACCGTGTGCGGAGATCAGGCTCTGATCTTCCAGCATTTTGAGAATGCGTCCGACTGTTTCACGTGAACAACCGACGATTTGGCCAATTTCCTGGCGGGTGATCTTGATTTGCATCCCGTCCGGATGGGTCATTGCATCAGGCTGTTTAGCCAGATTGAGCAAGGTTTGAGCGATACGACCGGTAACGTCAAGGAAGGCAAGGTTGCCGACTTTCTCTGACGTCACTTGCAGACGGTTTGCCATCTGCGCGGAGAGACGCATCAGAATATCCGGGTTAACCTGAATCAGCTGGCGGAATTTTTTATACGAAATTTCAGCCACTTCACAGGCAGTTTTAGCACGTACCCAGGCACTGCGTTCCTGACCTTCTTCGAAGAGTCCCAGCTCACCGATGAAGTCACCTTGGTTAAGGTAGGACAGTATCATTTCCTTGCCTTCTTCATCTTTAATCAGGACAGCAACTGACCCTTTCACGATGTAGTAAAGCGTTTCGGCTTTTTCACCCTGGTGAATCAGCGTACTTTTAGAAGGATACTTATGTATATGACAGTGAGACAGGAACCATTCAAGAGTCGGGTCTGTTTGTGGCTTGCCGAGAACCATTTGCTATTATCCTCTGTTGTTATCGCTGCCCAAAATCACAGGGCTCAGAGTTCCCTGTACGGCACTTCAAATCCAAAGCGCCCTTTCAGCATATAACTCTCCAGAAATGCTGCAAGCGGATGTCGGAGTGCAACAGCCTGTTTATTGCTGTCATCACCGTGGGTTCTGTACTTAAACCGCAAAAACCGTCACCGCAATTTACTGGAAAGTATGTTTCGGCTTTGTTTGTAGCACAGGTTTGAGATGCTGTCTTCTGTTGTCTCGCTTCAGCATGATGGCGATCGGGTTACGTTGCCAGATTTTAGGTGAAAGGGTACTCTGAGAGCAGATTTCGACAAGTTTATTCACCGGGAGAATAGTTCATGCATGCACGTGTCAAATGGGTTGAAGGACTGACATTTTTAGGTGAGTCTGCATCGGGTCATCAGATTTCAATGGATGGAAACGCGGGTGATAAAGCCCCAAGCCCGATGGAAATGTTACTGATGTCCGCAGGGGGGTGTAGTGCAATCGACGTGGTGTCAATTTTGCAAAAAGGTCGTAATGACGTGCGTGATTGTGAAGTGAAGCTGACCTCACAACGCCGCGAAGAAGCGCCGCGTCTGTTCACTCACATCAATCTGCATTTTATCGTCACCGGTAAGGATCTGACCGATAAGATTGTTGAACGCGCAGTCAGCCTGTCTGCCGAAAAATACTGTTCTGTGTCTCTGATGCTGGGGAAAGCGGCCACAATCACCCACAGCTTTGAAGTGATTGCAGCCGAATAAAGTTTACTCGATCTTCTTGCCTTCCATCAGGCGCTGCACCAGCGGCGCCATGATCAGCTCCATCGCCAGCCCCATTTTGCCGCCCGGCACCACCAGTGTTTTGATGTGCGAGATAAACGACCCTTGCAGCATGGCCAGCAGATACGGGAAATCGATGTCATCCAGCCCCTGAAAATGAATCACCACAAAGCTTTCATCCAGTGACGGAATGGCTTTGGCGGCAAACGGGTTCGAGGTATCGATGGTGGGTACCCGCTGGAAATTGATGTGCGTGCGGGAAAACTGCGGGGTAATGTAATTGATATAGTCATCCATCGAACGCACGACGGAATCCATCACCGCTTCACGGGAATGCCCGCGCTCGCCGGTATCGCGCACCAGTTTCTGGATCCATTCGAGGTTGACGATAGGCACCACGCCGACCAGCAGGTCGACCTGCGCGGCAACGTCAATTTTGTCCGCCACCACACCACCGTGTAACCCTTCGTAAAACAAAATATCCGTCGGTTCCGGCAACGCCTGCCACGGCGTAAAGGTACCCGGCACCTGATTGTAGGGAACGGCTTCGTCATAAGTATGCAGATACTTACGTGAACGGCCAGTGCCGGTTTTACCGTATTCGATAAAGCTTTTTTCCAGCAAACCAAAGTCATTGGCTTCCGGCCCGAAGTAGCTGATATGACGTCCCAGATCGCGCGCCTTGCGTATTGCCGCATCCATTTCAGGACGGGTGAAATGATGAAAACTGTCACCTTCCAGTTCCGCCGCACGCAAACCAAGCTGCTGAAATATTTTACGAAATGCCACGCTGGTGGTTGTGGTGCCTGCACCGCTCGAACCGGTCACGGCAATAACAGGATGTTTGGCTGACATAATGCGCTGTTCTCCATAAAGGTGATGCAGGCAGGCGAGACGCGGTCTTTTCTGTGGTCGAAGATCTGGCGTCAAGGCTGCGCATAATTAAGCCTATTGTTACCATATTTATTCGCGAAGCCAAAGAGGGCATCACTATTCTAAACCCGCCAGCAACGGTTGGATCAGCGGGTCTTTCTGGTGGAACAGAGAAACAATGTCATGCAGCGCCTTGCCTGTGTACTCCTTTTTCCACGCCAGACTGAGCGGGGAAGGGGCGCGCGGATAGCGGATTTGCCGGGCGATCAGCTCGCCGCTGTCGAGATATGGCTGGCACAGATGGCGCGGCAGAAAACCGATACCCATTCCCTTCAGGTGACAGGCCAGTTTAGTCGCCACATCTGCTACGATGATCTGCCGTTGCCCGGTCAGCAACCAGGCTACCCGCTTGTTCAGATGGCGCGAGGTGTCTTCCACATTGATGGCAATGTACTGACGCAATACCGCTTCTTCCAGCACACCAGTGATGTGCTGCAACGGATGAAAGGGCGCATGAACAAAAACCCAGTCCACTTCACCCAGCGGCAGCAGATTCACGGCGTTAGAAAGGGATTCGGTGCCGGTGACGCCAATCGCCAGCTGAAAATCTTCGTACAGCAGCGTATCCCATACCCCCATGTAAATCTGCCGTGTGAAAGTGAACTGCGTGAACGGGTAGCGCTGCGTCAGAGAGCTTAATAACGCTGCCAGAGCTTCAGGGCAGTACATCAGATTGTTCACCACCACATTCAGCTGGCGCTCAATGCCGTCGTTAATCTGCTGCAGTTCTGCCGGTACACCCTCCAGCCAGGTTAGCCACTGGCGACATCGTTCAAGCAGATGCTGTCCGGCGGGCGTCAGCGACACCGTGCGGGTCGTGCGGTTGAGCAATAACGTCCCGGCACTGTCTTCCAGCATCTTAATTCGATAGCTGATGGTCGCAGGCGTTTTATGCAGCATCTCTGCCGCGCGGGAAAAGCTGCCTGTTTGTGCGACGTGCATAAAGGTTTTAATCGACTCCTCATCCAGCATAGGTCACCTGAAGTAATGTTAATGCATTGAATGAAAAAGATTTTATAGATTTAACCGGATGAGAATTGTGGACTTCATCAATTTTATGGAATCTTTTTCCATATTTCGATTGAGCAAGTTGGAAAAAGTTTCTACAGTAATTGCATTGAGGATAAATTCGCCAATCTGGCGGGCTTATCTCACCGGTTTTATTTTAAATGCAGGGATGAATGCCATGGAACTTCCGGTTTACCCGCTGACCCAGGCGGCCTTCGCGGCTTACGGTGATGTGATTGAGACGACAGGTCGCGATTTTTTTCATATCAACGACGGCAAGGTTGAGCGGTACCACGATCTGACCAACGTGGAGATCCTCGGGCAGGATCGTCCGCTGGTCAGCATCAACCGCGCCCAGCCAGCACCGTTGCCCATTGTGGTGACGCAACTCGAAAAACACCCGCTCGGTTCACAGGCGTTTGTGCCGATGCAGGGCGAGCGCTTTATCGTGATTGTTGCGGCAGGGGGCGAGACGCCGGACATCTCCACGCTGAAAGCCTTTATCACCAACGGCCTGCAGGGCGTGAATTATCACCGGAATGTCTGGCACCATCCGCTGTTTGCGTTTGAGACGGTGACGAATTTTCTCACCGTCGATCGTGGCGGCGCAGACAACTGTGATATCAGTCAGTTACCTCAGGGCTATCAGCTTATTTTACCCGTTGCGGCGGGATTAAAGTCGTGACGCTATAAAGCATCTTGCATAAGATACAAGCATCTGAAAACAAGCGAAACGCGGGCGCTCAGCGCCTGATGCTGGAGAAATGTGAGATGGCCGAAGTAAAAAAACGGGGGCGTCCTAGCCAGCCTGGTTCTGGTTCGCAAAAGGGCGCTCAGGCCTTAGAACGCGGCATTGCGGTGTTGAATTATCTGGCGCAGTCCGGCGGCAGTTCTTCTGTCAGCAACATTGCAGAGAATTTGTCGCTGCCCCTTTCCACCACCTTTCGACTGCTGAAAGTGCTGGAAGAGGCCGATTTTGTTTATCAGGATGCGCAACTGAGCTGGTGGCACATTGGCTTACAGGCGTTTACGGTCGGATCGTCTTATATCCATAACCGGGATGTATTGTCAGTCGCCGCGCCTTATATGCAGCGCCTGATGTTGTTGTCGGGCGAAACGGCCAATCTGGCGATCCGCAACGGTTTCGAAGCGGTACTGATCGGCCAGCGGGAATGCCAGTCGATGGTGCGGATGTGTGCGCCGCTTGGCAGCCGTCTGCCACTGCATGCCTCCGGTGCCGGGAAAGCGTTACTGTATTCGCTGGATGACGAGGCGCTGATGAGCCTGATGATGCAGGCGGGGTTGAAGAACTTTACGACGCACACGCTGGATAATCTGAATGCGTTGAAAAAGGATCTGCAACACGCGCGTCAGCAGGGTTTTGCACAGGACAGCGAAGAGCATGTGACAGGGCTGAACTGCCTGGCCTCGGCGATTTTTGACAGCAATAACAATGCGGTGGCGGCGATTTCGATCTCCGGCCCCAGCTCCCGCTTAACGACGGAGCGTTTTACCGATTTAGGCGAACTGGTGCGGGATACCGCGCGTGACATCAGTCTGGCCCTGGGCCAGCGCCACTAACCGGTTCGTCCTGCGATCCCCGCTCTGTCGTGAGCGGGATTTTTTTCAGTCAAATTAAAGTTGGAAACTTTTTCCGTTATTTTATGCAAAGCGGAATTACCTGAGGATTTAGCTATGGCTCGTATGACAGCTGCACAGGCAGCAATGTATGTGTTGGAAAAAGAAGGGATCACCACCGCGTTTGGTGTACCGGGCGCAGCGATTAACCCGTTTTATAACGCCATGCGCCTGCATGGAAAAATCCGTCATGTGTTAGCCCGTCATGTGGAAGGTGCATCGCATATGGCCGAAGGTTATACCCGTGCGAAAGCCGGGAACATCGGCGTGTGCCTGGGGACGTCTGGCCCGGCGGGTACCGACATGATCACCGCGCTGTATTCCGCCTCGGCGGATTCCATTCCGATCCTGTGCATTACCGGTCAGGCACCGCGCGCCCGTCTGCATAAAGAGGATTTTCAGGCGGTGGATATTCAGGCGATTGCCGGGCCGGTGAGCAAAATGGCGGTGACCGTGCTGGAACCTGCGCTGGTGCCGCGTGTTCTGCAACAGGCGTTCCATCTGATGCGCTCCGGTCGCCCCGGTCCGGTACTGGTCGATCTGCCGTATGACGTGCAGACCGCCGAAATCGAATTCGATCCGGAAACTTATGAATCGCTGCCCGCTTACAAGCCTGCCGCCACCGTTGCTCAGGCCGTCAAAGCGATGGAAATGCTCAACGCCTGTGAGCGTCCGCTGATTGTGGCCGGTGGCGGTGTGATTAACGCTGATGCCGCCGCGCTGTTGCAGCGCTTTGCTGAAATAACCCAAGTGCCGGTGATCCCGACGCTGATGGGCTGGGGCGTGATCCCGGACGATCACCGCCTGATGGCTGGCATGGTCGGATTGCAGACCGCGCACCGCTACGGTAACGCCTCACTGCTGGCGTCGGATCTGGTATTTGGCATCGGTAACCGTTTTGCCAACCGTCATACCGGCTCGGTAGAGAAATACACCGCAGGCCGCAAAATCATCCACGTTGATATCGAACCGACACAAATCGGCCGCGTACTTTGTCCTGATTTAGGCATTGTGTCTGACGCCGGAGAAGCCCTGAAACTGCTGATCGAAGTGGCAGAAGAGCAGAGAAAAGCCGGCAAACTGCCATGTCGCGAAAGCTGGATCCAGGAATGTGAAGAACGCAAACGCACCATGCTGCGCAAAACCCACTTCAACGATGTGCCGGTCAAACCGCAACGCGTCTATGAAGAAATGAGCAAAGCCTTTGGCCGCAATGTGAATTACGTAACCACGATCGGCCTGTCGCAAATTGCGGCGGCGCAGATGCTGCACGTGTTTGAGCCGCGCCACTGGATCAACTGCGGCCAGGCGGGCCCGCTGGGCTGGACCATTCCTGCGGCACTCGGCGTCTGCATTGCTGCGCCGGAACGTCAGGTGGTCGGGATTTCAGGCGATTACGATTTCCAGTTCATGATCGAAGAGCTGGCGGTCGGTGCGCAGTTCAACATTCCTTACATCCACGTCCTGGTGAACAACGCTTATCTCGGTCTGATCCGCCAGTCGCAGCGCGCCTTTGATATGGATTACTGCGTACAACTGGCGTTCGAAAATATCAACTCTGAAGACGTGAAAGGTTACGGCGTCGATCACGTGAAAGTGGTGGAAGGGTTGGGATGTAAAGCGATACGCGTCTTCAAGCCGGAAGATATCGCCCCGGCGTTTGCAGAAGCTAAACGTCTGATGAAAAAACATCAGGTGCCGGTGGTGGTGGAAATCATGCTGGAACGCGTCACCAATATTTCCATGGGCGGCGAAATTGACAGTGTGAATGAGTTTGAACCGGTTGCCGATAATGCGGATGACGCACCGACGCACGTCAGCTTCATGAAATATGAATAAGCCAGGAGGCTGAAAATGCTCAAGTTCTCTGCGAATTTATCCATGCTGTTTCTGGAGGTAGATTTCCTTCAGCGCTTTAAAGCGGCGGCTGACGGCGGTTTTACGACGGTGGAGTTTATGTTCCCTTACGACTATCCGGCTGACACCCTGAAGGCGTTGCTGGCGCAAAATAAGCTGCAACATACGCTGCACAATCTGCCCGCGGGCGACTGGGCGGCGGGCGAGCGCGGTATTGCCTGCCTGCCGGGGCGTGAAGCGGAGTTTCGCGAAGGCGTAGCACAGGCCATCGCTTACGCCAAAGCACTCGGCAACCGCAAAATTAACTGTCTGATTGGCAAAACTCCGGCGGGTTCGGATGCCGTCAGCGTGACGCCTTTGGTGGTGGAAAATCTGCGCTATGCCGCGCAGGCGCTGGCGAAAGAGGGGCTGATGCTGCTGATTGAGCCGATCAATCACTTTGATATGCCGGGATTTTATCTGACCGGTACGCAACAGGCGCTGGATCTTATTGAACGCGTCGGCTGTGACAACCTGTTTATCCAGTACGACATTTACCATATGCAGCGGATGGAAGGGGAACTGGCGAATACCCTGATCCGCCATGCGGACAAAATCGGTCATTTGCAGGTGGCGGATAACCCGAACCGTAATGAACCGGGTACCGGTGAAATTAATTACGACTTTATTTTCAACCTGATTAAAAACTCGGATTACGACGGTTGGGTCGGTTGTGAATATAAGCCACGGGCGCGCACGGAAGAAGGATTAGGCTGGCTTAACGCCTACCGCTAATCGTTATAAAACGCGAGAAACAGACATTATTCACCCTCGCGGTGAGGGATTTCTGTACGCCAAATTTCAGTCACATTGAAAGGGAATTAGCATGAAAATTGGATTTATCGGCTTAGGAATTATGGGCGCACCGATGGCGCAACATCTGGTGGATGCCGGGCACAGTCTGCATTTCTCCACACTTGGCAACGTGCCTGCTTCACTGACCGATGCCGGTGCCAAAGCCTGTGCGACACCGGCAGAAGTCACCGTTCACGCCGACGTCATTATTATCATGGTGCCGGATACGCCAGACGTGGCAACGGTGCTGTTTGGTGACAACGGCTGCGCCAGCGTGCCGCTGAAAGGCAAAACCATTGTCGATATGAGTTCCATCTCACCGATTGAAACCAAAACGTTTGCGCAGCGTGTGCAGCAACTGGGGGGTGAATATCTGGATGCGCCGGTTTCCGGCGGTGAAATTGGCGCGCAGCAGGGCACGCTGACCATCATGGTGGGCGGTAAGGAATCAGTCTTCAACGATATCAAACCGCTGTTTGAGCTGATGGGTAAAAACATCACGCTGGTGGGCGATTGCGGAGCCGGGCAAACCTGCAAAGTGGCGAACCAGATCATTGTGGCGCTGAATATTGAAGCTGTCTCGGAAGCGCTGTTGTTTGCTTCCCGCGCCGGTGCCGATCCTGCCCGTGTTCGTCAGGCTTTGATGGGCGGATTCGCCTCCTCGCGCATTCTGGAAGTGCACGGTGAGCGCATGATCAAGCGTACTTTTGCGCCGGGCTTTAAAGTCGCGCTGCACCAGAAAGATCTCAACCTGGCGCTGCAAAGTGCCAAAGCCTTATCAATCAGCCTGCCTAATACGGCGACCTGTCAGGAGTTATTCAATGTCTGTGCAGCAAACGGCGGATCGCAGTTAGATCATTCGTCATTAATTCAGTCGCTGGAAATGATGTCGAATCACAAAATCGGTTAATTAAGTAAGGCTGGCATCAATGTCAGCCTTTTTTAATCCACAAGCACGTCCCTAACGTATTATGAGGAATTAAGGATGAATGAATCAGAATGCACTCAGCAAGAACGTTATCGTGAAAGAGGATACAGCAACGATCTTCTGCCAAAATTAAAAGAAAAAAGAAACTGGAAAGGATTTAATTATTTTACGCTGTGGATGGGTTCGGTACACAACGTGCCGAATTATATTGCGGTCGGCGGATTTCTTATTCTCGGGTTGTCTACGTTTAGCGTGATGATGGCGATTATTATCAGCGCGCTGTTTATTGCGGCGGTGATGGTATTAAACGGGGCGGCAGGTTCGAAATACGGCGTACCTTTTGCGATGATCCTGCGCGGTTCTTACGGTATCCGCGGCGCATTATTTCCCGGCATTCTCAGAGGCTGTATCGCGGCGATTATGTGGTTCGGTTTGCAATGCTATGCCGGTTCACTGGCCTTCCTGATCCTGATTGGCAAAATCTGGCCGGAGTTCCTGACCCTCGGCGGTGATTTCAATCTGCTGGGTATTTCCATGTCGGGGCTGATCGCCTTTATGATTTTCTGGGCAATCAACGTGATGATCGGTTTTGGCGGCGGCGGGGTGCTGAATAAATTCACCGCCATCCTTAATCCGTGCATTTATGTTGTTTTCGGCGGCATGGCGGTTTGGGCTATCTCGCTGGCCGGGCTGGAAAATATCCTTAACTATGTGCCCGCCAATGCCGAGCAATCGGGTAATCCGCTGTTCCTGTTTCTGGTGGTGATCAATGCCGTGGTCGCGGTGTGGGCGGCACCGGCGGTGAGTGCTTCGGACTTTACCCAGAATGCCAGCAGTTTTAAACAGCAGGCGTGGGGACAAACGCTGGGTCTTATTGTGGCTTACGTGCTGTTTGCCGTTGCCAGCGTCTGTATTCTGGCTGGGGCAAGCATTCACTACGGCGTTGATACCTGGAACGTGCTGGATATCGTACAGAAATGGGACAGCCTGTTCGCCTCGGTGTTTGCTGTGTTAGTGATCCTGATGACCACCATTTCGACCAACGCCACCGGTAACATTATCCCGGCCGGTTTCCAGATTGCCGCTATCGCACCGAAAAAGCTGACCTATAAAAAAGGTGTTCTGATTGCCAGCCTGATAAGCGTGGTGATTTGCCCGTGGAAACTGATGGAGAATCAGGAAAGTATTTATCTGTTCCTCGATATTATCGGTGGGATGTTAGGGCCGGTCATTGGCGTGATGATGGCGCACTATTTTATTGTGGTACGCAGTGAGCTGGATCTGGATACGCTGTATACCGCACCGGGAAATTATCACTATTACGATCGCGGATTTAATACCGTGGCATTCGCCGTGACATTAATTGCCGTCGTCCTTTCACTGGGCGGAAAGTTTATTCCTGTGCTGGAACCTTTATCGCGGGTTTCCTGGTTTGTAGGTGTCATTGTGGCTTTCGTTTTGTATTCCGTTTTTATGAAAAGGGAACCGTCACTTCAGCCGCAAAATGTGTGAGCCGGTAAACCGGCATGAAATAAACGAATAATAAATCCAATAATAAAATCTTATCTCTGTACTTTCATAAGGAAATATAACCATGTCATATGATCTGATCATTAAAAAAGGCACTGTTGTTCTGGAAAGTGAAGCCGTGATTACGGATATCGCGGTGAAGAATGGCAAAATTGTCGCCATCGGCGATGACCTGACTGGTGCAGAAAAAATACTCAGCGCGGAAGGGTTGATCGTTGCGCCGGGAATGGTGGATGCCCATACGCACATCTCCGAACCGGGCCGCAGTCACTGGGAAGGCTACGCCACCGGTACCCGGGCGGCGGCCAAAGGCGGGATCACCACCATGATCGAAATGCCGCTTAACCAGTTACCGGCCACGGTGGATCGCGCGTCCCTGCACATGAAATTCGATGCTGCCGAAGGCAAGCTGACCATCGATGCCGCGCAGTTTGGCGGGCTGGTGTCTTACAACCTTGACCGTTTGCATGAGCTGGATGAAGAAGGCGTGGTGGCCTACAAATGTTTCGTCGCTACCTGCGGCGACCGCAGCGTCAGTAACGATTTCCGTGACGTGAATGACTGGGAATATTTCAAAGGCCTGCAAATTCTGGCAAAACGCGATCAGTTAGTGGCGGTTCATGCGGAAAACGCGCTGATCTGCGACGAACTGGGCCGCGAAGCCAAAGACGCCGGACGGGTGACGGCACATGATTATGTTGCCTCACGCCCGGTCTTCACTGAAGTGGAAGCCATTCGCCGCGTGTTGTATCTGGCGAAAGTAGCGGACTGCCGTTTGCACGTCTGCCATATCTCCAGCCCGGAAGGTCTGGCGGAAGTGCTGCGCGCACGTCACGAAGGCCAGCGCGTTACCTGTGAATCTTGCCCGCATTACTTCGTACTGGATACCGCACAGTTTGAAGAGATCGGCACGCTGGCAAAATGTTCGCCACCTATCCGCGACAAGAAAAATCAGGACGGCATGTGGGAACACCTGCTGAAAGGTGACTTTGACTGTCTGGTCTCCGAACATTCACCGTGCCCGCCGGATATGAAAGCCGGCAACGTCATGCAGGCGTGGGGCGGTATCGCCGGACTGCAAAACTGCGTCGATGTGATGTTCGACGAAGCCGTGCAGAAACGCGGTATGTCGTTGCCGATGTTCTCAAAGCTGATGTCTTCCAACGCGGCGGATATCTTCGGGCTGAAGCATAAAGGCCGTATCTCCATCGGCAAAGATGCCGATTTCGTGTTCATCAAACCGAACAGCAGCTATGTGCTGAAAGCGTCAGATCTGGAATATCGCCATAAAGTCAGTCCGTATGTTGGCCGCACCATCAATGCGCAGGTCGTGAAAACTATTCTGCGCGGCGAAACCATCTATGACATCAAAGATGGTTTCCAGGATAAGTGCATCGGTAAATTCGTACTGAAACACCAGCAGTAATCTCTGCATCTGCCCGCTGTGTAAACGGCGGGCTTTTTCTTTTTGAGGTCAGCCAGATTGTCATGATGTTATTTCCCAGAGCGCAAATCCTGCCGGGTATCCAGTGGTTCTTCTTCATTTTCTGCAACACGGTGGTTATCCCGCCGACGTTACAGTCTGCGTTTCAGCTTTCCGATGCGGCCACGCTGTGCCTGATGCAATACTCTTTTATCGCCACCGGGCTGGCGTGCGTGGCGCAGGCGGCGCTCGGCCACGGCCGCGCCATTATGGAAGGGCCGACCGGATTGTGGTGGGGCGTGATCCTCACCGTGACGCTGGCGGAAGCCGCGCAAGGGACGCCGCTGCCGGTGATCGGCGGCAGTCTGGCTGTGGGTATCGCACTTTCCGGTGTGATCACCGTGCTGATTGGCCTGAGCGGGCTTGGTCATCGTATCGCCGTGTTGTTTCGTCCGGCGGTGATGATGGTGTTTATGTTTTTACTCGGTGCCCAACTGCTGTCGCTGTTTATTAAAGGCATGCTGGGGCTCCCTTTTGGCGTGCCGCAGGGGCCGGTGGCTATTGATTTTCCGGCGTTCCTGCTGGCGCTCGCCGTGGCGGCGCTGGTGGTCGGTATTGTGGTCTGGCTGCCGTCACCGTGGAATAAATATGGCCTGCTGGCTGGTACGTTGCTCGGTTGGGCGGCATATCGGATCATTTTCCCGCAGGCCGTCAGCCCGGGCACCGGCACAGACTGGCAGTGGTTTCCGCTGGGCGCGCCGCAGGAATTACGCGGTGGTATTATCCTGACCGCCACGATGACCGGGATGCTGAATATTTCGAATACTTTTGGCGCGCTGCGCGGCACCCAGATTTTTTACCCGCAGCAGACCCCGCAATATCGCCGCAGTTTTGTGGTTTCCGGCCTGTTTACCCTGGGATCGGCTGTTCTGGGCATCGTGCCTTTTTCGCCGTTTGTCTCATCGATTGGCCTGCTGACGCAAACCAATGACAACCGCAAAGCACCGTTTATTCTCGGCGCGCTGGTGGTGGTTGCCATTGGTCTGTTTACGCCGCTGACGGCGTTTTTCGCCCGCATCCCGTTGAGCATCAGCAGCGCCGTGTTGCTGGTGTCTTATCTGCCTCTGCTCAGTTCGTCGCTGTCATTTCTGCCCCACATCAGGCTCAGCAGCCGCAATGTTTACCGTCTGGCGATCCCGCTGTTTGCCGGGATTTTCCTGATGGGGCTGCCTGCCGGATATGTGCAGCAGGTGCCGCTGTGGCTGCGTCCGCTGCTGAGTAATGGTTTGCTGACCGGCGTGATGCTGGCGATTTCGCTGGAAAATTTATTGCCCTGGGACCGGGTTCACTGAGTCCCCATTACCGAAGGATTGAAGATGAAAATTATTATTGCGCCCGATTCATTCAAGGAAAGTTTAAGTGCGGAATGTGCGGCGATGGCGATTGAAGACGGGTTTCGCGCTGTGTTCCCGGAACTCGAGGCTGTCCGTCTGCCGGTTGCTGACGGCGGCGAAGGCACGGTGGATGCGCTGATTGCCGCGACCGGCGGGCATCGCATTGATATTGAGGTGACAGACCCGCAGGGACATCGCGTGCGTGGTTTTTACGGCGTGAACGGCAAAGGTGATTGTGCGGTGATTGAAATGGCCGCCGCCAGCGGTCTGATGCTGGTGCCCGCCGGACAGCGTGACCCGCTCGCGGCCACCAGTTTCGGCACCGGTGAGTTAATCCGTCATGCACTGGACGGCGGTATCCGCCATATCATTTTAGGCATTGGTGGCAGCGCGACCGTTGATGGCGGCATTGGCATGGTACAGGCGCTCGGCGGCCGTTTTACCGATGCGCAGGGCATTGATCTGCCGTGGGGCGGCGCCGCGCTGGCGCAACTGGCGGCTATTGATCTGAGCGCACTGGATCCGCGTTTAGCGCAGTGCCGGATTGAAGTGGCGTGCGATGTGGAAAATCCGCTGACCGGCCCGTGCGGTGCGGCGGCAGTATTCGGCCCGCAAAAAGGCGCGTCGGCACAAGATGTTCAGGTTCTGGACGCGGCGCTGGCCCATCTGGCGGCGGTTATTTTCCGCCATCTCGGCGTTAACGTGCTTGAGTGGCCAGGCGGCGGCGCGGCGGGCGGAATGGGTGTGGCGGCTCGGTTGTTCCTGCGTGGCAACATGCGTTCCGGTATCGACATTATTATGGATGCCATCGGGCTGGAAGAGGCGATGCAAGGTGCTACGCTGGTGATCACCGGCGAAGGGCGGCTGGATCAGCAGACCATTAACGGCAAAGCGCCGGTCGGTGTGGCGAGACTTGCACAACGCTACCATGTGCCGGTGATCGGGCTGGCGGGCATTCTGGGCGAAGGAGTGGAAGTCGTACATCAGCACGGGCTGGATGCCGTATTCAGTATTCTCCCACGCCTCGCGCCACTGGAAACGGTGCTGGAGCAGGGGGAGGAAAACCTGCGATACGCTGCGCAAAATCTTGCCCGTGTTTACCGGCTGGGCATGAAGGCCTCATCCTGACGTTATCGGTTTCTCAAAACACAAAAACCGCCAGCGATGGCGGTTTTCTTATTACATTCACGAACCGTTAAAGTTCGACGTCGCGGTTACAGTCTTTCGAATAGATATAGCTCAGCGGCTCATCGCGCCCCACGGCATAACAGGCCTGCGGACAGTACGCCCCCATAAAGATATAGTCGTTTTTCTTCACCGGGATCCAGTGGTTATCCAGGTTATACATGCCTTCACCGCTGAGGATCAGCGCACCATGCTCCTGCACGTGCGTCTCCACATAGCCGTGGCAGGCACCTGGCGCAAACGTCAGAATATGAATGTTCATATCGAACCCCAGATCCGCAGGGAGTAAATCCTGCACAATCACATCCGACATGCCTTCGTAGTGGATTTTTTCCAGCTGATGCACGTTGTTGCTCACCACATGCGGCTGGAAACCACTGACTGGCGTATAGCGTTTTTTATAGAGGAATAAGCGGCTGTTCTGGCCGCCGTTGGCATTCACCAGCGTCATGCTCACGCCCGGCGGGCAGTAAAGATATCCACCGCTTTCCAGCCGGTAATCCTGACCTTCGGCATTCGCAGTGATGTTACCGTCGATCACGTAGACGAAGGTTTCGATATGCGCGTCGCCGCCGAAGCCCGCCAGGTTTTTCCCCCCTTCCAGCATGTTGACCAGATAATCCACAAAGGTCGCGCCCAGTTTCGGCGTCGCCAGAATGGTGATTTCACAGCGCTCAAAACCGGGCAGGGTATTTTTGACCAGACCGTCGGGTTCAATCAGCGCATAATTCCCGCGTTTGATGATGGAACGGTTAGAAAGTAAATCATTGATATAGCCTGTTTTTTGGTTGATATAACCCATTGTAAACTCCCTTTAAGACAGATTAATAAGCCAGTTGATGCAGCATTTTCGCCAGCATTTCCACGCCCGCGGCCAGATCGGCAACAGCGGTGTTTTCTGCCGGGTTGTGGCTGATACCCGCAATGCTGGGAACGAACAGCAGGCAGGTCGGTACGCAGGCGGCGAAAATCTGCGCGTCGTGCCCGGCGCCGCTGTGCATCACGCGGTAACGGCTGTTTTGTTCACGGCACAGGGCGTCGAGTTGCGCCACCAGTTGTTTGTCCATGGGCACCGGCGCTTCATCCATCCATAAATCAATGTCGATGCCGATGCCGCGTTCCTGGCAAATCCGCCGCATGGTGGCTTCCAGTTCTGTGGTAAACGCCAGCAGCGCCTGCTGATCGGTGTGGCGGCAATCAATGCTGAACACGGTTTTACCTGGCACGACATTAACGGTACCCGGCACCGGCACCACTTTGCCGAAGGTCAGCACCAGCGGGTCGCCGTGCGCTTCGGCGCTTTCGGTGGCCGTCACGCAAATCTGACTGAATGCCTGAAGGGTATCTTTGCGGTAACTCATCGGCGTAGTGCCCGCGTGATTGGCGGTGCCGGTCAGGGTCACGGTATAGCGGCGCTGACCGACAATCGCATGCACCACGCCGAGTTGCTGCTGATTGCGTTCGAGCACGCTGCCCTGCTCGATATGCAGTTCGACAAAGGCTTTGATATCGCGGCGGGCGGGCAACGGAGAACCGGGCAGCGTGAAACCACATTGCCGCATCGCATCGGTAAATTTCACGCCCTGCGCATCGGTGATGTTGCGCACATCGGCAGGATCGGCCTGTCCGACAATGTTTTTACTGCCCCAGAAAACATAGGGAAAACGGCTGCCTTCTTCTTCGGCCAGTGACACCACTTCCAGCGTGCGGCGCGGCGTGCCAAAGGTGTCTTTCAGATAGCGCATGGCGATAAAGGCGGCGAGCACACCGAACTGTCCGTCGAGATGGCCGCCGCTGACCACCGTATCGATATGCGAGCCGGAGAGAATGACCTCGTCTTTGCGGTCACTGCCTTCGATGCGGCCATATAAATTGCCCACGGCGTCGAAACGGGTGGCGAACCCATTCTGCGTCATCCGCCGTTTTAACTGATTTTGCGTTTCCAGCCATTCGGGGGAATAAAGCAGGCGGGAAATACCGCCAGCCGGATCTGCGCCAAATACCGATAACCAGTCGAGCTGACTTTCTACGTGCTGATAAAAGGGCGACATAGCATATTCACCTTTAAATAAATAATTAATGTGCGAAAGGAGATTGTGTTTGATAAGTGTGGGTATAAAGCTCCTCGGAAATTAAATAACGATAAATGTCATCTATCAGTTCTATTCCATTGGCTTTCGTATGCTCTTCATGAATATCCAGGTTCTGGCCCGGATACAGCACTTTTTCAAAACCCGGCGCCGGACGAAGTGCCACTAATTCGGCCAGCATCTGGCTGATATTTTTTCTGAATATCTGAGAAGAGGTAAAGAACGCCGGATTAATCACAATGTGCAACTGGCCGAGGTCACGACCGGCGGTGAGGTCTTCATACATCGAGCTGACGGAGCGCCCGAACGGCAGGCCGAGCAAAATACCGGACAACACATCGACCATCATCATCAGGCCGTAGCCTTTCGGGCCGGACATCGGCAGAAGCGCTTCGACGGCATAAGGATCGGTGGTGGGATTGCCTGCGCCATCTACCGCCCAGGTGTCAGGGATTTTTTCATTGCGCGCCCGGGCATCAAGGATTTTCCCCCACGCCTGCACGGTGGTCGCCATGTCAAAGGTGATGATTTGCTCCCCTTCGCCAGGTGCGGCAAAGGCAATCGGGTTGGTGCCGTAATAGATGTCGGCGGAACCAAACGGCACTACCATCGGGTCAGACTGGCAAACGGAAACCGCGATCAGACCGGCTTTGGCCGCGCGGTGAACGAAATAAGACAGCGCGCCGCAATGCCCCATCTGTCGGATTCCCACCACGGCGACGCCTTTGGTTTTTGCCATGTCGATGGCATGTTCCATCGCCAGGTTTGCTGCGACGTGTCCGGGGCCGTTATCGGCATGCAGAATGCCGCTGCACGGCCCGGTTTCTTCCCACTGCAACGCCGGAGAGGTGTTGGTGCCGCCTCTGGCAATACGTTCGGCATAATATTCAACCCGCACCGCGCCGTGAGAATGGATGCCTCTGGCATCAGCATAAGAGAGCACGTCGGCCACCACGGCGGCATGTTCCGGCGTTAAACCGGCGGTGGTGAGTTTGCGGGCAATAAGCTGGTGTAATTCTTCGCGACTGACCTTCATCTGGCGTTCCTTATTTGCAGCGAATGAGGCGTTGAATAGCGAAGAAAATACGGGATATCCCGCGTGAGAATGTGATCTGAATAACTAATCAGGGATAGCGAAAATCAATTTGCTAATGCGCATTTTTTCTTATTAATTTTTTATTTAATCGTTATTCATTATTTAATTTTTTCACATGTAAATCAGCGTGGTTATTTAATTAAACCTGACAATAAATCAAGTGTGAGCCAGTTCACCTTGCGAGGTTTTATTTCTGCGTAGCCTGCGCCTCACCGTCTGAAAATATAAGGGAAGCAGATGATCCACGCCTGTATTAAAAAAGGAAGTTTTCAGGATTCCGTCAGCCTGATGATTATTTCCCGCCAGCTCAGTGAATCACCGGACGTTGACGATGTATCGGTGATGATGGGGACACCCGCCAATAAAGCGTTATTAGAAGCCACCGGTTTCTGGCATGCCTGTTTTGAACAGGCGACGCCGAATGATATCTGTGTGGCGGTGCGTAGCGAAAGTCGCGATGCAGGCATTATTGCTGCGATTACCGCACAGCTTGAAGACGCCTTAAAAGCCATGTCAGCCGGGCAACGCGGCGGGCGATCTCTGCCGGTAGCGCGCCGTTTTTCCAGCGCGGAACAACGCCTTCCTGACGCTAATCTGATGCTGATTTCCATTGCGGGCGAGTATGCCGCCGGGCTGGCGCATCAGGCGCTCGACAGTGGCCGCAACGTGATGATTTTCTCTGATAACGTCACGCTGGAAGACGAAATCGCGCTTAAACAAAAAGCCTGTGAGAAAGGGTTGCTGGTGATGGGGCCGGATTGCGGCACCGCCATTATTGCCGGTGCACCGCTGGCGTTTGCCAATGTGTTGCCGCAAGGCGTGATTGGCGTGGTCGGCGCATCCGGTACCGGCATTCAGGAACTGACGTCGCAAATTGCGCTGAACGGACAGGGCATTTCGCAGGCTATCGGCCTCGGAGGACGCGATCTTTCCGCGCAGGTCGGCGGCATCAGTGCGCTGACGTCGCTGAAGATGCTGGCGGAGGATCCGCAAAGTCAGGTGCTGGCCTTTGTCTCCAAACCCCCGGCAGATGCCGTTCGCCTGAAAGTGATGGCAGCGATGAAAGCTATTCGTAAGCCAGTGGTGGCGCTGTTTCTCGGTGCGCCGGTCAGCCAGGCGCGTGACGGCAATGTCTGGCTGGCATCGACCCTCGATGAAGCGGCACGCATCGCCTGCCTGCTGGCGCGGGTGGTTCAGGTTGCCGCATCACAACCTGATGTCACGGGTAAAAAAATCGCCGGATTGTTTACCGGTGGCACGCTGGCCGCCGAGGCCGCAATGGTGCTGGCCGGTCTGCTGGACGTGGAAGCCGATCATGCCCATGAGCACGGCACCATGCTTGACCACAACGGACACCGCATCATTGATTTGGGCGACGATTTCTACACCGTTGGCAAACCGCATCCGATGATTGACCCGACCTCGCGGGAACAGCTGATTCTCGGGCTGGCCGGTAAATCTGAAACCGGCGTGCTGCTGCTGGATGTGGTCATTGGTTATGGCGCGCAGCGCGATCCGGCCGGTTCGGTGGCAACGGCTGTCAGGCAACTGATGACGCAGCGCGCCCGACATGCGCCGCTGGTGGTGATCGCCATGGTGACGGGCAGTGAGCAGGATCCGCAGTGCCGTTCGCAGCAAATCGCCCTATTGCGCGAGGCGGGCATTTTGGTGGTGCAAACCCTGCCGGAAGCCACGCTGCTCGCACACACCTTATGTACCCAAACTGCCGTGACACCTGCGGCATCAACTTGCCCGCTGTTGTCGCAGGTCGCGGTGATCAACGCCGGACTGCGCAGTTTTGCGCTGGATTTGCAATCGGCTTCGGTGCCGGTCGTGCACTACCCATGGTCGCCCGTTGCGGGTGGCAATCTCCGGCTGGCCAGCTTGTTAAAACAACTGGGCTGAGCCGCTTCCCCTCTTCGGATAACGAGACATCTTATGAAAAATACCCTCGAACAGGCCAATACCGCCGTTATCGAACGCATTCGTCAGGCGCGCCCGCACTGGCTTGATGTTCAGCCCGCCCGTCAGGTGATCCCGGTGCTGAATCAGGGAAAAACCCTGCTGCATGCAGGCCCGCCTGTCTGCTGGGAAGACATGACCGGCCCGGTGCGCGGTGCCTGCATCGGCGCCTGTCTGTTTGAAGGCTGGGCGCAGGATGAACAACGTGCGTTGCAATTGCTGAATAGTGGCGAAATCCGGTTTGTGCCTTGCCATCACGTCAGTGCGGTCGGGCCGATGGGCGGTATCACGTCGGCGAACATGCCGGTGCTGGTGATCGGCAATCTCACTGACGGCAACCGTGCTTTCTGCAACATGAACGAAGGTATCGGCAAGGTGATGCGTTTCGGTGCCTATGGACCGGATGTTCAGATGCGTTTGCGCTGGATGCGCGACGTGCTGGCACCGGCACTGAGTGGCGCGTTGCATCGTCTCGAGCGCGGTATCGATTTAACGGCGATGATGGCGCAGGGCATTACGATGGGCGATGAATTCCATCAGCGCAATATCGCCACTTCGGCGTTACTGATGCGTACGCTGGCACCGCAACTGGCGGCAGGCAATCTGGATAAAACCACGCTGACTGACGTTTTGCATTTTCTGAGTACGACCGATCAGTTCTTCCTCAATCTGGCGATGGCTTACTGCAAGGCGGCGATGGATGCCGGTGCGGCCATCGGCAAAGGCAGTATCGTCACCGCCATGACCCGCAACGGCAAAGAGTTTGGTATCCGCGTCAGCGGCCTCGGTGATCGCTGGTTTACCGCACCGGTGAATATGCCGCAGGGATTGTTCTTCAGCGGCTACAGCCAGGAGGATGCCAACCCGGACATGGGCGACAGCGCGATCACTGAAACCTTTGGCGTCGGCGGCGCAGCGATGATTGCCGCGCCGGGTGTGACCCGTTTTGTCGGCGCGGGCGGGATGGATGCCGCCATCACCGTGTCTGAAGAGATGGCGGAAATCTTCCTCGAACGCAACATGATGCTGCAAATTCCCGGCTGGGATTTTCAGGGCGCCTGCCTTGGACTGGATGTGCGGCGTGTGGTGGAAACCGGCATCACGCCGCTGATTAACACCGGCATTGCTCACCGCGAACCGGGGATTGGTCAGATTGGTGCCGGCACGGTACGTGCGCCGCTGGCCTGCTTCGAACAGGCGCTGGAGGCTCTGGCGGAACACCTCGGGGTGCATCCTCAGGTATGAATATTCCCGCACCGCTGGCGGTCAGCGCTCACGCACCGGTATGTCCCGGTGACTGGCAGGTTGTTGGTTTGTTTTCCCGCGCCATCAACCTGAGCAATGAGCGGGGCGAATGGCTGACACTGCATCGATACGGCAAAGGGTTGAGCCCGATGGGATGGCTGTTGCGGGCGCGGGATTTTGAAGGGCTACTCAGTCGTCTGACGTTGGGCGATGTGATGCGGGCGGGTGCTGAAAACCCGCCCGCGCGCAGGCTGGATTTGCACGTAACACAAGGCGCGCGGCCGCTTTACGACTATGTGCACGGTGTTCTGGCCGGATGCCCGCAGCTTACGGGGCTGTTCGGTGAGCTTCGTCAGGTTGTCCGTGAACCGCCCGGCGGAGAACTGGCGCATATTCAGCATCAGTTATTGCGGCAGTTGCAGGGGCATCGCGTTGACTGGCAGAACGTAGTGGGTAAAGGCGCGGGGCTGACACCGAGCCACGACGACACGCTGACCGGCATGTTGCTGGTGTGTGCGGCGCGCGGGTTGCCGGTCGGTGACTTTTTTGATCATACACCGGACCTGCGCACGCTCACGTCATCGTTCAGTTGCGCCTATCTGCATCATGCGGTGAGAAGACAATTTTCCACCCCATTGCTGCATCTGATTCGTGCCCGGCGCGCAGAGCAGGTTCTGGCGCTGGGGCACACGTCGGGTGCCGATACGCTGCTTGGCGTCTGGCTGGCATTGACGCTTTTCAGGGAACACTTTCTTTAAGGAGGAAACATGGAAACTTTAGTGGTCGCACTGGGCGGTAATGCGCTTTTACAACGTGGCGAATGCCTGTCGGCTGAAAATCAGTATCGCAATATTGCGACGGTGGCCGGTGCGCTGGCGCGGCTGGCGACGCGCTACCGTCTGGCGATTGTTCACGGCAACGGACCCCAGGTCGGATTGTTGTCATTACAAAATCAGGCGTATACGGAGGTGCCCGCCTATCCGCTGGATATTCTGGTCGCAGAAACACAGGGCATGATCGGGTTTATGCTGGCGCAAATGCTCGGGCAGCAGACGGGTATGCCAGAGGTGTCCACCGTGCTGACGCGCATTGAAGTCGACAGCCGCGATCCGGCGTTTGCCTCTCCCGAAAAATTTATCGGGCCGGTGTACCCGCCGGGATCTCAGCAGGAACTGGAAAACCTGCATGGCTGGAAAATGAAAGCCGACGGGGCTTATTTGCGCCGCGTGGTGGCGTCACCCGTGCCTAAGCGGATTGTGGATATCGACGCTATTCAGCAATTGCTGGCGCGCGGGCACGTGGTGATTTGTAATGGCGGTGGCGGCATTCCGGTGTTTGAAGATGGCAACGGCGCGCAGGCGGTAATCGACAAGGATTTGTCGGCAGCGCTGCTGGCGCGTCAACTGAAGGCGCAAAAGCTGGTGATCCTGACCGATGCCGATGCGGTGTATGAACACTGGGGCACGCCGCAGCAACGGGCGATCCGTCGTGCGACGCCCGCGCAGCTCGCGCCTTTTGCGCAAAACGACGGTTCGATGGGCCCCAAAGTTGCGGCGGTCAGCGCGTTTGTGAATTACAGCGGCTATCCGGCCTATATCGGCGCGCTGGATCAGATCGAGGCGGTGCTGGCGGGAGACGCCGGAACCTGTATTTCGGCAACGGCGTAAGAAAACGGCTCCGCATCGACGGAGCCGTGAGTTACCAGTCCTGCGGGGTTTCTTCCTGCCCGGCGCGGAACTGACCACGCGGCATAATGTTCAGCGTTTCATGCAGTTCTGACCAGACCAGCACAACCTCGCCGCTTTTCAGCTGACGCTTCACGTCATCGACTTTTTGTTCCAGCGATCGTTCCTGCTCGCCGTAATCGGTGCCTTCGCGCAATACGAAGGATTCCACCACGCTGGTGAGCAGTTCAGCGTCCAGTTCCTGCCAGGGAATAATCACTCTGTTGTTTCCTTAGTCTTATTTTCTAAATACGGGGCGATCCAGGCCGGAATGCGCTGTTCCAGCCACATCTGCGGATGACGTAAGCTGCCGGAAACAAACCCGACATGTCCGCCATGTTCTGTTAACTGATATTCCACGCAATCCGGTAAATTTTCTGCTTTCGGGATGACCTCCGGCGTCATAAACGGGTCGTCTTTGGCGTGGATAATCAGCAACGGCGTTCTGATCTGCGCCAGTAACGGCAGGCCGCTGCACCGGCGGTAATAATCCAGCGCGTCGGTAAATCCGTGCGCTTTTGAGGTGATGGCGTCATCGAATTCACGAAGGTAACGCATGGCTTTTAGCTGTTCCAGCGTGACGGGCAATGTGCCCGGATATTTCGCCAGTTTGCGCGAGGCATTGCCTTTGAGCTGATCGAGCAGATAGCGCTGATAAATCCGTGATGAACCTTGTTCCAGCCGGTAAGCGCAAGGTTCCAGCATCAGCGGCGCGGAGACCACCACGGCGGCGCTCAGCGTACACGTTTCCCCTTCCTGCCCGAGATAACAGGCCAGCATATTGCCGCCGAGCGACACGCCCACCGCGCCGGTCGGGACTTCGCCATAAGTTTCATTGAGCCAGCGAATGAAAAAACGGGCGTCTTCGGTTTCGCCGGAATGGTAAATACGTAGCAGTTTATTGGGTTCACCGCTGCATCCGCGAAAATGCATCACGACGCCGAGCCAGCCTTTGTCTTTCCAGGCCTGCAATAGACCGTGGGCGTAAGGGCTGAAGAAACTGCCTTCCAGTCCGTGAAACAGGATCATGCGTGGTTTATGTCGCGCCTGTTCCGGGTCTTCAGTCCAGGCTAAATCCAGAAAATCACCGTCCGGCGTATCCAGCCTTTGCCAGTGAGGTTTGAGTTTTGCGTGCCGCCGAACGAGCCGCGGTAACAGCGTCTGGATGTGAGGATTACTGGCCCCGCGCAGGGGGCGAAAGGATTCAAACATAAGATGAATAAATTTCTCTTAAGAGACTCTTGTGCGATCAATATCACGCTGTTAGCTTCAATGCTATCGCACATCTTTCGGGTCGGAGAACCCAAATTAAATGGAACCTGGTTTATTTTTCTCGATGCTCGGATTTTTATGGGTCGCCGCTATCACCCCTGGCCCGAACAATATGTTGTTAACCACGTCTGGCGCTAACTTCGGGTTCTTCCGCTCACTCTGGCTGATGGTCGGCATTATGCTTGGCATGCAAAGTATTTTGCTGCTGGTGGCGTTTGGGGTCGGCGGGCTCATCACGATTTATCCTGCGTTACATCTGTTCCTCAAAATCGCCGGTAGCCTGTATCTGCTGTGGCTGGCGTGGAAGATTGCGACATCTGCCTATGAAAAACTGGAAACCGGCGCCCCGCCACCCAGGCCGATCCGCTTGTATCAGGGCTGGTTGCTGCAATTCCTCAACCCGAAAGCGTGGCTGATGGGGCTGGGCGCGGTCGCGAGCTTCAGTCTGGCCGGTGCCGCCTATAACCACTCTATTGCTGGTATCAGCCTCGGGATGTTCCTGGTCAATCTGGTATCCGGGATCATCTGGCTTGGCTTCGGTACCGTAATTGGCCGCCTGCTGCGCAGCAGGCGTGCGTGGTATACCTTTAATATCGCGATGGGGATCCTGACCGCCGCCTGCGTATTGCTGATCTGGCACTGATTTGCAGACAAAAGAAAGGCGCCGTCGTGGCGCCTTTCTCATTTCTTACCGAACGATCTTCTAGTCGAGATCAAAGGCTTTCGACATGTCTTCCAGTTGTTCCTGTGCATCGAGCCAGGTCATTTCGGTCTCTTCCAGCGCGCCTTTCACTTTGGTCTGCTGTTGCAGACATTCGGTGAGATCGGCTTTACGGCTGTTGTCGTAAATCGCGGAATCAGCCAGACGCTCTTCAATGGTCGCCAGTTCTGTACTTAATTTTTCCATCTGCGCTTCAAGTTTGGTGATTTGCTTACGCAGCGGTTGGGTCTGATTGCGGAAATCGGCTTCGCGACGTTTCTGGTCTTTACGCGACTGCGCGCTGTTAACGCCGCCGTCTTTGGCCGGTGCGTCCTGCTGGCTTTCCTGACGCTGAATGTCCACCAGCCATTGCTGATAATCTTCCAGATCGCCGTCGAACTGTTCCACTTTGCCGCCGTGTACCAGATACAAATCGTCAGTGGTGGAGCGCAGTAAGTGGCGGTCATGCGACACGACAACCATCGCGCCCTCGAAGTCGATCAGCGCTTCGGTCAGCGCCTGACGCATATCGAGATCCAGGTGGTTGGTCGGTTCATCGAGCAACAGCAGGTTAGGGCGCTGCCAGACAATCAGTGCCAGCACCAGACGCGCTTTTTCACCGCCGGAGAATCGCCCGGTAGGATCCGTCACTTTATCGCCGTGGAAACCAAATCCGCCGAGATAATCGCGCAACTGCTGTTCGGTTTCTTTGTTTGCCAGGCGTACCAGATGTTGCAGCGGTGAATCTTCTGCGCGCAGGAACTCCAGCTGATGCTGCGCGAAGTAACCGAGTTTGACGCCTTTCGCCAGACCAATGTCACCGTGAAGCGGCGGCATGGTGCCAGCCAGCAGTTTGATCAGCGTGGACTTCCCGGCCCCGTTACGGCCGAGTAAGCCGATACGTGAACCCGGCACCAGATTCAGTTTGATCGACTCCAGAATCGTGGTGTCGCCATAACCGGCGCTGACTTTTTCCATCCGCAACAGCGGATCGGGCAAACTTTCCGGCGAGCGGAAGCTAAAATGAAAAGGATTGTCGACGTGCGCCGGGGCTATCAGCTCCATGCGTTCCAGCATTTTAATACGGCTTTGCGCCTGCTTGGCTTTGGTCGCCTGCGCACGGAAACGGTCAATATAACTTTGCAGATGCGCCACTTTCTCCTGCTGACTTTCAAACAATGCCTGCTGTTGCGACAGTTTGGTCGCACGCTGGCGTTCGAAAGACGAGTAGTTACCGGTGTATTCGTTCAGCGTCTGCTGTTCGATATGCAGTATTTTATCGATGATCGGATCGAGAAAGTCCCGGTCATGGGAAATCAGCACCAGCGTGCCGGTGTAGCTTTTCAGCCATTTCTCCAGCCAGATGACGGCGTCGAGATCCAGGTGGTTAGTCGGTTCATCGAGCAGCAGTAAATCAGAACGGCAAATCAGCGCCTGCGCAAGGTTGAGACGCATGCGCCAGCCGCCGGAGAACGATTTGACTGGCTGCTGCAACTGATTCTGAGTAAAGCCCAACCCGCTGAGCAGGCTCGCCGCGCGCGCCGGAATGGTCCAGGCGTTGATGGCGTCGAGTTTACCGTGCAGCGTGGCGATGGCGTGGCCGTCATCACGCTCGTTAGCGTGCTGCAATTGCGCTTCCAGTTGGCGAAATTCGCGGTCACCGTCGATAACATACTCTATCGCAGGCTGGTCCAGAGCGGGTGTTTCCTGATTGACCCAGGCCAGCGCCCAGTTGGACGGAAACGTCAGGTTGCCTGCATCGGCGCTCATTTCACCTTTAAGCAGCGAAATCAGGGTGGATTTACCGCAGCCATTTTTGCCCACCAGCCCGACTTTCTGGCCGGGATTGATGGTCGCAGACGCGTTGTCCAGCAGCACGTTAGTGCCGCGTCGGATTTGTAAGGAGGAGAAAACAATCATAAAGCGCCGTGTTGAGAGTATGTTAAATTGTCATGATAATGATTTAAACAAGACGTATCGCGTCCCATTTTGTCTTTGCGAAGCATGGTAACGGAAAAACCGCACCCTGACGACGCTTTGGAGGTATTGATGTCGCAGCCACCAAAGGTTTTGCTGCTGTACGCCCACCCGGAATCACCCGATTCAGTCGCCAACCGCGTTTTGTTACAGCAGGCACAGCAACTTGAGCATGTCACCGTGCATGATTTGTACGCCCACTATCCTGATTTTTTTATTGATATCCACCGCGAACAACAACTGCTGCGTGAACACAAAGTGATTGTCTTTCAGCATCCTCTTTATACCTACAGTTGCCCGGCGCTATTGAAGGAATGGATGGATCGCGTGCTGGCCCGGGGGTTTGCCAGCGGTGCTGGCGGGAATGCGCTAAACGGCAAATACTGGCGTTCGGTCGTTACCACCGGCGAGCCGGAAGGCGCATACCGTGCGGGCGGTTATAACCGTTATCCGATGTCCGATATTATGCGTCCGTTCGAGCTGACGTCGGCGATGTGTCATATGCACTGGATGACGCCAATCGTTATTTACTGGGCACGACGTCAGAAACCTGATGTGTTGCAGAGCCATGCCGAAGCGTACGGCGAATGGCTGCAATCCCCGTTGCCGCATGGGGGGATCGTCTGATGGACGTTTCAAGTATTCCTACGGCAATCCTGCTGTTTTTATTCGCTGCGGTGGTCGCTGTGCCTCTGGCGCAACGTTTAGGTATCGGCGCGGTGCTCGGCTATTTGCTGGCGGGCATTGCCATCGGTCCGTGGGGCTTAGGTTTTATCCGTGACGTGGATGAGATCCTGCACTTCTCCGAACTGGGCGTGGTTTTCCTGATGTTTATCATCGGGCTGGAACTGAATCCCGGTAAGTTGTGGGCGCTGCGGCGGCAAATCTTTGGCGTGGGTGCCGGGCAGGTGATCCTGACCGCGCTGGTGCTTGGCGGTTTGTTGTATCTCACGAAGTTTTCCTGGCAGGCGGCGGTGATTGGTGGTATCGGGCTGGCGATGTCATCCACGGCGATGGCACTGCAACTGATGCGCGATAAAGGCATGACGCGTAACGAAGGCGGCCAGTTGGGTTTTGCCGTGCTGCTGTTCCAGGATATTGCGGTGATCCCGGCACTGGCCCTGATCCCGATTCTGGCGGGGGGTTCCGAAGGCAGCAATAACTGGGAAATGATCGGCCTGAAAGTGCTGGCCTTTGGCGGGATGTTGATTGGCGGACGCTATCTGCTGCGGCCGATTTTCCGGCTGATTGTGGCCTCCGGCGTGCGTGAAGTGTTTACCGCCGCCGCGTTGCTGGTGGTGCTCGGCTCAGCGCTGTTTATGGATACGCTGGGCTTTTCGATGGCGCTCGGGACATTCATCGCCGGGATTTTACTGGCTGAAAGTGAATATCAGCACGAACTGGAAATCGCTATCGAGCCATTTAAGGGTTTACTGCTCGGGCTGTTCTTTATTTCTGTCGGCATGGCGCTGAATCTGGGCGTGCTTTATACCCATATTTTGCTGGTGCTGGCGGGCGTGATTGTTCTGGTGACTGTAAAAGGTGCCTTGTTGTACGGGCTGTCCCGTGTATTTGGTCTGCGCACCTCGGTCCGGCTGCAATTTTCCGCCGTGCTCAGTCAGGGCGGTGAATTTGCTTTCGTGCTGTTCTCGGCGGCGGGCGCGCAGAAAGTGATTTCTTCGTCGCAGCTTTCGCTGTTGCTGGTGGTGGTGACGTTATCAATGATGACCACGCCGCTGCTGATGCAGTGGGTTGACCGGATTCTGGTGCGACGCTACAACGACGGCGAAGAAAGCGACGAAAAGCATTTTGTTCAGGATGACGAACCGCAGGTGATTATTGTCGGGTTCGGGCGTTTCGGGCAGGTGATCGGACGTTTGCTGATGGCGAACAAAATGCGCATTACGGTGCTGGAGCGTGATATCAGCGCCGTCGGGTTGATGCGAACTTACGGCTACAAAGTCTATTACGGCGATGCAACCGAACTGGAGTTACTCAGGGCGTCCGGCGCGGAAAAGGCAAAGTCGATCGTTATTACCTCCAATGAGCCGGAAGATACGATGGCTATCGTGCATTTATGCCAGCAGCATTTTCCACATCTGAATATTCTGGCGCGTGCCCGTGGCCGTGTGGAAGCGCATGAGCTTTTGCAGGCCGGCGTAGTGAATTTTTCCCGCGAGACGTTTTCTAGTGCGCTGGAGCTTGGGAAGAAAGCACTCGTGACGCTGGGCATGCATCCGCACAGTGCGTATCGCGCGCAGCAACATTTTCGCCGGCTCGACATGCGGATGTTGCGTGAACTTGTGCCGCAAAACCGCGGCGACGTTGCGCAGATTTCCCGCGTGAAAGAGGCCCGGCGAGAGCTGGAAGACATCTTTCAGAGTGAAATGCATAACGAACGTCGCCAGCTTGATGGCTGGGACGATGACGAATAGCCCGGTAGCAGAAAAATAATTTCGGTGGTTGATCGAAAACTGACCGGACGCAATATCGGAAATTTCAGGAGAAGTAACATGGCTACAACCCGTAAACGGTTCATCGCTGGTGCGGTGTGTCCGAAATGTAAGGCGATGGATACACTGGCTTTATGGCAGGAAGATCAGGTTGAAGTGGTGGAGTGTGTCAAGTGCGGACACCATCAGCGTCAGACTGACGCGCAGGTCAGCAAGAAGCTTCGCCCGGAAGAGCAGGTGATTGGTATTTTCGAACCGAAGTAGCGTTATGGCTCGTGTTTTTTTATGCTGGTAGTACAGAGACGCGGATTTCCGCTACACTCTTCGCCAAATTTATCCGATCGCGCTTTTCAGGATGATCTCATCGAAAAGTGGCCGTCACTGAATTAGCCTTAAGCGAAGTTGCGTGCGTTATGCAACGCCCGCAGACAACAAATTGAGTTTCCAACGGTAGGAGTTATCATGAAAGTAGCAAAAGACCTGGTCGTCAGCGTGGCATATCAGGTACGTACAGAAGACGGTGTGTTGGTTGATGAATCTCCGGTGAGCGCACCGTTGGATTACCTGCACGGCCATGGTTCCCTGATCTCCGGTCTGGAAACTGCACTTGATGGTCATGCAATTGGTGACGTATTTGACGTACATGTTGGCGCGAACGATGCTTACGGCAACTACGACGACAACCTGGTTCAGCGCGTGCCTAAAGACGTGTTCATGGGTGTTGATGAGCTGGAAGTCGGTATGCGTTTCCTGGCTGATACCGATCAGGGCCCGGTTCCTGTCGAAATCACTGAAGTTGATGGCGACCACGTTGTGGTTGATGGCAACCACATGCTGGCTGGCCAGAACCTGAACTTCCACGTTGAAGTGGTGGCAATCCGTGAAGCGACCGAAGAAGAACTGGCTCATGGCCATGTTCATGGCGAACACGGCCACGATCATGATCACGACCATGAACACGGTGACGGTTGCTGCGGTGGTCACGGTCACAGCCATGATCACGACCATGACCATGACCACGGTAAGAAAGGTGGTTGCGGCGGTAACGGCGGCTGCGGTTGTCATTAATCGCCCGCACAGTGATATAAACGAAAGGCGCCGCAAGGGCGCCTTTTTGTTGCGTCGCAATCCGTATCAATAATGCGGTGGCGGCGTTTCTTCCGACTGATCGGCTATCATTGATGGCTGGCTGGCACGCAGTTTGTCTGTCAGCAGGCGCAGGTGATCGTGCAGTCTGCTCATTTCCAACTGATGCTGTGTGACAATCATGTTCAGCTCTTCAATGGTAATTTCCTGGAAAGCCAGTTTGTTTTCCAGCATCTCCAGACGTTGTTCAATGGTATTTGAGTTCATCATCATTACCTCACTGTATGGCTCGTGTTGATCATGTTGTGCACTGACCTGAACCTCATCCTGTATTGTAGACCGGCGATTCTACCCGTAAAGCCGCAGGATTACCTGACCTCCCTGACGCTTTATCCGTATATCCCGATCGTGTGACGAAACTTATTGATGTAAAAAAGGTCGGAATAAGACGCTAATGGCGTGTATAGAGATTGTTTTGTCGTGAGACGGACAGTTATAGTAACCGCCGAACTTTCGTAATTATTACCAGAGGTCACAGATTTCTGGTCCTGGAGAAATGGATGAAATCACTGTTTAAAGTAACTCTGCTGGCAACCACCATGGCTATCGCCCTGAATGCCACTCAGGTTATGGCTGCTGAAGCCACAGCACCGGCCGCTGCTGCAACTGCGCCAGCCGCTGCCCCTGCTGCAACTGCTCCGGCAGCAACAGATACGGCCAAATTCAAAAGTGATGATGAGCAGGCTGCGTATGCTCTGGGTGCATCGCTGGGTCGCTACATGGACAACTCCCTGAAAGAGCAAGAAAAGCTGGGCATCAAACTGGATAAAGACCAGTTGATCGCCGGTGTTCAGGATGCGTTCGCGAACAAAAGCAAACTGTCTGATCAGGAGATCGAGCAGACTCTGCAAACCTTCGAAGGCCGTGTGAAAGCATCAGCACAGGCTAAGATGGAGCAGGACGCGAAAGCTAACGCTGACAAAGGCGACAAATTCCGTGCTGATTTCGCCAAAGAAAAAGGCGTGAAGAAAACTGAGTCAGGTCTGTTGTATCAGGTTGAAAAACCAGGTGCCGGCGCAGCGCCTAAAGACAGCGATACCGTTGTCGTTAACTACAAAGGTACCCTGACCGACGGTACAGAGTTTGATAATTCTTATACCCGCGGTGAGCCGCTGTCCTTCCGTCTGGACGGTGTAATTCCTGGCTGGACTGAAGGCCTGAAACACATCAAGAAAGGTGGCAAAATCAAGCTGGTCATCCCACCGGCACTGGCCTACGGTAAAACTGGCGTTCCGGGGATCCCGGCTAACTCCACTCTGGTGTTCGATGTTGAACTGCTGGATGTGAAAGCGGCACCTAAGGCTGACCCGAAAGCAGCTGAAAAACCTGCTGAAGCAGCACCAAAAGCAAACTAAGTTGCTGCTGAGCTGTTGCAGAAAACCGTCGCTAAATGCGGCGGTTTTTTTTCGCCTCTCACTTTTCTTGCCGCCTGTCCTTCATTTTATTGAGGTTACTCTATGATGATAACTTGACGCTTTTGTTTCCCCGGCATAACGTCACAGATCCATATAATCGTAAGGCCGTTTTTTCTGTGTCTTTGATACAGTAACGACCGTGGAATGATGAATAATGCGTCCTGACTCCCGTTGGAAGGCGCGATAGAGAGGGTGGTAGCTTCGATGTCTAATTCGCTTATAACTGGCGAAACCGGTGAACTGGATTTGCTGGACCAACGTCCGTTCAGCCAGGTCGATCATGAGATTTTGTCTTCATACGAGGCCGTGGTGGACGGGCTTGCGATGCTGATCGGTGAGCATTGCGAAATTGTTCTGCATTCACTGGAAGACCTGAAATGTTCAGCGGTCCGTATTGCTAATGGTGAGCATACTGGTCGTAAAATCGGCTCGCCAATTACGGATTTAGCGCTGCGCATGTTGCATGACATGACCGGTGCGGACAGTAATGTGTCCAAAGCTTATTTCACCCGCGCGAAAAGTGGTGTGTTGATGAAATCCGTCACCATCGCTATTCGCAACCGTGAGCAACGCGTGATTGGCTTACTGTGCATCAACATGAATCTTGACGTACCTTTCTCGCAAATCATTCAGACCTTTATGCCGCCTGAGACGCAGGAAGTGGCATCGTCCGTTAACTTCGCGTCATCCGTAGACGATCTGGTGGCTCAGACGCTGGAATTCACCATTGAAGAAGTCAACGCTGACCGCAACGTATCTAACAATGCGAAGAACCGTCAGGTGGTTCTGAATCTTTATGAAAAGGGTATTTTTGATATCAAAGACGCGATTAATCAGGTTGCGGATCGCCTCAACATTTCTAAGCACACGGTCTACCTGTATATCCGCCAGTTTAAAAGCGGTGATCTGGTGGGGAACGAACGTTGAAACTGCGTTACTGCCTGCTGGTCACCGGCCCTGCATACGGCACTCAGCAAGCCAGTGCCGCGTATCAGTTTGCACTGGCGCTGATCGCCAGCGGTCATCATCTCGACAGCGTGTTTTTTTATCGTGAAGGTGTGCTCAATGGTAATTTGCTTTCCGCGCCGGCATCCGATGAATTCGATTTAGTCCGATCCTGGCAGCGCATGGCGGCAGATTACCAGGTGGCACTCAATGTGTGCGTCGCTGCCGCATTACGCCGCGGTGTGATAGATGAAACAGAAGCCCATAATCAGGGGCACGGGCAGACTAACTTGCAGCCGGGTTTTACCCTGACCGGACTGGGCAGTCTGGCTGAAGCTTCGTTGACCTGCGATCGTCTGGTGCAGTTCTGATGTGTGAATGCAGGGAGCAATAATGAAGAAGATCGCGTTTGTATTCACCCAGGGTCCGCACGGAACGTCTGCAGGACGGGAAGGGCTGGATGCGTTGCTGGCAACGTCAGCGCTGACCGAAGATATTGGTGTATTTTTCATTGCTGATGGTGTTTTCCAGTTAATGCCAGCGCAGCAGCCGGAAAAAATTTTGGCGCGTAATTATATTGCCACGTTCGGTGTGTTATCTCTTTACGATGTCGATCAGTGTTTCGTTTGTGAAGAGTCATTAAAGACACGGGGCCTGTCGGCTGGCCATGAATGGGTTCTGGATGTTGAGCCGTTGCCCGTGACTGAAATTCGCCAGCGGCTGGCCGAATATGATGTGGTAATGACGTTTTAAATCAGGAAACTCCATGCTTTTTACTCTTGCCAATTCCCCGCAACATTGTGATTTTTCATTGCTTATTCACATGATCGCCCAGGACGATGCGCTTCTGCTGATGCAGGATGGCGTGCTGGCTGCACTTGATGGCAGTGAGGCATGCAACCTGATGAGTCAGCATGTGCAGTCCATTTATGTTTTAAGCGAAGATTTGGCGGCTCGTGGTCTGGTTGGTCAAATTTCACACAGAATCACATTGATCGACTATACTGGTTTCGTCGCGCTGACTGAGAAACATGCCCAGCAAACAGCATGGTGAAACAACGATGTGCTGTATATTTCTTGACACCCTCTTAGGTCAGCCCTAAAATTCTGCGTCCCCATATTAGCTAATGCTTTTTATGGGGCGATTTATCACGCGTTTACAAAGTAGTTTATGAACCAAAATCCAGGAGCTTTTTAATGGCAACAATTAATCAGCTGGTACGCAAACCACGCTCTACGAAGGTTGCTAAAAGCAACGTTCCAGCGCTGGAAGCTTGCCCGCAGAAACGTGGCGTATGTACTCGTGTATATACCACCACTCCTAAAAAACCAAACTCCGCACTGCGTAAAGTCTGCCGTGTGCGTTTGACTAACGGTTTTGAAGTTACCTCCTACATCGGCGGTGAAGGTCACAACCTGCAGGAACACTCCGTGATCCTGATCCGTGGCGGTCGTGTAAAAGACTTGCCAGGTGTGCGTTATCACACCGTCCGTGGCGCACTGGACTGTTCAGGCGTTAAGGATCGTAAGCAATCTCGTTCTAAATACGGCGTTAAAAAGCCGAAGTCTTAATGGTTCTCCGTTAAGTAAGGCCAAACATTTTCACTTTACTGTCAAAATAAACTCTTAGAGTTTTGGACAATCCTGAATTAACAACGGAGTATTTCCATGCCACGTCGTCGCGTCATTGGTCAACGTAAAATCCTGCCAGATCCTAAGTTCGGATCCGAACTGCTGGCAAAATTCGTCAACATTCTGATGGTAGATGGTAAAAAATCTACTGCAGAAGCAATCGTCTACACTGCTCTTGAGACCCTGGCTCAACGTAGCGGTAAAGGCCACCTGGAAGCTTTCGAAGTCGCACTGGACAACGTTCGTCCGACTGTCGAAGTTAAGTCCCGCCGCGTAGGTGGTTCTACTTATCAGGTTCCAGTTGAAGTCCGTCCGGTTCGTCGTAATGCTCTGGCAATGCGTTGGATCGTTGAAGCTGCTCGTAAACGCGGTGATAAATCCATGGCTCTCCGCCTGGCGAACGAACTTTCTGATGCTGCAGAGAACAAAGGTACTGCAGTTAAGAAACGTGAAGACGTTCACCGTATGGCTGAAGCCAACAAGGCGTTCGCCCACTACCGCTGGTAATCACTTAGCAGTAGTTATGCTAACCAAGCGGGCGCTTCAAGAAGCCAACCCGCTTGGGTTAACTGAACTTGAACGTCCTAGTTATAGAGGAATCAAATGGCTCGTAAAACACCCATTGAGCGCTACCGTAACATTGGTATCAGTGCTCACATCGACGCCGGTAAGACAACCACTACCGAACGTGTTCTGTTCTACACCGGTGTAAACCACAAAATCGGTGAAGTTCATGATGGCGCAGCCACCATGGACTGGATGGAGCAGGAACAGGAACGTGGTATTACCATCACGTCCGCTGCCACCACCTGTTTCTGGTCAGGTATGGCTAAGCAGTTCGAACCACACCACATCAACATCATTGACACCCCAGGGCACGTTGACTTCACCATCGAAGTAGAACGTTCCATGCGTGTTCTTGATGGCGCGGTAATGGTTTACTGTGCTGTTGGCGGTGTTCAGCCACAGTCTGAGACCGTATGGCGTCAGGCAAACAAATATAAAGTTCCTCGTATCGCGTTCGTTAACAAAATGGACCGTATGGGTGCTAACTTCCTGAAAGTTGTTGACCAGATTGAAAAACGTCTGGGCGCAACTCCGGTGCCACTGCAACTGGCAATCGGCGCGGAAGAGAAATTCACCGGTGTTGTTGACCTGGTGAAGATGAAAGCTATCAACTGGAACGAAGCTGATCAGGGCGTTACCTTCGAATACGAAGAAATCCCTGCCAACATGCAAGAACTGGCTGAAGAATGGCGTCAGAAACTGGTTGAAGCCGCTGCTGAAGGCTCTGATGAGCTGATGGAGAAATTCTTTGGTGGCGAAGAGCTGACTGAAGAAGAGATCAAAACTTCTCTGCGTAAGCGCGTTCTGAACAACGAAATCATCCTGGTTACCTGTGGTTCTGCGTTTAAAAACAAAGGCGTACAGGCAATGCTGGATGCTGTTGTTGAGTATCTGCCAGCACCAACTGACGTTGAAGCTATCAACGGCCTGTTGGACGACGGTAAAGACACTCCGGCAGTTCGCCATTCTGACGATTCAGAGCCGTTCTCTGCTCTGGCGTTCAAAATCGCTACTGACCCATTCGTGGGTAACTTGACGTTCTTCCGTGTTTATTCCGGTCTCGTCAACTCAGGTGACACTGTATTTAACCCAGTGAAATCTCAGCGTGAACGTCTGGGTCGTATCGTTCAGATGCACGCTAACAAGCGTGAAGAAATCAAAGAAGTTCGTGCGGGCGATATCGCTGCTGCGATCGGTCTGAAAGACGTGACTACAGGTGATACCCTGTGTGATCCGGATAACGTGATTATCCTGGAACGCATGGAATTCCCTGAGCCGGTAATCTCCGTTGCGGTAGAACCAAAAACCAAAGCTGACCAGGAAAAAATGGGTCTGGCTCTGGGCCGTCTGGCAAAAGAAGACCCATCATTCCGCGTTTGGACTGATGAAGAGTCTGGCCAGACAATCATCGCAGGTATGGGTGAACTTCACCTGGATATCCTGGTTGACCGTATGCGTCGTGAATTTAACGTTGAAGCTAACGTCGGTAAGCCGCAGGTTGCATACCGTGAAGCTATCCGCGCTAAAGTTACCGATGTTGAAGGTAAACACGCTAAGCAGTCTGGTGGTCGCGGTCAGTATGGTCACGTTGTGATCGACATGTACCCATTAGAACCTGGCACAAATCCGAAAGGGTATGAGTTTGTCAACGAAATCAAAGGTGGTGTAATTCCTGGTGAATTCATCGGCGCGATTGACAAAGGCATCCAGGAACAGCTGAAGTCTGGTCCACTGGCCGGTTACCCGGTAGTCGATCTGGGCGTGCGTCTGCACTTCGGTTCTTACCATGACGTTGACTCCTCCGAGCTGGCGTTTAAACTGGCCGCTTCTATTGCCTTTAAAGATGGCTTTAAGAAAGCGAAACCAGTCCTGCTTGAACCGATCATGAAGGTTGAAGTAGAGACTCCGGAAGAGAACACTGGTGACGTCATCGGTGACCTTAGCCGCCGTCGTGGTATGCTGAAAGGCCAAGAATCTAACGCTACTGGCGTTGTGATTCATGCTGAAGTTCCGCTTTCCGAAATGTTCGGTTATGCAACTCAGCTGCGTTCACTGACCAAAGGCCGTGCATCTTACTCCATGGAATTCCTGAAGTACGATGATGCGCCGAATAACGTGGCCCTGGCCGTTATTGAAGCTCGTGGCAAATAAGCCACTGGTTTAAACACAATGATCCCGTGCTCTCTCTTTGAAGGGAGAGCACAAGAGTAAGGAATATAGCCGTGTCTAAAGAAAAATTTGAACGTAACAAACCGCACGTTAACGTTGGTACTATCGGCCACGTTGACCACGGTAAAACTACCCTGACTGCAGCAATCACTACCGTTCTGGCTAAAACCTACGGCGGTTCTGCACGCGCATTCGACCAGATCGATAACGCACCAGAAGAAAAAGCTCGTGGTATCACCATCAACACTTCTCACGTTGAATATGACACCCCGACTCGTCACTACGCGCACGTTGACTGCCCAGGGCACGCCGACTACGTGAAAAATATGATCACCGGTGCTGCACAGATGGACGGCGCTATCCTGGTTGTTGCTGCAACTGACGGCCCTATGCCTCAGACTCGTGAGCACATCCTGCTGGGTCGCCAGGTTGGCGTTCCATACATG
>NZ_JQJR01000006.1:0-418902 GCF_000745615.1 Rahnella sp. WP5 | reverse complement strand
CTTTGGTCAAATCAATAATGCCATTACCCAGCGAAGATTGGGCGTCGAAGCTGATATTGACCGTCGTGTCTGCGTAGCATTGCAGAGGGATTTTGATGTCCACCGGGGGGAGTGTTGAGTTCTTGCCACTAAAATCTTCCTTTTTGGCTTCACCCATTGGCACAGGGATCGCGCTTGAGCCGGTGATTTCGCAAGATGCCTGCTTAATTACGACTGTTCCTATGTTTACTTTAAAGACATCTTTGTTGCCTGCACTGTCCTCCATCACAACTGAAGCCAGATTACCCGTCGTTACCTTGCCGGGAACGATCTCCCCCGTTTTAACGAACTCAACTTTTACGTTGGAGAGATAAATAGGGGTAGTGCCATCCCCTGTCTGGATTTGGATAATATGTACAGGATTAACTTGTCGATAATTTATAGTAACGCGTATTCCTACTCCCTCGACCCCACTCTTATAAATCGAGTTATTTGTTAAACTACTTGGAAAGGTAGAAGTATTTGGAATATTGTTTAACATGTAATCACCGGTACAGCTATTGGCCAGTACATTTAGCTGATTATAGGTGTAAGTTGCGAGTACGCTGCCTACAGGCTGGCTTTGCATTGCTGTAATTTGACGATCTACCGTTACTTTCCCAAATGTGGAGGGATAGTTACAAACACCCAGCGCCATGGCGTTATGCACACCACAGATCAACAAAAGTACTGCCAGTATTGACCGTATTCCCATCTTGCCGGAGCCGGTTTTTTTTAAAATAGCATATAAATTCTTCATGTTACTTCCTCATGCCTCAGTGGCATTGCGCCGTAATTTGTTTAATCAGCGCAGACGGGTCACTGGCATTGCTGCTGGTCAGCGAGTAAGCGCCTTTACACTGCTCGTTGCTGCCGTTACCCCATTTCGCCATGATGTTGCCGGTTTCCGGCAGGCCGGTCAGGTAAACTTCTCCGTTGTCACTGACAATGCCGGTGACGGTGCTGTCGTTATCCAGCAGGCTGACGGTGGCACCAAACGGCACCGGTTTACCCATAAACAGCAATTGCACTAAAGCACGCTGGCCGACGCGGGTTTTGAATTCTGCACGCACTACCGCACCGCGGGTTGGGATCACCGTCTGGGTATTCATGTCCATATCCACATCATCAGCAAAGCTTTCGGTTTCCAGCGTCACGCTGTTTTTGCGGTATGGCTGGGCATACGGCACGACCGCATAGCCACGCCAGTCGGTGTGTACACCGCTGTTGTTTTCGACGTTGACGTCATCAGCCCCCGGCGCTTTCACCAGCGTCACGGTATCGCCCAGCGGTTGTGACAGCGTGATGCCGTTTTCATGAAGCAGAATGCCGCCCTGAATGCCGTAACTCCACTGGCGGCTTTCCTGGTCATAGCTGTAACCGAGGTTGCCTTCGCCGGAGCCGCCTTTGTAATCCATGCTGGCATTACCGGACGCGCCGTTGCCCTGATTTTCATACCCCTGCTGCGCGGAATAACTGAGGTTTTTATCATCCAGCAGGGTGCCGCTGATACCGGCCTGCTGAACGGTGGAACCGTGGCGTTTGGTGCTCATGTTGTAGGTTGCCCATGTGCCTGAAGGCCCCATGAACTTATCGAGCGGCACCGACATGTTGAAGGCAAACACCTGATCGGCCTCTGTCATGCCCGGGTTTTTCGAGTAGTTGTAGTTAAAGCCGTAACTGATACCGTAAATGCTGGTGTTGTAACCCAGTTGTAACAGCTTCTCTTTACCGTCGCCGCCCCAGTAATCCTGCTGGCTGCCACTGATATAAATCGAACCGTAGTCGCCAATTGCCTGATTGACGGACAACTGCATTTTGCTGCGCTGGTTATGCGAGCGGTTGTAATTGTCGAAATCATTGTCAGTGTCTTGCTGGTAGTTCTGAACGTCACTGAAGGCGTAATAACCTTCGGTGGAATAACGGTAACCGGCGATTTGCAGGTTGGTGTCCGTTGCCTCGAAGTTCTTGGCATACATTGCCCGGTAGGACTGACCTTTTTTGGTGCCCAGCGCATCATCAAATTCACTGGTGGCTTGTGTGGCATCAAATGACACCGCACCGACGTTGCCTAAGTCAAAACCGACACCCACGTTAGCGGCACGGTAATTTTCGGCATACTGCACGCCGCCGTAAACGGTGGTGCGCGCCGTCAGACCGTAAATATTGGACAGCTGAATAAAGTTCGGGGTTTGAGTATCGTCATTACCTGAGCGGTATTTACCCAGTGCCAGGTTGTATTTGAAGCGGCCTTCACGTTGTAAAATCGGCACTGAACTGGTAGCAATCGTGAATTTACTGCTGGAACCGTCGGATTCCGTTACCGTCACTTCCATATCACCGCCGTTACCGGACGGATAGAGATCCGTGATCGCGAACGGCCCCGGCGATACGTTGGACTGGTAGATCACATAGCCATTCTGTTTGATAGTGACCTGCGCATTAGACTTGGCAATGCCTCGCACCGTCGGCGCAAACTGGCTCATGGAATCCGGCAGCATCTGGTCGTCGGAGGCAAGTTGAGCCCCGGTAAACTGGATACTGTCAAATACATCGGCGGGCGTGGAATATTCGCCCAGCGTCAGTTGGCCCCCCTGCAGGAAACGCACATCACGCTGCACGTAGGTATTAATCGATTCGAACTTGCTGGTGCTGGTGTCCTCGCCGCCGTGCGAGCCTTCATTCTGCTGATTGCTGTAGGTCGAATAGTTACGCAGGCGCCACGCGCCGAGGTTTGCCCCGCTGCGCAGGTTAACGAAGTTACTCTTTGACTGACCGCTGTCATCGCGCTCCGTGGTGGAACCAGAATAGCTATAGTTGAGCATAAAGGCGGCGATCCCGTTATCCCAGCGCTTCGGATCAACCGAGTTACGCGGACGCATATTTACCCCGATTTGCGGCACGGTAATGTCATAACGCTTGCGGTTTAAATCGAGATTTTCAGTGGCCTGCGGCACATAGGCACTCAGTGGCTTGGTCAGCTTTGCGTCAGGTGCAACGGCTTTCAGATCCGGATACACATCCAGTTTCACGCCGTACTCTGCCATCTCCGCGGGTGTGATCGCGCCGTAGAGTTTACCCGGTGCATCCGGCAGGCTGACGAACTCGACGTTGCGTGAATCGACCTGCTGGTTATTCAGATAGATATCGACCTGATACGTACCGGGCATCTGGCCGCCCTTTTCGGCAAAATAATCCAGATTAACGTTTTCCAGGTCACCGCCATCACCGATAGCTTTTAACATCTCAGGGTTAAATGTTTCAGCAGAATAAGCCAGGCAGGGCAGAGATAACAATATGAAAAAGGATAAGGGTTTTAATAAAAAAGAGCGGGCAGTAGTGATGCTTTTTAATGCGCCACTCTTTCTTTTTTCACCTTTTCTTCTCGTGCTGTCTTTGTCCCGATGATTTTTAATATTGTTATTTTCCATAATAAACAGACATTCCCGGTTTTAATCTTTCGAATTATTTAAATTGATGCTTTGGCTTTTTCGGTTAATCCGCCGAAGTCATTAATAGCCTGCCAGACGATACTGTTTCCCGTCGGGGCATTGTCAATTTTCAACGACGATTTTGGCGGTACCATATAACCCTCTTTTAATTCTTTGCCGTTCACGCTAATTTTTGTCATGTTGACGTAATAAGGTGTCGGATTACTGGCAGTTATCGCGCTGCCTGAGCGGGAGAAGGTGAGTTGCTGATACGCTTTGGCAATCGCCTCTTTGTTATTCAATGTCGTCGGCCGGTAGATCAGTTTGATACGTGTATTGATAGAGAACTGCAATGAGTTCTTTTCTTTAGACGCAGGAGGAATAGCCAGCGTGTTAATCCAGTAGACAGACTCTTTGTCCTGCGCTAAAGACGACGAAGACTGGGTAATACGTACGGCATTATCCTGACCCGGTTCAATGCGGAACAGCGGCGGAGTGATAATAAAAGGCACTTTTTCACCCGCTTTATCAGAACTCACCCATGAGCGAATAAGATAAACATTCGAGTCCTCGGTGTTTTTAACTGAAAGTGACGCTTCTTTCATATTGCCGTTATAAATAACACGTGTAGCTCCGACAGAAAAGCCAGCAAACGAAGGGGTGGATAATGCGATCAGTAACAAAGAGAATAGAGATTTTTTAAATAATGACATAATTAGCCTTGAGAGTTGAAGGTAATGATCTCACTGTAATGTTGAGGAAATTAAATGAAATGGCTGAGGGTTGGTTCAGCCATTTTATTAAAAAAACACACGTATTACAGAGGATATTACTCGTAAGACATAGTGAAAGTTAGTGGCACATCAATAGTACCTGCAACAGCAGCACTTTCAGTGGTGGTTTTGGTTAAACCAACGAGGTAGTTCAGGGTGTTTTCGCCAGCAACGATGGCTTTATCATTACCGAATTCTTTTGGTGTAATAACAGCACCGGTTTCAGCATCGGAAATCACAATACCCACATAGCGTGCAGTGGAGTTACCGACAAACACAGTTGGGGTGATGCCGGAAGTTTTGCCATCAAGCTTAATTTTAGCAACAGACAGGCCTTCAGGACAGCCAGCCAGTGTGATGCTAAATGGCTTCTGCAATCCTGATGAAGTGGAGCCAGCAGCCATAGAGTTTAATGATGAAGCAGAGAAGCTATCAAAAGTTACTGGCACAACAGTGCTGTTTGCAGCAACTGAACAAGAGCTTGCGCTCACTTCACCAGTGAAGTTCAGGGAACCATCATCTGCCTGAGCAGCAGAAACACCCAGACCCAACATAACAACTACAGCAGCACTTAATTTTTTCATATTCATGATCGGTTTAATCCTTTTAACCAAATTCTATTAACTTGGTGTTTTATTTTCAGCAAGCCAATAAATCGGGAAATATTAGTTGTAAGACAGAACAAAAGTAGTTGTTGCGTTGAATGCACCACCGGTAACTGCTTCAGCAGTGGACATTGCAGCCGCTTCCAGATTAATGGTTGCAACGCCGGTTTCAGCATTGATTGGTGCTGCAACAGAAGCAGAGTGCATTGGGATCAGATCGCCGCCTTTGTTATAAATAGCGATGCCCAGACCGGTAGCCATTGAATCAGTAGACAGGGCCAGCAACTGGTTGTTAGTTGCATCAGATGCACCATTCGCAGTAAACATTACGCCAGTCTGAGAAACAGGGCATTCAGTCAGATTCAAGACGATGTCTTTCTTGTCTGAAATTGCGCCAACAGTTGCAAAGCTTTCAGCGGACAGGGTTTCAAATGGCACGTCAGTGGTGCTGCTTGCATCAACTGTGCATGAAGTTGCAATAAGAGTACCAGTAACATTCAAAGTACCAGTATCACCAGCATTTGCACCCATTGCTGCAACCATACCGGCAGCCAGTACACTCATTTTAAAAAACGAAGTCATTTTCATTACTATTCCTTTATTTTAACAAGAACACACTCTTCATAAGAGCGGGTGGTGGATGATAAAGAGATTTTATAAGCCGGTACCCCTTATCGTTGGAGCGCATTATTCATAGTTGCCGTATGAATCGCCATTGCATACGCTGAATATACTATTCAGTAAACTTAAGAGTGGATATATATGTATGAATCATGGCAGATTTATATGATATTTTTATTTTTATAAGAATGGTGCGAACTTTAATTTAAGTTAGTTAAAGGTATAGTTCAGTAAAGTGTTCTGTCCTAATAATCGGTGACACCGACTTAAGAGGATATAATCCTTGAACAGGAGGTGCCCATGGCCAGAACAACAGAAAGGCCATGGCCTTCTTTGCAAAAGAGCAACGCTGAGGTTCGCTTTTATTAATGAGCATCGCCGGTTCTGGCCGGTGGCACTGCTTTATCGAACCATGACGGTGAGCCGTAACGGATTTTATCGGTGGTTAAAGGCAAAATATCGCCCAGAGGCCTCATTGAATGCTGAACGAGATGCCCATGCTTTAGCCTGCTGGAAAGTAAATCGCGGAAGCCTTGGAAGACGAGCATTAAGTATCGTGTTGCATAAAGAAGGTTTTAATCTGGGACGCTATCCGACACGTAGCCTAATGAAAAGGCTCAGGTTATCAGGTCGCCAACGCCGACGCAGATATGTCATAGCGAAAGATATTAACGTAGCTATGCCTAATCATCCTGTTCGTGAGTTTAACGTTGATGCTGCCAATAAAAAGTGGGTGACCGACATAACGTACATACCGACGCGTCAGGAATGGTAGCGGTTGGCGAACTTTATTCCCTTTAAGGTCGTGGGGTGGGACGTAGCTAAAACGATGACAGATGAGTTAGCGTTAAGCGCATTGCGCGTGGCAAAAGTGTGGCGACAGCCGAAGGGTAAAGTGCTGGTTCATTCAGATCAGGGGAGCCAATATACCGGTGGAGCATGGCGTCAATATGCCGAAGATAATGATATTGAACTGAGCCAAAGTCGTCGTGGAAATTGCTGGGATAATGCCGTAATGGAGCGTATTTTGGCAGTCTGAAATCGGAGTGGGTAAAAGATCGCTGCTATCAAGTTTTCAGTATTTATTGCGCTGTTATTAGCGTGTCTGTTAATTGATTTTTTTAACTATAATCGTTCTATTTTACTCATTGAAATAAATGAAATTTAATTTTCGGTAAGGAGACCAAAATTGAGTATCTTGACTATGATTGATGGTGAGAATACGAACTCTCGTATTTCACCAGAGGTCAGGGGACTGGACAGGATGAAAGAGAACACACTCACCGATCGTTTTAAAATGGTGAAGAATTTTGATCTCAATTTATTGACTACGTTTGAGGCTGTTTTTATTCATCGTAGCGGAACCAAAGCCGCAGATGCCCTTGGCATCACGCCTTCTGCTGTCAGTCAGGCACTGGGGCGCTTACGTGTTCATTACAATGACGCACTGTTTATCAGGGACGGAAAGGCACTGGCACCGACCACCGTTGCGATCGGGATACACGAAGGCCTGGCGGAGGCTTACGACAATTTAGTGGCGAAATTGCAGAATATCTCGTTTGATTCTCTGCCGACCCGACTTGTTGTTCACTGCTCACCTTACATTTCAATGTTTACGATAAACGTGATGCGCAAGGTACTGGATGAAATTGCACCCGACTGTGAAATAGTGCACAGCACGAGCGGCAATTCGATTGCTGAAACTGAAGATGCTCTGATTTTCCGTAAGGCTGACATCATTTTTGACGTTCATCCGCACGTTAGCCATTCCCGGGTTAGCCAGCATATTTCCAGCGAAGTGCCGGTGATGATTTGCCGCCGATCGCATCCTCGCCTTAGAGGGAGCCTGTCAAGGGAGCAGGCTGCGCAAGAGAGCCATATTTTCGTTGATTCCGAGAGTACTAGTCTTTTATCTAACAGGTTGGATGTTAATACTTTGCTGCATGTTGACAGGAAATGTCGGTTTATCAGCCCTTCATTTCTCTCCATTATCTCGATGGTAGAAACATCCGACATGCTGGCTTTTATTACAGAACGTTTCTATGAAAAAATGAAAAATTCTTTTGATATCCAGAAGTTGTCGACGGATATGACATTGCCTTCTCAACCGGTCTATATGGTTTACAATAAAGCTGCACTTAATAACCAGTTTTTCTCAACGCTGGTGAGAAAAATGACAGATACTTTTTTGCAGGAATTTCAGAACAATTCCCCGGGTTAATCAGGTTGTTGCAGGAATAAAAAATGCCAGTCAGGTTTCACTGACTGGCATCTGTTTTTATAGATTTTAACATTTACATCTGGTTGAGATTACAGCGCAGCAATCGTGGCTTTCTGTTCCGCCAGTTTCACTTTCGCTTCACCACAGGCCGTCAGACGCTCACGCTCTTTGGCGACAACCGCTTCCGGCGCACGCGCCACAAAACCTTCGTTAGACAGCTTGCCTTCGATCGAAGCAATCTCGCCGTCCAGTTTCGCCATCTCTTTGTCCAGACGTGCCAGTTCGGCATCTTTATCAATCAGACCGGCCATTGGGATCAGCAGTTCAGCACCTTCCACCAGCTTAGTAACAGAGACCGGGCCTTTGTCGCCAGCAGGCAGAATGGTGATGGACTCCAGACGCGCCAGAGACTGAATAAAGCTCAGGTTCTGTTCCACACGACGTTGTGCATCCGCACTCGCGCCACGCAGCAGCAGTTCCAGCGGCTTGGCCGGAGACAGGTTCATCTCGGCACGCACGTTACGGATAGCGATGATCGCCTGCTTGATCCACTCGAGATCGGCCAGCGCCAGTTCGTCCGCTTTTGCTGCATCAAACTCAGGGAAAGGCTGCAGCATAATGGTTTCTGCTGTGATGCCTTTCAGCGATTTCACGCGCTGCCAGATGGTTTCGGTGATGAACGGAATAATCGGGTGCGCAAGACGCAGCAGACCTTCCAGCACTTCCACCAGCGTATGACGGGTGCCACGCAGTTGCGCTTCGTTGCCACCGTTCATGACCGGTTTGGTCAGCTCAAGATACCAGTCGCAGAACTGGTTCCAGGTGAATTCATACAGAATGCTGGCAGCCAGATCGAAGCGGTAGTTATCCATCGCTTCACGGTAAGATTTCACCGTGCGGTTATATTCCGCCAGGATCCAGCGGTCAGCCAGTGACAGCTCAAGTTCGCCGCCGTTCAGGCCACAATCCTGATCTTCGGTGTTCATCAGCACGAAGCGGCTGGCGTTCCACAGCTTGTTACAGAAGTTGCGGTAGCCTTCAAGACGCTTCATATCCCAGTTGATGTCACGGCCGGTAGACGCCAGTGCCGCCAGCGTGAAGCGCAGGGCATCAGTACCGTGCGGTTCGATGCCGTTCGGGAATTGCTTCTCGGTGCGCTTGCGGATTTTCTCTGCCAGTTGCGGCTGCATCATGTTGCCGGTACGTTTTTCCAGCAGATCTTCCAGCGAGATACCGTCAATCATATCCAGCGGATCGATAACGTTACCTTTGGACTTGGACATTTTCTGCCCTTCGTCGTCACGGATCAGGCCGGTCATATACACGGTGTGGAACGGAACCTGTGGCTTACCGTTTTCGTCTTTCACGAAATGCATGGTCATCATGATCATGCGCGCGATCCAGAAGAAGATGATGTCGAAGCCGCTGACGACCACGCTTGAAGGGTGGAAAGCTTTCAGGTCAGGCGTCTGTTCTGGCCAGCCCAGCGTGGAGAACGTCCACAGACCGGAAGAGAACCAGGTGTCGAGCACGTCTTCGTCCTGAGTCAGCACGACGTCTGCGCCCAGGTTGTTCTCGCTGCGCACTTCCGCTTCGTCACGACCAACAAACACATTGCCTTCGGCGTCATACCACGCCGGAATACGATGTCCCCACCAAAGCTGACGGGAAATACACCAGTCCTGAATGTCACGCATCCAGCTGAAATACATGTTTTCGTATTGCTTCGGCACGAACTGAATGTCGCCTTGCTCAACGGCTTCCACCGCAACTTTCGCCAGCGGTGCCGTGCGCACGTACCACTGGTCAGTCAGCATTGGTTCGATAACTACGCCGCCACGGTCACCGTAAGGCACGGTCAGATCGTGAGGTTTGATTTCTTCCAGCAAACCGGCTTCGTCGAAGGCGGCGACCACGGCTTTACGTGCGGCAAAACGCTCAAGGCCACGGAACTGCTCAGGGATATCGTTGGCGCATGCATCGCTTTCTTCGCCGTTAGTATCGAAGATTTCAGCGGTCTGGCGGATATCACCATCGAAAGTCAGGATATTGATCATCGGCAGGCCGTGACGTTTACCGACTTCATAGTCGTTAAAGTCATGCGCCGGGGTGATCTTCACGCAACCTGTACCTTTTTGCATATCGGCGTGTTCATCGGCAACAATCGGAATACGACGGCCTACCAGCGGCAGAATGATCTCTTTGCCGATCAGATCGCGGTAACGCGGATCTTCCGGGTTAACGGCAACGCCGGTATCACCGAGCACGGTTTCCGGACGCGTGGTGGCGACCACCAGGTAATCTTTGCCTTCAGCGGTTTTCGCGCCGTCAGCCAGCGGATAACGCAGGTGCCACATGGAACCTTTGGATTCGCGGTTTTCCACTTCAAGATCGGAAATCGCGGTACGCAGTTTCGGATCCCAGTTCACCAGACGTTTACCGCGGTAAATCAGGTCTTCTTTGTACAGACGAACGAACACTTCGCGCACGGCGTCAGACAGGCCTTCGTCCATCGTGAAGCGTTCACGCTCCCAGTCCACGGAATCACCCAGGCGGCGCATCTGGCGGGTAATGGTGCCGCCGGATTCTGCTTTCCAGTCCCAGATTTTGTTGATAAACGCTTCACGGCCGTAATCGTGACGGGTTTTGCCTTCTTCAGCGGCGATTTTACGTTCAACCACCATCTGCGTTGCGATACCCGCATGGTCAGTCCCCGCCTGCCACAGCGTATTTTTACCCTGCATGCGCTGATAGCGGATCATGGCGTCCATGATGGTTTGCTGGAAAGCATGACCCATGTGCAAGCTGCCGGTGACGTTCGGCGGCGGGATCATGATGGCAAAGCTTTCTTTACTGGTGTCACCATGTGGCTTGAAATAGCCCTGTTGTTCCCAGTGCTCGTAAAGCGGCTGCTCGATGTCTTGCGGGTTATATGTCTTATCCATTTCGCTTCGTATTTTCGTCGGTCAATGTGGTGACTGAGGGCGGCGTGGCCGTCGTCAAAGAGAAACCCACGCTGCGATAGGCTTTGTAGCGTTCGCGCGCAAGTTGTTTAAGGGAATCTTCGTAAGGAACGAAGTCTACCACTTCATGGAAAGCAGTAGCAAAATCTGCAAACTCAGGCAGCAGGCTGATGAGCAAGTCGCGTGGCGCATTGCCGCGTTTTCCCGGCCAGCATAATTCTACCGGCGCGCCAAAACGCGGGCCTTCACCGGCCAGATTATGGGGCACAAAGTGGTTCGGCTCGCGTTGCCAGAGCGCTTCATCCAGGCGCTCAGCTTGTTTCTGATCTTCACAGGCCAGCAGAACACGTTTGCCCATCCGGTAACGTTCAGCGGCGACCAGACAGGCCAGTGCTTCGTGCGAGCTGAGCTCGCCACTGGCGTCCGGCGCATCGAGAAGAAAGAAGGTTGCCTGTTTCATGATGAGTTCACTGTGCTGCTGAGAAAAAACAGGGGCGCAACTGGTGCGCCCGCCTGTGGAGGGGCTGGCGAACCAGACCCTGATAGTGGAGATTATATCTTATTTAGCAGAGGAATCACTCATCGCCATCCAGCCCTGCACGGTTGAGCAGGAACTGTGACAACAGCGCAACCGGACGACCGGTTGCGCCTTTGTTCTTGCCTGAACGCCATGCAGTACCGGCGATATCCAGATGTGCCCAACTGTATTTGCGGGTGAAACGCGACAGGAAGCAACCGGCGGTGATCGCACCACCCGGACGGCCACCGATGTTTGCCATATCCGCAAAATTAGAATCCAGCTGTTCCTGATATTCATCAGCCAGCGGCAAACGCCATGCACGGTCACCCGCCTGTTCGGACGCGCCGATCAGTTCATGCGCCAGCGGATTGTGATTCGACAGCAAACCGGTGATGTGATGGCCAAGCGCAATCACGCAGGCACCGGTCAGCGTAGCGACGTCAATCACCAGCTCAGGATCGAAACGCTCAACGTAGGTCAGTGCATCGCACAGCACCAGGCGGCCTTCGGCGTCCGTATTCAGCACTTCGACAGTCTGGCCGGACATGGTGGTCAGAATGTCGCCCGGACGGAATGCCTGACCGCCAGGCATGTTTTCACAGCCTGCCAGCACGCCAATGACGTTCAGTGGCAGATTGAGTTCAGCCACCACACGCATCGCACCGTAAACGGCTGCGGCGCCACACATGTCGTACTTCATTTCATCCATATCCGCGGCGGGCTTAATGGAAATACCACCGGAATCGAAGGTCAGACCTTTACCCACGAGCACGATAGGCTTAGCGTCCGGGTTAGGATTTCCTTTATATTCCATCACCGACATCAGCGATTCGTTTTTCGAACCCTGACCCACCGCCAGATACGCATTCATTCCCAGCTCTTTCATCTGCTGCTCGCCGATAACGCGGGTCGTGATGTTGGTGCTGAACGCATCTGCCAGCTGACGGGCCTGTGACGCCAGATATGCGGCGTTACAGATGTTCGGGGGCATATTGCCGAGATCTTTCGCGGCTTTAATACCGGCTGACACCGCCAGACCGTGTTGAATGGCGCGCTCACCGCTGGTCAGTTCACGGCGGGTCGGCACGTTGAACACCATTTTACGCAGCGGACGGCGCGGCTCGGTTTTGTTGCTTTTCAACTGATCGAAAGTGTAAAGCGACTCTTTGGAGGTTTCGACCGCCTGACGCACTTTCCAGTAAGTATTACGGCCTTTTACGTGCAGCTCGGTGAGGAAGCAAACGGCTTCCATAGAACCGGTGTCGTTCAGGGTGTTAATGGTTTTCTGGATAACCTGCTTGTACTGGCGCTCATCCAGCTCGCGTTCTTTGCCGCACCCAATCAGCAAAATGCGTTCTGAAAGAATATTCGGTACATGATGCAGTAAGAGGGTCTGGCCCACTTTGCCTTCAAGTTCGCCACGGCGAAGCAGGGCGCTGATGTAGCCATCACTGATTTTATCGAGTTGTTCGGCAATCGGTGACAGGCGGCGAGGTTCGAAAACGCCGACTACAATACAGGCACTGCGTTGTTTTTCCGGGCTACCGCTTTTTACGCTGAACTCCATGCACTCTCCTGAATCTTAAAGACAAGGGCGGGAGGTACGGCTAGAATGAGTCGCCGGAGACACTCTCCCGTCATTGTGTTAACGACCTGTGTTAACCTTAAACGGCGTTAGTTTTTATTTTGGCGGCTATAAGCAAGTTCCTATAGGACACCCCAATTCTCGGTGTTGTAATACTATTTTAGCTGCGAAGGTTGCCATATGATGAGAATAAATGACGGATTAGCGATGAAACTAGCGATTTTCCTTCAAAAAGACAAGTTTTCACAGGCGTATTAAGCGTGATCATCATTAGATATCTGGTTAGGGAAACCTTCAAGAGCCAATTTGCCATTCTGTTCATTTTGCTTCTCATCTTCTTCTGTCAGAAGCTGGTCAGAGTGCTCGGAGCAGCGGTCGATGGCGATATCCCAACAAATTTAGTTCTCTCACTTCTGGGCCTTGGCGTTCCGGAGATGGCGCAGCTTATTCTGCCGCTCAGTCTGTTCCTCGGCCTGCTGATGACGCTCGGTAAACTTTATACCGACAGTGAAATCACGGTCATGCACGCCTGTGGTCTTGGAAAACGGTCACTGGTCATCGCCGCGCTGGTTCTGGCGCTATTTACGTCAGTTTTTGCTGGCGTGAATGCGATCTGGCTCAGCCCGTGGTCGTCGAAACATCAGGATGAAGTGCTGGCGGAGGCGAAAGCCAACCCGAGCATGGCCGCGATGGTCGAAGGCCAGTTCCAGCAAGCCCAGAACGGCAATGCAGTGCTGTTCGTTGGCAGTGTTAAAGGGAAAGAATTTCATAACGTCTTCCTGGCTCAACTGCGGCCGAACGGCAACCAGCGGCCTTCCGTTGTGGTCGCTGATAAAGGACATATGTTGCAGCGTGCGGACGGTTCCCAGCAGGTGATGCTGGATAAAGGTACCCGTTATGAAGGCACTGCACTGTTGCGTGATTTCCGCGTGACGGATTTCACCGATTATCTGGCGGTTATCGGGCATCAGGCTGTACAGCTTGACCCTAATCAGTCGGATCAGATGACCATGACGCAACTCTGGAATTCCAACGAACCGGAAGCGCGGGCAGAGCTGAACTGGCGTTTAACGCTGATCGTTTCAGTCTTTATTATGGCGTTGCTGGTGGTTCCGCTCAGCGTGGTGAATCCTCGTCAGGGGCGTGTACTCAGTATGCTGCCAGCGATCCTGCTGTATCTGATTTTCTTCCTGCTGCAAACCTCGCTGCGCTCCAACGGTGCCAAAGGTAAGCTGGATCCGATGCTCTGGATGTGGGGAACCAACCTGCTCTACTTTGCACTGGCATTGGTGCTTAATGCATGGGACACCTTGCCGGTTCGCAAGATCCGCGCGCGTCTGAGAGGAGCTGCCTGATGTTTGGCGTATTAGACCGTTACATTGGTCGCACTATTTTCAACACCATCATGATGACGTTGTTCATGCTGGTGTCACTCTCCGGCATCATCAAGTTTGTCGATCAGTTGCGTAAAGTCGGGCAGGGCGGATATTCCGCCGCTGGCGCAGGTTTATACACCCTGCTGAGCGTACCGAAGGATATCGAAATCTTCTTCCCGATGGCAGCGCTGCTGGGCGCATTGCTGGGCCTCGGCACGCTGGCAACACGCAGCGAGCTGGTGGTGATGCAGGCATCCGGTTTCACCCGCATGCAGATTGCCGCCTCCGTGATGAAAACGGCGATCCCGCTGGTGTTACTGACCATGGCGATCGGAGAATGGGTTGCGCCGCAGGGCGAACAAATGGCGCGTAACTACCGTGCGCAACAGATGTACGGTGGCTCACTGCTTTCCACGCAAAACGGAGTGTGGGCAAAAGACGGTCACGATTTTATCTACATCGAACGCGTGGCGGGTGAAAAAGAGCTGACCGGCGTCAACATCTATCATTTCAATGAAGAGAATAAACTGCAGTCAGTCCGTTACGCGTCATCCGCGACCTTTGATAATGGTGAGTGGAAACTCTCTCAGGTGGATGAATCTGATCTGACGGATCAACTGCAAATCACCGGTTCGCAGACGCTGACCGGCGTATGGAAAACCAACCTGACGCCGGACAAACTCGGTGTGGTTGCGCTCGACCCAGATGCATTGTCGATCAGCGGCCTGCACAACTATGTGAAATACCTGAAGCAGAGCGGGCAGGAAGCAAAACGTTACCAGCTGAATATGTGGAGTAAAATCTTCTCGCCACTGTCCGTTGCGGTGATGATGCTGATGGCGCTGTCATTCATCTTCGGGCCTTTACGCAGCGTACCGATGGGTGTGCGCGTGGTGACCGGTATTTGCTTCGGTTTTCTGTTCTACGTGCTTGACCAGATATTCGGCCCGTTAAGCCTGGTTTACAGTATTCCGCCGATTCTGGGCGCATTGCTGCCGAGCGGACTGTTCTTCGTCATCAGCATGTTCTTACTGCTGAAAAAACGCTAAATCCGGCAGTACAGATAAACAAAAAGCAGGCTCTTTACAGAGGCCTGCTTTTTTACATCTGAATTCTGAATTCTGAATTCTGAATTCTGAATATTGAGAACTGAACCGTCAGATCTCGTTATTACGCACCAGATCGGCCACCAGATTGTTCACGCCATCGCTCATGTTTTTAAACTTGGTCAGTTCGCTGCGGGTCACAACCACGAACACGCCTACACCGCGCTGCGGCACCATCGCGACATACGTGATAAAGCCACCACCGCCGCCGGTTTTCTGAATGATACGTGGCAGCAACGGCGTCGGCGCCATCGTTACCCAGCCCATTCCCAGCGAGTCCGCCATTCCCGGTACATCCATTCCTTTGAGCGAGACCAGGTCCGTACGCTTGTAATACATCTTCTGCGCCATATCGGCGGTTGTAGTGCGTTGCCCGAGGAACTGACGCATCCAGCGGCCCATATCGGCAGGCGTGGAATAAAGGCCTCCGCTGCCTGCTGCCGCAATAGTGTTGATACACGGGCTCGGACGCAGACCTTCCATCAGGCGTGAACACTGGCTGGCATTTGGCGTCAGCGTGGTATCGACCATGCCCAGCGGCTGAGTGATTTGCTCGCGCAGCAACTGGGTATAAGGCTGATTAGCGGCTTTCGATAATGCATCGGACAGCAGGTCAAACGCCAGATTTGAGTAAGAGGCGCGTGCACCCGGCGGCACAGTCAGTTTGGCGACACTCAGCCAGCTCCAGCGATCACTTTTAGTCGGCCAGGTGAAGACGGCACGATGTGCGACACCGCCCGGCTGCTCGCGCGGCAAACCGCTGGTGTGGGTGGCGAGATTCAGCAGGGTGATCGGATTTGTGCCGCTGTAAGCAGGAACACGGGCACCGGCCGGGGCGTATTTACGCAACGGATCGTTAATACTGACTTTGCCCTGCTGCGCCATTTTTACCAGCACTTCACTGGTAATAAGTTTGGTCAGCGAGGCGATACGCACCACAGAGTCTTCACGTGGTCGCAAATCGGAACCGGGACGGGTTTCCCCGAAGCTGCGGAAAACCTGCTGATTGTTATCAACGACAACCAGCGCCATTCCCATCGCGCCGCTGCCGTAAAAGATGTGTTCTGCATGGTCATCCACGACCTGCGACGCCAGACGCGCATTCTGCTGCGCGTGGCTCCATAAAGGCGTACTGGCGAAGGCCAGCGCGAGGAGCGAAAGTGAGAGTTTTTTCAACAAGCTGGTATCCATCAACAGGGCAAGATCTATTCGTGATTTGTATACTAATGCGAAGTTTGAGAAACGGCATTGGAAAAACGTGGGTAAACAGAAGATTTTTGTCAGCAAATCCTCACTGAGCTGCGGTGTATGACTGTTTTTTCAACACTTAAACCGAACAAGGCGGGATAACTATTGCGTGACCGGCTGGGCTGGGTATAATGCCCACGTTTTCCGCATACTACTTTCAGTGCCGAAGTGGCGAAATCGGTAGACGCAGTTGATTCAAAATCAACCGCCGCAAGGTGTGCCGGTTCGAGTCCGGCCTTCGGCACCAAATATGCAAAATCAGACGTCTACTGACGTCTTTTTTTGTCTCTAAAATCCAGCAGTTACGCTGTTTCTCCCCAAAAACATGTCTACTGACATCCACTCTTTTCTCTCAACATCTACCAACTTATGATGGTATAACCGTTGGTATTCTCGATTCGATAACATTTGATACCAACAGCAGGGGGTTAGCCAATGGCACTCACTGATATCAAGGTAAGAACGGTAAAGCCGTTAGACAAACCATTCAAACTCACTGATGGCGAAGGTATGCACCTTCTGGTAAACCCTAATGGTGCAAAATACTGGCGTCTTCAATACCGCTTCGGTGGCAAGCAGAAGATGCTGGCTTTAGGAGTCTATCCAACAGTCACTCTTGCCGATGCTAGAAAGCGGCGCGAAATGGCGAAGAAGTTGGTATCTGATGGTATTGATCCAGCCGAAAAGAAAAAAGAAGACAAGATTGAACAAAGTGGTTCGACTACTTTCGAAGCAGTAGCCAGAGATTGGCACGCTGCTTGTAGCAAGAAATGGTCTTCTTCTCATAGCGAACGTGTGCTGAAAAGTTTGGCTGATAATCTTTTCACTTCCATAGGCAAAAGCCGAATTGCCGATCTCAAAACAAAAGATTTGCTCGCCCCTATAAAAGTCGTTGAAGCAACAAAGCGTTTTGAGGTTGCTGCTCGTCTACAACAGCGAACGACAGCAATAATGCGTTTTGCCGTTCAAAGTGGCTTAATCGACTATAACCCGGCCCAAGAAATGGCGGGAGCAATTGCAGTAGCGAAACGTCAGCATCGACCTGCTCTGGAATTTGAGCACATTCCTGAGCTACTGGACCGTGTTGAAAATTTTAAAGGTAGAAAGTTAACTAAATTAGCCGTGAAGTTGTCCTTATTAGTGTTTATCCGTTCAAGCGAACTCCGTTTTGCTCGGTGGTCAGAAATTGATTTCGATAATGCAATGTGGACCATTCCAGCAGAACGTGAGCCACTGAAAGGAGTAAAACACTCACATCGTGGTTCCAAAATGCGCACACCTCATCTTGTTCCGTTAAGCAATCAGTCATTAATAGTTCTGGAAGAGATCAAAACAATCAGCGGTGGATATGATCTAATTTTTATCGGTGATCACAACCCTGGAAAACCGATGAGCGAAAACACGGTGAATACTGCACTCCGTGGGATGGGCTATGACACAAAAACTGACGTATGCGGCCATGGTTTTAGAGCCATGGCATGTAGTGCTTTAGTTGAATGCGGATTATGGTCAAAGGATGCTGTAGAACGTCAAATGAGCCACCAAGAGCGTAATTCAGTGCGTGCTGCTTACATACATAAAGCAGAACATTTGGGTGAGCGTAGGTTAATGATCCAGTGGTGGGCAGATTATCTGGATGCTTTAAAAGTAAGGAAAGTGTCTCCATTTGATTTCAAAAATGTGTAATCTGTAAATAACTGATAGTTGTTGGTTCTCCTTTATCAAAAAGCATTGGTAGGGGAGAACCCACTAAAAATTGAAAAAATTAGCATCGACTCATTGAATCATTCACTTTGCGGAGGGATTAATGAAAGTGGTAAGTCCTTATGAGGAATTGAAAAATTGGTTTGACATAAGTAACTATGTTCAAGTTAAATCGCTTACTATCAAGGAGCTATATAAGGAGCTTGTATTTAGGGAATTAATTGTTGATAGCATAAACTTTGAATGGGAAGACGATGATCAAAATCTGAAATCCATACTAAATGGTAATCCAATTTTAAGCCAAGAAGTTAATCATTCTGACCACTTTATTAAAAGACAAACACATATTGAACAGGTGAGTTTTGAAGATTTAAGAAAACAAGAAAAGAAATTAGTAATGTTCGATGTCGATTGTTTTGATGAAAATGGGGATTTCAAAAAAGAGTTAAAAGGTAAACCTATAACTCAAACTATGAGAGAGCTTTTCCTTAATAAAAACAATAGCAAAATGTATGTTTCATTTGACTTAGGTTTATCGAGTGATGAGGAAGTCATTTCAGCCTTACAAACAATGTTGCCCGTTTGGAGAAGCGAATATGAAATTGAATCAAAGAAGATTGAAAAGGTTGGCATTGCAAAAATAAGAAAGTTAGTTGATCACAATATCATTCCGATGATGGATCTATTGATTTGGGCCAGTCTTAAAAAAGTAAATATTTCTAATATGATAATATCTCGCGTGTTATACCCAGATTTTACTAATGAGATTAGAGGAGAGGATCACATTAAAGATACCGACAGACCGGTTGCAGAGAAAACCTTAAAAGGTGAAACAAGCCGTAGTTTAGAGTATTTCATCAATAAAAACAGTCATCTTTCGAACATACCAATTGCAGATCTTGATGGTTTTTAGCTTCTAATCATCATGTTAGCTGTCAAGGGGAGGGTGCAAATTTTTTTCTTCCCCATAAATTCCCTCCGTTTTTCCTCATCCAAATTCCTAGTTATCAACACTCCCTTCATAGATAAAAGTATGTGTGGCTAATATCTCCTTAACGAAAAAACCGGAGATGACCAAATGAACACAACAAACCAAAATTTAATTCGTTTGCCAGAAGTCTTACAAAGAACAGGTTTCGGTAAGGCTTGGATCTATCGTCTTATTAGTGAAGGTCGATTTCCTGCCCCTGTGAAGATCGGTGTTCGTGCAGTAGCTTTCGTAGAAAGTGAGATTGATGCCTGGATTCACTCTGTTATCGAAACAAGTCGAAAAAAAGTTGCTTAATCTGGGAGACATTATCATGAATATCCAAGAGTTTAAGAATGAAGAAAACCATATGTGCAATCTTGGTGATAATCTCTTTAATGAGATCTTCGCAAAAGGAGCAATATATGATTTACCGGACAATGAATTTAGCAAAAGGATTGTTTACTGGTTAAGTCAGTATCTGGTTGGCAATGTGAGAGAACCATTAGAGTCTATCTCTAAGCTGGATATTTTTGACCAATTTTATATTTATGAAACATGGTTTTCACTAATTAAATGTCCAGAAGAATTTAAACGCCTTTCAAAAAGAATAATTCAATACCATATTGGATTAAAAACTCTTTTGTAAAAATGTAAAGTTTGAATGAGAAAAGTAGGGTTAAACTTTGCAAAATACTTTACGAAAATATTGAGTGTCTTATTCTACTTAGGTTTGACACTCGTTTCTAAGTATCAGGTGTACATAATATTCACTAGATTCACCTTATATAAGGTGCGAAATTTTTCATTGTTAAATAATTGACTTCGAACAATAAAATACAAATACATGTGCATTTTTTTTGTAAAAAATAAAATCATAGTTTAACAATATACCGCACCTATACATAAGTGTAAAGTTTATAAGGAGACATATGAAAAAATATGCAATAAATTCTTTTGTATTTGATAATGGAGAAAGGTTTTGCCACGTTGTTGATAAAATAACGGGGGAGCCAATTTATTATCCAAATCTTTACTTGATAACCCAAGTAAGGAATCGTTCAAACTCAATTAATACTATACAGTCAATCGCAGGTATTTTAGCTATGTTACATAGCTACTTTGCTATAAATAATATAGATATTGAAGAAAGGATTTTCAAACTAGAGTTTTTAAGTTTCAATGAAATTGAAGTTTTATCAGACTATATGTCGAGAAATTACAAACAAGGAAAAGGCACTCCAAGTGGTAAATTACCTGTAGCGAAAAATCCAACCAATTACTTTAGGTTCAGTGTTATCTGTGACTACATGCAATGGCTCTGTAAAGTCTATTTGACTTTATCAAACGATAAAAATGTAGAATTAAAAATAAAAAATTTCATTACAGCGGTAAAAAGTAAAAGACCATCGAATGTAGATAGGTATAAAAAAGAGATACCAGATAAGGCTCTTAATCAAAAACAACTTGACTATTTGTTTGATATTGTTAAACCGAACTCGGATAATAATCCATTTTCTTCCGAAGTGCAGAAAAGAAATCAATTAATAATGCTGTTGCTTTATTCATTTGGTATAAGAGCAGGAGAGCTTTTGAATCTAAGGATCAGCGATATTGATTTTGCACATTCTACTATCGCAATAAAAAGGCGAGCTGATGATAAGTCTGATCCACGAGTGAATCAGCCTCTCGTGAAAACGTGCGAAAGGAAATTACCTGTTGGAGAGGTCCTGATGGGAGAAGTCTATAATTATATTATTGTAGAAAGAAACAAAGTTAAAAATGCAAAAGGTAATGATTTTCTTTTCATCACCAATAAATTAGGGAAAACAGTGGGAATGCCTTTATCAATGTCGGCATATCATAAAATCATCAACATAATTAGCAAGGCTCACCCAGAGTTAAATGAGTTAAGTGGGCATATGCTGAGACATACCTGGAACTATGAGTTTTCAAGAATGATGGATGAGAGGGATGAACCCTTTTCAGAGGAAAAGGAAGCCCAGATTCGATCTTATATTATGGGATGGGTAGTTGATTCGGAAATGGCAAAAATATACAACGCAAGACATATCGTAGAACAGGCTCATAAGACCTCATTGGCGATTCAAAATGAATTTATGGAGAGAGCTATATGAATAATGTAAAACATCAAGAAGAGAAGGTGTATTTAACCGCGAAGCAACCTGATTATTCATTTTGTATAAATGATGACAAGTGGGTGCTAGATCGAAATAACATAGTAAATGTTAGACTTGTATCAAGATTTCTTCATCAAAAGTTAACTGAGGGATATATAAACACGCTTGCCTATTATGCCTGCAAGTATAGTCCAAGCTACGTTATAAAGATCAATAACAGCATACATGATTTTATTAAGAAGATGACCCCTAATTATATTGAAGAGTCAGTTATTCTAAATTATAAAGATACACTGCCCAAACAAAGGGTTCAATATTTAGTCACACTGAGGAGTTTCTTCAAAATATGGTATTCATTGGGATATTACGGAGTTGATGAAAAGGTTATAACACTTTTCAATGCAATGAAGTTGAAAGTTAAAGAAGCAGGAGATGCGGTAAAAAATGAAAATCCTGAACAAGGCCCATTAACAGACACTGAGCATTATACATTCAACAGGGCAATTAGAAATGCTTATGAATTCAATAAAATAAATTTATATGAATTTTCTTTGGCACTGTTGGTGAGTTTTACAGGAAGAAGACCTGCGCAAATTACTTCACTAAAATTTAAAGACATTGTAAGAGAATCGACGATCAATGGCAAAGTTGAATATTATATGAATTTCCCTAGAATAAAGCAGGGGCTTGAATTTAGAAAATCCTTCAGAAAGTTAATTATTAGTGAATACATTTTTAATATTGTTCATGAGCAGGCTGTTTGTTCAGTCAAATTGATTGAAGAAAAAATTGGCAGGACACTTAATTCAGCGGAGAAAAATGAGGTTCCTATATTTAGGAGTAAGTCTGGTCGTAAAATTATGACAGACGAAAAAGATATCTTAGGATTACTTAGTTCTGACAGACTTCATGTGCCTAAAAACGTCGTTGACTATGTTCTGAGTAAAATAATTAAAATAGAGGGAGTTATCTCGGAACGAACAGGAGAATCAATGAAAATTAATGCACGTAGACTACGTTATACGCTGGGGACAAGACTTTCTAGAGATGGATATAGCGTGCAGATTATTTCTGAGTTGTTAGACCATTCCTCAATCTCCAGTGCTGGAATTTATGTCGAAAATCTTCCTGATAATGTTGTAAAGATCAATCAGGCTGTCTCAGATAAGTTGGCTTTTCTTGCTAATGTTTTTCTTGGGAAAACTAATGGTGATAAACATATTGATAATAGTATTTTATTGAATGATAAAACACCTTCATCCTGCACTAATTTTCTTGAAGACCCATGCCATAGTTGCGTTTATTTTAGAATAACGAATAATAATATTGAGAGTGACGAGGCTTTTATATGAATAATATAGTGATATTCAAGTCTTACTCTGATTTAGATGCAGAAAGAAATGTTCATGATTTTAACAACTTTTGCCGTAATAAGTTAACCGTGTTCGGTGCAGATCTGAAATGGGATTCTCCTGTATGGAAAGGTATTGCCGTTTTTCGAAAGTTAGATACGGGTAGGGGCGTATTGAAAGATGAATACCTGCTAGATAAAAATTTTGTGAATTTTGCAAGAAGCTATATCCGATACCAGCAGGCATTAAGTCCTGTTAAAAATCCCGGCACAACAATGATGGCGTTAAAGTGTCTGGAAAAAGCACTTTTGCAAGTTTGTCAGAGCGCTTACGTTTATAACACTTCTGTCGTTGTTCTGGACGAGGCTTTACAGATAGCAGGTCAGCACTATGAAAATAATGTCCTTTATATGTGTGCGTATGAGCTTGAAAAACTCGGTAAGTTTTTATCTGAGCAACATTTTTTAAAGTGTGGATTTCTTAGTTGGACCAATCCAGTAAAGCGAAATACTAAAAACAACTATGTTCCAGAAAAAGAAGATGCAGACAGAAAAAATAAATTACCTGATCAGCAAGCTTTACTCGCTATCGCTGAGATTTTTTCCCTGCCGGATGAAGAACTCAGCGAGAGAGACCTTTTTACGACTTCTGTTTTTGCATTACTGATGTGCGCCCCAAGTCGTGCTTCAGAAATTCTGGCCTTGCCTGCTGACTGTGAAATTACTCGAAATGATAAAAATGGAATAGAGAGATATGGGCTTCGTTTTTTTTCAGTAAAAGGCTATGGAGCTACTATCAAGTGGATACCTGACGTTATGGTGCCTGTTGCCAGAAGAGCAATTAGCAGACTGCGAAGGCTGTCTGAAAATGCACGCTCTCTTGCTAAATGGTATGAATCCTCGCCTGATAAATTTTACAGACATGAACTTTGTCCTGCAGTGCAGGAAGATAAGCCACTTGATGTTGTTCAGCTTTGCCATGCACTTGGCTATCAACTGAATGATAAGAAGCAATGTATCGATAAGGTAAAGCGAACCAGTATCGACGGTGGAGTTTCCTTCCTTAATCCAGCAGACGGGGCTTACACTTTAAGAGCACTATCGAAAATGGTAATTGGCTTGCTACCTGAGAAATTCCCCTGGTTTGATGAAGATAAATCAGTTAAATGTAGCAATGCGTTGTGTCTATTGAATCTGCATCAGTGCAATGAAAGGAGATTGACCGTTTGTTATGCCCTTTACAGACCAACCTATGGCTTCTTTACGCAGGATATAGAAAAGGCGAGAAAAACTGGGCAGACAATGAAAAATGTCTTTTCGCGTTTTGGTTATCTAAATGATTCAGGCGAAGCGTTATATCTCCGTTCCCATCAGCCCAGACATCTTATCAATACTTTGGCACACCTTGGCGATTTATCCGAATTGGATATAGCAAAATGGTCGGGACGAGTCAGCATCACGCAGAATCGTGTTTATAACCATGTCTCGCAAGAAGAAATGCTTGAAAAAGTAGGGTCTCTGAAGCTCGGCAACAACCGCTATTGCGGCCAGGTTGAAACTCATTTGAGTGAAAAAATCTTTGATGAGTTAGATCATGGAGCTGTTCACCTAACGGCTAATGGTTATTGTGTCCATGACTACATAATTCCACCCTGCAAAAAGTTATCAAAAACAGCGACACTTGGATGGGCAGGCTATGATGCCATGAGTGAAAAACAGCAAGCGCAAATTATCAAAACAATCCGGTCGTTACATCAGAAGGCGATTCAGGCAGTAGGTGATGGTTTTTACGGTGCAGAGGAGTGGGTTCAACATCACGAAGAAATATTATCTATTTTAGATAAAAAATGCAGTAAATATAAATAATAAAATTGGAGGATATATGGCTAAACATTTAACGCAGGCAGATATAAAAAAGATAAATGTAATCATTCATACTTGGGAAGGAAAATTAACGTGGGAAGCACTACGTGGAAAATTAATACCACACATTGGGAAGCAACCAACTCGTCAATCATTGGCTCTTCATAAAGAAATTGTAGAAGCATATTTATTAAAAAGAAAAAGGTTGAAAGAAAGTGAATTCCCTTTAAAAAAACCTGCTAATTTGAATATTGCAGCACAAAGAATTAAAAATATGGAAGCGGAAATTGAGATTCTTAGAAAACAAAATAACAGATATAAAGAACAGTTCACACAATGGCAATACAACTCGTATAAATATGGGGTTAAGTCACACCAGTTAAATGAACCCTTGCCTGAGAAATATTGATGCGGTGTGAAATAAAATCTACAATATGTAAATATATTTTTACAGAGATCTTGCTTTTCAATTCAATTATGGTATTTATTAAATATCAGGATGATAAAAATAACTTGCAAGGATGCAATTTATGGATAATAAAAAGAAATTTCTATCAAAAGAAGAGAAGTTGATCATACTTATAGATAAGTATATTTGTGCTGAATACAAACAAGAAGATGATATTTTCACATACAAATTATATTTGATCTTAGTAGGGTATCACTTAAAGTATTTTTATTCAGGTAATGACTATAGTAGTTCCACGATTAATATAGATAACATAATGCAAATGTTTTGTGGCTTATTTAAGTGTATGAAAAGTAATTTCATAAGTAATTTACAAAATAAAGAATTCCTGTTCTTACAACTTACAGCACTTGTAGATTATATTGAAGGGAATCAAATTAGATTAGAGCAAGTCTACGTTGAGTTAAAAGCTCAGTATGAAATGAAAGAGATTAACAGTCGCGTGACAACAGCTTGTAAGCCTATCAAAAGAAAGAGATTGTAATGATCCCCGTTCTGCAACGGGGATAGAACACTCAACTCAATGCAATTTTAGTTAATGAATCCATTGTTCAGATTTCTGTCGTCTGACATGAAGCTCCATGTCTCTACGGTGCCATTTTTATTAAATGCTATTGACAGTGTTCTGGACTCCGTTTTTGTGTTTCCTGCTAACATACCGATTATAGGGATTACGTTAATCACACTCATTTTTGCGTTATTCATATCATACAAATAGATATCACCACCTTCTCCATTAGTTGTTGTAGAGGAGGGCGAACCGAACTGTCTGATCACTTCACTCTTAGTGGTTTTATTTTTTACGAGCTTCGTTTGCAGTGAATCTTGGCTTTCATTTTTCAAAGCTTGGTTCCCAGATGATGAACAGGCTGTTATTGAAAAAATGGAAAAAGTAATAAGTGCTATAATGATTTTTTTCATAATCGCTATCCTTGTTTTATGATATTTATTCTTGATTTAATACTTGTTCAAAAACCTGCATCCATTGCTTCATTTGAAGCTCTGTATCTCTAAAACCCGCTTCGTCACTGAAACGTCCTTTCTTCGGAAAAAATCTCACCTGCCATTCTGGTGACTGAATATCTTTTACGGAAATAAAAAACCCTGAATTTTTTGCGTCTTTTAATCTGTTGGCATCATTTTGAGATTTAGCTACGATCCCATTGGTAATCCCTATGCCAATCATTTTCCCAGAGTTCTTTAAATCATAACGCCACGTTTTAATGTCACTCAATGGGTATGTTTGTTCTTTGTTTTTCTCTTTTAGCTTTATAGTCTTTTTATTTAAATCTATGAGAAACGATGTTTTATCAAACTCATGATAGTAATAACCGTCATTTTTCTCGTTTAAATAATCGATAGTTGAATGATTTTTTCGTTTGTCTAAATACTTGGGTATTGCTGTAAAAATAATGAAAGCGCCAGCAAAAAGCCATGCAACAAATGACTGTGTGACAGCTTCCAGCCCTGATGTGAACAATATTACTACTGGGATAGCTAATGCTATCCATGTTCGCTTCATCACAAAAATTGTTGGCTTGGCTGGCTCTTTAAACGTGAGTTCTGTTGTCATTTGCGTGTCCATCAAGTTGGTTAATCTTTAACAGGAGTGGAGATATCTTGATGAATCTTCGATGTTTATCAGACTTAAGTAAAAACGTTTGTACCGATCGATGTTAAGCTTATAATAGGTAAAAACTATCAATAATATATTATCGATCTGCGAAACCGATCAATAATTTCTCATTAAATCAATGGATTAAACCATGTGATGCGTGTGGATAATTTTATAAGATGACAACCCTTTGTTATTTCGGCTGTTTAATGTTCACTTGAAGTTGGGGTTGTATCAAGGGAGTTAAGGTGCGGACCATAAGGACTCTCTTAAATCTTCGGAATGAATGTATCAAACAAAAACCGTAATTTTTCAACAGGTTAATGAAAGGAAGCCACAAGCTGAAGCGGGGATGTGTTGCTTTCCTGATTTTCTGGGCATTTTGTAAATCGAAAACTGCATTAAGTATTTGCTGCCGTTTATCTGCTTTAACTACGGTTCTCGGTATCAAAGCCGGTGTAAGAGCAATAGAAGCCTTTGGAGTAAGAGAAGCTATTTTCTCAGAAATAGTTAGTGATTCCTTTGTTACCCTGATTACCATTTCAGCAGGAGCAGGAGCAGGAGCAGGAGCAGGAGCAGGAGCAGGAGCAGGAGCAGGAGCAGGAGCAGGAGCAGGAGCAGGAGCAGGAGCAGGAGCAACTGGCCTGGTATGCAAAAGTAGCGAGTTTTCGCGTTCAGGCTCGTAGTTGAGAAGCTTTTGAAGATTCGCCCACGAGTATTTTTTCCCAAGCTGCGAAGCTTTGAATGCAATACCCTGGTATGAGAATGAAAACCCGTTCATCTTTCCTGTGCTGGCGACATTGGCTGTCCAGCCGACTTCCGCTTCTTCCAGCCTTTTGATAAAAGTTAGCAGTTCAGGCGTATCAGCTAAACTTTTATCAATGATCTGTTGAAGAGCTTCTTTTGGTGAGGGCTCCCCAGTCCGTTCAGATAGCATTTTCTCATTACGGGACACTCTCTTCCGCTTCGGTTGCACATTCGAGAGGGATGGCGCTGTCTTGGTCACTGTCAGACCATGAGTGATTTCGAGTTCACTGATTATACGAGTGCTTATGAGATTTTCGTTCCTACCCAAGTAAAGCTTGCCACCGTTGAGGTCGATGCGACTGGCGATAATGTGTATGTGCTGGCCTGCTTCGTCGTCGTGTAGAACATAGCAGCGGAGATGAGTATCACTAAATCCCATTCTCTTCATGTAATCATCTGCGAACATTACCCATTGTTCATTTGACAGCGTTTCACCGCAGGGTAGGCGAAGCGAGTTATGCCAAACTGGTTTGGTAACGTCTGGGCGAAGCTGTTTGCTTGTATCGAATTCAGCGATTAGTTCAATGGCAGAGTCGCTCAACAGGTTCCCGCCAATGACGGTTGGATCGCTTCTATGGTGGGTTCCAGCTTTTAATGCGTATAGGACTACACCAGCGAAGCTCTTACCTCTGCGTATCTTCTGCATTCCCTTCACGAGGGACACTCCAGAAATCTGCTCTTAACAAGTTGCAGCGAAGATCTTCCAGTTGTCGCTTAACTGCAAATAATTCAGTATGAGTAAGTTTGCTATCTTTGCTCTTAGCATCTATATGAATGGCAATGCGGTTCAACTTTTGCGATATCTCAGACAAAGCTTTCCAGGCTTCGGTATTAATAGCGGGTATAATGGGGGGTAATTTTTGGAGGGATGCCATGCGAAGCCATTCACCTTTGCGATATCGACCTCTTTTCGTATTGAGAAGGGATAGTTCTTCATTATTTAATCTCACACTGACGCAATAGCTTCTTAACGCTTCGGTAGGCATTTTTTTTGAGTTAAACGCTCCCCTGCATGAAGATCGCGACAGATCTATTTTCGATGTATTTTTTATTTCATTCATATAAACTCCATTTTATAGTAATGATTAAAGCTATTTGATTACGATAAACATATTCCTTATTTTTTCATATATATAACTTTTATATAATGGATGAAAAGATTGTCAATAGCTTCGCTAACGATTTTGAATTCTCTTTTTCAACCGAAGGGCAGAAAAAGCAAGGCAACTCTTAGAAGCGAGCGCAGCAGCTTCGGAGAGTTAGCCCTTGCTAAAATAATGAAGAAGGTTAATAAATATGGTTGACATTATTTCATGAAGTGATAGTTATTATATGACTTAATTCAAAAGGTATTACTATGAACTTAATAAACATACTAAATAAAAACGTTCCAATGATTATACTGCATATTATTCTAATGCTGCTTTCATTTTTTACGATGCTATCATCTTTTTATGGTTCATATATACCTTATTTGATATTGGTGGCAACAGCAGCATATGTAGGAATGTCGGTGATTACATTCCCTATGTTTATTATTTATTTAAAATCCAAATGATTATTCATTGAGGTTACATAATTCACTCCCTGTATTTTTTAGAGTCATGGAATGTTACTTTGATAAATAAATATATTGAAACAAAGATTGCAATTATCTTGCCTAAGCCTTTTTGTTTGTCGTTTGATATACTATCCTTCTGATAATAAATAATGTTTTCTTTTATTGTATCATCAAATGAAATGTAAAATTTAGCTGTTGCAAAGATTGAGAAGGATTGTAATATTACAAAAAAGAGTACTTTATAAGCGATGTTTTCTTTATCGTCATACAACATCTGACCAATGTTTATGCCGCCTAACACTGCTGCTGCAGCAATTGATGCACTGAGAAAAGTTATAGTGTCAGTTAGTTTCTTAAAATAAACTCCGGCTGTGTTATAAGCCATTTTATATAGGAAATAACCAAAAACTAATGGTGATAAAAAAACTATAACTTTAAAATTACCAGCGAAAAAATTTGTGATAAAAAAAATGAGTGTAATAACGAGAAAGATTATAGTGCTAAATCCTATAAAAGAAAATAATGTCCGGCCTTTTATAAAGTTTTCTTTAAGTATTAGATTTTCCAAATCATTATTGCTAATAACAATCCCAACATCCTCCCCACTAATTTTTTTGAAGTAAATAACTCTATACTCTTGCCCAATTATATTTTCTTTGCTTTCTCTGAAGCTTTCTTTTATTACGGGGATTCCATTCACTTGTAAGAAAGAATAAGCTATTTCATTAATATTTTCAATTTTTTTAATTTTGTCTATCATGTGATCTTCCTATTATTTGCTGTTGAATTTAATGTCTTAAATCTATACTCGATTTATCTTCATGAAAATAATTGCAGATGCCAATAATTACTAGTGGTTATTATTGATATCCTCTTATTTCTTCCTTTACCTTTTTCTACAGTCAATATTAATTTGCTTTCACATACAATAAAATGTCAAGGGACTAAAATATATAACATTTTTGGATCTAAAACTCGATTTTTGCATGGAAATATGATATTTTAAGGAAAATATTTTCGCCTGTTAACATACAACTTAGAGTTTGATATGAGTGAAGAGCTAATCCAGCTATCCCCAAAATCCTTAGGTCGGTATCTCTACTATCGAGTAGGGAGTTCAACCCTATCTCAGCTTAAAAAAAATAAAGTAATAAAAACAAAGGTTAATGCAAACATTGCTACAAAAAAACCGGACGGATTGGTCGTACTTGCTGGTGGCGATGTTAAGGCTGTTATTGAATATAAGCAGCCTTCTGAACTTCGAACGAATGCATTGATTGATAAGGCTATTAATCAAGAAATAGAAGTTGCCAAAAATCTTTGTAAGTTGCTTATAGTAACTTGTGGTAGCAAAACTATTTGGATTAATGCCTTAAATGGTGAAAGGATTTGTGATGAGAATGGTCATGAGTTAAAAAAACTTTTCGATGTTAAACATATTGAAGATGGTTCTCTAACTAATGAACAGCAACTGGATTTTGAGAAACTCATTGATAAAATTGACTATTCACTAACGGAAGAAAATAATAATATTTCTGTTCCGGAAGTATTAGATCCATCACAACTTGCTAAAACATTATGGCAAAAAATATGGATAAATACTGGTAAAGAACCAGAAAGATGTTTATACAATGTTGTTGAACTTTTCGTCTTCAAATTTTTAAGTGATGTAGGTGTGCTAAAAAAACATCTTAATTTCACTTCTGTTTATAACCTTTCGCAAACTGAATCTCCTGCTGAAGCTCTCAAGCATTACGCTAATACATGTCGTAAAGAAATTAGAGAGCTTTTTCCAAAAGGAAATGATGGAACGACAGTTATAAATGGCACTATTTTTGTAAATGAGAAAGGTGAGCCTAATACTGCTCAATCAAGCTTATTTGGAGAAGTCTTAAAAGACCTACAGGATTACGATAGCAAATTTGGTTCATTCAAATATATTCGCAGAGAGTTTAAAACCCGCTTATATGAGTCATTTTTGAGACAAAATGCGGGAGTTAGATCTCTTGGGCAATATTTCACTCCTCGAAATGTTGTTAGAGCTATCGTTTCTATGTCTGATTCTTCTAAACTTAAAAAAGGTGCTAGAGTATGTGATCCGTTCTGCGGGGTTGGGGGATTTTTACTCGAATTAATTGCGGAAAATAAAAATATTTGGAATGAGTTTGAACCCAAGAATGGTTTAGTTAATCCGTCTATTGATATCATTGGATACGATAAAGGTAGTGACGAAAAAGAAGACGAAAGGACAATCATATTGGCAAAAGCGAATATGCTTATCTATTTTTCCGATCTATTAGTGAAATACCATACCCCTAATTATCTTAAGGCATTCTCAGAGGGTGCTTTCAATAAAGTTTTCCATCTATTAAGATCCAATTTAGGTACTTTTGGTAAAGTTGATGATGAACCTTATGATTTGATTTTGACAAACCCGCCTTACGTTACAAGTGGTTCGAGTAGTTTGAAACGTTCTATAGATGAAGAAGGTTTAGCCAAGTACTATACTTCTAGTGGTCGTGGTACAGAATCACTTGCCATGGAATGGATTGTTAGAAATCTTAAGCTTGACGGGCAGGCTATAGTTGTAGTTCCTGATGGATTATTAAATCAGGAATCTATGCTTGGATATTTAAAAACTAATTGTTTCATTGAAGCAGTAGTATCTTTGCCTACCCGAACTTTCTATTCTACCCCGAAGAAAACTTATATTATCTGTCTGAGAAAAAAATCGGATATAAATGAAGAACAAACAAATCCTGTATTTTCTTATCTTGTCAGTGAAATTGGTGAGACAAGAGATGCAAAAAGATGGGTGACTGATGAGAACGATTTAGATGAACTGGTTAACCTTTTTAATCAATTCAAAGGTTCTCCGAATCACTTCACGTCAGATAACAATAGATGTAAAGTAATAAAATTTGAAGAATTTGGTCAAAAAAACAACTGGATGATTGAAAGGTGGTGGTCTAAAGATGAGAGAGTTGCTTTGGGTGTTACTTCCGAAGCGAATGAGATCACACAAGCAGAATTAGTTGAAAAAGTGAAGTCAATATCGTACTTAATTAATGAATTCATAGCAACAGTTGAAGAGGATAGCGGTGAATAATTCAAAAATTATCAACCTCGGAGATAATGAAATTTTTGGATTCGTTTTCTTTAAAACAGGTTGGACTAAAGAATTTTATAGCAAAATTGATACAAAAGATAAACTTGTCGGTTATCCGGTTTACACTGCAGCTGAATTACCGGTGGCTTACGTTGAAGTTGAGAATGATAAACTAATTTTAGTTGAAGATGGTGATCAAATATTTTCTTTTGCGTCAAATGGCGATGGCAGTGCCGGCCGTAATTTTGCAATACATAAAAGTAGTTTCTATGTTAGTAATGATAGAACCGTAATTAAAATTCGTGATCCTAATATTGATATTGGTTATGTGATTTTTCGTATTAGAAATATGAAGGAAGACTATGGATTTGATTTCTCCTTTAAAGCTACACCTCCTAATGCTAGCCTTGTTACATTGGATATTCCTTTAGATTCTAATGGTGGATACGATCTCAATGCGCAAAAGAAAATTGCGGATAAATATAACCGTATTAAAACATTTATTGAAAATGCTGATTTCTTGATTAATGAACTTGACGAATGTTCTGTTTCCTTGAAGGAGTATATGAATGGTTGCCGCACACTTGAAGTCTCACTGGCAGAAAGTAAGTCATTCTTATTGTCTATTGGAGAGCGGCTATTTAAAAAAGATCAGTTAGATCAAGGCGTTGACGTATTCAGTGCAAATGTTAATAAACCTTTTGGCTATGTGAAAGAAACTAAGCTTGATAAATTCGATTTACCGTCTCTCATTTGGGGAATAGATGGTATATTTGACTGGGCCTATATTGCTGAAAATAAAGTTTTTCAGGTCACAGATCATTGTGGCCGATTGCAGATCTTGAATAAAAAAATATTTCCTAAGTATGTTTATTATTATTTAAAGTCTACGAAGGATCAATATGGATTTGATAGAACCTTCCGAGCATCATTAACTAATATCAAAGAGAATGTGATCGTAGAATTACCAATCGATGATAACGGAGAGTTCGATTACCAAAAGCAAATTGATATATCTGAAAGTTACGAGAAAATAGTTAATTTTAAAGACAAAATTGTTACTGAACTACTCGAAACCCTCGAAGACAATATACAAATAAATTAGATAAAATGATAGGCAGAGTAATCTGCCATTTTTTAGCTTGGAGATGATTATGCCTATACGTGATTTCAGCAATGATGAATATCAAAGTCGTTTTTTATCAGGAACAGCCATAAATAAAGATGCTTTGCAACAGGCTTTAGATATTCGTAAATATGAAATAGATCACTATTGGAAAAGAGCAACATATTTTTGGACATTTATAGCTGCAACATTAGCTGGTTTTATTGCTATTCAGACTTCATTATCTCCATCCAAAACAGATTTATCTGTTTTACTGTGTTCTCTGGGTATTGTATTTTCCTTCGGTTGGCTTTGCGTTAATCGAGGGAGTAAGTATTGGCAAGAAAACTGGGAAAAACATGTGGATATGTTAGAAGACAACGTTACTGGTCCACTTTATAAAGTTGTTTTATCTCGTTCCAAACCCAGGGGAATTAAAGAGATTTCGGTTCATTTACTTTCTGGCCCTTCACCAATATCTGTATCTAAGATAAATCAAATAATTAGTTTGTTTATTACAATCATTTGGTTAGGATTACTAATTTACTGTTTGCCTCCCTTCGATACAAAAGCACCTATAAATTATTTTTATGTATTTCTTATAGTCATGACTTTTATTACATGTATAGGTTTCGTCACTATAGCAAGGACTTACAGTGGCGGATATTGGCATACTGCAACAATCCGAACATCAAGTATAAACAACCAAAATCAGGAATAATCGATAAATGAATTACAAATAGAAATATGATCAATTTTTATTTGCCATTCAACAACTATTAAATTTACTCACTTACCATATCTTTATCTATATTCTCATAATTTTTTTTGTGTAGGTAATCATAACTCATAAGTTTGATGAAATGCTTCTAATATGTTTTTTTATCACTAATTTATATCTTTCATCACTAATTTATAATGGCGTAGATAAATAATTATATTGGGAAACGTAGTCGATAATAATATTTATATATATTTTCTCTAAAATAGATGAGTGTTTAGAAATTTTTACAAGTTTTCAGAAAAATATATGATAAATGTTCAACAATTGAACACAACAGTGATTTTAACACTTAATACTGGTTTATATACAGATGTATATTTTTTCTTAACGTATTGATAATTAAGCGGTTGTATTACATTTTAATTATATTTCTCATCTCTTATTTCGAAAATTTTTGCATTGCATTATGATAGGACGTTAGGCATTCACCTTTTTTATTTTTATGAAGATTAGTCAATTTATTCTTGCCCCCTCTCTCTGTTCGATAGTCACCAATCTGGACTGATGGTATCAATGATGGTATCTTTGCTAACGCCCTTCACTTTACACTTTAAATATCATAAGGATAGTCGCGATGTTCGAGTCCGGCCTTCGCACCATTAGTATGTAAATTAAGTCACCTGCGGGTGGCTTTTTTTATGTCTAAAATCAGTTCATTTGGGCTTTTTGTGCACTTTCCACCCCCTCTCATGCGATTTACACTGATGTAATAATTACCCACCCCCAAATCAGGAAAATTCTTCATGGCACTGGAACCCGCAATCGCCGCGCTTGTTAATGACTTCATCGCTGCAGGTCGCCCGTCGTCGCGCAGTCAGACTTTTGCACAGCGCCGCGCCGGATATATCGCCAGCACGGTTTTAGCGGGTGATATTGAGCCACGTGCAGAGGTTGAGGATGTGGTTATCGACGGCATCTCGTTACGCATCTTCTCGCCGCTGAATGCAGAAGGCGCACTGCCTGCCGTTATCTATTATCACGGTGGTTGTTTTGTCAGTGGCGGTTTTGCAACGCATGAAAATCAGCTGCGTCAGCTTGCTTATTACAGTGGCTGCCGGGTGATTGCGGTTCAGTATCGTTTAGCGCCTGAACATACTTATCCTGCGGCGCATGACGACGCAGAGCTGGCGGCAAATTTTATCTGGCAGAACGCGGAAAGGCTTGGCGTTGAACGCAGCCGGATAACACTCATGGGCGACAGCGCAGGCGGACATCTGGCTCTGATCACCGCGCTGCGCCTGCGAAATACCGGGCAGTGGCTGCCGCATCTGCTGGTACTGATTTACCCGATGCTGGACGCGACGGCAGCATCTGACAGCCACAAGCGCAATGGCGATGATTACGTGCTGACCAGCGACACGCTGCTCAGCGGGTTCGAAGCTTATTATCCGCAAACGGATTTCATGCATCCAGAAGTCAGCCCGTTATGGCGTGATGATTTTTCTGGGTTGCCTCCGGTTCACATCATCACGGCGGAATACGATCCGCTATGCGATGAAGGTGAAGCGCTGTTCTCCCGGCTGACAGAGCAGGGCGTGAATTGCACCGCACAGCGCTATCTGGGGGTGATCCACGGTTTTTTCCAACTCGGTGGAATCAGCCAAACAGCGCGTAATGTTATGCAGGATATCGCCGCGCGTGTCAGTTCATCGGATACACCGTAAGCTTTTTGCTTCTTGCGAGCCCGCTGTTGGCCTGCTCGCATAATTCAAAGAGCACAGGGATCAGGTGAGCGGAAGCTTTCAGATAATCGCTGACCTGCGAAATCCCTTCCGGGAGCAATATCTCGCTGTTCTCCAGTCCTTCGCTTAAACACAACAGCCCCTGACATAACCCGCCGGCGGATTCTGACGCCAGCGCATTGAGGTCATACAGCTGAGCATCATCAAAGTGACTGAAATCCAGCCCGGCGATAAGCGAGCGAAAGACGGAGATAGAGTTAGTAGTGAACGCGGTGTGGTTATCAGAATCAGTCATACAAGTCATTCCATTGTCAGTGAGTCGAGGCCCCGGTACTGGCGAGGTGATTGCCGCTGCCAGAGAACTTTATGCCTGTTCGTACGCCAAAGAAATAACCTGTTTATATTTACAGTGTTTTGTTGTCAGATCTGGAATGTGTCTCGCAAAATCCGTTCCGGGAATTGGGGATATTCACCATCAGAACGCTATTCATGAGATAAAAATTGAAATGGCTGAATAAATAACAGTGTTTACCGGATATTATTCTGGCGATGTTGAAAACCACTCAAATTAAAATAATGAAAGCGGTGGGTTGTCACGTAGTGTTATTATCACGCTGGCATGATTTACTTATTGATGCTATTTTTCCGATGTAATTGTTATTAAATATTTCAATTCTGACATTCTTATCATTTACGATTGATGGATTACTCATCGTATTGATACCTGTTTAATCAATAATACAAATAATGTTTCTATGAGTTACATTTAAAAACCTGTTTGTTTAATAATTCACCTAAACATATTTTTCTCTTATAGGGAACTTTCTGAATTTTCACTTTGTCCTCTGTCATACCTATGTTAATTATTTATACGCGGCGCAAGACCGCACACACATCACATAAATAATAAAGACAGGGTAATAATGAGCAATTTAAAAGCGTCAATCTTAATTGGCGGCGTCGTGCTGTCGGCATTATCTGCCAGCGCCCAGGCCGAGATTACTGTTTTAGATAAAAATCCTCAAAGTAATGCTTTGCTGGCGCCATTAAGCTTGCAGGTCGGCGGGAGCATCCGTCCTGAGTGGATGGCCCGGAACCGGGTTATTATAAAAATGGTCACGATGGCGGCACCCGTTTCCGCTTCCGTGGTGATTATAAACTGACGCAAAACACCTCCGTCATCGCTTACTACGAGCTGGGTGTGGACATGGCGAACCTTCTGGGTATGAATGATCATTATCCGGAAGGCGGTCAGCGTGATACTCAGCGTCAGTTATATGCGGGCTTTAAAGACGATCGTTACGGGACATTAACCTACGGCCACCAGTACGGTATTTATTATTCCGTTGTCGGGATTAAAAGTGACGTCTGGGATAACGATGGTCATGCGGGCGGTACGGGTATTGGTATTAACGGCAGCTACGATGGCGCGAATAAGCCGAAAAGTAGCCTGAAATATACCAACGACTTTGGCCCTGTGACGTTATATGCCAACTATTTATTGCCGGAAGATGAAATTCAGGCGGGCGAGAATCAGCATTATCGCCGCAATAATGGTGGCGGTTTAGGGTTCGATTATAAACTCACCAAAGATTTAGTCTGGAGTGCGGCTTATAGCCTGACTGATGCCACGGTTAAAGATAATCAATATAACGAAAAAGATTATCATCAACGGTTGTCTGGTACGGCTTTAACCTGGCAGCCAAATAACTGGTACATCGTCGGAACCGGCAGCTATTACAAAGATTTCGTGCCGAGCACCCGTGAAAATCCTGTCGATCATTACTTCGCAGGCAGCGGTTACGGTGTGGAAGGTTTCGTCGGTTATACCTTTAATATCGACAAGCCGTTCCTGAAATCGATCCAGCCATACGTTGCAGCCGATTCCCTGCAACTGAAAGGCGGCGAAGAATATCACGCGAACCACGTTTATCTGGGCGCGGGTACCACCATCGGTTACGGTTTGTCTGTTTACGTGGAGCGCACATTAGCGCACACCACAGACGACGAAGCTGACGCCACCTGGGTTACCGTCTTCTACGATTTCTAATTCACATGCCTTGTGGATCATCAGGCCAGCGCATTTGCGCTGGCTTTTTTACGTCTGCAAATCTGCTTAATGCGCCAGTGCTTCCGCGACGTCAATGCTCACCACATCATCCTCGCTAATCGGCATTTCCAGTGTCTGATACAGCACTTCAAGCCGTTCACACAGAATATAGCTCAGCAGATCTTTCGCCTGCGGATTATCCAGCGACACAATGGCATAAGACAAGGCACGGCAGTGATCGACGATCTCTTCCAGTTCCAGCGGGGTATTGTCGTAAAGGTTAGGCATGTTGAGTACTCCAGAAAATAGTGAATTTACTACCACTGGAGACGCTAACCTCGGGGTGGTAGCTCAAACAGCGTTAGCGTTACCGGTTTTCTGGATCCGGTGCTTCATGAGAAGCCACTGTCTGAGCCACCATAATTTGGGTGAGAACAGACCGTACCACATTCCCCATTTTTTCATAGGGTTGTCGGTACCAGAAAATGACAGAACGCTAATTCTGACTGCGGATTTTGCCGCAGTGAAGAGAGTCTAATACGTGGGGATTTGTACAGTAAGCGGAATTTTTCGGCAGTTTTGGTTTTTGCGGGATGTCTTGGAAAAGATAGTGTAAGACTGCCTAATTGCATGACTTATCAAATAATTGTAAAAGTTCGTGCTCAACTATGAGCTCTTCATTTTCGATATCGAATGGAATTGCGCTGAGTTTGAGTGTTTCACTAAATGAGAAATCGGCAAGCGGCCGATTAAAAGTAGAGGTGAGGGGGTAGATCAAAAACATGTGACCTTGCCCGCCTAAGTACTTATTCCCATAAGCAAAAAGCTGATAAAAGTCGCTCTGGCTAAGGCCATATTTACTTGCTCTATCACTAGAATTTAAGCGCTTCCACTTTGTATCAAGCAGCCATGTTTTTCCTTCATGTTCGATTAAAATATCGGGTTCTAATCGAAAAAATGAAGATTCTAGATGAGCACAAAGGTATCTACTTCTGGCAGGGGCATGAAGTATGGCATTATTTGGAAGATTTCTTCTAAGCCATTTCACAACGTAACGTTCAAAGAGCTTTTCCATAGGAAAAAGGAGGCTGACGCCGCGCCATTCACCAAGAATTGAGGTAGGCATATGCTCACCTAATACCAGTTCACACCATGGTTTAATATCTTGATAGTCACTCATTAAACGATCGCTTCGCCAAGCACTAAAATCTCGACTAATTGCTGTGCTGACAGTGACTTCATTCAGTAGGGAAAGTAATTCTTGGCTTAGACGCAATGTTCTAGGCTGTTGCGTAGTTTTCGATACGCGCAACAAGGCTAATTTCAAAAGGCGATTTTCTGCACGATCAAAAGTAAAAATGTCATGGCGGATTTGGAATTTATGTTGTTGGCTAGGCGATTGTCTCATCTGCGCTGAAAAGTTAATTTGCCCTTTAAGATAAAACTGCTCTTCATCTAGGCGTTGATAATGGGCACGCAATCCTCTTTTAATCAAAGAGCTGAAGGAATCAACAAATCTCTCCATTACCCATTCGCTAAGAGGTGCATTAAAAAGTTCAAGCGATGCTTCCCCAACATGACGAGTGGGGAGATCGAATGATGCTTCAATCATTTTTCGAAGAAGTCTTCTTGCTTTAATGACGCAATCTTCATCCATAAAGCTTTTAGGCAGAATCTCAATACGCGTACCGCAGGGCGTTTCAATAACGCCCACGTGGTTATCGAGTTTTAACCATGCTCGATCTTCAACTTGTAATAAACCTGTTCCGCCATTGAAGGATGAGGCCAGTCTACAGAGATAATCAAATGCGCTAGCAGAAATTTGAGCACGATCCAAGGTAGGCTCGATGCTTGATGTCGTTAACCTGGCAAATTCTCTAACCGTGATGGCTAACATTACACATTCTTCTCATCAGCTATTTTTTCCAATGCGGAAATTAATCTAGTATCGATGATACCGAGATAGGCTTCAATTTTTGAGAAATTATTATCATTAACTTTGTATGTATTCCCTTTCAGAGGTTCTGTCACCTCGGAGCCAAAGAGGGATTGATCCCACTGAGTAGGTGAAATAAAACAAATATCATCATTTTTTCGATGATCATTGAGGATCCAGCGAATTTTTTGCCAGTCTTCGAAAAAGTACTCTTGCAAAAGAGGTATTACTTGGTCTTTAAAAATAGAAGACAGCTGTTCAAGAGTTGGATTTTTCTTCAGAGGAAGGAAATACGCATGTCCCAAACAATGGTCTGCGTTAAGTAATATTTCTATACGATTATTAATAACAGCAAGCATTTCCCCAACATTAAGGCCTTCGATACGGATATCTGCAAGTAATTCAGGCTGTGGGGGTGTTTCACGAAAAATAAAACGACGACGTAATGCGACATCAAGTCCTGAAAGAGAACGATCAGCGGTATTCATTGTACCGATGATATAAACATTGTTAGGTACACTAAAGGTTTCTTTTGAGTATGGAAGTTTTGTTACCAATTCTTCATCCTCTCCTTTGCGCTTTGATGTTTCAATGAGAGTAATAAGCTCTCCAAAAATACGTGAAACATTCCCTCGATTAATCTCATCAATGATTAATACAAATCTTTTAGAAGGAGACGTCATAGCATTGGTGCATATTTTCTTGAATATCCCCGGTTCAACATGGTATTCAAGTTGTTTGCTTACGCCAATCGAAGGACGTAAGCCTTCCACAAAATCTTCATAAGAAAAACTTTGATGGAAGGTTACAAAATTAATAAATCCGTCCTCACAAAGTTTCTCAAACCGTTTTTTAAGTACTGTTCTATTGAACTGATTAGTTTCATAGTAATCTTTGTCTAAAATACTGAGTGCAGTGTTCACGGTTGCGTAAGTTTTACCCGTTCCAGGAGGACCATAGAGAATCTGATTTAACATTATATTGTCCTCTGAAACGGTGGTAATAGGAGTACTTTCAACTGCTCCTTCACTTTCTAATATCACTTGGTAGTCTTGTAGGACTTTACCTAAGTCATGATAAAGAATTGTATCAAAAGATGGAGAGTTAACTATCTTGGAGGCATTTTCATAGACTGTCGCGACATAAGAGGAACCATAGCGTTTAAAAGGAAAACCCTTTTCTTGCATATGTAAAGATACCGTTTTATTTTGCAGTATAGAATTTTGCCATTTATTTTTCGGTGGTTTGGTTTCGCTTATTCCATAGCTCAACACTAAATGGTCGTCAGTTTTATAATAAAGGAATACTGGATAAATTCCGTCTGAAACCTCCTGACCCTCACCCAAGAAAGCTATCCAAGGAACCTGGGCAATATTACCTTGTCCAAAGCTTACCTTTAATTTATAAGAGCAAACTTTATCGGAGTACAGACCCTTAGTTTTTAGCTCATCTGTTTGCGCTTGTTTAATAAATCTTCGAACTTCGTCAGCGAATCCAGTTTCTTTTAATAAATTTTCGAAATCTGTGCTCATTTGTTGGCACCACTTTTAAGTCAAAATTTAGACCAGTAATTTATAGTAATGCCACCAATTTACATGTTCCGGTTACGTTTTTTCAATCTTTAAGGCGCATTTCTGCGCCTTATCTAGTAAAAACCCCACCCCCTAAAAAATCCTCCCCATCTCCAGTTGCCCCATCAGCAGTGCGTTATCGCTGTAATCCACCGGGACGGCGACGACGGCGGGGCCTTGTACGTCCATGGCGGCGCGCAGGGTGCTTTCCAGCGTTTCGGCGGAGGTGACGGCAAAACCTTTGGCGCCGAAGGCGTCGGCGTAGGCTTTGAAATCAATCGGGCCGAACTGGATGCCGGAGGTGCGATGGTATTTTTTCTCTTCCTGAATCGCCACCATGTTGTAGGCCTCATCGACCCAGATGATGTGCAGCAGGTTGACGCCGAGGCGTACGGCGGTTTCCAGTTCCATGCTTGATTGCATAAAGCCGCCGTCGCCGGATACGGAAACCACTTTGCGGCTGGGATCGACCAGCGCAGCGCCAATCGCCCACGGCAGCGCGACGCCCATGGTTTGTTGGCCGTTGGAAATCAGCACCTGACGCGCACGGAAGCTGTAAAGGTAACGGGCGATCCAGATATGGAAACTGCCCATATCGACGCACAGGGTGACGTCGCTGTTGACGATGTCCTGCATCGCGCGCACCAGACGCAGCGGATGGATGGCAAACTGGTTCAGGCTGCGGCCTTTCTGGGCCAGCAGTTCGCGCTGCTGTCGGCGATCCTCGAGGATCGCAATAGCAGAAGCACTGAGATCGATGCGCTGCGGGATCTGTTCTGTCAGCAGATCCAGTGTGTCGGCGATATCGCCCACCAGTTCGACGTCCGGCAGATAATCGCTGTCGGTTTCGGCGGGCATCACGTCGATGTGGACCAGTTCGGCGCTGCCGTTGCTCCATTGCACCGGTTCATACTCGACCGGGCTGTAACCGATGGTGATGACCAGATCTGCGTTACGCAGCAGGCGGTCACCGGCCTGATTGTTGAACAAACCGACGCGACCGGCGAAGCGATGGAACGAAGCCTGATCGATAACGCCTGCCGCCTGATAGGTGCTGGTGACCGGCAGATCGCTTTTATGCAGCAGACGGCGGATAGCCTCGGCGTTGCGCGGCTGGCTGGCCATCAGGCCGAGCAGCAGGACCGGATTTTTGGCCTGTTTCAGTAATTGTGCGACCTGCAATATCGCGTCGTGCGGCGCGCTGCCCAGTACGGGCGGTTGCGAGGTCAGGAGTTTGCCGCTGGCCGGTTCATTGACGATATCCATCGGCAGGCTGATAAATGCTGCACCCGGACGCCCGAACTCGGCGGCGCGAAAACCATTCGCCAGCACTTCGGCCAGCGCGGAAGACGAGGTGACTTCGGCGGAATACTTGGTGACCGGGCGGAACATCGCGACGGTGTCCATGGTCTGGTGCACCTGTTTAACGTGGTCGGCGCGTTTCACCGCACCCCCTAAAGCCACCAGCGGATCGCCTTCGGAGGTCGCGGTGGCAACGCCGGTGATCAGGTTCGAACAACCGGGGCCGGAGGTGACCAGCGCGACGCCCGCTTTCCCGGTCAGGCGGCCGACGGCACCGGCCATAAAGGCGGCGTTGGCTTCGTGACGCACCGGAATGGTTTTGATGCGGGAATCGACCAGCGAATCGAAAACACGATCGATTTTTGCGCCGGGAATGCCGAACACGTGTTTGACGCCCTGTGCTTCAAGCTGCGCGACGACCAGATCCGCACCGCATTTCCATTCGCTTTGGCTGTCTGAATTTTTCATGGCTTTATTCCTTTTGTCTGCGGACTGTTAACTTTCAACGGACTGAATCGCATCATTTAAATCGTCAGGGCATAAGTTGGCGTGCAGGAAATCACTGTCCTGCGGAAAGTCGATCAATAGCTTCTCGACCGTGCCGAAAGTCAGTACGCCGCGCTCAACCTGGTAATCCAGCACATGGCCGCCGCTGCTGCGTGTCTGATTGATGAAATGTTCGTGATAGCCCGCCACGTTGATGCCCTGCATATACGCAGGTGTCAGAAAGCCAATCAGCACACCCTGGCTGTTTTCAATATGAAATGTTGGCTGCGCTTCGATGGCTTCGAGCATCGGTTTATAAGGGCGGTGCTGTTCCGGTACGGTGCGTGTCTCGACGCGGCTGAACTCACCATCAATGCGCAATGCGCAGAAGGTGTTCTGGCTGGCGACGGCGCTGTCAATTACGGCGTGGATTTGTTCACGGCTGTGCGGGCGGTCAATCACGTATTCATTAGTCGGGTTAAAGAATGTCATGACGGCGAAGGGCGTTTTTTGTTCAGGAAGGGCGCGCCGGGCGCTGCCGTCGCCACGCAACTGGAAGATATTACTGTTGAATGCGATCAGTTCGCCGTCGAGATGGTTAAAGGTGCCGAGGCCAAAATCGCCGTGTTTCAGCAGGTCCGCCATCGTGGTGTCGCCTTCATAGACGCCGCTCAGCAAGGCGCTCATCAGTGACGACTGATAAAGCACGCGGTCAGGATGCTGATGTTTAAACGCTGTCGCCGTGCGGGCAATATCGGCGACGCAGGAACAGGACTCAGAATGGCTTTTCATGCAGGGGTCTCCGTCGAATAATTAACTTTGCTAACTAAAAGGTTGACCCCATTCCGTCCTGAGTTCCAATATAAGGAGGTGTTTACTTTGAGACGTTTTTGATATGGAACTTCGTCATCTGCGTTATTTTGTCGCGGTAGCCGAGGCGGGCCACTTCACCCGTGCTGCCGAACTCCTGGGAATATCCCAGCCTCCCCTGAGCCAGCAAATCCAGCGGCTCGAACATGAAATCGGAACCCCTTTACTCAAGCGTCTGACCCGTGGCGTTGAGCTGACCGAAGCCGGAAAAGTGCTGTACGACGACGCACAAACCATCATCAAACTGACCGATGCCGCCTTTGAACGTACCCGTGCGGTGGCACGCGGCCTTAACGGTACGCTGCGCATCGGTTTTGCCACCTCAACGGCCTTCAATCCGCAGGTGTTTGAGCTGCTGCATCGCTTCCGTGACAAGTATCCGGGCATGGTGCTGGAGCCGCAGGAAAAAGATATGGCGGGGCTGATGACCGCGATGAGCGAGGGCGCGCTGGATGCGGCGTTTATCCGTCTGCCTTGCGAGCGCAGCAAGGAGTTCAGTTATAAGGTGCTGGATATTGAGGAAATGATGGTGGCGTTGCCGAAGAAGCATCCGCTCAGTCAGGGGAAAGAAGTCCGGCTGGCAGCGCTGCGCCACGACACGCTGATCACCTTTCCCCGCGATTTATCGCCGGGGCTTTATGATGCCGTGACACAGGCGTGTAAAGAGGCGGGATTTTCGCCGCGCTACGGGCAGCAGTGTCCGCAAATTACCTCGGCGCTGAGTATGGTGGCGACAGGATTTGGTTACGCGCTGGTGCCGGCGTCGCTGAGTAAGATTGATGAAACCAATGTGCGCTGTCTGCCCCTGGCAGGGCAGACATTAACGACGCAGATCGCGCTCGCCTGGCGCAGAACGGATAACTGCAAGGCGGCGCTGCATATGGTGGGGTTGTTGTAAGTTACACCACAATAATCACAGACACGCGACGGTTCTGGGCGCGTCCGGCCTGGGTTTTATTGCTGGCGACCGGCTGGCTCTGCCCTAATCCGCGGGTATGGATATTGGCGCGTGGCATTCCGGCATCGGCAAAGGCGGCGGCAACCGTGTTGGCGCGGCGCAGAGACAGATCGTTGTTGTAACCGGCGTCGCCGTAGTTGTCGGTATGGCCGTCGAGATTGACTTTATTCAGCCCGACATGCAGCAGTTCACTGGCCAGTTTTTCCACCGACTGCTTACTTTCTGCCGAAAGCGTCGCCTGATTATTGCCAAACAGCACTTTGGCATCCAGCCCGAGTTCCCAGCCTTCGGCTGTCTGCGAGAAGCCGTTTTTTTGCAGTACGGCGATCTGTTCCGGCGTTAATCCCGCCGGTTTGGTCTGACAGGCGGCCAGCAGCAGAATGCACAACCCCATTGCGGCGAATTGAAACCAGGTCTTGAAAGTGTTGCAGGTATTCATTGTCATTAATTCCTTTTAGTCTTTCATCACGACAGGAAGCGGCATGCCTGAAGAGACATGCCAGCAACTGCCGGAAATTTTTTTCGAGCGGTACATGGCCTCATCGGCCTTATCCAGTAACTCTTTCGCGTTAGTGGCCTGAGAAGGCGACAGCGCGATACCGATACTGAGAGAAACATCCAGCGTCTTGTTATTGAGCAGGATGACAGGGGTTTTCATGATTTCAACAATGCGTTCGGCAAAAGCCACGGCCTCTGCGGTGGAAACCATCGGTTCAAGCAAGATGGCAAATTCATCACCGCCCAGACGTGCCAGCACATCGCCTTTTCGCAGCGTTTTCGCCAGCCGTTCACCAATCACCATCAGCACGCGGTCTCCGGCAGCATGACCGAGTGAGTCATTGATCTCTTTAAAGTTATCGACATCAATAAACAGCAACGCCAGTGACAGCGCCGGGCGCATCGGGTTAAAGCATTGATTAAGCGTATCAATGAAAAACGCGCGATTATGCAGGCCGGTCAATCCATCATGCAATGCTTTTTGGGTCAGTGAGACGTTCTCGTTGCGCATATGGTTTTCCCAGGCTTCCAGCTCCGTCAGCAGGCTGTTGAAGTCCTGGCTCAGCGTGTGCAGCTCGGCAATCGGCGCAGAAGGGACACGCAGGCTGAACGAACGGTTAGCGCTGACGTCATGAGTGACGCGCGTAATGTGGCCGAGAGCATCGACAATACCTTTTTGCATCCGGCGGGAAAAATACAGCGCCACCAGCGCCGTCAGTACCAGACAGCCGATCAGGCTAAGCACCGTTTCCAGCAGGAAACCCGCCAGGGTTCCGCCATTACCGGCGAGCCAGACGGTACCGATGAGCGAACCGGAATGATTCACCGGCATCGTGACAGGCTCCGGGAAAGCCAGGTGGCCGACGAACTGCCCGAGCTTGTCCCAGTTGCTGTTCACCGGCCGCTGCCATTCAGTGAACGTTGCACCGGCAGGGGTCAGAATTTTAGCCTGCGTGAAATCGCCGCGTTTAGCGATGAACTCCAGCGACTCGTGCGCGGCGGCAGGATCATTAAACACCAGCGCCGCTTCGGTGGTGTAGCTGATAGCGCGTGCGGTCAGTTGCAGATTATTTTCGGCATGCGAACGCAGGGCGATCAGGGCCAGCAAGATCAGTAAAAAACCGGCAAGGCCAATCGCGGTCAAAATCACAATCACATGGATTCTGTTCAGTGCGGCATTCAGCGTCGGGCGCTGGCGCGGCTGTTCTGTGTCAGGAACAGGAATTTTATTTTCCATGGTTACTCCTTTTCCCTGGCAAGTTGTAATACGGCGGGATTAACCCGCACACCGCTGCGGGACAGCGTGTCCAGATTCAGTTTGAATCCGGTGTGAAGGGGCGTGATAACCAGACAAAAAGCGTTCAGTAATCCGCAGGTCTCGTCTTCTTCGCTGATCGTTAAAATGGCATGGCCTTCCAGGCGCTGATGTAAATCGTTTTGCTGCTCAGCCGTTGTTCTGCCGGAATAAATGGCATCGCACTGCGCGGTCAGCAGCGGGCTGTCAAAAGGCAACGTCATCACCTTGAGCGGTCTGCCGGCAAAAGCGCTGCCATCGGGCGTGAGTAGCGCCGCGTATTTAACTGGCTGAATGATGCAAAGTGTTAAAGAAGACGAGGTCGTTTTGTCGGGCCAGCGCGAATAACTGAGGATACCGTTAACGGTCTGGGCGACGGCGGCGTCGGGTGACGTCTCGCTGGTTTCTGCGATAACCGGTTTTAACGGAGCGATCAGAAGCACCATCAGCAGGGCGAAGCCATACGCAGCCTTAAAAAAATGGCCGACACGTATCTTCACTAACAGGTAAAAAGGTGATCGGGCTTTTTCCATGGCGTCACTCTGTGTTTCTTCCGGTTGAAATTGTTTCACCGGAATAAGAATAACTTTATCGGCATGATTTCTGAAAGCGTCAATAAAAAGTTTTTCACCCCGAAACAACACGCATCTTGTGTAGAATTTTTTACAGAAACCAGGAAAACAGCGAATACTGAAGAGAATCTAATGAATGTTTAGGTTAATGTGCGTGGTTGATTTTTGAGCAGCGATAAGAGAGGCGGCGTCGATAAATAATACACATTGGTGTTATTTCAACCGTTATTAAAATAATAGTCACGGTCATAACAAAATATGACAAAAAATAAATGTTACCGTAATCACCGTTTGATGAATTTAAATTGCAGGAAATGTTAATAGATTGGAATTTAAAGGAATAATAGACGGCATTTTAGCTATATTCGTGACCATGATCTCAAAGCTACACCGTTAGTCAGATTTTTATGCTGCTGATAGGTATCATGCCCGCATTAATGGTATGTTTTAACCGTCAGGGTGGTTTTTTCGATGACGGGTGCAGTAAAAAAACATCAACCATTCCTGGGGAAAACGGAATTATTTTTATAATTAGGTGCTGAGGAATCATGGATAATACAACAATCGGGACGCTGTCTGAAAAATCAATAAGTTCCTGGCGTAAAACTGACACCATGTGGATGTTAGGTTTATATGGAACGGCAATTGGTGCGGGTGTTCTTTTTCTTCCTATTAATGCCGGTATTGGCGGATTAATTCCGTTAATTATTATGGCGATTCTCGCCTTCCCAATGACTTTCTTCGCTCACCGCGGATTAACCCGTTTTGTTTTATCGGGTAAAAATGCCGGTGAAGATATTACGGAAGTCGTGGAAGAACATTTTGGTATTACGGCTGGTAAATTAATTACGCTGCTGTATTTCTTCGCCATTTATCCTATTTTGCTGGTTTACAGCGTGGCGATCACTAATACGGTTGAGAGTTTTATTACTCACCAGATGCATATGAATGCGCCACCGCGTGCGTTGCTGTCACTGATCCTGATCCTCGGATTAATGACACTGGTGCATTTTGGTCAGGATATGATCGTGAAAGCGATGAGTATTCTGGTATTCCCGTTTGTGACGGTGCTGATGGCGCTGGCGCTTTACCTTATTCCTAACTGGAATATGTCAGTGTTTACAAACGCCTCGCTTTCCGGTAACGGCGTAGGTCATGGTATGCTGATGACGCTGTGGCTGGTGATCCCGGTGATGGTGTTCTCGTTCAACCACTCGCCTATTATCTCCTCTTTTGCAGTGGCAAAACGCAAAGAATACGGTGATGGCGCTGAGAAAAAATGTTCGCGCATTCTGGCATTTAGCCACATCATGATGGTGATCACGGTGATGTTCTTTGTCTTCAGCTGCGTCCTGAGCCTGTCTCCGGCCGACCTGATGGAAGCCAAATCGCAAAACGTGTCTATTCTGTCTTATTTAGCGAACCACTTCTCTAACCCGGTCATTGAATATATCGCGCCATTTATTGCCTTTATTGCCATTACTAAATCTTTCCTCGGCCATTATCTGGGCGCACGCGAAGGTTTTAACGGCATGGTGATTAAATCTTTGCGCAGTAAAGGCAAGAAAATTGCCCTGCCAACGCTGAACCGTTATACCGGTATCTTCATGTTATTAACCACCTGGTTAGTGGCAACCCTGAATCCAAGTATTCTGGGCATGATCGAAACGCTGGGCGGTCCGATTATTGCGATGCTGTTATTCCTGATGCCAATGTATGCCATCCGTAAAGTTCCGGCGATGAAAAAATACAGCGGCCATATCAGTAATGTCTTCGTTGCTGTAATGGGTCTGATTGCGATGTCAGCCATTGTATTCAGCCTGATGGGTTAATGATTAAAGCTTCTGAAATAAAGTGAGCGGGAATATCCCGCTCCTTTCTCTCCCGTTTTTCTGTTTATTCCGCCCGTAAATAATTTCACTTGGAGTACCCACCGTGATCAGCGTCTTCGATATTTTCAAAATTGGTATTGGTCCTTCCAGTTCGCATACTGTTGGCCCGATGAAAGCCGGGAAAATATTCACTGATGAGCTTATCTCTTCAGGCCATATAACCCAAACGACCCGCGTGGCGGTTGATGTTTACGGATCATTATCATTAACCGGTAAAGGTCACCATACTGATCTGGCCATTATCATGGGGCTGGCGGGGAATATGCCGGATGATGTGGATATCGATGCGATCCCGGCGTTTATCCGTGAGGTAGAAAATACCGGACGTCTGATGCTGGGCAAGGGCGCAAAAGAAGTGGATTTCCCGGCCAGTTCAGGCATGAATTTCCATTCCGGTAATCTGCCGTTGCATGAAAACGGCATGACAATCAGTGCTTTCAGCGGCGATGAACTGCTCTATACCCAAACCTATTACTCTATCGGCGGTGGCTTTATTGTCGAAGCCAGCAAATTTGGGATGCAGGATGAAAATCCGGTGGTGCGCCCGTATCCGTTCCGTTCGGCCAGCGATTTGCAAAAACACTGTACGGACACCGGCCTGTCGTTGTCGGCACTGATGCTGCAAAACGAACTGGCGGGACACACACGCACAGAAATCAGCGATCACTTTGCGGCCATCTGGAATGTGATGAGCGAAGGCATTACGCGCGGCATTCATACCGAAGGCTTGCTGCCGGGACCGATGAAAATCAACCGCCGTGCCGCCGCGCTGCGCCGCATTCTGGTGACGCAGGATAAGAACAATGTCGATCCGATGGGTGTTGTTGACTGGATCAACATGTACGCGATGGCGGTTAACGAAGAAAATGCGGCAGGCGGGCGTGTGGTCACTGCGCCGACCAACGGCGCGTGTGGCATCATTCCTGCCGTGCTGACGTATTACGATCAGTTTATCCGCCCGATCAGCCCTGATTCGTACAGCCGCTTCTTCCTGGCTTCTGGCGCGGTCGGTATTCTGTTCAAAATGAACGCTTCGATTTCCGGTGCGGAAGTGGGGTGTCAGGGCGAAGTGGGCGTGGCCTGTTCTATGGCGGCGGCAGGTCTGACCGAACTGCTGGGCGGCAGCACCGCGCAGGTGTTTATGGCGGCAGAAATCGCGATGGAACATCACCTCGGGCTGACTTGTGATCCGCTGGCCGGACAGGTTCAGGTGCCATGCATCGAGCGTAACGCCATTTCGGCCGTGAAAGCCGTCAATGCGTCGCGTATGGCATTACGCCGCACCAGCGAACCGCGTGTGTGCCTCGATAAAGTCATCGAAACCATGTACGAAACCGGCAAGGACATGAACTCGAAATACCGTGAAACTTCGACAGGCGGTTTGGCTATCAAGGTTCTCGCCTGCAATTGATTTCTTTTCTCATCATTTCCTAAAAGGCGGGAAACCGCCTTTCCCGCCCCCTTCGTTACTTTTCCCTGTGTTATGTTTTGGGTTATCTATACTGCGTAGAAGCTCTTTTTTCACCTGGAAAACAGTTAAAAGGAAAGGTCCGGTATGTCTAAATTCTTTATGAATGACCGCAAGACTCTGATTAACGATGTTATTGAAGGGGTGATCCTGACCTCTCCCTACAAAAACCTGGCAAAACTGGACATCGATCCGGCAATCCGCGTTGTCGTGCGGCGTGACTGGGATAAGAAAAAGGTTGCGCTGATTTCAGGCGGTGGCTCGGGTCATGAACCGGCGCACGTGGGGTTTGTCGGCAAAGGCATGCTCACGGCGGCAGTGTGTGGCGAAGTGTTTGCTTCTCCGAGCGTGGACGCCGTGCTGAACGCGATTGTGGCGGTCACCGGCAAAGCGGGCTGTCTGCTGATCGTCAAAAACTACACCGGCGACCGTCTGAACTTTGGTCTGGCCGCTGAGAAAGCAAAAGGCTTAGGCTATAACGTCGAGCTGGTGATGGTCTCCGACGACATTTCCCTGCCGGAAAACAAGCAGCCGCGCGGCATCGCCGGTACGGCGCTGGTGCATAAAATTGCCGGTTACGCGGCTGAGCAGGGTAAATCCCTGAAAGATGTCACCAAAATCGCCCTGCAGGCGATTGATGCGACCGCCAGTATTGGTGTTGCGGCGGCGGGGTGCAGCCTGCCGGGAGGCGGTGAAGATGAAGAAGAGCAACGTATCGAATCGGGCCACGTTGAGCTGGGATTAGGTATTCACGGCGAACCGGGTGTGTCGACCATGAAAACCCAGAACAGCAAAAAAGTGGTGGATACGCTGGTCGGCAAGCTTGCGGAACATGTGAAGAAAAGCGACAAGCTGGCGGTGCTGATCAATAACCTCGGCGGCGTCTCTCCGCTCGAAATGAATCAGATCACCAAAGAACTGGTGCATTCGGCGCTCGGCAGTTCGATCCGTTATCTGATTGGCCCGGCATCGCTGGTCAGTGCGCTGGATATGAAAGGGTTCTCGCTCTCGGTGATTGCCCTTAAAGGCGGCATTGAGGAAGCCTTGCTGGCAGAAGTGGAAGCCTCCGGCTGGCAGCCTCTGGTGAAGCTTGAGAAACTGGCGACCAAAAAGGGCAAGAAAATCAGCGATAAGAAAACGGTAAAAGCCTCGTCCAATGCGCAGGTTGGCAAAATCGTTGAAACCATTACTCAGACACTTTCTGATCTGGAAGACGAGCTGAATAAACTCGATGCCAAAGTCGGTGACGGCGATACCGGTTCGACGTTTGCCACCGGCGCGCGCGATATCCAGAAAGAAAACAAAGGCAAAAGATTACCGCTGAATAATGTGGCCGATCTTCTGGGCGTTGTCGGCGATCGTCTGGCGACCGTCATGGGCGGATCCAGCGGCGTGCTGATGTCGATCTTCTTTACCGCCGCAGGTAAGAAAGTCGGTGAGGGTGAGAAGTTGCCGAAAGCGTTGCTGTCCGGTCTCGAACGCATGAAGCATTACGGCGGGGCAGATCTCGGGGATCGCACGATGATCGACGCACTGCAACCGGCGCTGGAAGCCCTTGGCAAAAAAGATGCGCTGAAAGGGGCGGCTAAAGCGGCAGCCAAAGGGGCCAAAGACACGGCCAGCATGAAGAAAGCCAATGCGGGGCGCTCTTCTTATCTCAGCAGCAACAGCCTGAAAGGGGTGAAAGATCCCGGCGCAGTGGCCGTTGAAAAAGTGTTTGAGGCGCTGGCGAAAAAATAAGATTGATGTCAGCAAAAAAGAAAGGCCTGCGGGAAACCGGCAGGCCTTTTTATGGCAATGAAAACGTCAGGTAATCGCATTGGGATCAATCAGCGAATAAAGCTTTTTATCATGGATCCGCTGTGAAATTTTGTACTGATTTTGTTCATAAATAACGAACTTGCCGATACGGATCGCTTCACGGGAATCCCTGTTAGCAAAATGGTCGTAAACACCGCCGGGATATTTCCCCTTCAGGCCACGGTTAGACCATTTATTCATTTTCATTTTCCACTCAAGAGAATAATGCGCCAGAGGGCAGACGATCTTTGCCCATGGATCGCAAATCAGTGCGTTCTCAAGGATTTTGCCGTTGTTATGTACAGGCTGGGTGCCGACTAATACCAGACAATGGTCGACCGGACGCGTAATGAAGATGCTGATCACTTTTAATGGCGTACCGGCGAGCTTTTCCCATTTTTGAATGTTTTCACTGATATAACAAAATGCGACGCGGGCATTTTCGCCGCAGTTGCCCGCATTTTCTTTCCCGTTGCGATAATCTTCTTCAACTTTCCGGTAAAGCTGCTGGGAGGAAAGATTGAGCTTTCGCAGACCCCGCACCATGGCACCTCGATCCCTGTCGCCGCCCAGTGAATGCAGCCGGTATTTTTTAGGATCCGATATCATCAGACCATCAATCATTCTTTTATCCGGATAAAACTTATTGGCAGATTTCAGCGACAGTCGTGAACGCGTAAACAGCATGGCTTCGGTAAGCTTGGGTAAGAGTAATTTCTGGAAACGTTTATTATCCATAACGCTATTTTTCCTTTAAAACCTGATTCAGCAATGGACTATTTGAGCACTCTTTATTGCCGGTATAAAGGAAATGACTTCTTAAGAAATACTGGATCTGCTGAGACCCTCCGCGCCGGAGCAGCCTGGATATAATACGGCGCTCAGTCAGAAAACATAATTTGATCTAAAACAATTTTAAGCGATTTGCTCACCCGCCGCAGTTTCCGTCCCCGTATAATTTGCGGCCAATTATTTGCCGCCGAACGAAGACCTTACTATGCCAGTCAGCCTGATCCAACCTGATCGCACCCTGTTTTCTTACCCACGTTACTGGGCCGAATGCTACGGCACTGCGCCGTTTTTCCCGATGACCCGGGAGGAAATGGATCAGCTTGGCTGGGACAGTTGTGATGTGATCGTGGTGACCGGCGATGCGTATGTTGACCATCCGAGTTTCGGCATGGCGATCATCGGCCGCATGCTGGAAGCGCAAGGGTTTCGCGTCGGGATCATCGCGCAGCCGGACTGGACCAGCAAAGAAGATTTCATGCGGCTCGGGAAGCCGAATCTGTTTTACGGCGTGACTGCCGGCAATATGGATTCGATGATCAACCGTTATACCGCCGACCGTAAATTACGCCACGACGATGCCTATACGCCGGGTAACGTGGGTGGAAAACGTCCGGATCGCGCGACGCTGGTTTACACCCAGCGCTGTAAAGAAGCCTACAGCGATGTACCGGTTTTGCTCGGCGGTATCGAAGCCAGCCTGCGACGTATCGCACATTACGATTACTGGTCCGATACCGTGCGGCGCTCGGTACTGGTGGATTCCAAAGCTGACATGCTGATTTATGGCAACGGCGAAAGGCCGCTGGTGGAAGTGGCGCACCGTCTGGCGGCGGGCGAATCCATTACTGATATTCATGATGTGCGTAACACTGCCGTGATGCGCAAAACGGCGCTTATCGGCTGGAGCGGTGTGGATTCCACGCGGCTCGATAAGCCGGGGCGGATTGAGCCGATCATGAATCCGTACGGTGAGGATTTGCCGTGCTCGGAAGGAGAGTTGCCTGCGCCGGATGCCCCGCAACCGGTAACGGTGCGCGCGCCAAAGCCGAAACCGTGGGAGAAAACCTACGTTCTGTTGCCATCATTTGAAAAAGTGAAGGCCGATAAAGTGCTTTACGCGCATACCTCGCGCATTTTGCATCACGAAACCAATCCCGGCTGTGCGCGTGCCCTGATGCAAAAACACGGCGACCGCTATGTGTGGATCAACCCACCGGCGATCCCGCTGTCGACCGAAGAAATGGACGAAGTGTTTGGCCTGCCGTTCCAGCGCGTACCGCACCCGTCTTACGGCAAAGCGACAATTCCGGCATATGACATGATCCGTTTCTCGATCAATATTATGCGTGGCTGTTACGGCGGTTGTGCGTTTTGTTCGATCACCGAGCATGAAGGGCGGATCATTCAGAGCCGCTCGGAAGCGTCGATCGTCCGCGAAATAGAAGAGATCCGCGACAATGTACCGGGATTCACCGGTGTGATTTCCGATCTGGGTGGCCCGACCGCCAACATGTATATGCTGCGCTGTCAGTCGCCGAAAGCGGAACAAAGTTGCCGCCGTGCGTCCTGTGTGTATCCGGAAATCTGTACGCACATGGACACTAACCATGAACCGACGATCAACCTTTACCGCCGTACGCGCAGCCTGAAGGGCATCAAGAAAATACTGATCGCCTCGGGCGTACGTTACGATCTGGCGATAGAAGATCCGCGTTATATCAAAGAGCTGGCCGAACATCACGTGGGGGGATATCTGAAGATCGCGCCGGAACATACGGAAGCCGGACCGCTGTCCAAAATGATGAAGCCTGGAATGGGCAGTTATTACCGCTTCAAGGAGCTGTTTGACAGCTATTCCAAACAGGCCGGAAAAGAGCAATATCTGATCCCGTACTTTATCTCCGCACATCCGGGGACACGTACTGAAGACATGATCAACCTGGCGCTGTGGCTGAAGAAAAACCGTTTCCGCCTGGATCAGGTGCAAAACTTCTATCCGTCACCGCTCGCCAGCGCCACCACGATGTATTACAGCGGCAAGAATCCGCTTGGCAAAGTGGATTACAAAAGCGAAGACGTGGTAGTGCCGAAAGGGGATCGCCAGCGCCGGTTGCATAAAGCCTTGCTGCGCTATCACGATCCGGTGAACTGGCCGGTGATCCGCGAGGCGCTGACCGCGATGGGCATGCGCCGTCTGATTGGCATCCGGCCTGATTGTCTGGTGCCGCCGGACGGTTTTGATCCAAAGTTTGCGGCGTCAGTTTCAGGCAAAGCGAAACCGGCCACCACGCGTTTTACCGCCTCAAAAGCGCAAAATCCGTCTGCCGGAAAAGGAAAACCCGCTGGTCAGCGGGTTAATCGAGGTAAAAGACCGGTTTAAGATCGTTACTGACCGGGCTGTTATCGGCATTGGCAGGCATTACGTCTGCCATATGCTTCCACCATTTCTGGCAGATCTCCGTTTTTGCTACCGCGTTCCATCTTTCTTCTGATTCTATTTCCACATAGCCAAACAGCAGATTACGTTTTTCATCGAGAAAAATGCTGTAGTGATGCGCGCCGTGGGCTTTCAGGGTTTCCGCCAGTTCTGGCCAGATTGGCGAATGACGGCGCTGATATTCATCGTGTGCATTCGCATTAACCTGCATCACGAAGGATTTACGGATCATGTTTTTCTCCGGTTAGATTATCGGGGGGTAGAGGGAAAGCTCCTCCCTCTGCGAAGGGGGAGGCTGGGAGGGGGTTTTAAAGATAAACGCCTCGTCAAAGTACACTTCAACACATTCGCTTTTATTTAATACCCCACCCCAACCCTCCCCTTCGCAGGGGAGGGAGCAGACCGAGCTGTTTTCGTGTTTGCTTTCGCTCTCCCCTTAGGAGGGAGCAAAGAAACTACATTGCTTTCAGATACAACTCGCGCACTTCTTCACGAGTTGCGGTGCGCGGATTGCACGGTGCGCACGGATCAGCGAGGGCTTTGTCCAGCCAGCCTTCGATATCGCTTTCATTAATCCCCAGCTCTTTGAAACCGGAAGGAATACCCACGCGGGTGGACAATTTTCGGATAGCGTCAATGGCCGCAATACTGGCCTGTGTTTCGCTGATACCTTGCGTATGCACGCCCATCGCGCGGGCAATATCGGCAAAGCGGTGAGGTGCACTGGCGCGGTTAAACTCTTCGACAACCGGCAGCAAGATGGCATTACAGACGCCGTGCGGCAGATTATGTGTCGCGCCCGGCTGATGCGCCAGTGCGTGAACCAGCCCCAAGCCTGCGCTGTTAAATGCCATACCGGCCAGATATTGTCCCTGCGCCATTTTCTCGCGGGCTTCAATATCATCGCCGTGATCGACTGCTTTTGGCAGCCATTGCGTGATAGTTGAAATCGCGGCGAGCGCGGTCGGATCGGTCAGAGGATGTGCGCCGACAGAAACATAGGCTTCGATAGCGTGGGTTAGCGCATCCATGCCGGTTGCAGCGGTGACACTGGCCGGGATTTTGAGCATAACCGCCGGGTCGTCCACTGCAATATCCGGGATCAGATTGGCGTCGATGATCACTTCTTTCACCTGACGCTGGCTGTCGATGATCACCGCATTGCTGGTGAGTTCTGCGGCTGTGCCCGCTGTGGTATTAATCGCCACCAGGAAGACACCCGGTTTGGTAACTTTGCCGACACCGGAATACATTGTGGCGGGCCCCGGATTGGCGGTCAGAATTTTGATGCCTTTTGCGGTATCAATCGGGCTGCCGCCGCCGAAAGCGATCAGGTAATCGCACTGGTTTTCCTGATACAAACGGAAACCTTCATCAACGTGAGCAGAGGTTGGATTGGGTACCACGCCGCCGTAAATAGCGTAAGGCAGTCCGGCCTGTTTAAGGGCGGAGAATAAACTGTCGAGCAGACCCAGTTCGATTAACTGGCCATCGGTAACGATAAGCGCTTTGCCGTGTTGCTTAGTCGCCAGCATCGCAACCATATCTTCGATTGCGCCCTGACCGTGGAGACTGATTTTAGGAAGTGCCAACATGAAACTCATAAAAATTCCCTCTATAGAGTAAGTAAAATAGGTGTTCTGTTGTGCGCTGCTCCGCGGTCTTTGCCATTTCCTGCTACGGGAAACATCCACTGTTCCCCGTGCAGGATTTATGAAGTCTGGAGCATAAAGTGCCTGATCAGGCTTTCAGTGCGGCCTCGAAAGGTGTGACGTCAAAACGTTTGCCAAGCGCAATCAGTTCATCGGTCTGGATGGTTTGTTTCATTCCACCCATAGAAATCACTTTCACCAGAATCTCCGCCGATTTTTCAGCGGTGTCGATCAGGCCAAAAGCGTCATCCAGCGTCGGGCCGCAACCGAAGATACCGTGGAATGCCCACAACACCAGGCTGTGATGTTGCATCCGGTCGGAAGTGGCTGCGCCGATACCATCGGTACCCGGCACCATCCACGGTACAATCCCCACGCCGTCGGGGAAGACCACCAGACATTCGGTGCTGCATTCCCACAATTTGCGGGTGATCTTGGCGCTGTCGAGCTCAAGCACGTACGTCAGTGCGATCAGGTTGGTCGCATGGCAATGCATGATCACGCGATCCTGACCGTTGGTGACACGTTTACGCACAGCGTGAGATTGCAGATGTGAGGCCAGTTCAGAGGTTGGCAGACCGCCGGCGGTCAGACCCCACAGGATTTTGTAGCTGGCGCCTTTGTCATCGAGCTGAATAACGGTCAGCGCTTCTGACGGGGCTAATTGCACGTTACGGAAAAACTTACCGGAACCGGTCACGATGAAGTATTCGTTGGCCAGATCAGGCGCATGCTGAGTCAGTTCAACCTGGCGCGGCTGGTCGTAAAAATCATTTTTATAAGGTGCGACGTCTTCCGGTAACAGGCGCATGCTGACGTTGCCGCCGTTACGCTCATCCCAGCCTTTCAGCCACATATCGGTGGTCGCTTTGACCATGCCTTGCACAAACCACGAGCTAAATAATGTTTTCATCGGTTCTTTCCTGCGAATAAGGTGAATGCGTTTTTGTTGCGTTCGGCGGCAATTAACGTTTTGCCAGCACGCTGGTTTCGTAATGACGGACGGTATCCAGCCACTGACCGCCAACCGGTACGTCGTGACGCTGACAATACATGTCCCACACGGCCTGCCATGGCAGGGATTTTTGCTCTTCCAGCAGAGCCAGACGTGCGGTGTAATCGCCTTCAGCTTCCAGTTTTTTCAGTAAATCGGTCGGTTCGAGCAGGGCTTTCAGCAGGGCTTTTTTCATGTTGCGGGTGCCGATAACCCAGGCAGCGATGCGGTTGATCGAGGCATCGAAGAAATCCAGACCGATATGAACGCGGTTGAACAGGTCATGGCGCACGATTTCGCTGGCGATGGCCTGCGTTTCGTCGTCCAGCAGAACTACGTGGTCACTGTCCCAGCGTACCGGACGGCTGACGTGCAGCAGCAGGCGCGGCACATACAGCATCGCAGCAGAAATTTTGTCGGAGATCACTTCAGTCGGGTGGAAGTGGCCGGCATCGAGGCACAGCGCAGTGCCGCGGCTGGCAGCGTAACCGAGATAGAATTCGTTTGAGCCGACGGTGTAGCTTTCAGAACCGATGCCGAACAGTTTGCTTTCAACGGCATCGATGTGTTCGGTGATATCAAACTTCTCAGAAATCACTTCATCAAGTGCGCTCATCAGGCGCTGGCGCGGTGCCAGACGATCGACGGTGATGTCTTTCATGCCATCCGGCACCCAGATATTCATCACTGACGGCGTGCCCAGTGCGCGGCCAAATGAGGCGGAGATACGGCGGCTGGCCTGACAATGTTCAATCCAGAACTGGCGAATTTCCGGGTTTGCGTGTGACAGCGTGAAGCCGTCGGCGCTCAGCGGGTGTGAGAAACAAGACGGGTTGAAGTCCAGACCCAGCTTGTTTTTCTTCGCCCAGTCAACCCAGCCGGTGAAGTGCTTAGGTTCAATCTCATTACGGGCAACGGGCTTATCGGACTCCAGATAAATCGCATGCAGATTCAGCCGGTTAGGTCCAGGGATCATGGAGATCGCCAGTTCTAAGTCAGCACGAAGCTGCTGAGCGTTGCGCGCTTTGCCGGGATAATTACCGGTCGCCTGAATACCGCCGGTCAGGTTGCCCTCAGGGTTTTCGAAGCCAGCGACATCATCCCCCTGCCAGCAATGGATAGAAACGGGCAGGGTATCAAGTTGTTTGATTGCAGCTTCGGCATCAATACCCAACTGTGCAAAGCGTTCTTTGGCAAGTGTCCATGCTTGATCGATAGATGAAGTCATACTGCGAGTTCCTCATTGACGTGACAGAGCGCCTGAAAACGGCGCCAGTGAATAGCGAAATCCGCGTGAATACGTGGAATGTAGTGGTGTTGCTCAAAATTCGTGGCAACAATGCGACGAAATTCAGCGGTATCTTTGACGGCGTTTAACGCCATCAGCTGGCAGCCGATATTGCCAAGCGTTGAAGCTTCCACCGGGCCTGCGCTGACGCTGACCTGACAGACATCAGCACAAAGCTGATTCAGGAACTGGTTCTGACTGCCGCCGCCAACGATGTGGATATCTTCCAGCGGTGTCCCTTGTAAATCAGCAAGTTGCAAGGCGATTTTGCGATACAACATGGCAAGGCTGTCGAAAATACAACGCGCCAGTTCAGCTGGCGATTCTGGCACCGGATCACCCGCCTGACGACAGGCATCGCGAATGGCCTCCACCATAGAGGGGGGATTGATAAAACGATCTTCGTTCGGGTTAATCAGATAAGTGAACGGCGGGACGTTTTTAGCCAGCGTGATTAATGACGGTAAATCCTGGATGTTCAGTTCGCGGCAAACCCGCTGGAACAGCCATAAACCCATGATATTGCGCAACACCCGATAGCTGCCGTCGATACCGCCTTCGTTGGTGATATTGTCGTGGAGTGCCTGGGCATGGTTAAAAGCGTGCGGGCTTTCAATGCCCATCAGCGACCAGGTGCCGGAACTGAGATAGGCGCTGTGTGAACTGGTCAGCGGGGCGGCAACCACCGCGCTGGCGGTATCGTGCGTTGCGACGCTGAATACCGGTACGCTGCGTCCGCGAGGGCTTTTCCACAGTCCCGGGGAGTTACCCGGCTGTGTAGGTTTTTGCAACCAGCGGCGCGGCACACCTGCAAGTTTCAGCAAATCTTCATCCCAGTCACCGGTGGCGAGATTGAGCATCTGTGTGGTGCTGGCGTTGGTGTATTCCCAGTTCAGTTTTCCGGTGAGGCGGTAAAGGAAATAATCCGGGATCATCAGCATGTGGGCTGCTTTACTGACGATTTCAGGCTGTTGTTCGCTCAGCGCGCGCAACTGGTAAAGTGTGTTAAACGGCATGAACTGAATGCCGGTTTTCTGGTACAAATTCTCGCGGCCAAACTGCTGTTCCATCCGCGCCATCACGCCTTCCGTGCGGTTGTCACGATAAGCAACCGGCAAGCCGACCCGCTGCCCCTGTGCATCAAGCAGGACATAATCCACTCCCCAGGTATCAATCCCGATACCGTCAAGCTGAACGCCGGACGCGTCGAGGCGATTCAGCCCTTCAAGTATGTGTTTCTCCAGCGCATCAAGGTCCCAGTTATCGTGGCCATCAACGCGGATCAGATTATTAGGAAAACGGTGGATTTCTTTCAGTGTCAGCGTCGCTGCCGGATCGGGATCCTGACGGGTAAACGTCGCCAGCATCACCCGGCCGCTGGAAGCGCCGAGGTCAATAGCGGCAAGATGGTGTGTTCTCATAGCGGCCATTCCTTATTGAATATGTGGCCAGTGTAGGGGAGGTGCCTGAGGGACACCTTCCGGTGATTGCCACCGGTTTTGGCGGGATGGCAGCATTAAAAAGGTAGATGCGAGGCAGATCACATAACGGTTCAAAGCTGACTGAAACAGGGTTTTGCCGCGCCGGAGTAAACCGGAATACGCGATTGTGATCTTTGCCGCAGATCTGCATCACGACAGGCTGAATCTTTGAAATATGACCGTTTATGGCGCTTTTGCTGCCGTGGTTTGAAGGCAAAAACGCAGGGCGCAGGGTAGGGTTGGTTCCCGAAGCACAAGGATTTTGAACCGGAGGTGATACATGACGTTACTGAGAGGTGATGATTATTTTGCGGCACCTGAGCTGACTGTGACGGTTGAGCGGCGGCTTCCTCAAGATGTATTCCCGGAGCACTACCATGATTTCCACGAAATTATGCTGGTGGAAAGCGGATCGGGTGTGCATATCTTCAATGACAACCCTTATACACTGACGGCCGGTACGGTCTGTTTCGTGCGCGCCAGCGATCATCATTTGTTTGAAAATGTTGATAACCTGCGGCTGACCAATGTGCTGTTCCGCTCGCCGAAGGCGTTCCGGTTCATTCAGGACGTCGGCCACTTCCTTCCTCAGGAACATCACTATCAGTCACAGGTCCACTGGCAGCTCAGTCCGTGCGTGCTTCAGCAGGTACTGAACTGCATCACACAGCTTGCAGCGTTGCCTGACAGTGTTGAAATGGAACACATCGCGACCCGTGAAAGTCTGTTTTTACAACTGCTGATCCTGCTTTATCAGGACTGTTTCCAGTCACAATTGCGAGATACCTCGGAAAACAGGGTCAATCAACTTTTGCAATGGCTCCAGTCGCATTACAGTGAGGACGTCAACTGGACCGAGGCTGCAGAACGTTTTTCGCTGGCGCTGAGAACATTACATCGTCAGATGAAGCATTACACCGGCATGACGCCACAGCGGTATCTCAACCGCCTGAGGTTGCTGGAGGCGCGCCGTCGTTTACATCATAGCGATCAAAGTATTACCGACATCGCCTATGCCTGCGGCTTCAGTGACAGTAACCACTTCTCGACACAGTTTCGTCGGGAGTTTTCGGTGTCGCCAAAACTCATGCGTGATCAGTTGCGTTAAACGGCACCTCTCGCGGTTTCCGGTATTCTTACCTGAGAACTGCCTCGTTTATTTTGTCGTCAAACGGGTTTGAGATTGCATCTATGTCATTGAAATTGAATAAAAATGACTTCTTCCTGACCAAAATGAATTCGGTCGTGGTGGCTGAACGTCACCCGCAGGCCGACTTTCCGAGTCATGACCATGATTTTGATGAACTGGTCATTGTCTGGCGCGGTAATGGTCTGCATGTCTGGAACGACATCCCTTATCCCATCACCTGTGGTGACTTGTTTTATATTAATTCGCGGGACCGGCATAGCTATGAGTCAGTCAATGAACTGGCACTGGATAATGTGCTGTTTTGCCGTGAGCGTTTCGGGCTGGCAGCTGACTGGTCGCAATTATTACCGGGCGAAAATGTCAGCCAGGAACAACGTTACTGGCGTTTAAGTACGCTTGGCATGGCGGTTTTGCGCGATAAAGTGGATGAGCTTGCTAAAGAGTGTATGAAATCGGAGCCGCTTTCGATCCAGCTGAGTGAAGCCCTGTTGATGCAACTGGCACTGTTGTTACTGCGTTTTCGTCAGCGGCCGGACAGTGGCGCGTTACCGGATGCGCATCAGCTGGATCTATTGCTGATGGCTCTGCGGGCAAATATCTCCGCTCCCTTCCATCTTGAAACGTTTTGTCTGCAACATCAGCTCAATCCGCGTGCTTTACGTTCGCTGTTCAAGCAGTACACCGGCATGAGCGTGACCCATTATTTACGTCAGTTGAGGCTTTGCCGGGCGATGAGTTTGCTGCGCTACGGCAACATGACGATCAGTGACGTGGCCGCTGAATGCGGCTTTGATGACAGTAACTATTTTTCTGTGGTGTTCAGTCGTGCAAGTGGTGTTTCGCCGCGGGACTACCGGCAGCGTTTTACACAGCAGACCGGCAAAATCCTTTTATCCTCAATGACAGCAGAATAAGTTCTGCTGTCATTGAGAAACGTAATGCTTACAGTGCCATACCCAGACCGACAATATTCGCGGCCAGAATAATCACCAGCGCACCGATACAAAGAACGCGTACTGGTTTTTTGCCTACCCCGAGCCATTCTTTCAGCACCAGACCGACGATGCCTCCGCACAATACGTAGAAACTCATATGCAGCATCCAGCTCATGTAATCATATTCTGCAGGAATGCTGGCATGGCCCCAGGCGTAGAAGAAGAACTGCAGATACCACATCACGCCGCCAATAATGGAAAAGACCGCATTGGTGAGCAGCAGGGATTTCGCCACCGACATATCGGCGCGCAAAGAGATGGTTTTACGTGTTGCCAGACGGATAAAGCAGAAACCGAGGTTAACGACCGCACCGCCGCCCATAATCACCACATAACTTGGCAGGGCGACGTACAACGGATCAATCCCGAGTTCGCGTGCTGCTTCGTGCATTGGCACCGCAGCGCTCATGGCGAAAGACATCCCTGCGGAGAAAATCCCGCACATTACAGCCAGAATCAGCCCTTTTCGCAGATTGAACTCTTCAGCTTTAATGCCCAATGCTTTTTCTTTCAGGAAACCCGCATAGCTGACAATTGCCACACCGATGACCGCAACAAATACGCCGAGCAGGGTAAGCTGGCCACCTGTTGTGCCAAACAGCATGCCAATTTTGCCCTGCAAAACAGGCGTCATCAGCGTCCCGATAATCAGGGTAATGCCGATGGCGATGCCTATCCCCATCGACATACCGAGGTAGCGCATGGTCAGGCCGTAGTTGATGTTACCGATGCCCCACATGGCGCCAAACAGGAAAATGGGCAGCAGGGTCGCAAAACTGAATGAACCATAATAGGCCCAGAAATCAGGCAACAGCACGTAGCTGACCGCCCATGGCAAAATGATCCAGGAAAAGAAGCCGCCAAGCGACCACATGGTTTCCCATGACCAATGTTTAACTTGTTTGAATGGCGCATAGAAGCAAGCTGCGCTGGCTGCTCCTATCAGATGCCAGATAATCCCTAACACTATCGAACTGTTCATACACTGGACCTTTTATTATGTAGAGTGATGAGATAAACAAAAGCGCTGCTGTTAACTGATCCTTCAGAAACATGAGCAGCGGGTGGCGGTAGTGTAAGAAGTGTCCGGTAGTGGAGCCTTCCGGTCAGTGCCACAGAGAAATCAGCGCTGGCACTCGCCGGAAGATGAACATGAGTCAGTTCACAAATCCAGTAAGAGAATTAATAATTACATTAAATCAACAAACTAGAACATTTTTAGAGACTTTTTAGAGACAAAGGGATTGTGGTTGCAGAAGAGGTCGATAGCGGGTGGGAAATGGACTCAAGATGTCTTCTAGGATTATTTTTATCTGTGCTTATTTCGTGGTGAAGCGGACGTGTGCAGGCATATTTAAGTAGATTTAAAAAGTTGAAAAGTAACAGGGAGTAGTAACATTCATTATAGTAAACAAGTTTCTTTACTTTCAGCCAGAACCATTAATCTGGCTGAAAGTTGAATGATTATGCAGTGAAAATGAATGACGGCTTTCTTTATGACGAACCGGTAAAACGCTGAACATTGTTCGCAAAAATTAATAACAATAAGTGTGTTGTTATTAATACTATATATAAATCATCGTCAGGCTATTTTTTCTTCCACGGCTTGCTGTATCTCCTGGGGCTCTTCCCAGGCATAAAATATTTTATTACGGCCGCTGTTTTTTGCGTTATAGAGTGAGGCATCGGCTTTACCTAAAGCCTTAATAAAGTCACCGTCCTCCAGCGCAGCCAGCCCGGCACTTACCGTGACGTGGGTGGAGACCTCAACATTAAACAAATGCGGGATATTCAGCCCGAGGACTTTATTCTGGATACGCTCTGCCATGCGAACCGCGTGTTCCTGTTTAACGTTGGACATCAGTACCAGAAACTCTTCTCCACCATAACGGACAACCACATCCCGCGAGCGCACTGCATCGCGGATAGCGGCAGAGACCCGCACCAATGCCTGATCGCCCATCGTGTGACCATAGTTGTCGTTATAGGCTTTGAAATGGTCGATATCGAGCAGCATAACGTAGTGCCCTGAAGCCTGATTGAACAGCGTTTCCAGCTTATTCTGCAAACCCCGGCGGTTGTAAAGACCGGTCAGCGGATCGAGCATACTCAGGTCGCTGAATTTTTCCCGTTCGCTGTAGAGATTGGACACCATTCTGCGCGTAAATTCATCGCTGCGTTTGAGCATCAGATGATGCAGCCACAGGCCAATCAGCGGCAATGAGACGGTAAATAAGATGCGCTCGACATGTTGAAAATCGTCTAAGAAGATGACGCAAAGAGTAGAAGGTACTGCATGCAGGCAAAAAGCCAGAAAATTATCTGATAAAGCGATGGCACTGATAAAGAATATACTGAGCAAGCTGACTAAAAGATAATTTTTATCCAGATGGCCGATTTCTTCAAAGCGTAAGGTTATTTGCCAGGCCCATAACAGCCCGACGGCGACTGAACACATATTAAGATGGGCAGAGTAATTTTTCTTACTGAAAAAAGAAAATATCAGCCCTGAAAAACAAAGCACAAAAATCAGCACCAACGGAAATGGCGTAGAAACTGCATTCTCTGGCGGGTAAGCCATAGAAAATAATGCAGTTGCACTATTTAAAAAAAAGAATAGCAACATCGCCAGCCGATGTTTGCTTTTAAGCAGCTCATCATAGGAATGAGATATCATCAAATTTACTCTATTTAGCGTGTGTTGTTCTGAATAGATAAAGTGTCTTATCGCCCTATACCGCGTAATTATTCCATGCAGGAAGGCTAATAGTTCTAATATGTAATTATTAGAACGCAATAAATGTTGTTTTTATAGTGACTGTCTTAATTGAGGCTGTACTAATGTGGTTTAACTGCCACAAAACTAACACTTTTGCGGTCAGGTGTCACCCAAACGAAGGGGGGGACTGTAAATAGGTGGTAAATGAGAAAAAATCCTATATGATATTGGTTCTCATTACCATCATTTGGAGCAAGGTTATGATACCAGCAATGGCCATTGCATATGGCATCTGGGCGGTTGTGTGGATGTTTGGCAAACGTCTTACCAGCGGTTGGGGCGTATTGTTGCCTTGCGCACTGATGCCGCTGCTTGCCCTGACGCATATGTCGCTCGATCAGTTACGTGTGCTGATAGTCGTTGCAATGCTGATCTCGCTGGGCATGCTGTTCCACCGTACGTTGCGACACTATATGTTGCTGCCATCATTTATGGCGCTGGCAGGAAGTCTGGCTGCGGTAACGTTGAATTTTAGTTTGTTGTAATAAAAGGATTTTTTTAAGATGAAAAACAGGAAACACAGTAAAGCTGCGGGTCTTTTCTATTTTTTGAAACTGAAAGAAGTATTGCAGGAAGGAAAAACTGGGGAACAGAATCACGTGGTGCGAAGAGAGGGACTTGAACCCTCACGTCCGTAAGGACACTAACACCTGAAGCTAGCGCGTCTACCAATTCCGCCACCTTCGCACAGATGATTTCTGCTTACTGCTGGATTCGATTTATATCACCGGAGTGGTGCGAAGGGAGGGACTCGAACCCTCACATCCAAAGGACACTAACACCTGAAGCTAGCGCGTCTACCAATTCCGCCACCATCGCGTACCGTGCCGTGCAATATAAATCTTGTGATTGTATTGGTGCGAAGGGAGGGACTCGAACCCTCACATCCAAAGGACACTAACACCTGAAGCTAGCGCGTCTACCAATTCCGCCACCATCGCGTTCCAATTGATTACTGTGTTGATGCATTCATCGGAATGTCATCAGCAAGTAACACAACCACGGGGGCGAATTCTAGAGATTTTCCCACAGGCGTCAATAGTTATTTCCCCCATTTCGGACGTTTGATGTAAAAAACAGCATATTCGTGGTGAATGGTTCAATGTCTCAGAACGTCGTCAGGTTAATCGATGGTTTAATCAACGATTTTTCCCATACTGAGGTTCTTACACACCGGGTCATCAGGGCTGGAAAACAGCGCGATCAGCCAGTCCAGCAGCACGCGGATCCTCGGTGCCAGGAAGCGGCCGGGCGGATACATAATGTACAGCGGCATTGGCGGCGGAAGATGCTGATGCAGTACTTCCACCAGTTCGCCCTGTGCCAGTTCCTGCGTCATCGCCAGTTCCGAGGCCTGAATCAGCCCAAAACCCGCTTTTGCGGCGGCGACGTACGCGTCGGCGCCGCTGACGGTCAGTGTGCTGGCGAGTTGTCGCTTTTCGATCTTTCCGTCAGTCACGAATTCCAGATGTGAATCTGCCCGCTGATGGGCAAAAAAATAGCCCACGGCGTGATGTGCGGTGAGATCTTCCGGTGTCAGCGGCGTACCAAATTTGGCTAAATATTCCGGCGATGCGCAGGTGATTTGTTTCAGGTCTGTCAGATGGCGCGACTGCAGATTGTCATCTTCCGAAGGCCATGCACGCACCACGCAATCCACCCCCTGATCGAGCAGATTGATGGCGTTGTCATTGGCGCTGACACTCAGGGTTATCTGCGGATAGCGCTGGTAAAACGTCGGCAGCGCGGGGATCACCATCACGCGCGCCAGAGAATGCGGCATGTCGATGCGGACAATGCCAGCGGGCTGGTTTTTATGATGCGCAAACAGGGCGTCAGATTCTTCCAGCGCTGAGATCAATTGCAGGCAGCGTTGATAATAGATTTTGCCTTCATCGGTGATTTTGACCTGCCGTGTCGTGCGCAGAAACAAGCGGACACCCAGTCGCTGTTCCAGACGTTTCAGGGTCGTACTGACCGTGGCGCGTGGCACATTAAGATCTTCCGCAGCCCGGCTGAAACTCTCCAGTTCGGCAATGCGGATGAAGATTTTCATCGCCTGAATTTGATCCATACTGTTCTCAATGATTGTTTGCGATTTATGAACAGTGTTGCACGTTTTCGCTGATTTATCTTTCCTGAAAGAACAACCAAACTTTATCCCGTTACTTCTCCTCTCTGTGTCATAAGGAAAATCCGATGAAACAACGTCAGCTGGGTAAAAAGGGTCCGATGGTGTCAGCGCTGGGGCTGGGTTGCATGGGCATGAGCGACTTCTATACCACCGGTCTGGATGATAAAGAATCGATGGCAACGCTGGAGCGTGCGCTGGAACTGGGCGTCACGATGCTGGATACCGCCGACATGTATGGCCCGCATACCAATGAAGAACTGCTGGGGCGTTTCCTGAAAGGGCGTCGCAATCAGGTTTTTTTAGCCACCAAATTCGGTATTGTGCGTGATCCGTCCCATCCGCAGGTGCGGGGTACAAACGGCCATCCGGACTATGTCCGCAAATCGGTAGAAGGCAGCCTGAAGCGTCTGGGGACCGACGTTATCGACCTCTATTATCAGCACCGTCCGGATCCGACGGTGCCGGTCGAAGAAACCATCGGCGCGCTCTCCGATCTGGTGCGGGAAGGCAAGATCCGTTATATCGGGCTGAGCGAAGTGCCTGTGAGTATTCTGGAACGGGCGCATAAAGTGCATCCGGTCACCGCGCTGCAAACCGAATATTCGCTCTGGTCACGTGATGTGGAAGCCGATATTTTACCGGCGTGTGAGCGTCTGGGGATTGGTTTTGTGCCTTACAGCCCGCTGGGTCGGGGTTTTCTGACCGGACAAATCCGTTCAGTGGACGATCTGGATTTGGATGATTACCGCCGCGACAGCCCGCGTTTTCAGGGGGACAACTTCGCGAAAAATCTGCAACTGGCGGAGAAAATCAGTGAACTGGCGCAGGAGAAAGGGGTGAAACCCTCGCAGCTGGCGCTGGCGTGGGTATTATCGCAAAGCGATAACATAGTGCCGATCCCTGGCACCAAACATCGTCATTATCTTGAGGAAAACATCGCCGCGCTTGATGTCTCCCTGAGTGAAGCCGAAATCGCGGCGATCGAAGCAGTGTTTCCTTTCCGCGTGGCAGCGGGTGATCGCTACAACGCGGAACTGATGCGTTTCCTCAACGTCTGACTGATTAACGTTTTTTCTTTTTCAGATCGCGCGGCGGACGTCCACGTACGGCCCGGTACACTTTGAAGCGGCCGTTTTGTGCCAGCACTTCGTGGCTGCCAAAGGCGTCATCAAGCAGGGCGGCATAAGGCAGGAAGGCGTTCGCCACAATGCGCAGTTCGCCGCCGATGTTCAGATGGCTTACCGCACCACGGATCAATTGCTCCGCCGCTGTCAGACTGGTTTGCAGACCTTCATGGAATGGCGGGTTGGAGATGATCATATCGAAACGCCCGGCAATGTCGGAATAGACATTGCTGGCAATGACTTCGCCCGGCAGATCGTTTGCCGCCAGTGTGGCGCGGCTGGCTTCGATAGCGGCCGCACTCACATCACTTAGCGTGATTTTCATCTTCGGCGAGTACATGGCCAGTACCGAGGCCAGTACCCCGGCACCACAGGCAACATCCAGCACTTTACCTTTAACCGGCTCTTCGAAACTGTTGATCAGCAACAGGCTTCCGCTGTCCAGACCTTCACGGCTGAATACACCCGGCAGGGTTTTTATGGTCACTTCTTCGACCATGTACTGATCCCACCAGCCGTCAGCATCAAACTCAGGCTGCTTTTCCAGACGGCCATGGTACAAACCGCAACGACGTGCACTGTCGACTTTACTCAGTTCGCACAGGCCTTCCAGCGTGGTTTCCGCGCTGCGAACGCCACTGCGGTTTTCACCGATGACAAACACATCAATGCCGACCGGTAAGTGTGACAGTAAGTTGAACAGCTGGAATTTCGCTTCCAGTTTGCTCTTTGGCCAGTAATAGACGAGCACATCACACGGCGTGATGAATTCAGCATCAGCAACTAAGCCAAACTGAACGTTATCTCCCAGCGCTTTGCTGAGCATCTGCCAGTGGTGATACATATTGGTGTGGACGCGAACTTCTTCGGCGTCAATTTCAGCTGGCAGGCTGTCTTGTAAGTCACCGGCGAACAGGACGCGGCGGCCTTCAAATTCTTCGCTATGGCGCAGTATGACTTCACTGGCCGGAGTTAATGCAGACATCAGGGTGAGGCTCCTCAGGAATGAACGCGGGATTATATACTCTTCGTCTCTGATTGAGTAATCGAGCTTTATTGGCGCATGTTCGATGTGTTTGCTAGCATAGCCGGGCTTTTCGCACTTCAACCGGCAGGGATCAGGCATGGCATCCAGACGAGATACATTATTACAACAGCTGGGCATTACCCAGTGGACGCTGCGCCGGCCTGCTGTATTACAAGGCGAAGTGGCAGTCAGTCTGCCTGCGGGAACTAAATTGCTGATTGTCGCCGCCGTTCCGCCAGCAGAAGATGATCCGCTGGTCAGCGATGTTTTGCGCAGCCTGACGCTAAAAGAATCAGAAGTTTACCGCCTGACGCCTGAACAGGTCACTATGTTACCTGAAGATACCCGCTGCAATATCTGGCGACTGGGAGTAAGCGAACCACTGACTCTCACTGGCCCGCAGCTCTCCAGTCCGGCCCTGGCCGAACTCTATCAAGACGCCGGCGCCAAACGCGCGCTCTGGCAGCAGATCTGTGAAAATGAACAACATTTCTATCCTGACGCCCGCTGATCTTCCCCGTGCATTCGCCATCGAACAAGCCAGTCATGCCTTTCCGTGGACTGAAAATACGCTTGCCAGCAATCAGGGCGAACGCTATCTGAATCTCAAAATCATGCAGGGCGAAGTGATGGCTGGTTTTGCGATCACTCAAATCGTTCTCGACGAAGCCACACTGTTTAATATCGCTATCGATCCGGCTTTTCAGCGTCAGGGCTTAGGCCGTACGTTGCTGGAAGAAGTGATACAACAACTTGAACAGAAAGATGTTTTTACATTATGGCTTGAAGTTCGTGCCTCCAACGCCAAAGCGATCGCGCTCTATGAAAGCCTCGGTTTTAATGAACTTTCCATTCGCCGTAATTACTATCCCGCCGCACAAGGCCGCGAAGATGCCATCATGATGGCGCTGCCGCTGGGGTGATACTGTAACAACATCTCATTTACTGTAATTTATACTATTTACAGCCAATTAGTTGTATTCCGCCAAAATTACAATTAAAAAGGTGTGATTCATTATATTTACAGTTAAAGAGTTGTAATCAGAATTATTTACAGCAAATTAAATGTAAATTATAATTATTACAATTAATGTGTTGTTAAATAACCCTAAAAACAGCTATTTTGTTGTAAGTAGTCTGTCAGGAGATAGCTAATGAGAACTCTCAATGAATTGCCGACCTTATTAAAACAAAGACGCAGGCAGTTAGGGCTGAGCCAACAAGATATGCGTATGAGAACGGGTATGACTCAGCAGCAATATCAGAAAATTGAAGCGGGTGCGGATCCCCGTCTTTCAACGTTACTGAGGATTCTGGAAGGCATGGAGCTGGAACTCATGCTGGTGCCGCGTCAGCGTGTACAAGAGATTAAAGAGCTGCTTGATTCGACAATTAGTAACGGTAACCGCCCATCTGAGCCGGAGCCAGAGAGTCTTAACAATGATTGGGATGACATCTTAAGTGATTTAAAGGAGTAAACATGGAGAAGCTGGTGGAGTCAGTCGAGGCTTTAGCACTGTATCTTGATGAGCAGTGTGTAGGGGTTTTAGCACATTATGCGGGCAGCCGAAATATCCTATCTTTTGCCCCGGAGTATCTTGAACTACCCATCAGTCAGCGTCCCGTTTTTACATTGACGCAAAAAGTGCGGGCAGAATATCTCAATAAGCCGCTTATCAGTTTTCACAAGCTTCCCCCGGTTCTTTCAAATTTGTTGTCAGAAGGCGCATTGCGAGAATGGATGGCGTTGACGCTGAAAGTCCATCATGACGATGAGTTCCCATTACTGGCCTATGCCGGTAACAACCTGCCCGGTGGGATAACCGCCGTGCCACTTAAGGGGGGCGAAATACCTGGCTGGGCGCTGACATCTCGTGGCGACAAACTGGAAGCCGTTCAAATTGATGTTTCGCATAGCACCGACAAATTTTCTCTGGCAGGTGTTCAGATGAAGTTCTCTGCATTACGACAAGATGGCCGTTTCAACGTGAGTACGGCTGTCGGGGGAGACAGTTGGATTATCAAAACTCCGTCAACGGCACATCGTGCAGTGCCTGAGAATGAATTTAGTGCGATGAAATTAGCGCAGGTAATCGGTGTCAATATCCCTGAGATTAAGCTTGTCGAGCTCCGAAATTTGGTCAATTTACCTGATATCCCTTTACCTGATGAGCCTTATGCTTACGCGATTCGTCGCTTTGACCGCACGGACGAAGGGCGCGTGCATACTGAGGATTTTGCACAGATTTTTCAGGTTTATGCGCGGAATAAATATAAGGGCTATAGCTACGACGATATTGGTCGTGCTCTTTATAGAGTCGGTGCAGGAGGAATCATCGATATTCAGCAGATGGCGCGCCGGATGTTGGCGAACATTTTAGTGGCGAATGGGGATGCCCATCTAAAAAACTGGACGGTGATCTACCCCAATCGAGTGGACGCTGTCCTTTCACCTGCCTATGACATTGTTTCTACCAAACCCTACGTTAAGAGGGAAGATGGTGTGGCTTTGAATATGGCAAAAGAAAAACGATGGAGTGTGATTAATATGCAGACCTTCAAGCGCTGGGCTGAAAGAATTGGTGTACCATGGTCTGCCGTTGAAGTGCATCTTGATGAAGCCATTGAAATTGCGCGTAAATGCTGGCCAGATTTGCTTACGGAGTTACCGATGCTTGAAGAACATAAAATAGTTCTGCAAGAACACTGGGCCGCACTTTCAACCGACTTCCGTTTCTAAAGCGCTCTCTTAGTCACACCACACAAAAAAACCATTGATTGCCCATCCCGTCTAAATCAGTGAAAATAGCCGGCTATAACTTTTATTACCGCTTTGCCTGACGTCACCTTCTGACGTGATGTGAATCCTATGCAGGGCGGACCAACCGCAGAAACGTGAAAAACATGTCTCCAAGTGAATACGCCCTTGAAGTGGCTAAGCGCCGCACATTTGCCATCATCTCTCACCCCGATGCCGGTAAAACGACCATTACCGAAAAGGTTCTGTTATTCGGACAGGCCATTCAAACAGCCGGCACTGTAAAAGGCCGTGGCTCCAGCCATCACGCCAAATCCGACTGGATGGAAATGGAAAAACAACGTGGTATTTCCATCACCACGTCCGTGATGCAGTTCCCGTACAAACAGTGTCTGGTTAACCTGCTCGATACCCCGGGGCACGAAGACTTCTCCGAAGATACCTACCGTACCCTGACTGCCGTTGACTGCTGTCTGATGGTTATCGACGCCGCAAAAGGTGTCGAGGATCGTACCCGTAAGCTGATGGAAGTGACCCGTCTGCGCGATACGCCGATCCTGACTTTTATGAACAAACTCGACCGCGATATCCGCGATCCGATGGAAGTAATGGACGAAGTGGAGCGCGAGCTGAAGATCGCTTGTTCTCCGATTACCTGGCCGATCGGCTGCGGTAAATTGTTCAAAGGGGTTTACCACCTTTATAAAGACGAAGTGTATCTGTATCAGACCGGTAAAGGTCACACCATCCAGGAAGTTCGCGTGGTCAAAGGCCTGAACAATCCGGAGCTGGATGTTGCCGTCGGCGAAGATCTGGCTGCGCAACTTCGTGACGAACTGGAACTGGTGCAGGGTGCATCACATGAATTCGATCACGAAGCTTTCCTGCAAGGTGAGCTGACGCCGGTATTCTTCGGTACCGCGCTCGGTAACTTTGGTGTCGACCATATGCTTGATGGTCTGGTGGACTGGGCTCCTGCGCCGATGCCACGTAAAACTGACCTGCGCGAAGTGAAAGCTGATGATGAGAAATTCACAGGTTTCGTGTTTAAAATTCAGGCCAACATGGACCCGAAACACCGTGACCGCGTGGCGTTTATGCGTGTGGTATCCGGCAAATATGAAAAAGGCATGAAGCTGCGTCAGGTGCGTACGGGTAAAGACGTCGTGATTTCCGATGCCCTGACCTTTATGGCTGGTGACCGTTCACACGTTGAAGAAGCCTATCCGGGCGACATCATCGGTCTGCACAACCACGGCACAATTCAGATTGGCGACACCTTTACTCAGGGTGAGAACATGAAGTTCACTGGCATTCCTAACTTTGCCCCTGAACTGTTCCGCCGTATCCGCCTGCGTGACCCGCTGAAACAGAAACAGTTGCTGAAAGGGCTGGTACAGCTTTCAGAAGAAGGCGCGGTACAGGTCTTCCGCCCAATCGCCAACAACGATTTGATTGTCGGAGCGGTCGGCGTGCTGCAGTTTGAAGTGGTCGTGGCGCGTCTGAAAAGCGAATACAACGTGGAAGCGATTTACGAATCGGTGAATGTCTCGACCGCCCGCTGGGTGGAGTGTAGCGACGTGAAGAAATTCGAAGAATTTAAACGCAAGAACGAAACCAACCTCGCACTGGATGGCGGCGATAACTTAGCATATATCGCACCCACTATGGTGAACCTGAATCTGGCTTCAGAACGTTATCCTGAAGTGAAATTCCGTAAAACACGCGAACATTAATTCATTCCTGTTTCTGAAAAGGCGACTTTGATGTCGCCTTTTTTATTGTTTCTTAATTTTGTATTAATAAAACATATATTAATTTATTTTGTTAAGGCAAAGTATTTATTATATATTTGTATGCCTTTTGATGAAAAATATACCTGACTTATTAAATAATCTTAATTTTAATTATTAGTGCGATTAGTTATGTTTAGATGAGTCCATTCCTTAATAGATATGCCATTATGTGTGGTGAATAAATTACCTCATATTTATTTAATATGTTTTGGGGGTAATTAATATTTTTTGTTTATGAAATAGTAACAAAAGTCTTAATTTCACAGGAATTACAATAGGTTTTCTCGCGAAACATATATGTATTCTATGAATATCCCGCCATGGCAATGATATATATATAAGGAATGTAGTTATGAGAATGAATAAAATCACACAGATGCTCTGTGTTGCCGGTTTGACGATGGCTTCAGCCAGCGCTTTTGCCCTTGAAGCCTGGAACGGACAGGAAGGGGGTGACACCTTTGAAGTCATCTTTGACGGCAGTGTTTACTCAAATACCTGGTGGGTCGGTGCGACAAACTGCCCGGGCACAGCGGAACAAGATCAAGGTGCCAACCCTTGGCGTAAGGTGCGCGACGCATCTGCGACTGAAATGAGCCAATATGGCAACCCGACCGTTTGTGAGATTGCCGGTGACGGCACGCAGAATAATTATGTCGATTATGACAGCAGCCGTGATTATTTAGCCGGTGATATTGTTCTGGCAAATGGCATGACATACAAAACGTCTAAACCAACGCCTGCTCACAGTTTCGCACCAGCAGAAAATAACCCGTGGGTAGTGTATGCACCGACGCCGGTCTGGAGCAGCAGTGCAACCTATAATCAGGGTGATAAAGTTCAGAAAGACGGAGTTATGTATGAAGCTCTGTTTTACACCATTAATAATGATCCGTCGCTGACGGCTAATCAGAACCCGGACGGAAATAATGGCCATCCGTGGAAACCTTTAGGTCCGGTTCAAACCTACTCTCAGGATCAAATTGATAACGCGCCAACGTTGAATATCGATACCTTATATCCTGCTAATTCATTAGTGAAATATAACGGCAAAAACTATCAGTCTTCTGTAATAGTTCAGAAAGTTAAACCTGACGATGTTTCACCGTGGGCTGTATATATGGACTGGAGCGGCACGAAAGAGCGCGTGGGTACGCCGAAAAATCCGTGGCCTGCTCAGTTCTATGCGCCTTATGTCGATTTCACCTTAAATATGCAGCCTGACCTTGTCGGTCTGGCGAAAAACCAGAACGTTAACCACTTCACCATGGCCTTTATGGTCGCTAAAGATGCTAACACCTGTGTACCGACGTGGGGCACCGCTTACAGCGTTACCAACTACGCGCAATACAGCAAAATCAAAGCATTGCGTGAAGCAGGTGGCGATATCATGGTGTCGATCGGCGGCGCGAACAATGCGCCTCTGGCCGCAGCCTGTAATAACGTGAATGATCTGCAACAGCATTATTATGACATTGTCGAAAACCTGAACCTGCAGGTGCTTGACTTCGATATCGAAGGAAACTGGCTGGCTGATAAAGAATCTATTCAGCGCCGCAATGCCGCCGTCAAATTAGTACAGGATCGCTGGGCTGCCGAAGGCCGTCACATCGGTGTCTGGTATACCCTGCCTGTTCTGCCAACCGGTTTAACCCATGAAGGGATGGAAGTGTTGCAGGATGCCAAAGATCAGGGCGTCGTGCTGACCGGGATTAACGTGATGGCGATGGATTACGGCAACGTGCAATGTCAGTCAGCCAACACTGAAGGTCAGAATATTCACGGTAAATGTGCCACTTCTGCCATCGATAATCTGTTCACTCAGGTGAAAGGTTTATACCCTGAGAAGAGCGCCGCACAGGTTTACGCCATGCTGGGGACAACGCCGATGATTGGCTATAACGATGTGCAGGGAGAAGTGTTCTATCTTTCCGATGCGCGTCTGGTTTATCAGCAGGCAAAAGATTATGGCCTGGGTATGATCGGTGCGTGGTCTGTGGCGCGTGATCAGCCGGGTGTTTCAGGGCAAGTTTCTGCGGAACACAGTGGTATGACGCCGGAACAGGCTCCGATGTACGCTTACAGCGAAATCTTTGCGCCAATCACCAGCGGTTCACCGGCACCGGTAGAAACCAATACGCCGCCGGTCGCTAATGCCGGTATTGCTCAGCAGGTTAATGGAACCGCTGTTATCACGCTTGACGGTTCAGCCAGCACCGATAAAGAAGGCGACGCCCTGACGTATCAGTGGAAGCAAGTTTCCGGGCCAGCAGTGACGCTGCAAAACAGCAACGCTGCAAAAGCGACATTCAGCGTGGCGCAGCCGGTGACCAATGCGGTGTATACCTTCTCGCTGACCGTGAGTGACGGCGAAGGCAGCACCACAGCGCAAACCAGCGTGAATGTGATTGATGCGTCTAAGCCTGTTGCACCGTCCGTTACCCTTGAATCCACGTATACCGTGACTTCAGGTGAATCGCTGACGCTGACAGCAAAAGTGACAGATCCGGATACGCAGGCTGCTGATTTACATTATCAGTGGACTAATCCGGCTGGATTGCCAGTCGCACCGGCTCAGGGGGCAGCATCCAACACTGAAGTGATCAATGCACCACAAGTGACAGTTGATACGCGCTTTACTGTTGACGTGACCGTGACCGATAACACCCGTTTAACCGATACTGCAACGACCACGATTCTGGTAAAAGCCAAAACAGCGGCAGCGGATTATGAGTATGTTTATCCGCAAAGTAGTGAGAAATACGTCGCGGGAACCCGGGTATTAGGCAGTGATGGTGGCATCTATCAATGTAAGCCTTTCCCATACTCCGGTTGGTGTAGTCAGGCGGCCTGGGCGTATGCTCCTGCGACCGGCACTAACTGGCAGGATGCGTGGGATAAACAGTAATTTCACCACCGAAGACTGATTTCTAACGCAATAATTTTCCAATGGCTCCTGTAAAGGGAGCCATTTTTTTATCTGATATCCTTCCGGATCTTAGGCTTTGTTATCAATATGCCGATATTTTGCGCAAATTTTGGCGTAAACCTTCGGACTTGTCTGCATTAGAGGCCATATTCGACGATCTCCCTACTAATCTGAACATTCTTGACTATATTAAATGTGTGTTCAGGACAGGGTGGCTTAAAGCACTGCTTTAAAGTCACTCAATAGAGAGTTATGTCGGATGGTGATTAAAAGCCAGAATAAAACGATGTACTCTGCTACAACGGAAGTAAAAACAGCAGCAATACAATTTGTTATAAGGCGTCACCAAGAATGTGGCGTGCAGAGTCGCAACAAGGCTCATAAACCAAAAGGAAGAAATCGATGAAAAATTCTAAATTTGCCTATTCAATGATGGCCGTAGTTCTGGGTACCGCACTGATGAGCGGTAGCGCTCTGGCAGCAACGACGACTACAGATAGCGCAGGTGCAAAAATCGATAGTTCCATGAAGAAAGTTGATAACTACATGGGCGACAGCGCTATCACAGCAAAAGTGAAAAGTGCTCTGGTAGATGATAAAGCCATTAAAAGTAGCGATATTTCCGTCACGACGAATTCCGGTGTTGTTACGCTGAGTGGTTTTGTCAGTTCGCAGGCTGAAGCCGAGCAGGCTGTTGCTGCGGCAACCAAAGTTGAAGGTGTTAAATCCGTCAGCGACAAACTGCATACCAAAGACAGCAAAGATCAAAGCGTTAAGGCCTATGCCGGTGACAGCGCGACCACGGCTTCTGTAAAAGCCAAATTGCTGGCGGATGACATTGTCCCGTCACGTAACGTGAAAGTCGAAACGACCGACGGCGTGGTACAGCTCTCAGGCGCAGTGAAAGATCAGGCACAGTCTGACCGTGCTGAAAGCGTTGCGAAAACCGTTGATGGCGTGAAAAGCGTCAAAAATGACCTGAAAGTCGCACCATAACGATCACGTGCTCTGTCTGTAGTACGAAGCGCCTTCCCACGGGCAGGGCGCTTCATTTTTTGAATAACACATAATTACATTTACGTTGCCCGCTGAAGATTTGTGTTGGACGAGATTTGCCTGCTGTCAGAAAAATATTGTGTCGGAAACGCTAAGACTTTCATTTTTCGACTACCTTTATTAGGTAAGCATTTTTTTGTTACCGGCATGCTGTCGGTTGATAAAGCGTCATAAGGCAAATGTTTCACAATGAGTCCGGCCCGAAGCGGGGCACAACCTTTTAAAATGGCAAAGTGAAAATAGGGTAAAGGAGAAGCTTATGTTTCGTTGGGGCATTATTTTTCTAATCATCGCGTTGATCGCGGCGGCTCTCGGTTTCGGTGGTTTGGCGGGTACAGCGGCCTGGGCTGCAAAAATCGTCTTCGTAGTCGGTATCATTCTGTTTCTTGTCAGCCTGTTTACCGGTCGTAAACGACTCTGACCGCATCATTCCAGTGATGCCAAAATGTGTTAATTAATGACATCGCCCCCTTCACTGAAGGGGGCGATTCTTTTATGTGTACAATCTGGCCGTTAACAGGACGTAACGATTTTGTCGCCCGATTTTGGCAAGAAATCTACGCAAAGCAGGAAGACGAGGTATGCTCTGAAATGAAGGCCAACTGAGTGGGGCCATTTGCGTGAGGACGATGCGTTGGGATACAGAATACCTGTCACGCTGGGGAATATAGAACCGCTGGCGTACAAACCCTATATGCCGGGGAAGATTGCCCTGGTGTGCGAAGGCGGCGGGCAGAGAGGCATTTTTACGGCAGGCGTGCTGGATGAGTTTCAGCGCGCGCGTTTCAATCCCTTTGATTTATATCTGGGCACCTCTGCGGGTGCACAAAATCTCTCTGCTTTCGTCTGCGGGCAGCCCGGCTATGCCAGAAGGGTGATCACCCGCTACACCACCAGCCCTGACTTTTTCAACCCGCTGCGTTTTGTGCGTGGCGGACATCTTATCGATCTCGACTGGCTGGTTGAAGAAACGGCCAAAAACATGCCGCTGGCGATGGACAGTGCTGAAAAGCTTTTGATCGACGGCCGGGAATTCCTGATGTGTGCCTGTCGCAGTGATGATTATGCGGCCAATTATTTCTCGCCGACGCGGGAAAACTGGCTACCCGTGATCAAAGCCTCAAGTGCTATTCCGGGCTTTTACCGCATGGGTGTGGATCTGGATGGTGTCAGCTATCAGGACGGAGGCATCAGTGACGCGATCCCGGTTGAAGAAGCGTACCGCCGTGGCGCGGATACCATTGTGGTCATCCGTACCGTGCCTTCGGCGATGTTCTATACACCGCAATGGATGAAGCGCATGGAGCAATGGCTGAGTGAAAGCAGCCTGCAACAACTGGTGCGCATGATGCAGCACCACGAAGAAAGTTATCACCGCATTCAGCAATTTATTGAGAATCCGCCGGACGATGTGCGTATTTTCGAAATCTTCCCGCCAAAACCGCTGGCCAGCCACGCGCTTGGCAGTCGTCTGCCTGCGCTTAATCAGGATTACCATCTTGGCCGTCGCTGCGGACGGTACTTCCTTTCTGCTGCGGCACACTGGCTGTTACCGCGTGAAAACGAGCGCCCTCATCCGCAAATCGAACCACGGATATTCCGCCAGCCAAAACAGGTTATCGTGCCGCAGGATGAACCGGAAAATGTGATCCCGCTGGCTGCTTCGGTCAGTACGGTTGAGCAAATCATTCTGGATCCAGCCGTGTTGACGGATATGGTCGCCGACGGCGGTATGGTGCGTCCGGCAGCCTTTAAAGACAACGTGGTCAGTGCGCCGCAACCGCAGCACGCATCCTCAGACATGCCGCCACCGGAAAGTCCGGCGTCATCAGAAAATTATCCGTCCAGTGAGGGCGAAAATCTGTGAGTTTCACCTTCGTCGATACGCATTGTCATTTCGATTTTCCGCCGTTTACCGGCGCGGAAACGGAAAGCCTGCGCCTCGCCGCAGAAGCTGGCGTAGGGCAGATTATTGTTCCGGCGGTCACGTCTGACCGTTTCAGCGGCATTCTCACACTGGCCGAAAAATTCCCGCAATTGCACGCCGCGCTGGGCTTGCATCCGCTTTATATCGCCGAACATAAAGACAGTTGTCTGGATTTACTGGATTCACTGCTCAGCCAGCGGGATCCACGCCTGGTGGCAGTCGGGGAAATCGGCCTGGATTTATACATGGAAGCGCCGAAGTTTGAGCAACAACAGCGGTTGCTGAAAGCGCAGTTCGCGCTGGCAAAGCGTGAGATGTTGCCGGTGATCCTGCACTCCCGTCGCAGCCACGATCAGCTGGCGGCGCTGCTGCGTCAGGCAAAACTGCCGGCAACCGGGGTAGTGCACGGGTTTGCAGGCAGTCTTTCTCAGGCGCAGGCGTTTATCAAACTGGGTTTTGCGATAGGCGTGGGTGGCACTATCAGCTACGAACGCGCGCAGAAAACCCGTCATGTGATGGCAGAATTACCGCTTTCGTCATTGTTGCTGGAAACCGATGCGCCGGATATGCCGTTGCAGGGGTTTCAGGGGCAGCCTAATCGCCCGGAACGGGCGGCAACCGTGTTCGACATTCTGTGCAGCCTGCGCAGTGAAACGCCGGAACAGATTGCTCTTGCACTGCTCGACAATACCCGCCGCATCTTTAATCTCCCTTCCCGGTAAACCGTCGAAATTTTAATTTTGTGATTTAAATAACATTTACCCTGACGTATAGAAACCTTTCCAGAAAGGGTTTCTGGCGTATTGCGATTTCATTTCTCTTTAAAATGTTATTATTATAACATTGCTCGTAAGATCGCCGGTTGGTGATCGCGGTGTGGCCACCCGAACTCCGTTTGTCATGATTCGGGTATACACTCTTATTAAGGGTCGAATACTGAGCATAAGGGCTAATAATTGTGACCAAGGTCTCATTTAGCCAAGCAACGTTGCAATCGGTTTTCATTTTGTGTGAAATAATGCACACAGGAACCTGATGTGACGTGTTCAAATAGTCACAACGAACTGGCGTCAGCCAGTCCAAGCGCGGTGAGAAGGATCTCAGTTGCCACGTAAGCCGTTCCACGCCGCTTACGCACGCTATCTTCAAGGAACCAAGTCCGCTCGCCAACGTGCAGAATTCTCTTGCCGACGTTAAACGCCGGAACGAATTCATGACTGTATGCTCAGTCCCGGCCGGTCGCTGGAATTGAAAATTGTTGGAGAGTTATATGACCGATTTAACCGCCGCAGCGCAACGTGCGCTGAACCTGATGGATTTAACCACCCTGAACGAAGACGACACTGATGCAAAAGTGATCGCGCTTTGTCACCAGGCGAAAAGCCCGGCAGGTAACACCGCTGCTGTCTGTATTTATCCTCGTTTTATTCCTGTTGCCCGTAAAACCCTGCGCGAGCAAGGCACGCCGGACATCCGTATTGCCACCGTCACCAACTTCCCGCACGGTAATGACGATCTTGAGATTGCGCTGGCAGAAACCCGCGCGGCAATTGCTTACGGTGCCGATGAAGTTGACGTGGTCTTCCCGTACCGCGCGCTGATTGCCGGTAACGAGCAGATTGGTTTTGAGATGGTGAAACAGTGCAAAGAAGCCTGTGCGGCTGCCAATGTGCTGCTGAAAGTGATCATCGAAACCGGTGAGCTGAAGCAGGATGCGCTGATCCGCAAAGCCTCTGAAATCGCCATCAACGCAGGCGCTGACTTCATCAAAACCTCTACCGGTAAAGTGCCAGAAAACGCCACGCTGCACAGCGCTGAGTTGATGATGAGCGTGATTGCTGAGATGGGCGTGGGCAAAGCTGTCGGTTTTAAACCGGCCGGTGGCGTGAAAACCGCTGAAGACGCTGCGCAATATCTGGCACTGGCTGATCGCCTGCTGGGCCGCGAATGGGCTGACGCACGTCACTTCCGTTTCGGCGCATCCAGTCTGCTGGCAAGCCTGCTCACCACTCTCGGTCACGCTGGCCAGAAAGCCACCAGCAGCTACTAATCACTGTTGTTATGCCAATACCGTGGCGCTGTTTTACAGCGTCCGGTATTCGCATCTACATTTAGCGTTCAGCTCAGGCAGGGGGATACCTTGTTTCTCGCACAAGAAATTATTCGTAAAAAACGTGACGGTCAGCCTTTAAGCGATGAAGAAATTCGTTTCTTTATTAATGGTATTCGCGACAGTCAGGTTTCAGAAGGCCAGATTGCCGCGCTGGCAATGACTATCTATTTCAATGATATGACCATGAATGAGCGTGTGTCGCTGACCATGGCAATGCGCGACTCCGGTACTGTACTGGACTGGAAATCGCTCAACCTCAACGGCCCGATCGTTGATAAACATTCGACCGGCGGTGTGGGTGACGTGACGTCCCTGATGCTGGGGCCGATGGTGGCGGCATGCGGCGGTTATGTGCCGATGATTTCCGGCCGCGGCCTCGGTCATACCGGCGGTACGCTGGATAAACTTGAAGCCATCCCGGGCTTCGATATTTTCCCGGATGACAGCCGTTTTCGCCGCATCATTCAGGATGTCGGCGTGGCAATTATCGGCCAGACCAGCTCGCTGGCTCCGGCGGATAAGCGTTTCTATGCGACACGTGATATCACCGCAACTGTCGATTCTATCCCGCTGATCACTGCTTCGATTCTCGCCAAAAAACTGGCCGAAGGGCTGGATGCGTTAGTGATGGACGTCAAAGTCGGCTCCGGCGCCTTCATGCCGACTTACCAGCTATCCGAAGATCTGGCGCAGGCGATTGTCGATGTGGCGAATGGCGCAGGTTGTAAAACCACGGCGCTGCTGACCGACATGAATCAGGTGCTGGCATCCAGCGCAGGGAATGCGGTGGAAGTGCGCGAAGCCGTGCGCTTCCTGACGGGTGAATACCGGAATCCGCGTCTGCTGGAAGTGACAATGGCGCTCTGTGTTGAAATGCTGCTGTCCGGAGGACTGGCAAAAGATGACGCCGACGCCCGCAGTCAGTTGCAGGCCGTGCTGGATAACGGCAAAGCCGCAGAAGTCTTTGGCCGCATGATTGCCGCCCAGAAAGGCCCAACCGATTTCATCGAGAATTACGATCGTTATCTGCAACAGGCCACGCTGAGCAAACCGGTTTACGCCGAAGGCAACGGGATTGTCAGCGCGATGGACACCCGTGCGCTGGGCATGGCCGTCGTTTCACTGGGTGGCGGACGTCGCCGCGCCAGCGATGCTATCGATTACAGCGTCGGTCTGACCCATATGGCGCAGCTTGGCCAGCAAGTGGATACCCGTCAGCCACTGGCGATGATCCACGCGAACAGTGAAGCGGCCTGGCAGCAGGCGGCGCAGGAAGTGCGTGCGGCCATTGTCCTGAGCGACAAAGCGCCGGAAAGCACGTCGGTGGTTTACCGCCGGATCGGTGGTAACGCTTGATTTCAGGCCAAATCGCCCCCATTTAAGATTGATCAGGTGCGCGGCAGTTCCGCGTGACCCAATGCGTAACCATTCGCAGGAGAGCAAAATGAAACGTACATTTATCATGGTGTTAGACTCATTCGGTATCGGTGCCAGTGAAGATGCCGAGCGCTTTGGCGATGCCGGTTCTGACACGCTGGGCCATATCGCAGCTGCCTGTGCGCGTGGCGATGCGGACAAAGGCCGCAAAGGCCCTCTGAATCTGCCTAACCTGACCCGTCTGGGGCTGGCGAAAGCTGCGGAAGAATCTACCGGTAAAATTCCTGACGGCATGGACGGTAATGCTGAAATTACCGGTGCGTATGCTTATGCCAGCGAACTGTCTTCCGGTAAGGACACCCCATCAGGCCACTGGGAAATCGCCGGTGTGCCGGTTCTGTTTGACTGGGGCTACTTCAGTGAAACGACCAACAGCTTCCCGCAGGAACTGCTGGATAAACTGGTTGAGCGCGCTAATCTGCCGGGTTATCTCGGCAACTGCCATTCTTCCGGTACCGTGGTACTGGATGATTTGGGCGAAGAGCACATGAAAACCGGCAAGCCGATTTTCTACACCTCAGCCGACTCCGTCTTCCAGATTGCCTGTCACGAAGAAACCTTCGGGCTGGATCGCCTGTATGAACTGTGTGAAATCGCCCGTGAAGAACTGACTGAAGGTGGCTACAATATTGGTCGCGTGATTGCCCGTCCGTTCATCGGTGACAAAGCCGGTCACTTCGAACGTACCGGTAACCGTCATGATTTAGCGGTTGAACCACCGGCTCCGACCATCCTGAAAAAGCTGGTGGATGAGAAAGACGGCCATGTGGTGTCTGTCGGTAAAATCGCTGACATCTACGCGCAGGTTGGTATCACTAAAAAAGTGAAAGCTACCGGCCTGGATGCGTTGTTTGACGCGACGATCAAAGAGATGAAAGAAGCGGGTGACAAGACCATCGTCTTCACCAACTTTGTTGATTTCGACTCCTCTTACGGCCACCGCCGTGACGTACCAGGCTACGCTGCCGCGCTGGAACTGTTTGACCGCCGTATGCCGGAACTGCTGGAACTGGTGAAAGAAGATGACATCATCATCTTCACCGCTGACCACGGTTGTGACCCGACCTGGCGCGGCACCGACCATACCCGTGAGCACATTCCGGTCTTAATCTATGGCCCGAAAGTAAAACCAGGTTCATTAGGTCACCGTGAAACCTTCGCGGACATCGGCCAGACAGTCGCTAAATACTTCGACCTGTCACCGATGGATTACGGCAAATCCATGCTCTGATACTTTTCTTACGCGGCCAGTCTCTTATACTGGCCGCGTTTTTTATAATGAATATGACACCTCGCTGATTAAGGAATAAGAAGATGGCAACTCCACACATTAATGCTGAAATGGGCGACTTCGCTGACGTCGTGCTGATGCCGGGCGATCCGCTGCGCGCTAAGCACATCGCGGAAACGTTCCTTCAGGATGTTAAGCAGGTGAACGACGTGCGTGGCATGTTGGGTTTCACCGGCACTTACAAAGGCCGCAAAATCTCCGTGATGGGCCACGGCATGGGCATTCCTTCCTGCTCAATTTATGCCAAAGAGCTGATCACTGAATTCGGCGTGAAAAAAATCATCCGCGTGGGTTCTTGTGGTGCTGTGCGTGCCGACATCAAACTGCGCGACATCGTGATCGGCATGGGTGCCTGTACCGATTCCAAAGTGAACCGCATGCGTTTCAAAGACCACGATTACGCGGCTATCGCTGATTACGACATGGTGCGCAACGCGGCTGACGCGGCGAAAGCCAAAGGCATCAACGCGCGCGTAGGCAATATCTTCTCCGCTGACCTGTTCTACACGCCGGACCCGCAAATGTTCGACGTGATGGAAAAATACGGCATTCTGGGTGTGGAAATGGAAGCCGCCGGTATCTACGGCGTGGCCGCAGAATTCGGCGCGAAAGCACTGACCATCTGTACCGTTTCCGACCATATCCGTACGCACGAACAAACCACTGCCGCTGAACGTCAGACGACCTTCAACGACATGATCGAAATCGCGCTGGAATCCGTTCTGCTGGGCGACAAAGAATAAATTCTGCAAATATTGCAGTCACTAAAACGGGCGCCGGATGGCGCCCGTTTTGCTATGCGTTTTTTCGTGTTTTTTTGCGTATTCAAATTTATATCTTTAGGATATATCGATTTATTTTAATTTTTTATCTATGCTATTAGCTATGCATTTTCCTATTCATCACTGAGCCGCTCATGTCTGAACTTGTAGATTTACTGCGTCAGGGCAGTCTGACGGCAAAAGAGATCACGGAGCAACTGCACATCACCCAGTCAACGCTCTCAAGGCGGCTGACTAAAATTCCTGAGATCGTCAAAATCGGGCAAAGCCGCTCGACCCGTTATATTCTGCCGCGTCCGCTGGAAGGCCAATGGAGCTTCCCGCTTTACCAAATTAATGAGGCAGGAAATGCCGAAAAGGTCGGGACGCTATATTCCATCTGGCCGGGTGAAAGTTGTGCAGTGGAAGTTGTCAGCGGCCAGTCGCTGATTTACGACGGTCTGCCGTGGTTTATCACCGATATGCGGCCTCAGGGTTTTTTAGGTCGGGCGTGGGGACGTGATATTAACGCTGCCCTGCATTTTCCGGATGACATTAAAAGGTGGACCGAATCTCAGACGCTGGTGGCTCTCGCAAGAGCGGGGGATGAAACGGTCGGGAATTTTGTCATTGGAGAAATGGCCTATCAACGATGGTTTCATAAACCTGAAGATATTCCCGTTCCCCGTGAAGACAAAATTCAGGTGTATGAACGGCTGGCACAGAGAAGTCTGGCAGGGGAGGAAGTCGGATCATCTGCGGGAGGCGAGCAGCCTAAATTCAGCTGCTATGCAGAACATGCAGGCCGGGACGCCTCTCAGGTTTTAGTTAAATTTTCGCCTCCGGCTGTCAATGAAAACGCCTCCCGGTGGGGCGATTTACTGCGCTCTGAAGCTCATGCGTTAAACGTTTTGCGGGAGGCCGGCATTCCGGCGGCAACAGCCGAAATTTTTACCGGCAGAAAGGGCGAGGTTTTCCTTGAGGTCGAAAGATTTGACCGGACAGGTGAGCGCGGGCGTCGCGGGCTGGTTTCCCTTGAGGCCGTCTCTGCTGAGTTTGGCGGAGGAAACAGCAACTGGTTTTTGACCGCGCAGCGGTTACGCCAAAGCAAGGTCATTACAGCCGCTACAGTCGACAAAATTGAGCAGATTTATGCCTTCGGAAAACTGATCGCCAACAGCGATATGCATCAGGGAAATCTGTCATTTATCGATCCTGCCATTGACCCTTTAAAGCAGGCTCTTTCGATATCGCCTGTGTATGACATGCTGCCGATGGCTTTTGCACCGACCAACGCCGGTACCATGCGTCGTGAAACCTTACCCTTAACGCCCGACCCTTTAGTGTCTAAAGAAAAGTGGTTGAATGCACAGGATTGGGCGGGTGAGTTCTGGCGGAAGGTAGAAAGCGATATGGCAATCAGTCCTGAATTCCGCCAACTGGCCAGCGGAATGCTGGCGCAGGTGGAAGGGTTAACATCAATTATTCAGCGGCTGGCCTGAATCACTTCGGTCTGCTGCGTTTCAGGCTGCGGTAAGCGGCTTGTGCGGCTTCTTTCGTTTGCGCTTCGGTGGCAGGTTTTGCCGGCGCGACCTCAGATTCCGGCTCGGGAATGTTCAGCACCGGCGGCGGGCCGAATTCATCCGGCTCTTCTTCCTGTTCATCATCTTCTTTCACCGGCTTGCTGGCGGTCAGCAGGAACGGAGATTGCTGCCAGCGCGAACGGCGGCCTTGCAACAGGGTGCGGGCCAGAATAATACCGACGCCCAGCGCGGCGAGCATCATCAGACGCAGCAGGTTGGTGGTGTTATCCACCTGTTTGGATTCTGTCGCCAGCACGTGCGTATCCAGCGTAATGCGTAAAAATCCGCTCGGACCGTTTTTATCTTCGATCGGCACCACAATCTGATGATTGAAGTAGCTGCCCGCACGTTTGCCATCCAGCGACAAACGGTCGCGAACCGGCACCTGTTCACCGGCATGCGCCACCAGAGAACCGTCGGACTCATAAACACTGGCGTCAAGAATGCGACTGCTATCGGTAAGCTGACTCAAAATAGTGGAAATTTGTGCGATATCAGCGCCATCATTGTCGCTGTCCATCAGTGGCGCGAGGGAAAACGCCACCTGTCTGGCGAGCGTCTGAGCAAGCTGTTCCACCTGCGTTGAACGGGCCAGTTGGTGTCCCAGACTGAAATAGGATGCGCCTTGCATCAGGATGACTAATAATGCCAGACTTATCAATACGATAGCTGCTCTGTGCAGGCGAAATTTAAGTTTGGCCTTGGCCATTCTGTTTCCTTGCGTATTTCGATGACTTTATGTTGCCAGAAGCCGCTACGATAAGGTAGCTTGATGCCAGTTTTTACCCGGCATCCTTCAAGCTGCTGCTTTCATTTATACCGGTCACTGACCCGTGTCAGTTCCCGGAGGTGCATTCAGTTGCTGCCTTGAGTCAACTGAATGATTTTGGGTAAATCGTGATATTTGTTTTTCTTAATGCCATAACGCCCTACAGGAGCCATCATGCCAAACAGTCTGACCTATTGCGATCTTCCTGCGGAGATCCACAAATGGCCGGGACTTCCCCTTTCACTGAGCGGTGACGAAGTCATGCCGCTGGATTACCGGGCGGGGCATACCGGATGGCTCCTTTATGGAAGAAAACTCGATAAGAAGAGTATTACGCTGTTCCAGCGCCGGTTAGGCCGCGCTTTGGTGATTGTGAGCGCCTGGGCAGTCGAAGGTTATCAAGTTGTGCGTCTGGCCGGTTCACTTACCGCTGATGTACAGCTTCTCGCCGAATCCTTTGAATTTGATGTTGCTCAGCTGGGGAAAGTGCCGTATCTGCGTGCACCGGGCCTGCTGGTTATGGACATGGATTCTACCGCGATTGAGATTGAATGCATCGATGAAATTGCCAAACTGGCTGGCGTCGGTGAGCAGGTGGCTGAAGTCACTGAACGCGCCATGCGCGGCGAGCTGGATTTCGCCGCGAGTCTGCGTCAGCGCGTCGCGACACTGAAAGATGCGGATGCCAGCATTCTCCAGCAGGTGCGTGAAACCCTGCCGCTGATGCCGGGCCTGACCGTCATGGTTCAGCGTCTGCAGGAAGCGGGCTGGCATGTGGCGATTGCTTCCGGTGGTTTTACGTATTATGCCGAATACCTGCGTGATCAGCTGAATCTGGTCGACGTGGCCGCGAACGAGCTGGAAATCCGTGAAGGTAAACTGACCGGCCGTGTGATCGGGCCAATCGTCGATGCGCAATATAAAGCAGATACCCTGCTGAAACTGGCGGAAAAACTGGGTATTTCCCATGAGCAAACCGTCGCCATCGGTGACGGCGCGAATGACCTGAAAATGATGGCGGTAGCGGGCATGGGCATTGCTTATCACGCCAAACCGAAAGTCTACGAACAGGCCGCAGTATGCATCCGTCATGCCGATCTTCTTGGCGTTCTCTGCATTTTAAGTGGTAGTCAGTCTTAATCAATACAAAGAGGTAAGTTGTGGCAAAAGCAGCAAAACGTGCATTTGTGTGTAATGAATGTGGCGCAGACTATCCGCGCTGGCAAGGGCAGTGTAGTGCCTGTCAGGCCTGGAACAGCATTACTGAAATCCGTTTGGCCGCTTCTCCGACCGTAGCGCGTAATGAACGTCTGACCGGTTACGCCGGTGATGCGGGCGTCAGCCGCGTACAGAAACTTTCTGATATCAGCCTTGATGAACTTCCGCGTTTCAGCACCGGTTTTAAAGAGTTTGACCGTGTATTAGGCGGCGGCGTAGTGCCGGGCAGTGCGATTCTGATTGGTGGTAACCCCGGCGCAGGTAAAAGTACGCTGCTGCTGCAAATTCTGTGTCATCTCAGCGAAAACATGAAAACCCTGTACGTCACCGGGGAAGAATCTTTGCAGCAGGTGGCGATGCGTGCACACCGTCTGGGTCTGCCGACGGCTAACATGAATATGTTGTCGGAAACCAGCATCGAGCAAATTTGCGAAATAGCGGATAAAGAACAGCCGAAACTGATGGTGATCGACTCCATTCAGGTGATGCACATGGCGGATATCCAGTCGTCGCCGGGGACGGTTGCGCAGGTGCGTGAAACGGCGGCTTACCTCACCCGTTTCGCTAAAACGCGCGGCGTGGCGATCGTCATGGTCGGCCATGTCACTAAAGACGGTTCACTGGCGGGGCCGAAAGTGCTCGAGCACTGTATCGACTGTTCCGTGCTGCTCGACGGCGATGCTGATTCGCGTTTCCGTACGCTGCGCAGCCACAAAAACCGCTTTGGTGCCGTGAACGAACTGGGCGTATTTGCCATGACCGAGCAGGGATTGCGTGAAGTCAGCAATCCGTCGGCGATTTTCCTCAGCCGTGGCGATGAAATCACCTCCGGCAGTTCGGTGATGGTGCTGTGGGAAGGGACGCGTCCGTTGCTGGTTGAGGTTCAGGCGCTGGTCGATCAGTCGATGATGGGCAATCCGCGTCGTGTGGCGGTCGGTCTTGAGCAAAATCGTCTGGCGATATTACTGGCCGTGCTGCACCGTCATGGCGGCTTGCAGATGGCGGATCAGGATGTGTTTGTTAACGTGGTCGGCGGCGTGAAAGTCACCGAAACCAGTGCTGACCTGGCGCTGCTGATGTCGCTGGTGTCCAGCCTGCGTGACCGTCCGCTGCCGCAGGATTTAGTGGTGTTCGGCGAAGTCGGGCTGGCGGGGGAAATTCGCCCGGTACCGAGCGGTCAGGAGCGGATCACCGAAGCGGCGAAGCACGGTTTTAAACGCGCCATTGTGCCGCACGCCAACGTGCCAAAAAAAGTGCCCGCCGGTATGCAGGTGTTTGGCGTCAAAAAACTGGCTGATGCGCTGGCGATCCTCGACGATTTGTAACGGTTAACCGCTGTCGCAGCTCAGTGCCTTTGTGCTATTTTTTGTTTAGTAAAAAAAACCTGAGGACAAGGCATGTCACAGTTCGACTATCTAAAAACCGCGATAAAACAACAGGGACGCACGCTGCAACAGGTGGCCGAAGCCAGCGGGATGACCAAGGGTTATCTCAGCCAGTTGTTGAATGCAAAGATAAAAAGTCCCAGCGCCCAAAAGCTCGAGGCGTTGCACCGCTTCCTGGATCTTGAGTTTCCCCGTCGCGAGAAGAATATCGGCGTGGTGTTCGGTAAGTTTTATCCGCTGCACACCGGCCATATCTATCTGATCCAGCGTGCCTGCAGCCAGGTTGATGAACTGCATATCATCATGGGCTATGACGAACCGCGTGACCGCGAGCTGTTTGAGAACAGTTCGATGTCTCAGCAGCCTACAGTCAGCGACCGCCTGCGCTGGTTATTACAGACCTTCAAATACCAGAAAAACATCCGCATTCATGCCTTTAACGAAGAGGGGATGGAGCCGTATCCGCACGGCTGGGACGTCTGGGGACGTGGCATTAAAGAGTTCATGAGCCAGAAAGGCATTGAACCCAATACCATTTATTCCAGCGAAGAAGCTGATGCGCCGCAGTACCGTGAACATCTGGGGATTGAAACGGTGCTGATCGACCCGAAACGTTCCTTTATGAATATCAGTGGCCGCCAGATCCGTCAGGATCCGTTCCGTTACTGGGATTATATTCCGACAGAAGTGAAGCCGTTCTTCGTGCGTACCGTGGCGATTTTAGGTGGCGAATCCAGCGGAAAATCCACGCTGGTCAACAAGTTAGCTAATATCTTCAACACTACCAGCGCCTGGGAATATGGCCGCGATTATGTTTTCTCGCATCTTGGTGGCGACGAAATGGCGCTGCAATATTCAGATTACGATAAAATCGCGCTCGGTCAGGCGCAGTACATTGATTTCGCGGTGAAATATGCCAATAAAGTGGCGTTTATTGATACCGATTTTCTGACCACGCAGGCCTTCTGCAAAAAATATGAAGGGCGTGAGCATCCGTTCGTGCAGGCGCTGATGGATGAATACCGGTTTGATCTGGTTATCTTGCTTGAAAACAATACACCGTGGGTCGCTGATGGCCTGCGCAGTCTGGGAAGTACGTCTGACCGGATGTCTTTCCAGAACCTGCTGATCGACATGCTGAAACAGAACAACGTCGATTATGTTCACGTTGAATCATCGGATTATGACCAGCGTTTTCTCGAATGTGTGGAGCTGGTGCAGAATATGCTGGCAGCAGATACCAGCCGGCTGAATGAGCCGCCTGTGAGCTGATCAACAAGCAGCAATAAGAAAGCGTGTGTTCTTCGGAATACGCGCTTTTTTATTATTCACACTATGAATATTTTATATATTATCTATCTCTCACAATTATTAATTAATTGATCTGATTATCTTTTCTGGTCATTTTATTAATTCAGTTTGTAACACTGTAAAATTAAATATCCTTATTATTCATTGGATTGTATGTGTGCTTTTTTTAAGGCTTTTTATTGCGCATTTTATGTGTAAATCCCTGACATGAAATAAAAATACAGTGGCGGCCGTTGAGTTTTATTTATCCGATTATACTCATTCAATCTGCCTCTCATTCCCGCTGAGGCTTTCTAAGGTGATCCGAATGAATTTATCATTCAAGCCCTGGGGTATCGCAGTATTGTGCGGCGCAGGGGCATTTGCTCTGGCCAGTGTGATGTTTATACAAGGCTGGCTTCCGGTCAGCAGTCAGGCCGAAACCACGGCGCAGACTGCGCCTCCGCCTGCATCAGCCGCCGTTCCTCCGCCAGCAGCCCCGGTTCCTGCACCCGTTGCACCTGCGGCATTTACACAAGCTCAGCTCGACCAGTGGGTGGCTCCTGTTGCGCTTTATCCTGACAGCCTGCTTTCACAGGTACTCATGGCATCGACTTATCCCACTAACGTGATTCAGGCAGTACAATGGTCACGCGACCATCCGCAAAACCAGGGCGACGCTGCCGTCGCTCAGGTGGCGAATGAGCCGTGGGATCCGAGTGTGAAATCGCTGGTGGCTTTCCCGCAATTGCTGGCGCTGATGGGAGAAGATCCGGCATGGGTGCAGAATCTGGGTAACGCGTTTCTGGCACAACCGGACGACGTGATGAATACCGTGCAGAAATTCCGTCAGGTGGCACAAAGCAGCGGGGCACTGAAAAGCACGCCGCAGCAGACCGTGACAGTCAAACCCAAACCGGCGGCACAAAGCAGCTCAACCACAGTGGTGAAAAGTGCGCCTGCGCAGCAAACCATCGTGATTGAGCCAGCGGATCCTCAGGTTGTTTACGTACCGAGCTACAACCCGAATGTGGTGTATGGCGCATGGCCGACACCAGCCTATCCGCCGGTGTATCTGCCACCTCCTCCGGGACAGCAGTTTGTTAACGGTGTGGCGTCTGGCATCGGGTTTGGTGTCGGTGTGGCAGCGACTTATGCCATTTTCGGTAGTATTGACTGGGACGATGATGATCATCATCACGATGATTATGATCATCACGGTGGTTCGCAGAACAATTATGTCAACGTGAACGTCAACAACTACAACCGTATCTCGGGCAACAATAATGGGATCAACCCTGCTGGAAATGCGAATACCACGGGCTGGCAGCACAATCCGACCTACAACGCAGGGCTGCCAAATCACGGCGCAAACCTGAACGGTGCGACACAAAACCAGGTGCTGAGCAAGGCGGCGCAGCGTAATAACTATCGTGGTTTCGACAACAACGCGGTCGGGCGTAACAACGGCGGTGTGCAGAATCAAAATCTGGATCAGCGCCGTCAACAGGCGGCATCGGTGATGAATCAGCATCAGAATACGCTGCAGCAGGCGCATACCCAGCAGCGAAACCTGCCGCATTCAGCACCGGCTGCCGGTATGCATAATCCGGCCAGTCGCCAGGTGCCGCAGCACCAGCCACTGTCTCAACACAATGCTAAGCGCCAGCCAGTACAGCAAATCAACCAGCATCAGCGGCAGAATCTTAATGCATCACGCAGCACGGCATTCAGCGGTAACTCCAGCCGCGGGCCGTCGTGGCAACAGCAGCAATCGCGGGGTAATCAGAGCCGCGAGCATATGCGGAACTTCCAGCAGTCACGCCCTGCCAATACAGAGCCAGCTCATTTGCACCGTCGCTAGACTGACGAGGAAAAGTCATGAAGAGATTGCGTAATTTTTTAATTTCCACAGGTCTGATGTTGCTGCCTTTAACCGGTTTCGCACAGCAGACATTCACCACCCCGGAACTTGCCGCGCAGGCACTGGTAAAAGCCATTGAAGCGCACGATGATGCGTCTATGCAAAAGCTTCTCGGGAATAACTGGCAGGTGTATCTGCCGCCAAAAGAGGTGGATCCGGACGAGGTGGCGCGTTTTCTGCGTGACTGGCATATCAGCCATAAAATCGCAGAACACGGCGACACCGCACACCTGAATGTCGGGCCGGAAAACTGGCAGTTGCCGATCCCGATGAAACACACGGCGCAGGGCTGGTCATTTGATATGGCCGCCGGTGCCGCCGAAATCGAAACCCGTGCTATCGGCCGCAATGAGCTTTCCGCCATTCAGGCGGTTTCCGCTTACGCCGATGCGCAGCACGAATATCAGCAGATTGCCGGGCAATATGCTCAGCGCTTTATCAGCACGGAAGGCCAGCATGACGGCCTGTACTGGCCGGTGAAACAGGGCGAAGCGCCCAGCCCGTTAGGTCCGGCCTTTGGCAATGATCAGCCGGGATCGGATTATCACGGCTACTTTTACCGCATCCTCACCGCGCAAGGCGCAAACGCCAGCGGCGGAGCGTACAGTTACATCGAAAATGGCAAGATGACCAAAGGTTTTGCGCTGATCGCCTGGCCGGCGGTTTACGGCCATACCGGCGTGACCAGTTTTATGATCAATCAGCAGGGCGAGGTATATCAGCAGGATTTAGGCGAGCATACCGACGCTGCGGCAAAAGCGATCACCGCGTTTGACCCCGATGCCAAATGGCAAAAAGTGGACGATGGCGAATAGGGGACATACGTGAATGAAAAAGCCCCGCCATGAAAGTGACGGGGCTTTTCTTTTAAAGCGGCATTGTGCTTAGAAGGCGACGACGACTTTACCTTGCATATGGCCGTCGAGCACTTTGGCGTGGGCGGCTTCGATGCTTTCCACTGTCAGGCCAGAAAGGGTTTCACTCAGTGTGGTTTGTACTTTGCCTTCATCAACCAGCGCCGCGACCTGCTTAAGAATTTCGCCCTGTTCGGCAATATCCGGCGTAGTAAACATGCTGCGGGTGTACATCAGTTCCCAGTGCAGTGCGGCACTTTTCAGCTTCAGTTTATTCATATCCAGCGGATGTTCATTTTCAACGATGGTACAGATGTGGCCCATCGGTGCGATCAGATCAGAGATCGCTTCCCAGTGACCGTCGGTGTCATTCAGGCACAGAATGAAATCCACCTGTCTGATGTCGTGTTTGGCCAGTTCACCTTTCAGATCTTTATAGTTCACGGTCAGATCCGCACCGCGATCCAGACACCATTGTGCGGATTCCGGACGCGAAGCGGTGGCAATAACTTTCACTTTGCTGCGCAGTGACGCGAACGGGATCGCAAGCGAACCCACGCCACCGGCCCCGCCGATGATCAGCAGGGTTTTATCGGCAGACGCGTCCTGGATTTTCAGGTGCTCGAACAGTGCTTCCCAGGCGGTCAGCGTGGTTAGCGGCATGGCAGCGGCTTCAGCCCAGTTCAGGCTTTGCGGTTTGACGGACACAATACGTGAGTCGATCAGTTGTTCTGTCGCGTTGCTGCCGGAGCGGGTGATATCCCCGGCATACCAGACTTCATCACCGGCTTTGAAGTTTTTCACTGCGCTGCCGACGGATTTGACGATGCCGCTGGCATCCCAGCCCAGCACTTTTGGCGCGTCCAGACCGCTTTTCTGCACGCCTTTATGCACTTTGGTATCGACCGGATTGATCGACACGGCTTTCACTTCCACCAGCAGGTCGTAATCCTTCGCGACGGGTTGTGGCAATTCAACAGCAATAAAATGGGCCGGATCTTTCGGGTTTACGGCAATAGCTTTGATTGTCATGTTCTCTCTCTCCGTTAGGTATACAGACAGTCTAGTCCTCCGGCGGGAAGCTGATAAGATGGACAATAACTAACAAAGTGTTCGTCTGAGGTGAACAATCATGTTTAAACAGTTGCAGGATATGGCATTGTTTGCGCTGGTGGCGGAGTGTGGCAGCTTCACACAGGCCGCAAGCCGCGCAGGATTGCCCAAATCGAGTGTCAGTCATCGCATCAGCCAACTGGAGAAATCCGTCGGCCTGCGGTTGCTGAACCGCACGACGCGACAGCTTAATCTGACGTTCGCCGGTGAACGCTACCTGATCCACTGTCAGGAGATGATGCAGGCCAGCGAACGGGCAGAACTGGCGATCCGCCGTTTACGCGATAACCCGAGCGGACGGCTGCGGATCACCAGTCCGGCGGGACTCGGCGCGACGTTGCTGGCGCGCATGAACGTTGAGTTTCAGAAGCGTTATCCCGATGTGTCGCTGGAAGTCTCCGTTTCCGATGCGCTGGTCGATCTGGTGCAGGAAGGGTTTGATATCGCGCTGCGTACGGGTAAACCACAGGATTCCTCGCTGATTGGCCGCGAACTGGGGCACAGCCCGCGTTACCTGCTGGCTTCACCGGCGTATCTGGCGCAGCATCCGTCGCTGGATTCGCCGCAGCAACTGGCGTCGCATCACTGTATCGCGCACCGGGCGTGGTCGGAATGGGTGCTACATCGCGGCGACACCTGGCACCGCTGGCTGCTGCCTGCGGCGCATACCACCGACAATTTGTTGTATGCGCGGGAATGCGCGCTGGCAGGCGCAGGTATCACGCTGTTACCGGCATTTTTATGCCATGACGAAGTGGCGAAAGGCACACTGGTGCGCGTGTTACCGGAATGGGAAGCGGAAGGGAATGATCTGTATCTGGTCTATCCGGGACGAAAACTGAATTCTCCGGCACTGGCCTGTTTTATTGAGTTTATGCTGGAAGAATATGGCTTTGCGAAGAGTTACAGCGAGGCGCTGGCAGGCTAGATTTCAGTGAATTGAAGGCATAAAAAAGGCCCGTTTCCGGGCCTTATATTCAGGCGAAAGACGATTACTTGATCATCTTTTTGTACTTGATGCGCTTCGGCTCTAACGCTTCGGCACCTAAAGTACGTTTTTTGTATTCTTCGTATTCGGTGAAGTTACCTTCGAAGAATTCGACTTTACCTTCATCCTGATAATCGAGGATGTGCGTCGCGATACGGTCGAGGAACCAGCGGTCATGGGAAATGACCATCGCGCAGCCAGGGAACTCCAGCAAGGCGTTTTCCAGCGCGCGCAGGGTTTCGATGTCGAGGTCATTGGTCGGTTCATCGAGCAGCAACATGTTACCGCCAACCTGCAGCAGTTTTGCCAGATGCAGACGACCACGTTCACCACCGGACAACTCGCCAACGCGTTTGCCCTGATCAACACCTTTGAAGTTGAAGCGGCCCACATAGGCGCGGCTTGGCATTTCAGTGGTGCCGATGCGCATGATGTCCTGACCACCGGACACTTCTTCCCATACGGTTTTGCTGTTATCCATGGAATCACGGAACTGATCCACAGAGGCCAGTTTCACGGTGTCACCCAGCTCGATGGTGCCGCCGTTCGCTTCTTCCTGACCTGACATCATACGGAACAGCGTGGATTTACCGGCACCATTCGGGCCGATAATGCCGACGATTGCGCCTTTCGGGACGGAGAAGGACAGGTCGTCTATCAGAACGCGATCACCGTAAGACTTGCTCAGGTTTTTCACGTCGACAACTTTGTCGCCCAGGCGCGGACCCGGTGGAATGAACAGTTCGTTGGTTTCGTTACGTTTCTGGTATTCGGTGTTGTTCAGCTCTTCAAAGCGTGCCAGACGTGCCTTGCCTTTAGACTGACGGCCTTTCGCGCCCTGACGAACCCACTCCAGCTCTTTCTCAATAGACTTACGACGGGCCGCTTCAGAAGATGCTTCCTGCGCCAGACGTGCATCTTTTTGTTCCAGCCAGGTGGAGTAGTTACCTTCCCACGGAATACCTTCACCGCGGTCAAGTTCCAGGATCCAGCCTGCCACGTTATCGAGGAAGTAACGGTCATGGGTAATCGCCACAACGGTGCCTTCGAAGTCATGCAGGAAGCGTTCCAGCCATGCCACGGATTCGGCATCCAGGTGGTTGGTCGGTTCGTCGAGCAGCAGCATGTCCGGCTTTTCGAGCAGCAGGCGGCAAAGTGCCACACGGCGGCGTTCGCCACCGGACAGGTTTGCCACTTTCGCATCCCAGTCCGGCAGACGCAGTGCATCGGCGGCACGTTCGAGCTGGCTGTTCAGGTTATGGCCATCATGTGCCTGAATGATTTCTTCCAGCTTGCCCTGTTCGGCCGCCAGTTTGTCGAAATCAGCGTCCGGTTCGGCGTACAGCGCATACACTTCATCGAGACGTTTTAACGCGCCAACGACTTCAGAAACGGCTTCTTCCACGGACTCACGCACGGTGTGTTCCATGTTCAGTTGCGGTTCCTGCGGCAGATAACCGATTTTCAGATCTGGCTGCGGACGTGCTTCACCTTCGATGTCAGTATCGATACCGGCCATGATGCGCAGCAGCGTGGATTTACCTGAACCGTTCAGACCCAGAACACCGATTTTGGCGCCAGGGAAGAAACTCAGGGAGATGTTCTTAAGAATATGACGCTTCGGCGGAACAACTTTGCCGAGGCGATGCATGGAATATACGTATTGAGCCACGTTGTTTTGAGCCTCTTTCTCTGCGGGCCGCGCGCTGTCTGCGAAGGGCAGGCGCTGCGGCAAATTAAAGCCAGCCCCGCCTGATTGCGGCATGACTGATAAGGGTTCCGACTGCGAAGTTTAGCGTGTTTCAGTCGGGTTCCCAACCATCAGGTTCACAGTAAGGCAAGAATGTTGCTGGCGGGCGGCAGGTGGCGGAGAAATCAGCCGAACGGAATGGTGAATTCATCCGTTTCGCGGTCCGGGCGCAGTGGCTGAGTACGCCCGACAAACATCCCGGATGTCAGAATATCGGTGAGTTTAACAACATGATAAATAGCCTGTTTATTCTGAGTTTTTACTTTGCGCTTGATATTGCCTTTGTGTGACGCCACCGTTTTTTGCTTGATATTCAGGTGCTGAGAAATGATTTGCGTGTTCAGCCCCGACATCCACATTTTCAGAATACTGGATTCAGTCCGGCTCAGGCTGACCGGCGTGAGATCCAGCGGTTGTTCCGTTTCTGCCGAGCGCGCCAGCAGCAGGTTATGGGCAATCAACTGATAAATAGTGGCTGTCCGGATGGATTTTGACAAAATAATGATGTTTTTACGGATCGGCACATAGTTCTGATAATTCAGGTTTTCCTTGGAAATGAAAACAAAAAAAAGCGTACCGGGATGCGCGTCGATCACCTCCCGCAGAACGTGACCTGATTGCGCATCAGACGTAAAGCAATCTTCATTCACGAAGATGATTTCAGGCGTCAGGGAATTGCATGTCGCTTGCAGTTCGTCGATGTCCTTAAGCGAAAGAATATCTTTCGGATGTTGTCCGTTTAATTGCAATAGCGAATGCAATGCCAGCTGTGTGTAATAGCACTTATCTACAATGAGCGATGACATTGTGTGTTACCTGTTTGTTGGCCTTTGTTTGACTGCGGTACAGCCAGAGAGCTCGTTTTTATAAAACTGATCGTATAGCGATGGGGCATTCCCGTAAAAGTTGCCGGATGCTGGCAAAACTAACATTGCTGTGAGAAGGGATGCCCCTGGAGAGAGTAATAAGGCGGTAAAGAATTGATGTAAATCAGCAGAATGGGCTTTGGGACGTTTTGTGAGATCTTTGAGACGAATTGAGCGGGGAAAAGACTAAAGTTTCAGAATTGTGACGTTTTTTATGTGAAAAAGCCAGGTTACACAAGGTAACCCGGCATAAGCATAAATCGTCAGACTTTCTTGCGGATGAAGCGGTTAACCAGCCATTTCTCGATTTCGACGATCACGAAGATCATCGCGCCAACCACCAGCGTGATCCCCCAGAATTTCAGTGGCATCGGCACGGTGCCAAACAACTGGTTCATGACTGGCAGATAAATCAACGCCAGTTGCAGGAGCAGTAAGACACCGGAAACAATCCATAACCCTTTGTTGACGAACACTTCGCGCGTCAGCGGGAAACGGTCCATTACGCGGCAGTTAAACATATACACCCACTGCGCGGTGACCAGCGTCTGTAACAGCACGGTGCGGATCAAATCGCTACTGTAACCACGCGGTTGCATCCAGGCTTCCAGCACAAAGGCACTGCAGGCAATCAGAATACCCACGAAGGCGATACGCCAGACAGCATGCAGGTCGAGAACGTGCTGACCCGGCGCGCGCGGACGGCGCCTCATCATGCCTTTCTCACCCGGCTCAAAGGCCAGACCGAAGGACAGCGTGGTCGACGTTGCCATGTTCATCCACAAGATCTGAACCGGTGTCAGCGGGATGACTGCCCCGGCCAGAATGGCCAGGATAATCAGCAGTCCCTGCGCGAGGTTAGTCGGCAGAATAAACAGAATGGTTTTCTTCAGGTTGTCGTAAACGCGACGACCTTCCCTGACCGCGCTGGCGATGGTCGCGAAGTTGTCATCGGTCAGCACCATGTCAGCGGCTTCTTTGGTAACTTCGGTGCCTTTGATCCCCATCGCGATACCGACGTCAGCCTGTTTCAACGCGGGCGCATCGTTGACACCGTCACCGGTCATTCCGACCACTTCACCGGCATCCTGTAACGCTTTTACCAGCCGTAATTTATGCTCGGGACTGGTACGGGCGAAAATATCATACTGGCTGGCGGCAGCGGCCAGTTCTGCATCATCCATATGCTCGAGCTGGTAACCGGTGATGGAATCACTGCTGTTGCCAATCCCTAACATTTTGCCGATGGCCATCGCGGTTTCCTGATGGTCGCCGGTGATCATCTTCACGCGGATCCCGGCCTGCTGACACTGGGCAATCGCATCAATGGCTTCCGGGCGAGGGGGATCCATCATGCCAGCGATACCGACGAAAATCAGACCCTGTTGCAGATGGCTATGGTTCAGGTTGCCACCGATTTCCGGCTCATCTTTCAATGCCGCAGCGACCATGCGCAGACCCTGACGGGCATAGCGCGCCATCTCTTCTTCCCAGTATTCCCGGCGGAAAGGCTGCACGCCGTTTTCGGTCAGTTCAAACGAGGCTAAAGAGAACAGTACGTCCGGTGCGCCGGTCACGAACAACCGGGTTTTGCCGTTGATGCGTTGCAGCGTCGACATGTATTTGTGTTTGGAATCGAACGGGATTTTATCCAGCGGCTCGACTTTGCCGGTATTCAGGTTTGATTTCGCCGCCAGTACTTTCAGTGCGCCGGAAGTCGGCCCGCCGGTAATGCCCCAGTGGCCTTTATCGTCCTGCATCAGTTGGCTGTCGTTGCATAAATCAACTGCAGTGATGAAGGTATTGAGCACCGGTGTATGAGTGACATCAATCTGTTGCCGGGTTTGTGCGTCAACAATCCGGCCTTTAGGCTGATAGCTTTCGCCTTCAACCTGATAAACGCGGTCTGCCAGAATGACGGCTTTCACAGTCATTTCATTCATGGTCAGCGTGCCGGTTTTATCCGAGCAGATAACCGTCATGGAGCCGAGTGTTTCGACTGTCGGCAGCTTGCGGATAATGGCGTGATTACGCGCCATCGACTGCACGCCAAGGGAGAGAATAATCGAGATAATCGCCGGTAAACCTTCGGGAACCGAAGCCACGGCCAGGCTAATCAGCGACAACAACAGTTCGCCCAATGGCATATCGCGCAGGATAAAGGCGAAGACAAACAGGAACGCCATCATCAGCAGAATCAGGGCGAAAATGCCTTTGCCCAGTTTGTCGATTTGCTGCAACAGCGGGGTGCGCTGCGGCGTAATCGACGACATCATCTGGTTGATGTGACCCAGTTCGGTGTCTTTACCTGTGGCATAAACCACACCGGTTGCGGTGCCGCCACTGATCATGGTGCCGGAGAACAGCAGGTTGTGGCGGTCGCCGATCATGACTTCATCGTCAATGACCTGTGCGTTTTTCACCACCACGGTGGATTCACCGGTCAGAATGGCTTCTTCGACCTGCAGGTTATGCGCGCTGACAATGCGCAAGTCCGCCGGGATTTTATCTCCCGGGCGCAACTGCACGATATCACCGGGCACCAGCTGGTCGGCATTGATGGTTTGTATCTGTCCGTCACGCATGACAACTGCCTGACTTGACAGCATATTCTGAATGCTTTTCAGTGATTTCTCAGCGCTGTTTTCCTGCAAAAAACCGATCAGCGCATTGATGACGGCCACGCCCAAAATCACCAGCGTGTCCACCCAGTGTCCCATGGCACCGGTCACGATGGCAGCCGCGAGCAGGATATAAATCAGGACATCATTGAAGTGCGCCAGAAAACGCATCAGGGCGCTTTTGGCGGCTTTTTCCGGTAAGGCGTTCGGGCCATATTCTTTCAGACGCTCGCTGGCATCGTGCCGGGTCAGGCCATTCTCGCCAGTTCCCAGACGCTGCATGGCGTCGTTACCACTAATCTGATACCAGTTTTTGTTTTCTGTCGCGACAGAAGAAGAGGGGCTGGCATTCGTTTTTACAGATGAAGTTGAGTGAGTCATATACTTTTCCATAAGCCATGAACTGCGCTGCTATTAATATTTCAATCCTGACGGCGAAATAGTGAATATCAAAAAATCAATTTTACAATAGGGTGTGATCATAATTAATTATCTGTGAATAAATTTGATCTGAGCCAATAAATACTTTTTTTGTATCAGCATTAATAGATAAATTGCTTTAAAAACAGATGGATAAGTCCTTTAGGAATTTCGGTATTAATTACACTTCATTTAGGGTTTGTTTAGGAATTAAATATCTAAGTAAATTGAAGTAAGTAAATCTCAGTTTTGTCAGCGTAGTTATTTTGGTTGAAATGGTAAGGGTGCTATCTATTGGCGTTTTACCGGGCAATACCCGCTAATTAATTGCGGATATTGAATTCTGAGAAATTATTCCCGCCGCCACGTTCTGTGACAGAAAATAGATCTGCCGCTGTCTGGTAACTGTCCGTCGCTTGCACCACACTGTGTAAAGTTTGTGATGCTGTCCGCACATCGCTTCAATTTTAAAAATGAATCGATTAGCGTAGTGGCTGTCTACAGAATGCAAAACAGTTTCGGCACAACCCGTGAGGATAAAGGTAAGTATGGTCAAGGTGGACAAATGGCACTCTCTGGCAATGAGCGTGTTGCTGGTAACAGTATCGGGCGTGGCGAAAGCTGACTCGCTGGACTCGCAACGCCAGCACTATATGCAGATTAAACAGGCGTGGGATAACAATCAGTTGGACGTCGTCAGTCAGCTGATGCCCACGCTGGAAGATTATCCGCTTTACCCTTATCTGGAATACCGGCAACTGACGCAGGAACTGGGCGATGCCACGCCCGCGCAGGTGAATGCCTTTGTTAAAGCCAACCCGACATTGCCGCCTGCGCGTTCCCTCCCGGCCCGCTTTGTGAATGAGCTGGCGCGTCGTCAGGACTGGAACAGTTTGCTCTCTTTCAGCCCGCAGCCGCCGAAACCGGTCGCTGCACGTTGCAACTACTATTACGCCAAATGGGCGACCGGCGATCAGAAAACCGCGTTTGATGGCGCGAAAGATATCTGGCTGACCGGCACGTCACTGCCGAATACCTGCGACAAGCTGTTCTCCGTCTGGCAGGGCGCAGGCAATCAGACTGCATTGACTACGCTGCAACGCATCGGCCTGGCGATGAAAACCGGCAATACGAATCTGGTGAACTTTCTGGCGAAGCAGTTACCGCCGGATTACCAGACCATGCGCGATGCGCTGCTGGATTTACAAAATAACCCGAATACCATTGAAAGCTTTGCGCGCAGTGTCGGGCCGACTGATTTTACCCGCAATGCCACCAGCATTACGTTTGCGCGTATCGCCCGTGATGATGCGGAAAATGCCCGTTCGATGATCCCCGTTCTCGTGCGTCTGCAGAAGATGAGCGACAGCGAACGTCTGGATCTGGAAGAAGCGGTCGCCTGGCGCTATATGGGCAGCGACGCCACACCGGAACAGGCGGCATGGCGCGATAACGTTATTCTGCGCAGCCATTCCACCACGCTGGTGGAGCGTCGGATTCGTATGGCGCTGGCCGCCGGTGATCGTCAGGGACTGAGACAGTGGCTGGATCGTTTACCTTCGGATGCCCTGCAGGAAGATGAATGGCAGTACTGGCGTGCGTCAGTGATGATCGACAACGGTCAGCGCTCACAAGGTGAAGCGATGCTGCGCACATTAATGAAAGGGCGTGGATTCTATCCGATGGCCGCCGCGCAAAAGCTGAATGTCGCTTATCCGATGCAAATTTCTGTGGCTGCGAAGCCTGATGCCAGCATTGCGAAATTGCCGGAAGTCGCCCGCGTTCGTGAACTGATGTACTGGCAGATGGACAATCTTGCACGCACTGAATGGAGCTATCTGGTCAGCAGTCGTTCTGAATCTCAGCAGTCGGCACTGGCGCGTTACGCTTTCGAGCAGAAATGGCCCGATCTCAGCGTGCAGGCGACCATTACCGGCAAGCTTTGGGATTATCTCGAAGAACGTTTCCCGCTGGCGTGGCCGGATGAATTCCGCCGTGCGACCAATGACAAAGGCATCACGCAAAGCTACGCGATGGCGATTGCCCGTCAGGAAAGCGCGTGGAACCCGAAAGCCCGTTCGCCGGTAGGAGCCTCTGGTCTGATGCAGGTGATGCCTGCGACAGCGCAGCATACCGTGGATATGTTTGGTTTACAGGGCTACAGCAATCCGGCTCAGCTGCTGGATCCGCAAATGAACATCACCATCGGTACCAGCTATCTGGAATATGTCTATCAGATGTTTGGCCGCAACCGTATTTTATCCAGCGCTGCTTACAACGCCGGGCCTTCCCGTGTGAATACCTGGCTGGGCAATAGCGCGGGCAGGGTAGATTCGGTCGCGTTCATTGAGAGTATCCCTTTCTCCGAAACTCGCCGATATGTTAAAAATGTGTTGGCATATGATGCATTTTATCGCTATTTTTTACATCAACCGGCCAAGATTTTGACGGATGCCGAATGGCAGAGGCGTTACTGATCCCGTATCGTTTATGATAAGCTGCTGTACTAGTTTAATAGTATGGCAGCCCAATCATGAATCAACGACCCATCACTGACCCTGCTCTTTCCCAACAAGGCAATGAGGACTGGCAGTGCTTTCTGGCACTGCTACAGCAATCTTTTGCTGAAAATCTGCATCAGGATCTGCTGCAACTGCTTCTGACGCCCGACGAACGTGCGGCGCTGGGAACGCGGGTACGCATTATTCAGGAGCTGATGCGGGGAGAGATGAGTCAGCGCGAACTGAAAAGCCAGCTGGGTGCCGGTATCGCTACGATAACCCGGGGATCGAATGGCCTGAAAACGGCTCCGGCAGCGCTAAAGGATTGGTTGAGCGGGCAACTGCTGGCAGACAAAACGGGCGAATGAAGTGCCCGTTTCAGTCTGAAATTTTAATGGGTCTGGGCGCGGGTTTGATAAACCGGGTTATGAAAAGGCGCTAAAGCCAGCACCAGTGCCTGATGATAAACGCTGGTGCGGTTCAGTTTCCCGGCGGTAAAAATGCCGATGGCGCCGCCTTTACGCTTCACCTCTGCGATACCCGTCAGTTTTTCCATTTCATCCCCCAATTCACTGCCCTGGTTGATCCCCTGTAAAATGATTTCAGGTAACATTAAACTGGCTGAACGTGATTCGCCGCGCTGGTGCATATTCTCAATCACCATCCAGGCGAATGTCATATTGTCTTCGATACCCGCTTCCACGCCGACCCAGAAGTCTGCTTCGGGACGAACCTGACGCGCACCGATTACACGATGGCGTGCCCCGGTACGGGTTTCATTACTGCCAATAGGTTGATTTGGAACACCACTGTCGACATCAACGCCTTCAATGCGAAATGCCTCAGCGCCGAAAATGTCTTCAAAAGCCATGGCGATAGCTTTGATTTTTGCCGGGTTAGTGGTTGCAGCGACAACATGATACATAGAGTTTTAGCATCCTTTAGCAAATTTCACGCAGTATAACGGAAAACACTCATGTTACAGGTATATCTCGTCCGTCATGGCGAAACAGAATGGAACGCCGCCCGCCGTATTCAGGGGCAGTCAGACAGCCCGCTGACGGCTAAAGGTCTTTACCAGGCCCGTCAGGTTGCTGAGCGCGTGCGTAAAGAAGGGATCACTCACGTTATCACCAGTGACTTAGGACGTACCCGCCACACGGCGCAGATTATCGCTGATGCCTGCGGGTGTGAAGTGATCAATGAGCCACGTTTGCGCGAACTGCACATGGGCGTGCTGGAAGAACGTATTCTGGATGGTCTGACGGAGCAGGAAGAAATATGGCGTAAGCAGATGGTTGATGGTTCACCCAAAGGGCGCATCCCCGAAGGTGAAACGATGACTGAACTGGCCGTGCGTATGCGTGCCGCGCTCGACAGCTGTCTGGATTTACCGGCGGGAAGCAAGCCGCTGCTGGTCAGCCACGGTATTGCGCTGGGCTGTCTGATCAGTACGATCCTCGGCTTGCCTGCGTATGCGGAACGCCGTCTGCGCCTGCGTAACTGTTCGCTGTCGCGTGTTGATCACCAGCAAAGCGCCTGGCTGGCAAATGGCTGGATTGTGGAAACGGCGGGCGATGTCTCACATCTTGATCTGCCCGCGTTAGACGAGTTGCAACGCTAACGCCAGAAGGCGTTAGCGGCGGATTGGGATCAGGTAATCACACTGTATTTCGGTTGGCGCAGTGCCGGGAGCATGGCCATTCGTGTAAAAGCGTTCGATATCCTGTCCCTTTCTGCGGGTCAGTTTCAATGTTGGCAGACAGGTGCTGTACAACGTCAGAATAAATTCCTGCAAACGTTCCGGCGTGCCATTGTAGTGGAACATGGCATATTCACCGTGCTGCAACACAATAGGCTGACCTTCAACGTTTTCCGGCAGGTGCTGAGCTTCCAGCGCTGTCGTGTACAATACTTCCTGCTCGTCATCTTTTTCCTGGCTTGGACGTGAATGGTGCAGGCCATAAAGAATTGGCGGCAGCGTTTTCGCTTCCCCAATGTATTGACGCCAGAAGTGACGACGCATCTCGTTGCGGTACGTGGTGATTTGCTCCAGCGTACATGAATAGCTTTGCGTCATGCCGATCAGATGCTGTTCTGGTAATGAGACATACTCGGGTTGCGGCAGAATGAATGCACCCAGTCGGATCGGCGGGCAAATACCAAACGAATGCCAGTCTTCAGCACGACGATACAATGCCGGCGTTTGTGCGAATTGTTTTTTGAAAGCCCGGGTAAACGTTTGTTGGGAGTCAAAACGGTACTGAAGGGCGATATCTAATATCGGGCGACTGGTGAGACGCAAAGCGACAGCCGCTTTCGACAGGCGGCGGGCACGAATATAAGCACCAATGGCATTATTCGTGACGTCTTTAAACATGCGCTGCAGGTGCCACTTGGAATAGCCGGCCTTGGCTGCGACATTGTCGAGTGACAAGGGCTGGTCTAAATGGGTTTCTAACCAGCTAAGAAGGTCACGAATGATTCCTGCTTGATCCATAGATCGTCCTCGTTGAACTAAGATAAATGCACAGAATGATGGGCGGCATAATAGCAACTTTTTCCCGATAAGACTGCTTAAGATTTTTTTGGCTATCTGTGCTATTTACAGGTGTTACAGAGTATTTCATTCCGAAAGTGTGAATGCACGCTTTCTGATTGTGGTTTCTTTAGAAAACAACGTCATGCTGATGACGTGGAGTAACTTAATGAATAAATGTTGGATTTTTGTATTTGGGATGTTTATTTTTTGTTCTGGAGCAGCACGTGCAGAGCAAGTGGGATCAGTGGATACCGTCTTCAAATTATTCGGTCCGGACCATAAAATTGTGGTCGAGGCCTTTGATGATCCTGATATTAAAAATGTAACTTGTTATATCAGTCGTGCAAAAACCGGCGGCATCAAGGGCGGATTAGGTCTGGCCGAAGATACATCGGATGCGGCGATTTCCTGTCAGCAGGTAGGGCCTATCGAGCTCAGCGATAAGATTAAGCAGGGCAAAGACAAAGGCACCGTGGTTTTCCAGAAACGTACCTCTCTGGTGTTTAAAAAGCTGCAGGTGGTACGTTTTTATGATGAAAAACGTAATGCGCTTATCTACCTGAGTTATTCCGATAAAGTCGTGGACGGTTCACCGAAAAATGCCCTCAGCGCGGTGCCGATCATTCCGTGGGGACATGCTGAGCCTTGAGTTTCACCAAGGGATCCAAATCAAAAGGCCAGCTTTCGCTGGCCTTTACGTTTTATCACATCGACTGCAGAGCGGTTGGCAACCTTCTGTATCAGTCTTCCAGATCACCGCAGAAACGGTAACCTTCACCATGGATAGTGGCGATGATTTCCGGCGTATCCGGAGTCGCTTCGAAATGCTTACGGATGCGACGGATAGTCACGTCAACAGTACGGTCATGAGGTTTCAGCTCACGGCCGGTCATTTTCTTCAGCAAATCGCCACGGGTTTGGATTTTGCCCGGGTTTTCACAAAAATGCAGCATGGCGCGGAATTCACTGCGCGGTAACTTGTACTGTTCGCCCTGCGGGCTTATCAGTGAACGGCTGTTGATATCGAGTTCCCAGCCATTGAATTTGTAGCTTTCAACCAGACGACGTTCTTCACCGGTAGTACCCAGGTTCATCGTGCGGGACAGCAGATTGCGTGCGCGGATGGTCAGTTCGCGCGGGTTGAATGGCTTGGTGATATAGTCATCAGCGCCGATTTCCAGACCCAAAATTTTATCAACTTCGTTGTCGCGGCCGGTCAGGAACATCAAAGCAACGCTGGCTTGTTCACGCAGTTCGCGTGCCAGCAGCAGGCCATTTTTGCCTGGCAGGTTGATGTCCATGATAACCAGATTGATATCATTTTCGGACAGAATGTGGTGCATTTCAGCGCCATCATTGGCTTCATGCACCATGTAGCCTTCTGCTTCAAAAATGCTCTTTAACGTATTACGTGTCACTAACTCGTCTTCGACGATCAGAATGTGAGGGGTCTGCATGATTGCTACCTAAGATTGCCAACAAATAGAAAATAGGAGTACAGAAGTCCTTGATATCCCAATGAATTTTGATGCCTTATTGGCCATCTCACTCGTTACATGACTAAAGTACGTAAATGCGTTCTCGATGCAATTTCCATCAACGGCAACAACATCGCAAGCTCGGTCAGGGATTCCACTTTCTGCAGTTCCACGGGGTCCTAAAGCGGCGCATATCCTAACCCTATTAACAGCAATATAACAGCGAGTGTCGAAATTACCACCCAACAAAATTACGGTTTGTTGACATATATCAAGTTCAATTGTAGCACGGTAACAGAACAGTGAAAAACACTTACAAGAATGCACGTTTGAGTCACATTTCGGCCTTTATTGTACACGATTCAGCTAATCCTCAGGAAACCCAAGATAAATGCAAAATCTGTATGTATCATTATTATATATCCATATGAAAAATAATGACTAATTTTTTAAGGGAATGTGCTTAACCCTGCCAGCAGCTTTTTTACCTCCCGGTTAAGCTTTTCCGATAAAATAAAGGAATATATCAAGTCGACTGTTAAGTTCTTGTGAAGAATATAAACGATGAATAGGTCTGAAACAGGATAAAATTTCATCGCTGAAATACAGGCGGCAAATTCTTTTTCCTTCCTGCAAAGGCGTCATATGCAACTTCATATTATTTTAGTGTCACCGGCTCGCCCGGAAAATGTCGGTGCGGCAGCCCGCGCAATGAAAACCATGGGCTTTGCTTCCTTGCGTATTGTGGACAGCGAGGCACATCTCAAGCCGGAAGCCGGTTGGGTGGCACATGGTTCGCAGGACATCCTGCAAAATGCTCTGCATTTCAGCACACTGGCAGAAGCCCTGGCTGATATTGATTTTACTGTCGCGACGACGGCCCGCAGTCGGGCTAAATTTCACTATTACTGCACGCCTCAGGAATTGCAGGTGCAGCTTGAAGAGAAAAGCCAGTGGGTGAATCACGCTGCGCTGGTATTTGGCCGTGAGGATTCCGGGCTGACCAATGAAGAGCTGGAACTGGCTGATGTGCTGACCGGCGTACCGATGGTGGCGGATTACCCGTCGCTGAATCTGGGGCAGGCCGTGATGGTATTCTGTTATCAGTTATCGTCGCTCAATCAGGTGGCCTCAGTGAAATCTGAAAATGCCGAAGCGGGACAGTTGTCGGCATTGCGTGCACGGGTCGGGCGATTACTGGAAAATGTCGGGGCAGAAGATGACCAGAAATTGTCCGACTGGCTGCATCAGCGTCTCGGTCTTTTGCAGCAGCGCGATGCGGCAATGCTGCATACTTTGCTACATGACATCGAAAAAAAACTGACCCAATGATGTGAGGGGAATCCTTACCGCTACAGTTCGATATCCGGTGCGGTGCTAGCAGAGTTATCGATCGTACTGGAAATGCTTTTAAAGGCAGATAATTATCCATTTCAGTCTGTCCGTGATTAACCTGCCGAAAATAGAAAAAAATTGACTTATTGTGCCTTATGCTTTAGCTAATAGAGGCAGACAGAGTACAAACCTAAAGACAGACAGAAAATAAAAATGCGAATCATCAGCCTGAACACAACAATTATTACCACCACCGATACCACAGGTAACGGGGCGGGCTGACGCGTACAGGAAAAAGAAAAAAAGCCCGCACCTAACCAGTGCGGGCTTTTTTTTTACATTTAAACGAGAGCTTCAGGAGAGAACCAGAAATGCGAGTGTTGAAATTTGGCGGGACCTCGGTAGCAAACGCAGAACGCTTCTTGCGGGTTGCGGACATTATGGAAAGCAATGCACGTCAGGGACAGGTCGCGACGGTATTATCCGCGCCTGCCAAAATCACCAACTATCTGGTTGCTATGATTGAACGAACTGTCGCAGGGCAGGACATTCAGACCATCATGAGTGATGCGGAAAACATTTTTGGTCAGCTGATAACCGGCCTGGCGGCCGCGCAACCGGGTTTTGATTTGCCGAAAGTGAAAGCGTTTGTCGATCACGAATTCGCTCAGCTTAAACAACTGATGCACGGTATTGCCCTGCTGGGACAATGCCCGGACAGCGTAAATGCCTCCATCATCTGTCGTGGTGAAAAGCTCTCTATCGCTATTATGGAAGCGGTGTTCCTTGCCAAAGGTTTTGGCGTCACCGTCATTAACCCGGTCGAAAAACTGCTCGCGCAGGGGCATTACCTTGAATCGACCGTGGACATCAACGAATCCACCCGGCGTATCGCCGCCAGCGCTATTCCAGCCGATCACATTGTGCTGATGGCCGGTTTCACTGCCGGTAACGAACAGGGCGAACTGGTGGTGCTCGGACGTAATGGTTCCGATTATTCAGCCGCCGTGCTGGCTGCCTGTTTACGTGCCGACTGTTGTGAAATCTGGACTGACGTCGACGGTGTGTATACTTGCGATCCGCGCATCGTGCCGGACGCCCGCTTACTGAAATCCATGTCATATCAGGAAGCGATGGAGCTGTCGTACTTTGGTGCGAAAGTGCTGCATCCGCGTACCATCCTGCCGATTGCCCAGTTCCAGATCCCTTGCCTGATCAAAAACACCACCAACCCGCAGGCGCCAGGCACGCTGATTGGCAGCGAAAGCCTCGGCGATAATACGCCGGTGAAAGGCATCACTAATCTGAACAACATGGCGATGATCAACGTTTCCGGTCCGGGAATGAAAGGGATGATCGGCATGGCGGCGCGCGTGTTTGCGGTGATGTCCCGTTCAGGCATTTCGGTGGTGCTGATCACCCAGTCTTCTTCTGAATACAGCATCAGTTTCTGTGTGCCGCAAAGCGAACTGGAACGCGCCCGTAAAGCGCTGGAAGACGAGTTCTATCTGGAGCTGAAAGACGGCCTGCTTGAGCCGCTGGATGTGATGGAGAAGCTGGCGGTTATTTCTGTCGTCGGCGACGGCATGCGCACCCTGCGCGGTATCTCGGCGAAATTCTTCTCGGCACTGGCGCGCGCCAATATCAATATCGTGGCGATTGCGCAGGGGTCGTCTGAACGTTCTATCTCGGTGGTCGTCAATAACGACGATGCGACCACCGGTGTGCGCGTCAGCCATCAGATGCTGTTCAACACTGATCAGGTTATCGAAGTCTTCCTGATCGGCGTAGGCGGCGTGGGCGGGGCGTTGATTGAACAGATCCGCCGTCAACAAGCGTGGCTGAAAACCAAACATATTGATCTGCGCGTTTGCGGCATCGCCAACTCCCGGGCATTGCTGACTAACGTTCACGGCATTGCGCTGGAAACCTGGCGTGATGAACTGGGTGCCGCGAAAGAGCCGCTGAATCTGGGACGCCTGATCCGTCTGGTGAAAGAATACCACCTGCTGAATCCGGTGATTGTTGACTGTACTTCCAGTCAGGAAGTGGCTGATCAATACGCCGATTTCCTTGCCGACGGTTTCCACGTCGTAACGCCGAACAAAAAGGCCAATACTTCTTCCATGAATTACTACCATCAGTTGCGTAAAGCGGCGGATGGTTCACGCCGTAAATTCCTCTACGATACCAACGTCGGCGCGGGTTTACCGGTCATCGAAAACCTGCAAAACCTGCTGAATGCCGGTGATGAGCTGATGCGTTTCTCCGGCATCCTCTCCGGCTCGCTGTCCTTCATCTTCGGTAAGCTGGATGAAGGTATGTCGTTATCTGCTGCAACATTGCAGGCGAAAGAGATGGGCTATACCGAACCGGATCCGCGTGATGATCTGTCCGGTATGGACGTTGCCCGTAAATTGCTGATCCTGGCGCGTGAAGCCGGTTACAAACTGGAGCTGACGGATATTGATGTGGAATCCGTTCTGCCGCCGTCCTTCAATAGCGAAGGCACTGTGAATGAATTTGTGGCGCGTCTGCCGGAACTGGATGCCGAATTTGCCAGGCGTGTTGCGGATGCCACCGCGGCAGGTAAAGTATTGCGTTATGTCGGTGCTATCGAAGACGGACAATGCAAAGTAAAAATCGATGCCGTCGATGGTAATGACCCGCTTTATAAAGTAAAAAATGGGGAGAATGCGCTGGCGTTTTACAGCCGCTATTATCAGCCGTTGCCGTTGGTTCTGCGTGGCTACGGTGCCGGTAATGATGTGACGGCGGCAGGTGTGTTTGCCGATCTTTTGAGAACGCTGTCATGGAAGTTAGGAGTTTAATATGGTTAAGGTGTATGCCCCGGCTTCAATCGGGAACGTCAGCGTAGGCTTCGATGTTCTGGGCGCGGCCGTGTCTCCGGTGGATGGCACGCTGCTGGGCGACTGTGTTTCCGTTGAGGCGGCCACAGTGTTCAGTCTGAAAAACGAAGGCAAGTTTGTGTCTAAACTGCCGGATCGCATGGAAGACAACATCGTTTATCAGTGCTGGCAGCGTTTCTGTCAGGAAATCGGCAAAGAAGTGCCGGTGGCGATGACGCTGGAAAAAAACATGCCGATCGGCTCAGGTCTGGGCTCCAGCGCCTGTTCGGTGGTCGCCGGTCTGATGGCGATGAATGAGTTTTGCGGTAAACCGCTGAATGAAAACCAGATGCTGTTGCTGATGGGCGAGCTGGAAGGGCGGATTTCCGGTAGCGTACATTTCGATAATGTGGCGCCATGCTATTTAGGCGGTATTCAGCTGATGCTGGAAGAACTCGATATCATCAGCCAGGACGTGCCAGGCTTTGATGACTGGCTGTGGGTGATGGCGTATCCGGGGATTAAAGTCTCGACGGCCGAGGCGCGTGCCATTTTACCTGCGCAGTATCGCCGTCAGGATTGCATCAGCCACGGACGTTATCTGGCGGGCTTTATTCATGCCTGCCACACTCAGCAACCTGCGCTGGCCGCAAAACTGATGAAAGATGTGATTGCTGAACCTTACCGCACCCGTCTGCTGCCAGGCTTTGCCGAAGCCCGCAGCGCCGCAGAAGAAATTGGTGCGCTGGCTTGCGGGATTTCCGGTTCCGGCCCGACGTTGTTCGCGGTGTGTAACGACAGTGCGACAGCGAAACGTATGGCTGACTGGTTGCAGACGCATTATCTGCAAAATGACGAAGGCTTTGTTCATATTTGTCGTCTTGATACCGCGGGCGCGCGGGTATTGGGATAACTCGATAATTTATTGGGATAACTAATGAAACTGTACAACCTGAAGGATCACAACGAGCAGGTCAGCTTTGCTCAGGCCGTCAAACAAGGTCTTGGAAAACAGCAGGGATTATTCTTCCCGCTGGAATTGCCTGAGTTTGAACTGACCGAAATTGATCGCTTGCTGGAACTGGATTTCGTCACCCGCAGCAGCCGAATTCTTTCTGCTTTCATCGGCGATGAAATTCCGGAAGAAGAATTATATCAGCGTGTAAAAAATGCGTTTGCCTTCCCGGCACCCGTTGCCAAAGTGGAAGACGACATTGCCTGTCTGGAACTGTTCCACGGCCCGACCCTGGCCTTTAAAGATTTCGGTGGCCGCTTCATGGCGCAGATCCTGACTCAGGTATCTGGCGATCAGCCGGTGACCATTCTGACCGCGACCTCCGGTGATACCGGCGCGGCAGTGGCACATGCGTTCCACGGTCTGAAAAATGTTCGTGTGGTGATTCTGTATCCGCGCGGCAAAATCAGCCCGTTGCAGGAAAAACTGTTCTGTACGCTTGGCGGAAATATTCATACCGTCGCCATCGACGGCGACTTTGATGCCTGTCAGGCGCTGGTGAAACAGGCGTTTGATGATGAAGAACTGAAACACGCGCTGAAACTGAACTCAGCCAACTCCATCAATATCAGCCGCCTGCTGGCGCAGATTTGCTACTACTTTGAAGCGGTTGCCCAACTGCCTCAGGAAGCGCGCAATCAGCTGGTGGTTTCCGTACCAAGCGGTAACTTCGGTGATCTGACCGCCGGTCTGCTGGCGAAATCCCTCGGCCTGCCGGTGAAACGCTTTATTGCGGCGACCAACGCCAATGATACGGTGCCGCGTTTCCTGTCTAACGGCGAGTGGGAACCGAAGAAAACCGTTGCCACTCTGTCGAACGCTATGGATGTCAGCCAGCCCAACAACTGGCCGCGTGTGGAAGAGTTGTATCGTCGTAAAACCTGGCAGCTGAAAGATCTGGGCTTCGGTGCGGTCAGCGATGACACCACCGAAGACGCGATGCGCGAGCTGGCCAATATCGGTTATATCTCTGAACCTCACGCGGCAATTGCTTACCGTGTGCTGCGTGACCAGCTGCAACCGGGCGAGTTCGGCCTGTTCATCGGGACGGCGCATCCGGCAAAATTCAAGGAAAGCGTGGAAGCGATTCTGGATCAGGACATCGGTTTACCGAAAGAACTGGCGGATCGCGCTGACCTGCCATTGTTGTCGCATAATCTTCCGGCTGATTTCAGCGAGATGCGTGCATTCCTGATGGCGCTGCCTGAATAAATATTGTGTTTCAGACAGGCAAAAGCCCTCTTCGTGAGGGCTTTTTTGTATCCGCAGATCAGGTCAATCAGCGCTCAGGACGGGTAAACACCAGTTCATTGCCCTGCGAACGTGATTCATCAAATTCATAACCTTCCAGATTGAAATCCTGAAGCTGTTTCGGCTTATCCAGACGCTCTTTAATAATAAAGCGGCTCATCAGGCCGCGCGCTTTTTTGGCGTAGAAGCTGATGACTTTGTATTTGCCGTTCTTCTCGTCGAGGAATACCGGCTTGATGATTTCGCCATCCAGCAGTTTGGGTTTCACCGCTTTGAAGTATTCATCAGACGCCAGGTTCACCAGCACTTTGCTTTTTTGTTCACTGAGCAGTTGGTTGAGTTTTTCGGTCAGCAAATTTCCCCAGAAGGCATACAGATTCGCGCCCTGGGGATTTTCCAGACGGATACCCATTTCCAGACGGTAAGGCATCATCAGATCCAGCGGACGCAGCAGGCCATATAAACCTGACAACATCCGCAGATGTTTCTGTGCAAAATCAAAATCCTTCTCACTGAAATCTTCTGCCTGCAGACCGGTATACACATCGCCTTTAAAGGCCAGCAAGGCCTGACGGGCGTTATCCGGCGTGAAATCCGGCTGCCAGTCATTAAAACGTTCGGCGTTCAGATGGGCCAGTTTGTCGCTGATCCCCATCAGTGAAGAAATCTGCGCAGGAGACATTTTACGTGCCACGGTGATCAGCTGGCTGGATTTATCCAGCAGTTCCGGTTGGGTATAGCGCGTTGTCGCAAGCGGGCTTTCGTAATCGAGCGTTTTGGCAGGTGAAATAATGGTCAGCATAGTCTCGTCCGTTGGTCAGTGACGGTTCACATTCAGGATTTTTGTTGCCTTACTGTAGCAAAAAAGTCACTGCGATGGAGGCATGATATCGATAGGTAAAAGCGCAGGAAATCAGCGCGGAGGCATTTTTTTATCCCAGACGCCGGGCTGGAGCTGACCGCGTAATTCAGGGTAGTGATCAGGATTAAACACCGGCGTTTTCCCCATCCGTCGCTGGCGTTCATAATCTTTCACCACGCTGACCGCGATGCCCGAAAGCAGCAACAGTGCGGTGAGATTGAGTATTGCCATCAGCGCCATGACAATATCGGCCAGTTTCCACAGGACTTGTAATTCCATCAGGCATCCGCAGAACACCATGCTGATGACCATCAACCGGAAAATCAGTAATTTAACGGGCGAAGAACCGTGAAAGAAATTCAGATTGTTTTCGGCATAGGCATAGTTTCCGGCGATCGACGTGAACGCAAAAGAGAAGACCAGAATGGCCAGAACCACATGGCTCCAGCCTGCGGTCACCGGCATAATCGATTGCTGTATCAGCCGGATGCCAACCGGGGCGTCAGGTTGATCAAGGGCTCCTGACGTCAGGATGATCAGCGCGGTTGCGGTACAAATCACCATGGTATCGATGAAGACGGCAAACATCTGGCTGAACCCCACCATAGCCGGGTGGCTTACGCCCGCCATCGCCGCCGCATTGGGTGAAGAACCGACACCGGCTTCGCTGGCAAAGGCGCCGCGTTGCATGCCCTGAGTAATGGCCTGTGTCACGCCATACGCCAGTGCGCCGGAAGCGGCCTGCTGTAAGCCGAAGGCGCTTTTGAATACCAGCGCCAGCACCTGTGGCAACTTTTCAATGTGATGACCAATAACCCAGATGGCCAGCAACAAGTAGGCGAAGGCCATCAGCGGTACAAGCCATTTCGAAAGCCAGGTGATTGCGCGTATACCGCCAAAAATCAGTATCGCGACCAGCACGGATAAAATGCAGGCGGTGGACAGCGCCGGTACATGCAGAAGATGGAAAGAAGCCTGAGCAATGGAATTGGCCTGTAAGGCGCTGAAAATAAAGCCGCAGGAAATCACCATCAGCAAGGAAAACAAGATACCCATCCAGCGCATTCCAAGCCCTTTTTCCATGTAATCAGCCGGCCCGCCGCGAAATTTTTCATGGGCTACATTGCCTTTGTAAATCTGCGCCAGCGTGTTTTCTATCATTGCCGTCGCCATGTTGAAAACTGCAATAATCCACATCCAGAAAATAGCGCCAGGGCCGCCGAGCGTAATGGCGATGGCGACACCGGTGAGATTCCCGGTACCAATACGCGATGCAAGGCTGAGACACAGCGCCCGCCACGGGGAAATACCTCGTGTGATGTGTTTTCGCTTATAAAGAGTGGGGGAGAAAAGGTGGCCAAAGTGACGAAACTGAATGAAACCAAGACGAAACGTAAGGTAAATGCCGGTGCCGCATAGCAGGTAAATCAGGATTGAACTCCAGAGAATAGTATCGAAAAAATCCAGCAGGTCGTTCATAAGTTGTCCTTGGTTGATTTGCCCTTCATCATTTTTATTTGTTTGCTTGCGGGCAATGACCACTTTGGGTGGCTAACATACCTGTTTTATTGAACGGGTAACATATGCATTTTGGCTAATTTTGTGTGTTTTGGAAGGTGAGAAATCCATAGATGTTCGTAGCCGAGCATGCCGTGATATGCGCCTTGCGCCTGGCTTTTTGCATGTTATCATCAGCCAAAGGCAAGGCATGAAAATGCCTATACGAAAACGTCCAAACGATGAGATATGCCAAAATGACCGATAAACTGACTTCCCTACGCCAAATGACTCAGGTTGTTGCTGACACCGGAGATATCGCGGCAATGAAGTTGTACCAGCCGCAGGATGCGACCACGAACCCGTCACTGATCCTCAGCGCTGCGCAAATTCCTGAATACCGTAAACTGATCGACGAAGCAATCGCCTGGGCACGTGACCAGAGCAGCGATCACGATCAGCAGATTACTGATGCAGCTGACAAACTGGCAGTGAACATCGGTCTGGAAATTCTGAAACTGGTACCGGGCCGCATTTCAACAGAAGTTGATGCACGTCTGTCTTACGACACTGACGCAAGCGTGGCCAAAGCCAAACGCCTGATCAAACTGTATAACGATGCGGGTATCAGCAACGACCGTATTCTGATCAAACTGGCTTCTACCTGGCAGGGCATCCGCGCTGCAGAGAAACTGGAAAAAGAAGGCATCAACTGCAACCTGACGCTGCTGTTCTCCTTCGCACAGGCGCGTGCTTGTGCTGAAGCGGGCGTGTTCCTGATTTCTCCGTTCGTTGGTCGTATCCTTGACTGGTACAAAGCCAATGGCGACAAAAAAGAGTTCGCACCGCATGAAGATCCGGGCGTTGTGTCCGTAACCGAAATCTACGAATACTACAAACAACACGGCTACGAAACTGTCGTGATGGGCGCAAGCTTCCGTAACATCGGTGAAATCATCGAACTGGCTGGCTGTGACCGTCTGACCATCGCCCCTGCACTGCTGAAAGAACTGGCAGAAAGCGAAGGTCCGCTGGAACGTAAACTGTCCTTCTCCGGTGAGACCAAGCCACGTCCTGCGCCACTGACTGAATCTCAGTTCTACTGGGAGCACAACCAGGATCCAATGGCGATCGATAAACTGGCTGACGGCATCCGTAAGTTTGCAATCGACCAGGGTAAACTGGAAAAAATGATTTCTGACCTGCTGTAATCAGCATTCAGTTCCAGCATAAAGCGGCTAATCAGCCGCTTTTTTTGTGCCTGCGATAAAACCACCGGCCGGTTACCGATATACTGAGTACTGTGACTACGAAGAAAAATGCTGTGGAGAAATAGCATGGATACATTACGGATTGGTCTGGTATCAGTGTCGGACCGCGCCTCAAGCGGTGTTTATCAGGACAAAGGTATTCCGGCACTGGAAGAATGGCTGGAAAAAGCGCTTATTACGCCTTTTAAGCTGGAGAAAAAGCTGATCCCGGACGAGCAGCCTTTGATTGAACAGGCTATCAGTGAACTGGTTGATGAAAGCGGCTGCCATCTGGTGTTAACCACCGGGGGGACCGGGCCTGCGCGCCGGGATGTCACACCGGATGCCACGCTGGCTGTTGCCGATCGTGAAATGCCCGGTTTCGGCGAACAGATGCGTCAGATCAGCCTGCACTTTGTACCGACGGCAATTTTGTCACGTCAGGTTGGGGTGATCCGCAAACAGGCTTTAATCCTGAATTTACCTGGCCAGCCGAAATCTATTCAGGAAACGCTGGAAGGACTGAAAGATGCCGACGGTAAAGTGATTGTTTCCGGCATTTTTGCCAGTGTGCCCTATTGCATCCAGTTGCTCGACGGACCTTACATTGAAACGCATGATGAGGTGGTAGCAGCTTTCCGTCCGAAAAGTGCCCGCCGCGAGATAAAAAACTGAATACAGTTCCTTTTTGAAATTTAGCGACGTTAAGCGTCAGACACCACTGGTGTGAAAAATATTTGCCGCTATAGTAAGGATTACTTTACATAAGGTGGCAAAACCTTTTTCCATTTTTTACTCTGGTGTCTGACGGTATCCTATGCAACACACACAATCGCGCCGGTTGAACCGGCAGGACTTCAAAACGCTTTCCCTGGCTGCACTGGGTGGCGCCCTCGAATTCTACGATTTCATCATTTTCGTCTTTTTCGCTGCGGTAATTGGCGATCTCTTCTTCCCGGCCAATATGCCCGACTGGCTGCGTCAGGTTCAGACTTTTGGTATTTTCGCTGCCGGTTATCTGGCGCGCCCGTTGGGCGGTATCATCATGGCGCACTTCGGTGATTTGGTTGGCCGTAAGCGCATGTTCAGTCTGAGTATTTTATTAATGGCTTTACCGACACTGGCAATGGGGCTGTTGCCAACCTACGCCTCGATTGGCATGGCAGCACCGCTGTTGCTGCTGCTGATGCGTCTGTTACAGGGCGCGGCGATCGGCGGCGAAGTGCCGGGCGCGTGGGTGTTTGTCGCTGAACATGTGCCACGTAATCGCATCGGTTTCGCCTGCGGCACCCTCACCGCCGGTTTAACGTTGGGGATTCTGCTGGGTTCTCTGGTGGCAACTTTACTGAACACCAGCTTGACGCCAGCGACCATCAGTCAGTACGGCTGGCGTATTCCGTTTTTCATCGGCGGCATTTTTGGTCTGATCGCCATGTATCTGCGCCGATGGTTACAGGAAACGCCTGTCTTTATGGAAATGAAAGCGCATAAGGCGCTGGCGGAAGAATTGCCGTTGAAATCTGTCGTGGCCAATCATAAAAAAGAAATCGTGGTATCGATGCTGATGACCTGGCTGTTATCCGCCGGTATCGTGGTGGTGATCCTGATGACGCCAACCTGGTTGCAGAAGCAATTCGGCATTCCGGCGGCAGCCGCATTACAGGCCAACTGTCTGGCTACAGTAGCGCTGATGTTTGGATGCATTATCTCTGGAAGCATTGTTGATCGCCTCGGTGCCAGCAAAACCTTTATTTTCGGCAGCCTCTTCCTCGGGATTTGCAGCTGGTCTTTCTATCACATGGTCGCGGCTGATGCCTCGGTGCTGATGGGCATGTATGCGCTGGCGGGGTTGAGCGTAGGTGTGGTCGGCGCAGTACCTTATGTGATGGTGCGGGCCTTCCCGGCGGAAGTGCGTTTTACCGGCATCTCTTTCTCATACAACATGGCCTACGCGATTTTCGGCGGCCTGACTCCGGTCTTCGTCACGCTGATTATGCGTCTGACGCCGATGGCTCCGGCTTATTATGTGCTGGCCTTGTCGGTGATTGGCTTGCTGACCGGTATTTACCTTAGCCGCGATTTGAACAGCGAAACGATCCGTACAGAGAAATTTGCCGAAGGCGCAACTTCCGGCCAGTGATTTCTTTTATGCATAAAAAGGCCCTGCGATGCAGGGCTTTTTACGTCTGGCTGAGGGGGTTTATGCCACAACAGCGTCAATCTGGGGAGCGTGGTTTTTCGGCTCACCGACCGGCAAAACGGTACGGCCATATTGCTCGTTCAGCACTTCGGCCATCGCCAGATAAATCGCGCTGGCGCCACAGAAGATCCCTTCGAAACCGGCAAAATGCAGTACCGCCGTGTTTCCGGTCATATTACCGAAGCACAACAGCGCGAACAGAATAACCAGACTGCCGAAAACGATCTGTAAACCGCGGTTTGCTTTCAGGGTGCCAAAGAACATGAATAAGGTGAACACGCCCCAGATGCCGAGGTAAGCGCCAAGGAAGCTTTCGCTGCTGGCTTCAGCCATGCCCATGCGCGGCAGCATCAGGATACCAACCAGGCTTAACCAGAATGCGCCATAAGAAGTGAATGCGGTCGTGCCGAACGTATTCCCTTTTTTAAATTCCATCATCCCGGCAAGAATCTGAATCAAACCACCATAAAAAATCCCCATACTGACAATCACTGCTGTCAGGGGAAAAAAGCCTGCATTGTGTAAATTCAATAAGATAGTGGTCATACCAAATCCCATCAACCCGAGCGGGCCTGGATTTGCCAACGTTTTGCTGTGCATAGATCCTCTGTATCGGAATTATTATTAATTGATAATCGGGGGAAGAAACGCTTGGGAAATGAGTAAAAAACCCACATATCTTTAGAAGCGCGCGGCATCATAAGGAGGGTTGCGTCAGCAAACATTGATCTGGCGTAACAGCAATTGAAGATTTTTTTTCACTTTGCCCCTTGATGCTGAGCTGCATGGCCCCATCTTATTCCCAACCGCAGTTGTTACCGTCGGGAAATCCGTTAAATGGGGCTGTTGAAATCGAAAAGATCGGCCACATATACAGTAGCAACCTGAACGAATATGAATTTAAGTGGAGACGTTTTAGATGGGTAAAATTATTGGGATCGACCTGGGCACCACCAACTCTTGTGTAGCTATCATGGATGGCACGACTGCTCGTGTACTGGAGAATGCTGAAGGCGACCGCACCACTCCTTCCATCATCGCTTATGCGGCAGATGGCGAGACTCTGGTAGGTTCTCCGGCTAAACGTCAGGCTGTGACTAACCCGCAGAACACCCTGTTCGCGATCAAGCGCCTGATTGGCCGTCGCTTCCAGGATGAAGAAGTACAACGTGATAAAGGCATCATGCCTTACCAGATCGTAAGCGCTGACAATGGCGACGCCTGGATCGACGTTAAAGGTCAGAAAATCGCACCTCCGCAGATCTCTGCAGAAGTGTTGAAGAAAATGAAGAAAACCGCTGAAGATTATCTGGGTGAACCTGTAACTGAAGCTGTTATCACCGTACCTGCTTACTTCAACGATGCTCAGCGTCAGGCAACGAAAGACGCTGGCCGTATCGCAGGTCTGGAAGTCAAACGTATCATCAATGAACCGACTGCTGCGGCACTGGCTTATGGTCTGGATCGTGAAATCGGCAACCGTACTATCGCGGTATACGACCTCGGTGGTGGTACTTTCGATATCTCTATTATCGAAATTGATGAAGTTGACGGCGAAAAAACCTTTGAAGTACTGGCGACCAACGGTGACACTCACCTTGGTGGTGAAGACTTCGACAGCCGTATGATCAACTATCTGGTTGAAGAATTTAAGAAAGAGCAAGGCATGGATCTGCGTAACGATCCACTGGCGATGCAACGTCTGAAAGAAGCCGCTGAAAAAGCGAAGATCGAATTGTCTTCTGCTCAGCAAACTGACGTGAACCTGCCGTACATCACTGCTGATGCGTCAGGTCCAAAACACATGAACATCAAAGTGACCCGTGCAAAACTGGAATCTTTGGTTGAAGACCTGGTTAACCGTTCTATCGAACCACTGAAAGTGGCGCTGAAAGACGCAGGCCTGTCAGTTTCTGACATTCAGGACGTTATCCTGGTGGGTGGTCAGACCCGTATGCCAATGGTTCAGAAGAAAGTTGCTGATTTCTTCGGTAAAGAACCACGTAAAGACGTGAACCCGGATGAAGCTGTGGCAATCGGTGCAGCAGTTCAGGGTGGTGTCCTGGCAGGTGACGTGAAAGACGTTCTGCTGCTGGATGTGACTCCGTTGTCTCTGGGTATCGAAACCATGGGCAGCGTGATGACTCCGCTTATCACTAAAAATACCACCATCCCGACCAAACACAGTCAGGTGTTCTCTACTGCGGAAGACAACCAGTCTGCAGTAACCATCCATGTGTTGCAGGGTGAACGTAAGCGTTCAAGTGATAACAAATCTCTGGGTCAATTCAACCTGGACGGTATTCAGGCAGCACCACGCGGTCAGGCTCAGATCGAAGTCACCTTCGACCTTGATGCCGATGGTATCCTGCACGTGTCTGCGAAAGACAAAAATACCGGCCGTGAGCAGAAGATCACCATCAAGGCATCTTCTGGTCTGAGCGAAGAAGAAATCCAGAAAATGGTTAACGATGCTGAAGCCAATGCTGAATCTGACCGTAAGTTTGAAGAACTGGTTCAGACCCGCAATCAGGCGGACCATCTGATCCACGGTACCCGTAAGCAACTGGAAGAAGCCGGCGACAAACTGCCAGCTGAAGACAAAACCGCAGTAGAAGAAGCCCTGAAAGCACTGGAAGTGTCTGCTAAAGGTGAAGACAAGGCTGATATCGAAGCGAAAATCCAGGCGCTGGTACAGGTTTCCGGCAAACTGATGGAAATGGCTCAGCAACAAGGTCAGGCTGAAGGCGGCGATACCAGCGCGCAGAAAGATGACGACGTTGTTGACGCTGAATTCGAAGAAGTTAAAGACAAAAAATAATCGCCCTTAAGCGGGCACAGTAAGAAGCTTTACTGATAACCAGCACGGGCGTCGAGGAAACTCTACGCCCGTGCACGCATGTTGAGGGTAGGTTAAAGCATGGCGAAGCAAGATTATTATGAGATTTTAGGCGTATCCAAAACAGCGGATGAGCGTGAAATCAAAAAGGCTTATAAGCGTCTGGCGATGAAACATCACCCTGACCGCAATCAGGGCGATAAAGAATCTGAAAGCAAATTCAAAGAAATTAAAGAAGCTTATGAAATTCTGACCGATGCGCAAAAGCGTGCGGCCTACGACCAGTATGGTCATGCAGCCTTTGAACAAGGTGGCATGGGCGGCGGTGGTGGCTACGGCGGCGGCGGTGCAGATTTCAGCGACATCTTTGGTGACGTCTTTGGCGACATCTTTGGCGGCGGGCGCCGTCAGCGTGCCAGCCGGGGCTCAGACCTGCGTTACAACATGGATCTGACTCTGGAAGAGGCCGTTCGTGGTGTCACCAAAGAAATCCGCATCCCGACACTGGATGAATGTGACGTTTGCCACGGCAGCGGCGCGAAAGCGGGGAGTTCTCCGACCACCTGTCCGACCTGTCATGGTGCAGGTCAGGTTCAGATGCGTCAGGGCTTCTTCACAGTCCAGCAGGCGTGTCCGACCTGTCAGGGGCGCGGTAAAGTGATTAAAGATCCGTGCACCAAATGTCATGGTCATGGTCGCGTAGAACGTTCAAAAACGCTGTCAGTGAAGATTCCTGCGGGTGTGGATACCGGAGACCGTATTCGTCTGGAGGGTGAAGGCGAAGCCGGTGAGCATGGTGCTCCGTCAGGTGATCTGTACGTTCAGGTTCAGGTTAAAGCGCATAAAATCTTTGAGCGCGAAGGTAATAACCTGTACTGCGAAGTGCCAATCAATTTTGCCATGGCAGCACTGGGTGGCGAAATTGAAGTGCCAACGCTTGATGGCCGCGTGAGCCTGAAAATTCCTGCTGAAACGCAAACGGGCAAAATGTTCCGTATGCGCGGGCGCGGTGTGAAATCTGTCCGTGGTGGCGTTCAGGGCGACCTGATGTGCCGGGTGGTAGTGGAAACTCCGGTCAGCCTGAACGAGAAGCAGAAGCAGTTGCTGCGTGATCTGGAAGAAAGCTTTGGTGGCGTTTCGGGTGAGAAAAACAGCCCGCGCTCTAAAAGCTTCCTGGACGGCGTGAAAAAGTTCTTTGATGATCTGACCCGCTAAGCTTTCGCGAATCGAGCGACGGAAAGCCAGATAACATCCCCGGCAGCGGTTGACGCGCCGGGGATTTTTTATGGATTTTTATTCAACAATGTGAAAACCAATGATTCGTAAAAAGCGAAGTATAATCCAGAAATAATCGACTTTTTACGAAGTGATAGTTTGCGTACAATTCAGACATACCCTTGTGGTGAGCTTTTTTTTTTGCCACGTTTTTTCTACAGGAGAGTCAGAATGTCAAATATCATTCGTCAGTTTTTACGGATGGAAGCCGCCGGTGGTGTGATATTAATCATCGCAGCCATTGTGGCATTAATCATGGCGAATAGTCCGTTGCAGGGGATTTATCAGGCATTTCTGGATATTCCCGTCACCCTGCGTTTTTCCGAGCTGTTGATCGACAAGCCACTTTTGCTGTGGATTAACGATGGCCTGATGGCAGTGTTTTTCCTGATGATTGGTCTGGAAGTCAAGCGTGAGATGTGCGAAGGCGCGCTGGCCAACCGCGAGCAGGCGATGTTTCCTGCCATTGCCGCGCTCGGGGGTATGGTTGTTCCGGCATTAATCTATTTACTGTTTAACGGCAGCGATGAAATAGCCCGTCAGGGTTGGGCTATTCCGGCGGCAACGGACATTGCGTTTGCGCTGGGGGTGATGGCACTGCTGGGGTCACGAGTGCCGACCGGGTTAAAAGTGTTCCTGCTGGCACTGGCCATTATTGATGACTTGGGTGCCATCGTGATCATCGCACTGTTTTATAGTCACGATGTGTCGATGATGGCACTGGGGTTATCGGCGGTGTGCATCGCTGTACTGGCTCTACTGAACTGGCGGGGGGTAACGAAGCTGACGCCGTACCTGCTGATTGGTGCTGTGTTCTGGGTGTGTGTGCTGAAATCAGGTATCCACGCGACGCTGGCGGGTGTCATTCTTGGCTTCTTAATTCCGCTGAGAACCAAAGAGAATAAAAGGTCACCTGCTCGCCGCCTGGAGCATGGGATCCACCCCTATGTTTCCTGGTTTATTTTGCCGCTGTTTGCGTTCGCCAATGCGGGTATCTCTTTGCAGGGCGTGACAGTTGCGGGTTCATTCTCGACATTACCCATGGGTATTGCTGCCGGGCTTCTTCTCGGTAAGCCGCTGGGTATCATTCTGTTCGGCGGGATCGCCTTGAAATCAGGGATTACACGGCTGTCATCCGGCATAACTTTTAGCCAAATTTCGGCAGTCTCCGTGCTGTGCGGTATCGGTTTTACGATGTCGATTTTCATTGGTTCTCTGGCCTTTGCGACGCTGGAGCCTGCGTTGCTGACGTACGCCAAAATGGGCATCCTGATGGGATCAGTCGCATCAGCGGTTCTGGGATACCTGCTCCTGAGCCGGGCCTTGCCTAAGAAACGTGCAAATTAATAATGATGCTGACTTCATACTTTCGGAAAGGGTGAAACCATGCCTCATATCAATTACAACCACTTGTATTATTTTTGGCACGTGTGTAAATCAGGTTCTGTTGTGGGAGCTGCGGAAGTGTTGCACCTTACTCCGCAAACGATCACCGGGCAGATTAAATCCCTGGAAGAAAGATTGGATGGGAAACTCTTCAAACGGCAGGGGCGTGGGCTGGTGCCTTCTGAGTTAGGGCAACTGGTTTACCGCTATGCGGATAAAATGTTCACCCTTAGTCAGGAAATGCTGGATATCGTGAATTACCGCAAAGAGGCGAGCCTGTTGTTTGATGTGGGTGTGGCGGATGCGTTATCCAAACGACTGGTCAGTCGCGTATTGGAAGCTGCCGTGCCGGACAACGCGCAAATTCATCTGCGCTGTTTTGAATCGACTCACGAAATGCTGCTCGAACAACTGAGCCAGCATAAACTGGACATGATTTTGTCTGATTGCCCGGTGGACTCCACGCAGCAGGCAGGGCTGTTCTCGGTCAAACTGGGTGAAAGTCCGATCAGCTTCTTTTGTTGTAATCCACCGGCAGGCATGAATTTCCCGGCTTGTCTGGAGCGTCGTTCATTACTCATCCCCGGCAGGCGTTCAATGCTGGGGCGCAAACTGCTGAACTGGTTTAATACGCAGGGGCTGAAGGTCAATATTCTCGGTGAGTTTGATGATGCCGCGCTGATGAAAGCGTTTGGAATGAACAACAACGCGATATTTGTCGCTCCGGCTATTTATTCATCAACTGAATTTCAGGATGAAAAAATAGAGGAAGTCGGACGGGTGGAAGGGATTATGGAAGAGTACTACGTGATATTTGCTGAAAGAATGATTCAGCATCCTTCGGTACAGCGGATTTGCCATACGGACTTTTCAGCGTTGTTTGAATAGCTTTTAGTGTTGAACTCAAATTTCAGATATAAAAAAACCGGCGTGAGCCGGTTTTTTTATCAAGCATTTCAGCGTAATGCGATTATTGCATTGCGTTGATTTGCGCAGTCAGGTTTGACTTATGACGCGCTGCTTTGTTTTTGTGGATCAGGCCTTTGCAAGACTGACGGTCCACGATTGGTTGCATTTCGTTAAATGCGTTTTGTGCAGCAGCTTTGTCGCCTGCTGCAATAGCCGCGTATACCTTCTTGATAAAGGTACGCATCATAGAACGACGGCTCGCGTTGTGCTTACGGCGTTTTTCTGACTGTACGGCGCGTTTCTTAGCTGATTTGATATTAGCCAAGGCCAACTCCCAAATATTTTTCTATTGATGAACAATTCAAAGGCCGAGGAATATGCCTTTTCGGTCTTCTTTTGTCAACGGATTTGTGCAAATAAGCGGCGTTTTAAAGAGTGAACTTTACTCGTCGCTTGTTACGTTGTGATGGCGCAGGATTTTAACAGCTTCCGGCATCGGAATACAGTCTTTCGCGAGAAAAATCGACAGGAGAGTGTACAAACTGCCCACTACGGCCATTAACGCTTTGTTTATGCGAAAAGTCACGCATTCCCTGTATGCAACGAAAGATTTTCATCGCCACGCCGCCATTTGAACCGCAATATCTGCCGTATGCAAGAGAGAATGGTGTGATCCTGCTAATCGCTGGTTAACCTTGGAGGCTGTACAAGGTATAATCCGCCGATTTCCATCGTTATGAGTCAGCATTGGATTTGAGCCAGCTATGGAGCTAATTCGCGGAATACACAATATTCGAGCACGTCATCATGGATGTGTGCTGACTATTGGCAATTTTGATGGTGTACACCGTGGTCATCAGGCCCTGATTGAACAGCTTAAGCTGGAAGGTCAACGTCTGGGGTTGCCGGTGATGGTAATGATTTTCGAGCCACAGCCTCTGGAATTGTTTGCCGGTGATAAAGCACCTGCACGCCTGACCAGTTTGCGTGACAAAGCCAAGTATCTGGCGGAGTGCGGGGTTGATTACCTTTTATGTGTGCGTTTCGAACCCCGGTTTGCCGCACATATGGCGCAGGCCTTTATCTCACAACTGCTGGTAGAGAAGCTGGGTGTTAAATTCCTGACTGTCGGGGATGATTTCCGCTTTGGTGCCAGCCGTCTGGGGGATTTTGAGCTATTGCAGAAAGCCGGTGAAGAATACGGCTTTGAAGTGATCAGCACGCAAACGTTCCGTGAAGGTGAGAACCGCATCAGCAGCACGGCGATCCGTAATGCGTTGCGCGACGATGATCTGGCGCTGGCCGAGAATTTACTGGGCCATCCGTTCAGTATCTCGGGCCGGGTCGTACACGGCGATAAACTGGGACGCACCATCGGCTTTCCGACGGCAAACGTGCCGTTGAAGCGGCTCGTGTCTCCGGTGCGCGGCGTGTATGCGGTTGAAGTCTTAGGCCTCGGGCCTGAACCTCTGCCGGGCGTGGCGAACATTGGAATACGTCCTACAGTCGGAGGCGTGCGCAAGCAGTTGGAAGTGCACCTTCTCGACACCACATTAGATTTATACGGGCGCCACATTGATGTGGTGCTCCGCGCGAAATTGCGCAACGAACAGCGTTTCTCCTCGCTTGATGCTTTAAAGCAACAGATTGCGAACGATGAAGTGACGGCCCGGGAATTCTTTGGGTTAAAGACACTGCGCTAAACATGTACTGACAGGCGTGTAACAAAGCCTGGAATCCAGCCGAAAACGGAACCGAGAATCTATGAGTGACTACAAGAACACCCTGAATTTGCCGGAAACAGGGTTCCCGATGCGTGGCGATCTGGCCAAGCGTGAACCTGACATGCTGAAAAATTGGTATGACCAGGATCTGTACGGGATTATTCGTGCTGCCAAGAAAGGCAAGAAAACCTTTATTTTGCATGACGGCCCTCCGTATGCGAATGGCAGCATTCATATTGGTCACTCAGTAAACAAAATTCTTAAAGACATGATCGTTAAGTCCAAAGGACTGGCGGGCTTTGATGCGCCGTATGTTCCTGGCTGGGACTGTCATGGTCTGCCAATCGAGCTTAAAGTCGAGCAGCTGATCGGCAAACCGGGCGAGAAAGTCACTGCGGCAGAATTCCGTGAAGCGTGCCGTAAATACGCAGCAGAGCAGGTTGAAGGCCAGAAGAAAGACTTCATCCGTCTGGGCGTATTGGGCGACTGGGATCACCCGTACCTGACCATGGACTTCAAAACTGAAGCCAACATTATTCGTGCGCTGGGTAAAATCATCAGTAACGGCCACCTGCACAAAGGGGCTAAGCCGGTTCACTGGTGTACAGATTGCGGTTCATCCCTGGCAGAAGCAGAAGTTGAGTATTACGACAAAGCGTCTCCTTCAATTGATGTGGCGTTCAACGCGACTGACGCTGCCGCCGTGGCTGCGAAGTTTGGCGTATCTGCTTTTAACGGCCCGATCTCACTGGTTATCTGGACCACCACGCCGTGGACCATGCCTGCTAACCGTGCGATTTCACTGAACCCTGAGTTTTCTTATCAGCTGGTTCAGGTTGAAGGCCAGTGCCTGATCCTGGCAACCGATCTGGTTGAAAGCGTCATGAAACGTGCCGGTATCGCAGAATGGACTGTACTGGGCGAATGTAAAGGCGCGGACCTCGAACTGCTGCGCTTCAAACACCCATTCCTCGGTTTCGATGTGCCGGCGATCCTTGGCGATCACGTGACGCTCGATGCCGGTACTGGTGCCGTGCATACCGCACCGGGGCATGGCCCGGACGACTTTGTTATCGGCCAGAAATACGGTCTGGAAGTGGCGAACCCGGTAGGGCCAAACGGCTGCTATCTGCCAGGCACTTACCCGACGCTGGACGGTAAATTCGTCTTTAAAGCCAACGATCTGATCGTTGAGTTGCTGCGCGAAAAAGGCGCATTGCTGCACGTTGAGAAAATAACGCACAGCTATCCGTGCTGCTGGCGTCATAAAACGCCAATCATCTTCCGCGCGACGCCACAATGGTTCATCAGCATGGATCAGAAAGGCCTGCGTCAGCAGTCTCTGGAAGAGATCAAAGGCGTGCAGTGGATCCCGGACTGGGGCCAGGCGCGTATCGAAAACATGGTCGCTAACCGTCCTGACTGGTGTATCTCCCGTCAGCGTACCTGGGGCGTGCCGATGTCTCTGTTCGTTCACAAAGACACTGAGCAACTGCATCCGCGCAGCCTTGAGCTGATGGAAGAAGTGGCGAAACGTGTTGAAGTGGATGGCATTCAGGCGTGGTGGGATCTGAATCCGGAAGACATTCTGGGTGCGGACGCTGCTGAATACGTCAAAGTGCCGGATACGCTGGACGTGTGGTTTGACTCCGGTTCAACGCATTCTTCCGTGGTGGATGTGCGTCCTGAGTTTAACGGTCATTCACCGGATCTGTATTTGGAAGGGTCTGACCAGCATCGTGGTTGGTTCATGTCTTCCCTGATGATTTCGACTGCCATGAAAGGCAAAGCGCCTTACAAACAAGTTCTGACGCACGGTTTCACCGTGGATGGTCAGGGTCGCAAAATGTCTAAATCCATCGGCAATACTATTGCGCCGCAAGACGTGATGAACAAGCTGGGTGGCGACATCCTGCGTCTGTGGGTGGCATCTACGGATTACACCGGCGAAATCGCCGTGTCCGACGAAATCCTTAAACGTGCTGCGGATTCTTACCGCCGCATCCGTAACACCGCGCGCTTCCTGCTGGCGAACCTTAACGGTTTCGATCCGGCGCTGCACAGCGTGGCACCGGAAGACATGGTTGTTCTGGATCGCTGGGCTGTTGGCCGTGCGAAAGCCGCACAGGACGAAATCATTGCCGCGTACGAAGCCTATGATTTCCATGGCGTCGTTCAACGCCTGATGCAGTTCTGCTCGATCGAAATGGGTTCCTTCTACCTGGATATCATCAAAGATCGCCAGTACACCGCGAAAAGCGACAGCGTTGCACGTCGCAGCTGTCAGACCGCGCTGTATCACATCAGCGAAGCACTGGTCCGCTGGATGGCACCGATCATGTCGTTCACTGCCGATGAAATTTGGGCAGAACTGCCGGGAAGTCGTGAGAAATTCGTCTTTACCGAAGAATGGTATGACGGTTTGTTCGGTCTGGCGGGCAACGAATCCATGAACGATGCGTTCTGGGATGAACTGCTGAAAGTCCGTGGCGAAGTGAACAAAGTGATCGAACAGGCGCGTGCTGATAAACGTCTGGGCGGTTCTCTGGAAGCGGCGGTCACGCTGTTTGCTGATGATGCGCTGGCAACGGACCTGCGTTCTCTGGGCAACGAACTGCGCTTTGTCCTGCTGACATCAGGCGCGAAAGTCGCCGCTTTGTCTGAAGCTGACGATGCCACTGTGCCGAGTGAATTGCTCAAAGGCCTGAAAATCGGTCTGGCGAAAGCGGAAGGCGACAAATGTCCGCGTTGCTGGCATTACACAACTGACGTTGGTCAGAACGCGGAACACAGCGACATCTGTGGCCGTTGTGTCACTAACATCGCCGGTGACGGCGAAGAGCGTAAGTTTGCATAATGAGTAAATCGATTTGTTCCACCGGACTCCGCTGGCTCTGGCTGGCGGTCGTGGTCATCATCGTGGATCTGGGCAGTAAGTTTCTCATTATGGGAAACTTCCAGCTCGGTGAATCCATGCCGTTGATCCCGTATTTAAATCTGTTCTACGCGCAAAATCATGGCGCTGCGTTCAGCTTCCTGGCTGATAAAGGCGGCTGGCAGCGCTGGTTCTTTGCGTTAATCGCGCTGGTGATTGTCGTGGCGCTGGTCGTGCTGATGTACCGCGGCACCGCGAAGCAAAAGCTGAACAATATCGCTTTTGCGATGATTATCGGCGGGGCGCTGGGCAACTTGTTTGATCGCCTGTATCACGGCTTTGTGGTCGATTTTATCGATTTTTACGTCGGTAACTGGCATTTTGCTACGTTCAATCTGGCTGACAGTTTTATCTGTGTCGGCGCAGCCATGGTGGTGCTGGAAGGTTTTCTGGCAAAGCCATCAGAAGCTACAAAGAGTAAAGGATAAGGTCTATGTCTCAACAGGTGAAACATGACAGCGCTGTACTGGTGCATTTTACGTTGAAGCTGGAAGATGGCTCTACGGCGGAATCAACCCGCGCCAATGGCAAACCTGCACTGTTTCGCCTTGGCGACAGCAGCTTGTCTGACGCGCTGGAAAATCAGCTGTTAGGGTTGAACGTAGGGGATAAACGGGCGTTCACGTTAGCCCCTGAATCGGCATTCGGTAGCAAAAGTCCGGATCTGGTTCAGTTCTTCTCCCGCCGTGACTTTCAGGAAACTGGGGTGCCGGATGTCGGCACCATCATGTTGTTCAGTGGTCGTGATGGCAGCGAAATGCCGGGCGTTGTCCGTGAAGTGACAGAAGATTCAATCACTGTAGATTTCAACCATCCGCTGGCAGGGCAACATATCGATTTCGATATTGAAGTGCTGGAAATTGACCCGGAGCTTGAGGGGAAACATGCAGATATTGCTGGCTAATCCGCGAGGATTTTGTGCGGGTGTTGACCGCGCAATCAGTATTGTAGAACGTGCGCTGGAAATTTATGGCGCACCTATCTATGTCCGCCATGAAGTGGTGCATAACCGCTACGTGGTCGACAGCCTGCGTCAGCGCGGTGCTGTTTTTATCGAGCAAATCAGCGAAGTACCTGATGGGTCTATTCTGATTTTCTCTGCCCACGGTGTTTCTCAGGCGGTACGTGCAGAAGCGAAAGCGCGTGATCTGACGATGCTGTTTGACGCGACTTGTCCGCTGGTGACCAAAGTTCATATGGAAGTTGCGCGCGCCAGCCGTAAAGGCACTGAAGCCATTTTGATTGGTCACGCCGGGCATCCGGAAGTGGAAGGCACCATGGGGCAGTACAGCAATCCGAACGGGGGAATGTACCTGGTCGAGGCGCCGGAAGATGTTTATAAATTGCAGGTGAAAGACGAAAACAACCTGTGCTTTATGACGCAAACCACGCTGTCGGTTGACGACACTTCTGCGGTGATTGATGCGCTTCGCGATCGCTTCCCGAAAATCATCGGGCCGCGTAAAGATGATATTTGCTATGCCACAACGAACCGTCAGGAAGCCGTGCGTACGCTGGCTGACGGAGCAGATGTTGTGCTGGTGGTGGGTTCAAAGAACTCGTCGAACTCCAACCGTCTGGCCGAACTGGCACAACGTGTCGGTGTACCTTCTTATCTGATCGACTCGGCGGCAGATATTCAGGAAAACTGGCTGAAAGATGCGAAAAGCATTGGCGTTACGGCAGGCGCATCCGCACCGGATATTCTGGTGCAGGACGTGATCAGCAAGCTGAAAACCTTTGGCGGGCTTGATGTGATCAACATCGAAGGGCGCGAGGAAAATATCGTGTTCGAAGTGCCAAAAGAACTGCGTGTGGATGTGCGTCAGATCGACTGATCTCAGATCCTAAATGAAAACCGGCTCAAAGTGGCCGGTTTTTTTATGTCTGCACTCCTGCGGCATCAATGAGGCGGGAGTTTAAACAAATTCTGCGGTGCACCCACGGTGGTGGTTTCAACGTGCAGCAACGCACCCTCCAGCGCATGTGGCGCATCGAGGTTTTTTCGCGCCGAGGTGATAAACAGCTCAGTCATATCCGGCCCGCCAAACGTGCAACAACTCGGTTGTGTGACCGGCACTGGCTGGGTATCCAGTGTCAGTAATTCGCCCTGATTGATCTGCTGGCGCAGCAGGCATTTTGAACCCCAGCAGGCAGTGATCAGCCAGCCATTCTGTGCCAGCGCAGAGCCATCGGGGATCTTATCGCCCGAAGAAAAACAGGATATTTTCAGTGGATTGATGCGGCGGGCGTTGGCGGAGAAAAAGCGTTTTTTCTTACTGTCTGCAAACCAGACTTTGCCTTCATACCAGACCAGTGTGTTGGTACAACCGACGCCATCGAGCATCATTTCCGGCTTTTCTGCGCCCGCTTCATAGCGGAACCATTCGCCGTTATCTTTTTCTTCCTTTATATCCAGCGTACCAAACCACAGAGAACCATCGGGCGCGATGGCTGCTTCATTCGGACGGGTGCCTTCTGCGCCGGGATAATCACAAAGCTTCTGGCGGGTTTTCTGTTCGTACTCGTAAAGATGGATCCCGTCGACGGAAACCAGCAAAAATTGATTTCTTTTTTCGGTCAGCAACACGGCGCTGGTCAGCGAGGGGAGTTCATGAATTTCAGTTTGCCCGTTGTCGGGCCAGTAGCGCAAAACACACTGAGCCAGAATATCGACCCAAAGCAAAGATTGTGTACGCTGGCACCAGACGGGAGTTTCACCCAATTCGGCTCGGTAGTCGCCAATGGCAGTCACGTCGGACCGGAAAAATGCTGACATCGCAAAGCTCTCCTGCAGGTTACATAGTGGATATAGCGACAGCTGTCTCTATGAGTTTAGTCTGGCTTTGCGTACGTGGGATAGATGAAATGGTGTAAAAAGAAAGGGCCAGCCCGTCAATAAGACGTAAAGCTGGCCCCAAAAGTTCAGTCGTTAAGATTTAGAAATCGTAACGCAGACGGATCAGATTCATATCACCGAGATTATCGGTAGAGGACGTGAACACGTGCTCGTAATCAACACGGAAGCCGTAATCGAGCTGGAAGGACACACCCAACCCGTTATCAATACGCTGGTAATTACGGCCGGTTACATAGGTCAGACGGTCACCCATGAAGTACGGCTGAATGGTTTTGACCGCCAGCTGATTGATTGGGAAAGCATAACCCAGGAAGTATTCCAGACCATAAGCATCGCCCGCGAAGAAGCGATCTTCAGTTTTCACACCAGTCGTCAGGAAGTCATGGTAGTAACCGCCACCGAAGGACGCTGTCCAGTTGCCGGGTTTCCAGCTCAGCGCAGTACCAACAATGCTCTGGTTGTAGTCTTTAGAGGTGTTGTCGCCCGGGTTTCTCATTTCTGCGTCGGTGTAGTTGTACGCCGTACCCCAGGTCAGATCTTTGGTGATGTGGTAATCCACACCGACAGAACCGCCGCCGTTACGTTTGTAACGCAGCCCGTTTTTGCCGGTGAGCAGTTCACTGTCTTCGAAAAGATAAGAGGCATAGACATCTGCATCGCCGAAGGTGTTTTTGTATTTCAGCATCTTACGGGAACGGTAAGAACCATCGTAGTCGCCGTTCACACCATTACCCGGTGCCTGAGCGAGCATATCGTAGTCCCAGATATCGGTTTTTGCCCCGACCACATCGTAATAAACGCTGTTTTGCTGACCGAAGGTCAGCTGGCCGTAAGTTTTGCTTTTCAGACCGGTGTAGAGCATGCGACGGCTGGTGTTATGCGCGCCATCTGCGTGGTGATTATCCCAGCCAGTCAGGGCAGGAATATTCACACCCAGTTCGTAGTAGTTAATCCAGCTGATGTCATCAAACAGATAATAATCAGCAGAAAAACGGAAACGTGTACCGCCATCAAAACCATTGGTCTTGTAGTTTTTCACCCCGTTCTGGAACTGGAACTGCGGACGAATACTGCCGCCAACCTGGAAGTTCAGGCGGCTCAGCGGATCGTTCGGCTGTGGGTCTTGTTTAATCAGAGTGATTTCTGCGTGTGCAGCAAAAGAAGTTAAACCAAATAAAAGACCTGCGGTCGCCACTTGTGTGACTTTGTTCAGTTTGAATTTCATGTTAAGTCCCTGTGCCAATATACTGATCTGAAAAATCAGCAACAAAATTGGCAGTGTGTATTTTTTTATATTCCCCTTACTGATGACTGTCTGGTAAGGGTGAAGACGCGCCTTATGAAGCCAGGCTACTTATTTTGACTGTCGTTTAAATCAAATTTCGGCAGTTAAAATTAGGTTGCTATTTATTATCATAATCATTGATTTTATCAATATTATTTCGCCATATATAATAAAAATTTAATGTTTAAGATCTAAGAAATGTTTTGTTTGCTGCTTATCTGTCTCACGCAAGGATGTGAATACGCGTTTTCAGAAATCACCGTCATATTCTTCTTTCTCCTTTAATACATATTGTCAGACGGTGCCCTGGGGGAGAGTGATAAAATCTGTGTCGCGAAAGATGCAGGGAGAAGGGCGGACGAAAGCTGAAACTTATGCACTACATTGCATGGTTATGCGAGCCGCATTAAGGCGGGCTTTTTGGTGTTTTTTTGTCCGTTAGTTCCAGTTTTGCCAGTCGTTTAACACAAAATCACAGATTGCGTAACCTGAAACCAGATGGCTTTTACTGATATTAACGGGGCTGTATCATAATTTTCTAATTATGAGGCAATTTTGCTGGCTCCCAGATCGCGGGGTCGATAACCTGATTCTGTTTCACGGCAGAACCACAAAAAGAAGAGAGTAATTATGAGTAACGCTGATATTCGCATGGCTGTTGTTGGCGCGGGTGGCCGTATGGGCCGGCAGCTGATTCAGGCCATCTCTGACGCCGAAGGCGTGGTGTTGGGCGCAGCGCTGGAACGTACCGGTTCTTCCTTAGTGGGCACCGATGCGGGTGAACTGGCTGGCGTGGGTACTGCTGGCATTAAAGTGCATGACAATCTGGATGCCGTGAAGAATGACTTCGATATTTTGATCGACTTCACCCGTCCGGAAGGCACCCTGGCTCATCTGGAATTTTGCCAGAAACACCATAAAGGTATGATTATCGGCACTACGGGCTTTGACGATGCCGGTAAGGCTGCAATTAAGCAGGCTTCTGAGGTTATTCCGGTGGTTTTTGCGGCCAACTTCAGCGTGGGCGTGAATGTTGTCCTCAAGCTGCTGGAAAAAGCGGCCAAAGTCATGGGCGATTACACGGATATTGAAATCGTGGAAGCGCACCACCGTCATAAAGTTGATGCACCATCAGGTACAGCACTGGCAATGGGTGAAGCGATTGCTGATGCGTTAGGGCGTGATCTGAAAGATTGTGCGGTGTATGCCCGTGAAGGTCATACCGGTGAACGTGATCCAAAAAGTATTGGTTTTGCCACCATTCGTGCCGGCGATATCGTCGGTGAACATACCGCGATGTTTGCCGATATCGGGGAGCGTGTTGAGATTACCCATAAGGCTTCCAGCCGTATGACCTTCGCAAATGGCGCAGTTCGTGCAGGAAAATGGCTTTTCTCGCATAAAAGTGGTCTTTATGACATGCGGGATGTCCTTGGTTTAGAAGATTTGTAGTCAACATTTTAGATGTGATGTGGTTGTTTTGGTCATAATCTTTTGATAAAAGGGCAGTTCCTTGATTGCCCTTCTCTTTTTTATTTAAAATGGCTATTTGGGTTTGTTTTAATTTTGAATCCTGTGTTTTACTGACTTTATCCCGATCCCTCATGCTGTATTGTTTGTTTTTTGCACTCCCTTGTTTCCCTGAGCTGTAACAAAACTCCTTTCTTCGTCATTTTTCAGACATCCTCTTCCGCAAACGGTTACTATACTGACTTAGGCTGTGTTTTTATGGCAGTGAGAGTCCATTTTCACTGAGTTGTGCGAAAAACAGAGAAATATTGGCGCTTTTGGTAGACAAACCGAACTGCCATCATTAGAATGCGCGCAATTTGCCAAAAATTGGCTTCGGGAGCGATTTTTGCATTGATTTAGATCGGGTTATCTGAATTAATATGCAGATATTGTGATTTATTATTCTTGGAGGATGCTTTGATAAAGTCAGCGCTATTGGTTCTGGAAGACGGAACCCAATTCCACGGTCGGGCCATCGGGGCAGAAGGGTCGGCAGTGGGGGAAGTGGTCTTCAATACGTCGATGACCGGTTATCAAGAAATCCTCACTGATCCTTCCTATTCCCGCCAGATTGTCACTCTCACTTATCCCCATATCGGTAATGTCGGCACCAATGCCGCTGATGAAGAATCCTCCGCAGTACATGCTCAAGGCCTGGTCATCCGCGATTTACCCCTGATAGCCAGCAACTACCGCAGTGAAGAAAATCTTTCTGATTACCTCAAGCGCAACAATATTGTTGCCATCGCCGATATTGATACCCGCAAACTGACCCGTCTGTTACGCGAAAAAGGCGCACAGAACGGCTGTATTATCGCGGGCGATTCACCGGATGCTGAACTGGCGCTGCAAAAAGCCAAAGCATTCCCGGGCCTGAAAGGCATGGATCTGGCGAAAGAAGTGACCACGACGGAATCTTACCGCTGGCAACAAGGTAGCTGGACTCTGGAAGGTGAACTGCCTGAAGCAAAAAAAGCCGAAGACTTGCCATTCCACGTGGTGGCTTATGACTACGGCGCGAAACGCAATATCCTGCGCATGCTGGTGGATCGCGGATGCCGCCTGACGGTCGTTCCTGCACAGACTCCGGCAGAAGACGTCCTGAAAATGAATCCGGACGGCATCTTCCTGTCCAATGGCCCGGGCGATCCGGAGCCTTGTGATTACGCCATCGCCGCCATCAAAACCTTCCTGGAAACCGACATACCGGTCTTCGGCATCTGCCTCGGCCATCAGTTACTGGCACTCGCCAGCGGCGCTAAGACCGTGAAAATGAAACTCGGCCACCACGGCGGTAACCATCCGGTAAAAGATCTCGATAAAAATATCGTGATGATCACCACACAGAACCACGGCTTTGCGGTTGATGAATCCGGCCTGCCAGCCAATCTGCGCGTGACGCACAAATCATTGTTTGACCATACGGTGCAGGGTATCCACCGTACCGATAAAGCGGCGTTTAGTTTCCAGGGCCACCCTGAAGCCAGCCCGGGCCCGCACGATGCGGCACCGCTGTTTGACCACTTTATCGAACTGATTGAAGCTTTTCGCACAAACAACGCCAGATAACAGGAGCGAATAAAAAATGCCAAAACGTACAGACATAAAAAGCATCCTGATTCTGGGCGCCGGCCCGATTGTTATCGGCCAGGCTTGTGAATTTGACTACTCCGGCGCACAGGCGTGTAAAGCGCTGCGTGAAGAGGGTTACCGCGTCATTCTGGTGAACTCCAACCCGGCAACGATCATGACTGACCCTGAAATGGCGGATGCGACTTACATCGAGCCGATCCACTGGGAAGTTGTGCGCAAAATTATCGAAAAAGAACGTCCCGATGCCGTGCTGCCAACCATGGGCGGCCAGACCGCACTGAACTGTGCACTGGAACTGGAACGTCAGGGCGTGCTGGAAGAATTCGGTGTGACCATGATTGGCGCGACTGCAGACGCCATTGATAAAGCCGAAGATCGTCGCCGTTTCGACGTGGCGATGAAAAAAATCGGCCTCGACACCGCACGTTCCGGTATTGCACACACGATGGAAGAAGCGCTGGCTGTTGCCGCTGACGTTGGCTTTCCGTGCATCATCCGTCCGTCATTCACTATGGGCGGCACCGGTGGCGGTATTGCGTACAACCGTGAAGAGTTCGAAGAGATTTGCGAACGCGGTCTGGATCTTTCCCCGACCAAAGAGCTGCTGATTGATGAGTCGCTGATTGGCTGGAAAGAGTACGAGATGGAAGTGGTGCGTGATAAAAACGACAACTGCATCATCGTCTGCTCCATTGAAAACTTCGATGCGATGGGCATCCATACCGGTGACTCCATTACCGTGGCGCCAGCGCAGACCCTGACCGACAAAGAATACCAAATCATGCGTAACGCCTCGATGGCGGTGCTGCGTGAAATCGGCGTAGAAACCGGTGGCTCCAACGTTCAGTTCTCGGTGAACCCGAAAAATGGTCGTCTGATTGTTATCGAAATGAACCCGCGTGTCTCCCGTTCCTCAGCCCTGGCCTCCAAAGCGACCGGTTTCCCGATTGCTAAAGTGGCAGCGAAACTGGCGGTGGGTTACACCCTCGATGAGTTGATGAACGATATCACCGGCGGCAAAACGCCAGCGTCGTTTGAACCGTCTATCGACTACGTTGTGACTAAAATCCCTCGCTTCAACTTCGAGAAATTTGCCGGTGCCAACGACCGTCTGACCACGCAGATGAAATCTGTCGGCGAAGTGATGGCGATTGGTCGTACACAGCAGGAATCTCTGCAAAAAGCCTTGCGCGGCCTGGAAGTCGGCGCGAGCGGTTTCGACCCGAAAGTGAGTCTGGATGATCCGGAAGCGCTGACCAAAATTCGTCGTGAACTGAAAGAAGCCGGTGCCGAGCGTATCTGGTATATCGCTGATGCCTTCCGTGCCGGGATGTCTGTTGACGGCATCTTCAACCTGACCAACGTGGACCGCTGGTTCCTGGTGCAGATTGAAGAGCTGGTGAAACTGGAAAATGAAGTGGCCGAGGGCGGCTTCAACATTCTGACCCACGACTACCTGCGCATGCTCAAGCGTAAAGGCTTTGCGGATCTGCGTCTGGCTAAACTGGTCGGCGTGTCAGAAAGCGAAGTGCGCAAACTGCGTCACAAATACAACCTGCACCCGGTCTACAAACGTGTTGATACCTGTGCGGCGGAATTCTCTACCGATACCGCCTACATGTACTCCACGTATGAAGAAGAGTGTGAATCTAACCCGACCAATGATAAGCCAAAAATCATGGTGCTGGGCGGTGGTCCGAACCGTATCGGTCAGGGTATCGAGTTCGACTATTGCTGCGTACACGCCTCGCTGGCGCTGCGTGAAGACGGTTACGAAACCATCATGGTTAACTGTAACCCGGAAACTGTGTCTACCGATTACGACACCTCTGACCGCCTGTACTTCGAATCCGTCACCCTGGAAGACGTGCTGGAAATCGTGCGTATCGAGCAGCCGAAAGGCGTGATTGTTCAGTACGGCGGCCAGACTCCGCTGAAACTGGCGCGTGAACTGGAAGCCGCTGGCGTGCCAATTATCGGCACCAGCCCGGATGCCATCGACCGCGCCGAAGACCGTGAACGTTTCCAGCAGGCGGTTAACCGTCTGGGGCTGAAACAACCGGCAAACGCCACAGTCGCGACTATCGAACAGGCTGTTGAGAAAGCTGCGGGTATCGGTTATCCGCTGGTGGTACGTCCGTCTTATGTTCTGGGCGGCCGCGCGATGGAAATCGTATACGACGAAATCGACCTGCGCCGTTACTTCCAGAACGCCGTCAGCGTGTCGAACGACGCACCGGTTCTACTGGACCGCTTCCTTGACGACGCCGTAGAAGTTGACGTTGATGCTATCTGCGACGGTGAGCGCGTGCTGATTGGCGGTATCATGGAGCACATCGAACAGGCGGGCGTTCACTCCGGTGACTCTGCATGTTCACTGCCGTGCTACACGCTGAGCAAAGAGATTCAGGATGTGATGCGTCAGCAGGTCGAGAAACTGGCCTTCGAGCTGAGCGTTCGCGGCCTGATGAACGTCCAGTTCGCCGTGAAGAACAACGAAGTCTACCTGATTGAAGTCAACCCGCGTGCAGCCCGTACCGTTCCGTTCGTCTCTAAAGCGACCGGTGTACCACTGGCGAAAGTTGCGGCTCGCGTGATGGCAGGTCAGACTCTGGCAGAGCAGGGCATTACCGAAGAAGTCATCCCGCCTTACTACTCCGTGAAAGAAGTGGTGTTGCCGTTCAACAAATTCCCTGGCGTTGACCCGATTCTTGGGCCGGAAATGCGTTCTACCGGTGAAGTGATGGGCGTTGGCCGTACCTTCGCAGAAGCCTTTGCCAAAGCGCAGTTGGGCAGCAACTCCGGCATGAAGAAAGCCGGACGCGCACTGTTGTCGGTTCGTGAAGGCGACAAAGGCCGTGTGGTGGATCTGGCCGCGAAACTGCTGAAACGCGGTTTCGAGCTGGATGCGACTCACGGTACTGCGGTAGTGCTGGGCGAAGCCGGGATTAACCCGCGTCTGGTCAACAAGGTGCATGAAGGCCGTCCGCATATTCAGGACCGTATCAAGAACGGCGAATATGTGTATATCGTGAACACCACGGCGGGTCGTCAGGCGATTGAAGACTCCAAGCTTATCCGTCGCAGTGCGCTGCAATACAAAGTGCATTACGACACTACGTTGAACGGTGGTTTCGCGACGGCAATGGCATTATCTTCTGACCCGACTGAACAGGTGATTTCAGTGCAGGAAATGCACGCCAAAATCAGCAAATAAGTATCTTCTGTTTCCATCCGGTCGTTAAGACGCCCGCTCCCGAAAGGGGCGGGCGTCTTTTTATATGTGTTTGGCTAAAATGTTAAATATAATCATTAAATATGTTTATCATTAAAATTATATTTTTTATGTATGAAAGTCTTCATATGAAAGTGAATTTATCATAAGCTATTATTTTAGATCGATATTTTGTGTTAATGTGATGGGCGTCATGATGTTTTAATGTTTAATTATTGTTATGTTTTTGTTCCTGATTTTATACTCGGAGCTTGGGTTAGTTCACATCGAGAATTAACCCTTCTTGCAGCGCTTTCAGTCAAAATGAGGAATTTCACATGTACAAAACACCTGTCACCCTTCTGGCTTTACTCATCGGCGCGGTTCTTGCGCCGGTCTCACAGGCGGCACTTCCCGGAAAGCCGACACTCGGTGCGGATGAAACCACCTTTGCCATCATTGATATCAATCAGTCCGCCTCGGCCTACAATCAACTGGTCACTGTAAAGAATGCGGCGGATGTCACCGTCACCTGGAATTTGTGGACCGGCGATGCGGGGCAGACGGCCAAAGTGTTACTGAACGGTGCGCAGGTCTGGAGCGGCCCTTCCGGCGCAACGGGCAGCGCCACGTTTGCTGTCAATAAAGGCGGGCGCTATCAGTTGCAGGTTGCGTTATGTAACAGCGAAGGCTGTACCACCAGTGACGCCAAACAAATTGTAGTGGCGGATACCGATGGCAGCCATTTGCTACCATTGACCAGCACGCTGAAGGAAAACAACCAGCCTTATAACAATAAATCCGGCAAGGTCGTAGGCGCTTATTTTGTCGAGTGGGGCGTGTACGGTCGCGGGTTCCCGGTGGATAAAATCCCTGCACAGAACCTGACTCATATCCTGTACGGCTTTACGCCGATTTGCGGCGGGAATGGGATTAACGACAGCTTAAAAAGCATTGAGGGCAGTTTTCAGGCCTTGCAACGCGCCTGTGCAGGGCGTCAGGATTTTAAAGTCGCGATCCATGATCCCTGGGCTGCAGTGCAAATGCCTCAGCAAGGTGTCAGTGAATATTCTGCGCCTTACAAAGGCAATTTCGGCCAGCTGATGGCGCTGAAGAAAGCCTACCCGAATCTGAAAATTGTCCCTTCCATCGGTGGCTGGACGCTATCCGACCCGTTCTATTTCATGAAAGACAAAGCGAAGCGGGATGTTTTTGTGGCCTCGGTGAAGGAGTTTCTGCAAACCTGGAAATTCTTCGACGGTGTGGATATCGACTGGGAATTTCCGGGCGGTGGCGGTGAAAATCCTGCACTGGGCAGCACGGCGGATGGAGATACTTATGTGCAGCTGATGAAAGAGCTACGGACTATGCTCAATGAATTATCCGCCCAAACCGGAAAAACCTATGAACTGAGTTCGGCGATCAGTGCAGGCCGGGACAAAATTGATAACGTGGATTACAGCGCCGCACAGCAGTATATGGATCATATTTTCCTGATGAGCTATGACTTCTATGGTGCTTTCTCACTGACGACGCTGGGACACCAAACTGCGTTGTACGGCTCCGCCTCGAAACCCGATACCGATTACACCACCGATCATGGCGTGCAGGCGTTGCTTTCACAGGGCGTGACGCCAGGCAAAATTGTAGTGGGTGCGGCCATGTATGGGCGCGGCTGGACGGGGGTGAAGAATTTCCAGAATAACGATCCTTTCACCGGGACCGCGACCGGCCCGACCGCAGGTACCTGGGAAAATGGCATTCTTGATTACCGTCAGGTGGCGAAACTTAAAGCCAACAGTGACTGGCAGTACAAGTATGATGCCGCAGCTGAAGCACCGTATTTGTGGAAGCCTTCCACCGGCGATTTGATCACTTACGACGACAACCGTTCAGTGGTCGCGAAAGGTAAATATGTTTTGGCTAATCAGCTGGGTGGCCTGTTTGCATGGGAAATTGATGCGGATAATGGCGATATTTTAAATGCCATGCATGAAGGCTTAGGGAATGGCACCGGCGGCGGCACGACGAACCTTGCGCCGCTGGCCAGTGCCGGGACAAATCAGAACGTGACCGGTCCGTTGACCGTGACGCTCGATGGTTCTGCTTCCCGTGATCCGGAAAATGCAGCCCTGACGTATTTGTGGACCAAAGTCTCCGGGCCTGCGGTGACGCTGACCAATGCAGACAAAGCCAAAGCGCAGTTTAACGTCCTTACTACCGCGCAAGATCAGGTGTGGGTATTCCAGCTGAAAGTGACCGATCCGCAAGGGCTGAGCGCCACGGCGCAGGTTCAGGTGACAAACTCGGCGGTTCAGGCGAACCAGCCGCCGGTGGTGACGTTGCCGGCGACCATGGCTGTAACGGCAGGTAATACCTTCGCGCTGGTGGCACAGGCGACGGATGCCAATAACGATCCGCTCACGTATCAGTGGACGTTGCCCGCCGGTCTGAGCGCCAGCTCGCTGACCACCAGCTCCATCAACGTTACCGCTCCGGCGGTCACCAGCAGCACAGTGTATCCGGTCAGTGTGATGGTCAGCGATGGAAAATCATCCACGTCTGCCAGCTTACAACTGACGGTTAACCCGGCGAGCACGGGCGGGTGTGGTGTGACAACGGATCCTGCGGCGGCGCAAGTGCCTGCCTGGGACAGCAGCAAAATCTACAATACCGGCGATGCCGTCAGCTACAACCAGCTGATATGGAAGGCGAAATACTGGACGCAAAACAACCCGCCATCGCGCAGCAGTGATCAGTGGCAACTCGTCAGCAATATCACATTGCCTTACGACAATGCGGCCACGTATGTTCAGGGGGAAATGGCCACTTACGGCGGCCATAACTGGAAAGCGAAGGTCTGGACTCGGGGTGTCACGCCGGTTGCAGGTGACAACTGGCTGGATCTCGGGGCAGTCAGTTGTCCGTGAATCCTTTCATGTAAATCGACAGGGCCTGAGGGCCCTGTTTTTCATCGTATTTACGGCAGTTAATAAATGTTAAAAATACTTTATGATGAATGCATATTTTGTCGATATGAGTTCACAGATGATTTTAATAATTTACGCCCATCCCTATCCGCGCCATTCAAGAGCCAATCAGGGGCTGCTGTCGGCAGTCAGTGATTTGCCCAACGTCGAAGTACGTTCGCTCTACGACCTCTATCCCGATTTCAATATCGACATTGCCGCTGAACAGAAAGCTGTTGAACGTGCAGATCTGGTGGTCTTCCAGCATCCGATCCAGTGGTACAGCTTGCCGCCACTGATGAAACTGTGGATCGACAAAGTGCTCGAGCACGGCTGGGCGTACGGCCATGAAGGCAATGCCTTAAATGGCAAACATTGCTTGTGGGCGGTAACGACCGGCGGTAACGAGCACCATTTCGAGCTGGGCGATCACCCCGATTTTGACGTGCTGGCGCAGCCGCTACAGGCGACAGCCATTTATTGCGGCATGCACTGGCTGCCGTATTTCGCCGTGCACAACACCTTCATTTGCGATGAAGTGGCGCTGAAAGCGGCGGGAGAAGAATATCGTCGCCGTTTAACCGCCTGTCTGAGTCTGAAAGAAGGCTGCCCGCCGGAGGTGAGCCTTGGATAACCATAACCTGATGATTGAAGGCCTGATTTATCTCGGCTCGGCGGCGCTGTTTGTGCCGATTGCGGTACGTCTGGGGCTGGGTTCTGTGCTCGGTTACCTGATTGCGGGCTGCATTATCGGCCCGTGGGGGCTGAAACTGGTCTCTGATGCCGAATCAATTCTGACCTTTGCGGAGATCGGCGTGGTGCTGATGCTGTTTGTCATCGGACTTGAGCTGGATCCCAAACGGTTGTGGACGATGCGTGCCTCGGTTTTCGGCGGCGGCAGCATTCAGATGGTGGGCTGCGGCGCAGTGCTCAGCGCATTCTGTTATTTCCTCGGACTGGACTGGAAAATCGCCCTGTTGATCGGCCTGACGCTGGCGCTTTCTTCAACGGCCATTGCCATGCAGGCGATGAGTGAGCGCAGTCTGACGGCTTCACCCATTGGCCGCAGCGCTTTTGCGGTGTTGCTGTTCCAGGATATCGCCGCCATCCCGCTGGTGGCGATGATCCCCTTACTGGCGAGCACCGGCGAAGCCACAACGCTGATGAGTTTTGGTTTGTCAGCAGCAAAAGTGGCCGGTGCGCTGGTGCTGGTGGTGTTGCTCGGGCGCTATGTCACGCGGCCCTTGCTGCACTTCGTGGCACGCTCCGGCATGCGTGAAGTGTTCAGTGCCGTTGCGCTGTTTCTGGTATTCGGCTTCGGTATTCTGCTGGAAATGGCCGGTATGTCGATGGCGATGGGCGCATTTCTGGCGGGTGTCTTGCTGGCAAGTTCTGAATACCGTCATGCACTGGAAAGTGATATTCAGCCGTTCAAAGGTCTGCTTCTCGGGCTGTTCTTTATCGGTGTCGGTATGTCCATCGACTTCGGCACGCTGGTCCATCAGCCGCTGCTTATTGCCACATTGCTGGTCGGTTTTATGGCGCTGAAAGCGGCCTTGTTATGGCTGGTTGCGCCATGGCTGGGTGTGCCGAAAAAGCAGCGCGGCCTGTTTGCCATCTTAATCGGGCAGGGCAGTGAGTTCGCGTTTGTGATTTTCAGCACCGCTCAAATGGCAGGTGTGTTGCCGGTTGAATGGTCGAAGGCCCTGACGCTGGCTGTGGCGCTTTCCATGGCGGTGACGCCATTGCTGCTGGTACTGTCCGCGCGCCTTGAGCGCAATGCGCCGAAGGATGACCGTCCGCATGACACCATTGATGATGAGAACGCGCAGGTAATTATTGCCGGTTTCGGGCGCTTTGGTCAGATTGCCGGTCGTTTGCTGCTGGCAAACAACGTCCACACGGTGGTCCTGGATCACGATCCGGATCACATCGAAACGCTGCGTAAATTTGGCACCAAAGTGTTTTACGGCGACGCCACACGCGTTGATTTGCTGGAGTCCGCCGGTGCCGCGCAGGCGAAGGTTCTGATTAATGCCATTGACGATGTGGAAGCCAACCTTCAGCTGACGGCACTGGCGAAAGAGCATTTCCCGAATCTGAAAGTGATTGCCCGTGCCCGTGATGTCGATCACTGGTATCAGTTGCGTCAGTTGGGTGTCGAAGCGCCGGAACGTGAACTGTTTGAAGGCTCCTTGCGCGTCGGCCGCGATGTGCTGGAGGCGCTGGGGCTGGATGCGTATGAAGCCCGCGAGAAGGCAGATCTGTTCCGCCGCTATAACCTGAAAATGCTGGAAGCCACTATCGAGAATTACGAAGATACTGAGTTCCGTATCGCCAGCATGCAGCGTGCGAAAGATATGCTGACAGCCGCTATCGAGCAGGATCAGGAGCGTCTGGCTTCCGGTCAGCAACAGGGTTGGCGTGGCAGTATTGACGGAAAAGCGCCTGAGAAAGAGGTGATTGAAGCGAAGGGCTAAGCCGCCGTTAAAACAGAAAACCGGTGCCTGATGCACCGGTTTTTTCTTTCTGAACTCAGCTCAGTGCGACTTTAATGCCCAAACCGATCAGTACACCGCCCAGCAGTTTATCGATAAGTTTCTGCGCTTTCGCCAGACCACGACGCACCGGCGGGCTCTGGATAAGTAACGCCAGCGAAGGCCACCAAATGGCCGACAAACCGACGATTATAGAGGCGTACCACAGCTTTTCACCGAAGGTGGAGTTAATCTGCAAGACCTGCGTAAACATCGCCAGGAAGAAAAGTGTCGCCTTTGGATTGAGCAGGTTACACAGATAACCCTGCACGAACGCGGTGCGCAGTTTTACCTGCTGTGGCTCCAGTCCGTCGAGGTTCATCTTGCTGTTGCTGCGGGAAAACAACGCCTGAATACCGACCCAGATCAGATAAGCCGCACCGACGTATTTCAGTAAATCAAATAACCACGGCGTGGTGGTGATCACCACTGCCAGACCGGCCACGCAGTAAGACATATGCGTAATCACACCACAAATCACACCCAGTGACGTCATGAGTGCCGCGATGCGCGGATAGCGGGCCGCATTTTTGATGACCAGAAAGAAATCGGGACCGGGAGAAAGCATGCCGAGGAAGGCGATACTGGCAACAAAAAGGGTGGTTTCAAGCATGAAAATAACCGTCGTCAATGTTCGGAACAAAAGAAGGCGGCATGATACGCCAATCCTCAGTAAGTTAAATCACTCTTATTGCTTTTTTTGCGGGCGGTGAATGGTATGCAGGATCCGGTCATAGAATACCCGGTGCGTGAAAGCCCCGAGGCGCATCATCAACGTGAAATTACCCGTTTGTGCATCGAATGTGCCCTGATGCTGTTGCAGCATGGTGCCGAAAGTATGCTGGTCGAACAGCTGTCGGCGAGGCTTGGCGTCGCGCTGGGAATGGACCGGGTGGAAAGCTCGATCTCCGCCAATGCCATTGTGCTCAGCACCTTAAGCGGCGGTTATTGTCTGACCTCGACGCGTAAAAATGTTGACCGCGGGATCAACATGCAGGTTGTGACACAAGTCCAACATACGGTGATCCTGGCTGAGCATAAACTGCTCGACAGTCAGCTGGTGGCAAAACGCCTGCAAAAAATCAAACCGCTGCGGTATCCGCGCTGGCTGATGATCCTGATGGTGGCGCTCTCCTGCGGGTGTTTCAGCAAACTTAATGGTGGCGGCTGGGATGCATTCATTGTCACTTTTTTCGCCAGCGGCGTCGCCATGGCCGTACGCCAGAGCCTTACTGCACGGCATATGAATCCGCTCATCAACTTTTGCTGCACGGCATTCGTGGCGACTTCCATTTCAGGGTTGCTGTTGCGGCTGGGCATTTTTCAGCAGTCATCAAATGTCGCAATGGCTGCCAGCGTGTTATTGCTGGTGCCGGGGTTTCCGCTGATTAATGCCGTGGCGGATATGTTCAAAGGGCATGTGAATACCGGACTGGCGCGCTGGACTATGGCCAGCCTGCTGACACTGGCGACCTGCATTGGTGTGGTCATGGCAATGGCATTGTGGGGTTTACGGGGGTGGTCATGAGCCTTTTATGGGCACTGATTCAGGATATGCTTTTCGCTGCCGTGCCCGCACTGGGCTTTGCGATGGTGTTTAATGTGCCGCCGCGGGCATTACGTTATTGCGCACTGCTCGGCGCAGTTGGCCACGGCACGCGGATGTTGCTGATCCACGGCGGGATAAACATCGAATGGGCCTCCCTGCTGGCAGCTATACTGATTGGCATTATGGGCATTCGATGGTCACGCTGGTTACTGGCACATCCTAAAGTTTTCACCGTTGCCGCTGTTATACCGATGTTCCCCGGCATTTCTGCCTACACGGCGATGATCTCAGTCGTGGAGATTTCGCATCTGGGCTACAGCGAAGCATTGCTATCGACGGCACTCACCAATTTTCTGAAAGCCAGTTTTATCGTCGGGGCATTATCTATCGGATTATCGTTACCGGGATTGTGGCTGTACCGTAAACGCCCCGGTGTGTAAGCGTTGTTGTACAACGTGGAGCTACCATGCAAAAAAGCAGGTGAGCGCTTCAGCATTTTCGACTGGAATACGGCGATACCTTCCTGCTTTTGAGCGTCCTTTGCCGCCGGAACCGCTACTTTTGGCGGGGAATATCCCGGCAGGGTAAGAGCTCTCTTATATCTTTGTAAAGCGTGGGTCTCCCTATCGACGGCTGATGGGGCTTTCCGTATAGTGGCAGCTCTTTTTTGGGGTCACGCACAAATCCTTTTTCTACACAGGGCTTCACAATGATTATTAGCCTGATCGCCGCACTGGCGACCGATCGCGTTATTGGCATGGAAAACGCTATGCCTTGGCATTTACCTGGTGATCTGGCCTGGTTTAAGCGTAATACGCTCAACAAACCCGTCATCATGGGGCGAAAGACGTTTGAGTCAATCGGACGTCCGTTGCCTGGCCGGCTGAATATTGTCATCAGCTCTAAACCGGGCGAGCATGAAGGCGTGACCTGGGTAACCTCTGTTGACGCTGCGCTGGCGGCTGCCGGCGATGTGGAAGAAGTGATGGTGATGGGGGGCGGTCGCGTGTATGAGCAACTGCTGCCGAAGGCCAATCGTTTATATCTGACTCACATTGATGCCGAAGTCGAAGGGGATACACATTTCCCTGATTATGAGCCGGATGACTGGGAAAGCACATTCAGCGAATTCCACGATGCGGATGAGCAGAACTCTCATGGTTATTGCTTCGAAATCCTTGATCGCCGCGCCTGATCCTACGGCTGCGTGAGCCGTGTGACAATAAAAAGGCACCCTTTGCAGGTGCCTTTTTGCTGTCTGAATGTCCGCTGTTTGATCAAACGGCTTTCGGGATTTCAGAGTGCTGTTTTTCGCTCTGGCGGTTTGAAGGCTGGGCGAAGTAGGTTTTGTCTTCCCAGCGCAGCATGGTCAGGTCACCGCCCCAGCAGCAGCCGGTATCCAGCGCATAAATGCCTTCCGGCGTGCCTTTCCCTTCCAGTGAAGCCCAGTGTCCGAACGCAATACTGTAGCCTGCTTCCTGTAAAGGCCCCGGAATATCAAACCAGGGTTTCAGCGGCTTTGGCGCGTTTTCCGGGATATCTTTGCAGATCATATCCAGTTGTCCGTTCGGGAAGCAATAACGCATGCGGGTGAACGCATTGGTGCTGAAACGCAAACGCGCCAGACCCGTCAGTTCAGGATGCCAGTTATTCGGCATATCGCCATACATCGCATCCAGAAACAGCGGATAAGTATCGCTGCTCAGGACGGCTTCCACTTCACGGGCGCACATTTGAGCGGTGTCGAGATCCCATTGCGGCGTGATCCCTGCGTGGGCCATGACCAGCTTCAGATCTTCATCAACCTGCAGTACCGGCTGGCGGCGCAACCAGTTGATCAGTTCGTCAGCGTCTTCGGCTTCAAGCAAGGGCGTGATGCGGTCTTTCGGTTTGTTGAAACTGATCCCCGCGTAAACCGCCAGCAGATGCAGATCGTGGTTACCGAGCACCATCCGGACACAATCCCCCAAACCGCTGACAAAACGCAGCACTTCGAGCGAGGACGGACCGCGGGCGACTAAATCACCCGTCAGCCACAGGACATCGTTTTGCGGATTAAAATCCACCTGCGCCAATAGCGCCTTGAGTTCATCGATGCAGCCGTGAACATCACCAATAAGATATGTCGACATGAGGATTAATTTATCAGCGTAGGGATGGCGAGGCGGAAGACCGGAACAGGCACACGGAAGGTTTCACCGTCTTGTGCGACCATTTCATAATGGCCTTCCATCGTGCCCAGTGGCGTTTCTAAAATAGCGCCGCTGGTATAGTGAAATTCATTGCCAGGCAGGATCAGCGGTTGTTCACCGATGACCCCTTCGCCCTGGACTTCTGTCTGGCGACCGTTACTGTTGGTTATCAGCCAGTAACGGCGAAGCAGTTGCACATTAAAACGCCCCAGATTGCGGATGGTGATGGTGTAAGCGAAGACAAAACGTTCTTCTTCGGGTATCGACTGTGACTCAACGTAGATACTTTGCACCTGAACACAAACGCGGGGCGAATTAAGCATAACGCTACTCCTGAAGTTCCGGGGTTTTAGGTCGTGTGGACAACCAGTTAGCCAGTTTACAGAATTGCTCTACAGAAATATTTTCAGCACGCATGCTGAGATCTAAACCCAGTTCGGTCATTTGTTCAGGAGTGAACAGGTGACCGAGGCTGTTGCGCACTGTTTTACGACGCTGGTTGAAAGCATCCGTTGTCAGACGGCTCAGAATGCGAATATCAGGCACCGGATACGGGATCACTTCATGTGGCACTAAACGTACCACAGCGGATTCCACTTTAGGCGCCGGTGTGAAGGATTCTGGTGGAACTTCCAGAACCGGGATCACGTTGCAATAATATTGCGCCATCACCGTTAAACGACCATACGCTTTGCTGTTCGGGCCTGCAACCAGACGGTTTACCACTTCCTTCTGCAACATAAAATGCATGTCTTTGATGGCGTTGGTATAAGTGAACAAATGGAACATCAGCGGCGTAGAAATGTTGTACGGCAGGTTACCAAAGACACGCAGTGGCTGACCGAGCTCTTCAGACAGTTCGCCGAAATTGATTTTCATCGCATCAGACTGGATGACCCGCAGTTTGCCCTGAAACTTAGGGTTATTTTCCAGACGCGTTGCCAGATCACGGTCGAGTTCGATGACCGTCATGCTGTCCAGGCGCGAAGCAACAGGCTCAGTTAACGCCGCCAGACCGGGACCGATTTCAACGACAGCCTCGCCCGGCATAGGGTGAATGGCCGACACGATGCTATCGATAACAAACTGATCGGTTAAGAAGTTTTGCCCAAAACGTTTACGGGCAAAGTGACCTTGGTGGACTCTACTATTCATTGTTGTTATTTATCGTTGCTGTTATTTGCCATGTGAATGGCGAGATTTATTGCTGTCTTGAAACTGCCCGCATCGGCGGTGCCGGTGGCGGCGAGTTCAAGGGCGGTACCGTGATCAACGGAAGTCCGGATAAAAGGCAGGCCGAGTGTGATATTCACTGCGCGACCAAATCCCTGATATTTTAGCACCGGAAGGCCCTGATCGTGATACATCGATAAAACAGCATCGGCATGTTGCAGATATTTAGGCTGGAATAACGTATCAGCGGGCAGCGGGCCGATGAGATTCATCCCTTGCTGGCGCAGTTCGTCCAGGGCAGGAATGATAATGTCGATCTCTTCGTGCCCCATGTGGCCACCTTCGCCGGCATGTGGATTCAGGCCACACACATAAATTTGCGGCTCGGTAATACCAAATTTGGTTTTCAGATCATGATGCAAAATGGTGATGACTTCATGCAGGCATTCACGGGTAATTGCACCCGGCACCGCCAGCAAAGGCAAATGCGTGGTCGCCAGCGCAACGCGCAACTCTTCGGTTGCCAGCATCATCACAACACGGTCGCAATGGCTGCGGTCAGCGAAGAATTCGGTATGGCCGATGAAGGGAATTCCGGCATCGTTGATAATGCTTTTTTGAACCGGGCCGGTGATCAGTGCAGCGAATTCACCGCTGATAGCACCGTCGCAGGCACGCGCCAGCGTTTCCACCACGTAGGGCGCATTAGCCACATCAAGTTTACCTGCGGTCACCGGGACGGCGAGTTTAACAGGCAAAATGGTCAATGTGCCCGCAGCCTGAGGCTCTGGCGGACGCGCTTTCTGATAATCGCGTAAGCGGATATTCAGGCCGAGTTTCTCAGCACGTTCAAGCAGTAAGGCCGGATCGGCACAGACCACTAACTCAACAGGCCATGCCTGCTGAGCCAGCGCCAGTACCAGATCCGGCCCAACCCCGGCCGGTTCGCCGGGGGTAATGACCACAGATTTTGTCACGGAAGTATTATTTTCCATTCCCATCCATAATTTTCACATACGCTTCAGCACGCTGTTCCTGCATCCACGTCTGGGCTTCTTCCGCAAATTTGCGGTTGAACAGCATACGGTAAGCACGTTCTTTCTGTGCCGCATCTGTTTTATCGACCTGACGGGTGTCGATAAGTTGGATCAAGTGCCAGCCAAACGAAGAGTGAACCGGTGCACTGATTTCGCCTTTTTTCAGGTTCATCAACGCATCACGGAACGCAGGATCGTACATATCTGGTGACGCCCAACCTAAATCGCCGCCCTGATTAGCAGAGCCAGGATCCTGAGAAAGCTGTTTGGCTTCATCAGCGAATGTGGCTTTACCGCTCTTAATATCAGCCGCAACCTGTTCCAGCTTCGCACGCGCCTGCGCATCCGTCATTACGACAGAAGGTTTCAGCAGGATGTGACGGGCGTGAACCTCGGTGACAGAAACCGTTTTATTGTCGCCACGGATATCGTTCACTTTCAGAATGTGGAAACCAACACCAGAACGAATCGGGCCAATGACCTGGCCTTTCTGAGCGGTGCTTAACGCCTGAGCAAACAGGGAAGGCAGTTCCTGCAATTTGCCCCAGCCCATGTTGCCGCCTTTCAGTGCCTGGGAATCAGCCGAGTAGGTGATAGCCAGTTTGCCAAAGTCCGCACCATTGTTCAGATCAGCAACAATTTTCTTCGCCAGCTGTTCTGCAGAATCAACCTGATCCTGAGTTGGGTTTTCTGGCAGTGGCAACAGGATATGGCTGAGGTTGAATTCAGCACCGCTGCCGTTTTGCGCCGCAACCTGTTTGGCAAGCTGATCCACTTCCTGAGGCAGTATGGTGACACGGCGACGCACTTCACTGTTACGTACTTCGCTGATGATCATTTCCTTGCGAATCTGCGTACGGTAAGTGCTGTAGTTCATTCCGTCATAAGCCAGACGGCTGCGCAGTTGATCAACAGAAATGTTGTTTTGCTGTGCAATACCGGCAATGGCTTTATCCACGTCCTGATCGGTTGGCGTGATGCCCATTCGGGTCGCCATTTGTAACTGGATCTGATCCATGATCAAACGGTCGAGGATCTGGTGACGCAGAGTCGCATCATCCGGCAACTGCTGTTTAGCCTGCTGTGCCTGCTGTTTTACAGAATTAAACAAGCTATCAACGTCACTTTGCAATACCACGCCGTTGTTAACGACGGCGGCAACTTTATCAACTTCCTGAGGGGCAGCAAACGCAGTGCTGGCACAAAGCGTCACGCCGAGGAGAAGTGTTCTCCAGTTCTTCATACTTTTTCCATTTGTCTAATCCGCAAGCGCGGGTTTCAAGTTCACTGAATTCGTCGTGTCTTCACGAAATGAATCGTGTTTCGGGCTTAGAAAGCGCGTTGATAAGGCAGTATGCCGCTGGCCAACATTTCTTTCGTTCCGAGGGTTTGATTGTTACCCAGGCCTCTAAGTTCAATATTGAAACCAATCTTATTGTCATATTTACTTTCTGACTTAACCGTATCGTAGCTGGTGATCTTACGTTCATAACCAACATTGATAGCCCAGCAGCATGTGTTGTATTGCAAACCAATAAGCTGATCGGCTGGCTGCTGTGCTTTGGTGTCGTAATAATACGCCCCCACGATTGCCCAACGGTCAGCAATCGGCCAACTGGCGATGCCGCCAACCTGCGAAATACCGTCCTGATAACCCGGGTTGGTAACGTTAGGTAACGTTGCCTGAATATATTCCGGGCTGGCGTAACGGTAACTCAGCTGAATCATTCTTTCTGAGTCTGCGCGGTACTCCAGCACTGCATCGCCTAAAGCCAGCGCATCCAGACGGGTGTCATACTGCACGCCGCCACGGATACCCCAGAAATTGTTGATTTTGTAGTAGCTGTCACCGGCCCACACCAGGCTGCCCGTATCATCATTTTTATCCAGGACGCTATCAACGTCACCGGTACGTGGCGGCTGGAAGTAATAAATCTGACCGGCAGAGGCATTAAAGCGCTCTTCCAGATTTTCGTCATAGATACGGGTCGTTAAACCGCTTGCCACCTGGTTTGCAGAGGCAATACGGTCCAGACCACTGTAGCTTTTATCGCGGAACAGGCCGGTGTAGTCGGACTGTAACAGCGTCGAGTCATAGGTATTGATCGAGCTCTGATTGCGGTAAGGGATATACAGGTACTGTACGCGCGGTTCGAGGGTCTGGGTGTAGTCACTGTTCCAGTCCATCGTGCGGTCGAACACCATTTTGCCGTCGCTTTTAAACTCAGGCATCGTACGGTTCACGGATGAACGCAGTTTGGTATTCGGATTGCTATCGTAATACGCGTCCGGAATATCCTGCTGATAGTGGGTTGTCATCAGCTTCACTTCGTTATCCAGACTTCCCCAGCCATTACTGAGTGGCAGGCTGATAGTCGGCTCGAAGTGTGTACGCACTGCTTCCGGGTTGTCAGGGTTTACGCTGGTGAATTTCACCGCCTGACCGTACAGATGCAGGTCAAACGGGCCCACATCATTTTTGTAATAGTTAATATCCAGCTGTGGCTGTGCACGGTAAGCGTTGGCGTTCCCGAAATCTGAGAACACCTGGAACTGCTTACTGGCCAGTGTGACATCCCAGTTTTGGTTCGCGTAACCTACGCTGAATTTCTGCGTGGAATAGCCGTCAGTACTGGAACCGTATTTCGAATCGAAATCGGTGAAGTAATAAGGGTCACTGACCTTGGTATAGTCGACGTTGAAGCGCCAAACCTGATCGTATACACCGGCATGACGCCAGTAATACATCCAGCGCTTGGTTTTATCGCTGGTACGGTTTTCATCTTCGACATACTGCTGATCGATTTTCTTATCGTTACCCAGATAATCGAATTCCATCAGACCCGCACCGGCAACGGTCAGGTAGCGGAATTCATTTTGCAGTTGCAGACCACGGTTGCTCATGTAATTGGGCGTAATCGTGGCATCGTAGTTTGGCGCAATGTTCCAGTAGTAAGGAACGGTGACACCAACGCCATTATTGCTGCTGTAGTTAGCATTAGGGATAAGGAAACCGGAACGACGCTTATTGCCAATCGGCAACTGCATGTACGGGCTGTAGAACACCGGCACCGGACCGATATGGAAGCGGGCATTCCAGATTTCAGCCACTTCTTCCTGACGATCCTGAATCACTTCGGAACCGACGACGCTCCAGCTGTTATCGCCAGGCAGACAGGTGGTAAATGTACCGTTATCCATGATGGTGTAACGGTTGTTGTCACGCTGCTTCATTTTGTCAGCCTGACCACGTCCCTGACGGCCGACCATCTGATAGTCGCCATCCTGAACATCAGTATCTTTGGTGGTCAGGTTCGCAAAGCCTTTCGGGCCATTCAGCTTGATTTGGTTATCGTTATAACGCACGTTGCCGGTCGCAGTAGCGGTTCGGGTCGGGGTCGGCTGATTGGGATTGGCGATTTGATTAAGCTGAACCTGATCAGCATCCAGTGTGCTGTTGCCCTGAACAACGTTAACGTTGCCGCTAAACAGCGCACTGTCAGGATAATTGCCGGTCGCCTTATCGGCGTTGATGGTCACAGGCAGTGAATTAGGATCACCCTGCACCAAAGGTTTGTCATAGGTCGGAACGCCGAGCATACATTGTGCTGCGAGATCGGCCATTGCGCCGTGACTGTACAATACTGACCAGATTGTGGCGGCCAGCATTGTCGGTAAGCGTGTTTTCAGACGTCTGTTTTTCATACGTAAAATGGTGTTCCGTCATCAGAGGCATCATGCCGGCAAACGGTCAGAGACTATCTCACTCATCATGGTTGCGCTAGTGTTAAATCCCACCTGTTACGTTGCTGCCGTTAGGCACAACGATAAATGCCGGTTATGATAAAGCAATTTTTAAGCGACGGCATGGCGAATTGAGGAGTATATGCAGTATTGGGGAAAACTGCTCGGACTTATCCTGGGCTTATGGTCCGGTTTAGGCTTCTGGGGAATTGTAGCAGGGCTGCTGATAGGGCATATGTTTGATACCGCGCGTTCAGCGAAACGCAGAGGGTATTTTGCCGATCAGCAGACACGTCAAACCATCTTTTTCCGCACCACGTTTGAGGTGATGGGAAATCTGACTAAATCAAAAGGCAGAGTTACCGAGGCGGATATTCAGATCGCCAGTCTTTACATGGAACGTATGCAGTTGCACGGCGAGCAGCGCGAAGCCGCACAACGCGCCTTTCGCGACGGGAAAGAAGCTGACTATCCCTTGCGTGAGAAAATGCGCGAACTGCGCACTGCGTGTTTTGGTCGTTTTGACCTGATACGGACTTTTCTGGAAATCCAGATCCAGGCCGCGTACGCCGACGGTTCATTGCATCCCAATGAACGCGAAGTGTTGTACGTGATTGCTGAAGAGCTCGGGATTTCACGGATGCAGTTCGATCAGTTCCTGCGCATGATGGAAGGCGGCCAGCAGTTTGGCGGTCACCAGCAGGGGGGACGCTCGTATGGCGGCGGTTATCACCAGACGCAGCAAGGCCCGACGCTGGCAGATGCCTGCAAAGTGCTGGGCGTGAATGCCACCGACGACGCAACGACCATTAAACGTGCCTACCGCAAACTGATGGGCGAGCATCATCCTGACAAACTGGTGGCGAAAGGTTTACCGCCTGAAATGATGGAAATGGCGAAGGAAAAAGCACAGGCGATTCAGGCGGCGTATGACCTGATCAAACGTGAAAAAGGCTTTAAATAACGTCATCATTAAAAAGGCGCTCTTTTCAGAGCGCCTTTTGCTTTGTGGGACACAGATTTGTGTCAGTGTCAGAACTTAAACGTCACCCCTGCGACAGCCTGCCAGTAATCTACCCCTTCATCTTCCAGCCTGTGCTGATACTGTACACCGGTATTCAGTGACACATTCGGCATCGGATTGCTGATAATCCCCAGGTCTAGCATCCCGGAACTGCCTGCAGCACCGCTGTGGAAGCTGTTGCTGACGTCGCTGTAGGTGACTCCGATGTCCACTGACGCATCGTCTCTGAGATCTGTAATGAACAATGTATTCGCCGTAATCGCCCATTTACCAGCATTTGCGGTATCCCAGTCGTAGCGGTAACGCATCCCTAAGCGGGCAGTCTGACGGGTGATATCGTCATAATGAACCTTCGTATTATCAATATCCGTAAAATCATCGACTTGCAGGCGCTGAATGCCAAATCCAACTAATGGCGTCAGCACATGATTACCCGCCTGGATTTTATATCCCACATCCACAGAGCCACCGAAGGAGGTCGCACTGATATCCGCCACGTCACTGCCGCGCAGGTCAGTCGATACATTGCCGTCATAGATGGCGACGTCCGAAGCTACATCCACCGTTAAACCGCTGACATACTGATACGACAGCAGTGAAGAGAGTCCCCAGGTGGTGTATTGCGTTTTGCTGTTGCCGTCGGCGGCATCCGGCGTGACATCCAGATTAGCGCTGGAAAGGCCAAGGCTCAGTGCCAGCGAGTGGGTGTCGTTACCCAGTTGCATCACTTTGGCACCCAATAGCCAGCCTTCTTCTTTCTGCGTGTAGTCGTAGCCATAATCCATAAAGCCGAGTGCTGAATGATAGTTGTCTTCTCCGTTGAGATACTGGAAGAAGAGATTCTGTTTCTTATCATCCTGTGCCAGAACCTGATTGCGGAAGGTTTCACTCACGCGACTGTTGTAGCTCAGCAGGGCGGAAGGTAAAGACAGATAAGAAGGCACCTGCGGCGTAACGGCCGGACGCGTATTTTTTCCGCTATCATCGTCATCTGGCGTCGGTGCCGGCGGGACCGGCGTATTATCGCCGCCGTCATCCGGCGTTGGTTCAGGAACCGGCGTATTATCGCCGCCGTCATCCGGCGTTGGTTCAGGAACCGGTGTATCGTCGTCCTCGCCATCGTCTTCATCATCCGGCGTCGGTTCTGGCGGAACCGGTGTGTTATCGACCGGTACCGTATTGTCGCCTTCGGTCAGCATGTTGTTTTGCAGACGGTAATCCCAGAACTGATCGCCGCTGCCTGCCACTTCACGCTGTTCTTCAGAGCTGCGGCCCGGTGCGAAGGCATACAGGTTATAGGCGTAAGCGCCGCGCGCCACGTATTCCCCCGCCAGTCTGAAGCTGTCTTTGGTTGCCTTACCGGCCACCTGGATCAGCGACACGCCTTCCTGATTATCCGCTGCGCCATCATTATCCGTATCAGTGAAGAAACCCGCCCCTGACGGTGTGACTTGAACACTCACCGGTGCAGAGGAAACCATGTCGCCGTTGATCAGCAGCTTGTCGGTTTGTGTGAAAGTCGGATCGAAATGCGTGCGCAGGCTGAGCAGATTATTGCTGCCCGCCGCCATTGTGCCGTTAACGGTTTGCGTGGCCGCGACAAATGTATCGCTCTCGCTTTCGTTTTCGGCTGGCCAGTGTGGCAGAAGCTGCACATCATCTTTCAGGATCAGATCGGCGACGGTGTTGTTACCGGCCAGCACCGTGTTTTTCTCCATCGTGACGGTGGACGCAAGGGAGCCGTTGAGGATCAGCGCGCCGCTGTAAATATTGGTGGCACCGGTGAACGTATTCTCGCTGTTGATGTACAGCGCGCCCGGCGCCATTTTCTTCAGGGTTCCGTTACCGGAAATAGTGGCGTCAATCACCACGTCATTATTGCCGTCGGTGCTGGTGGTTTTACTGTCTGTCTGATCAACAGAAATCATACTGCCGGAAGCCAGTTCCACCTTGCCGCTCAGATGCGATTTACTGTTCAGCATCAGGTTTGCCAGCTCATTGAGCTTAACGTTGGCATCCAGTGTGGCATGTTCGTTCACCCGCAGGGTGGCATGGCTGGCCACATCCACATTGTTTATCGTATAGGTTTCATCAATCCAGTCATCACTGAAAACAACGTTACCGGCATGCGGTGTCGGGCGACCCGCCAGTCTCAGAATGCCATTTTGCACGGAGAGCTGATTCAGATCGGCTCCGCCCGCCAGTTCCCAGACGCCTGCGGAGGAGTCCGGCGCATAATCGACGTTCAAATTCGACGCCGTTTCCTGACTGCCGAGATGGCCAATAAATGTCTGGTTATCAGAGTTATTCAACGTCAGCGTACTGATCTGGTCTGCATTGCTGTTAATAATTGTCGCACCGGAATCACTGTGATTAATGGTGCTGAAAGCCATGTCATAGCCATTCAGATCCAGATTACCGCCACGGTAACCAAAGTAAATATCGCTGCTTTCAATCTGGTTTTCGCCGCCGATCTGCACGGTCGGTCGACCGCTGACAATGGTGACTTTGGAGAAGGCTTTTTGCTCCCCGGCTTCATTGGCCTGCTGGGCTAACACCACCAGCCCGTCGCCGACATTCAGCGCGCCGCCATTATTCCCCACGGCATTGACGTACAGCGTACCTTCGCCGATTTTATGTAAAGTATCTCCGGCTAAACCGTTCACTTCCCAGTCAACGGTTTTATCCGCATCGACTTCGATCCCGCCGCCCACCCAGGTGCTGTTCGCACCTTCAGCCGACACCACCCGGTAATCGTTCGAGAATTGCAGTTTTGCGGCACCATGATTGACGGCGCTATCGAGTACGATCAGGCCGCCATCACCGGCAAAGCGCAGGTCTTTCGAGGCATTGAGTTCATCATTGGAGGCTTGCGAAGGCAGTGCCGTGTTGACGCCGTGCCACTGCCAGCTGTTTTCGCCCTGCGTAATATTGGCAGCCGTCCAGTGAATGTCGCCGTCGGCGGCGATATCGGTCACATCAGGATCGGTATTTTCAGCAATAACGCCCTTGAGGAAATTCAGCTGCATATCCAGCGTATAACTGATGTATTCATATCCTGTTTTTCCTGTGCCTCCCCATGGTGAGACACCATAGATTTTCCATTCTTTTTCCACGTTATCGTAAACATAGAGCGGGCTTCCGCTGTCGCCTGCTTGTATCGCTGAACTGAATGGCTGAGCACGTGCATCAGGTGGCCCGTAGTTCACCCAGCGTAAACGTGACGGTTCAAAAGTGGGATTAACCATCGTGCCGCCGCTTTTCCAATCGTAAGCCCCGGTGATATAGACGGGTTTCTTGGTGACCGGGTCGACCTGATACTGCGTTCCTGAGCCAACCCGCGCATAGTAAACATAACGTTCCGGGTTATTACGCACCTGCTGCGTGTCTACCATTGGTACTGGCGCGGCTTCGGTCACGACTTTATTCAGACGGGGAACATGAAAGTCTTTATTCCATGTTTCATAAGCTGGATGAATATTTCGGCTGATTAATTTATAGGTGGTTCGGTATTTTGCGTGATTCCCAAAATCAACGGAAGTATATCCACCGTTATGAGCAACGCTGGCAATATAGGAAGGTGAAATTAATGTCGCGAAACCCAGGCTGTTGACTGCGCCAAAATCAGGCATAGGAAAGTTCAGCATTCCGGCTGACGTGCCGTCCATTTTGAAAACTTCAATGTTTTCTTCACCGGCACCATATTTCCCCAGATTCTCTGCGAAGTCGCGGTAGTCCTGAACCGCAACATCTTCACGCATGATACCGGCATCGGCATCAAAAAGCGCCAATGCAATCAGGCTGCTGAGCAGCTTTGGTTTCCATTTCATGTCGTCTTCCCTGAAGGGTGAATAATTAAATTTGAATAAATAGGGCGGGATGTTATCAGTCGTGCGGGGCGAATTAACAGGGAAGGGAATAGGTGAGGAAGCCGATATTATATTTTTGGCAAGGTAAATTCTGATAAAACAACACGATGCTAATGTAATACATATTACTTAATAGTGATTGAAGAAATATGTATTATTTGAATGGTTAAAAATCCGGTTCGCAGTTAAATACCAGCGGCGCATCGGTTATCGGATGATAAAACGATAATTCCTGTGCGTGCAGTTGCAAACGACCGGCCGCTGCCAGCGCCTGCGGATGGGCATAGAATTTATCGCCCAGAATCGGATGCCCGAGCGCCAGAAGGTGCACGCGCAACTGGTGCGAACGTCCGGTAATCGGCCGCAGTTTCACCCGCGTTGTGCCGTCATCATCCCATGACATCACTTCATACTGCGTCAGCGCTTTCTTGCCGGTCTCGTGACAGACCTTCTGTTTCGGCCGGTTAGGATAATCGCAAATCAGCGGCAAATCGATAATGCCGTAATCTTCTTCAACCCGTCCCCAGACCCGCGCGATATACACTTTCTTGGTTTCGCGTTCGCGGAACTGGCGTTTAAGTTCACGCTCAGCGTCTTTGGTCAGCGCCACCACGATCACGCCGCTGGTGGACATATCCAGACGATGGACGGACTCAGCCTCAGGAAATTCCTGCTGAATACGCGTCATCAGGCTGTCCTGATGCTCGGCCAGCTTGCCCGGCACGGAAAGCAGCCCGCTCGGCTTATTGACCACCATGATGTGTTCATCCTGAAAAATCACCTGTAACCAGGGATCGGTCGGCGGATTGTAATTCTCCAGCGGCCGGGTTTTCGACGGTTCAGGGATAGTCGGTTGATGTTCGCTCATAGCGGTTTCAGTCTGCATTCAGGTTGAAATAAATAAGGGATGCAGACCGGCTGCATCCCGTCGGGCTTACTGATGGCTGACCACCACCAGGCGGATCGCATCCAGACGCCAGCTGGCATCGTTCAGATTCGCCAGCACCTGCTTACGGTTAGAGTCTACCGATTCCAGTTCGTCATCGCGAATGTTCGGGTTCACTTCTTTCAGCGCTTTCAAACGACCCAGTTCTTTGGTCAGTTGCTCGTCAGCTTCCACTTTCGCTGCTTCAATCAGGGCGCGCGCCTGATCGGCAATTTCCGCTTCCGCCTGTTGCAGCATGGCGTGAACATCCTGCTGCACGGCATTCACCAGTTTACTGGAGTTGTGACGGTTGATGGCATTCAACTGACGGTTAAAACTCTCAAATTCAACCTGAGCTGCCAGATTGGTGCCTTTACGATCCATCAGCATACGCACCGGTGTCGGTGGCAGGAAACGGGTCAGTTGCAGATGCTTCGGCGCCTGACATTCCACCACGTAAACCAGTTCCGCCAGCAAGGTACCGACCGGCAGCGCTTTGTTTTTCAGGATCGATACCGCACAACTGCCGGTATCACCGGAAAGGATCAGATCCAGACCGTTACGCACGATCGGATGTTCCCAGCTGATAAACTGTGCATCTTCACGCGAGAGCGCCTGTTCACGATCGAAGGTCACGGTGCAACCGTCTTCCGGCAGACCCGGGAAATCCGGCACCAGCATGTGATCAGACGGTGTCAGGACGATCAGGTTATCGCTGCGATCTTCCTGATTGATGCCGACGATATCGAACAGGTTCAGCGCAAAGTTGACCAGGTTAACGTCGTTATCCTGCTCGCCGATTTCCTTCGCCAGTTGTTGAGCACGTTCGCCACCGTTGGAATGCATCTCCAGCAGGCGGTCACGGCCATTTTCCAGCTTCTCTTTCAGCGCGTCATGTTCGGCGCGACATGTAAGAATGAACTCGTCCAGACCTTCCTGCGCGGCCGGTGCCGCCAGGAACGCAATCAGTTGCTCATAAGCGCTGTCGTAAATGGTGCGGCCGGTCGGACAAGTATGTTCGAATGCGTCCAGACCTTCATGGAACCAGCGAACCAGTACCGACTGCGCGGTCTGCTCGAGGTATGGCACCATGATGTCGATATTGTTTTGCTGGCCGATACGATCCAGACGCCCGATACGCTGTTCCAGCAGATCCGGGTTGAACGGCAGGTCGAACATCACCATCTTGCTGGCAAACTGGAAGTTACGGCCTTCGGAGCCGATTTCAGAACACAGCAGAACCTGCGCGCCTTCTTCCTGGGAAGCAAAGTAAGCGGCGGCGCGGTCACGTTCGATGATCGACAAACCTTCGTGGAACACAGCAGCACGGATTGCTTCACGCTCCCGCAGAACCTGTTCCAGTTGCAATGCAGTGGCGGCTTTAGCGCAGATCACCAGTACTTTTTCGTCGCGGTTGGCGGTCAGATAACCGAGCAGCCATTCGACGCGCGGATCAAAGTTCCACCAGGTAGCGTTCTCGCCTTCAAATTCCTGATAAATCTGTTCCGGATACAGCATGTCGTGCGCACGGGCTTCGGCGGTTTTCTTCGCGCCCATAATGCCCGAGACTTTTATCGCGGTCTGATACTGCGTCGGCAGCGGCAGTTTAACCGCATGCAGATGACGCTCAGGGAAACCTTTCACGCCATTACGGGTGTTACGGAACAGTACGCGGCTGGTACCGTGACGGTCCATCAGCATGGAAACCAGCTGTTTCGCTGCGGCTTCGTCGCCTTTATTGGCGGCGGTCAGCAGGGCATCGGTATCGGCATTGCCGACACTTTCACCGAGCAGCGCCAGCGCTTCCGGCGTCAGCGGTTCTTTGTTGAGTAACAGCGTCACGGCATCAGCCACCGGCTGGTATTGCTGCTGTTCTTCGATGAATTCTTCGTAATCGTGGAAACGGTCCGGATCCAGCAGGCGCAGGCGCGCAAAGTGGCTTTCCTGGCCCAGTTGTTCCGGCGTAGCGGTCAGCAGCAGAACGCTCGGGATTTGCTGGGAAAGCTGTTCGATAACCTGATATTCGCGGCTCGGCGCGTCTTCGCTCCACACCAGATGGTGGGCCTCGTCGACCACCAGCATATCCCAGGCCGCATCGGATAACTGCTCCAGACGGGATTTATTGCGGCGCACGAAATCAAGGGAACAGATCACCAGTTGTTCAGTTTCAAACGGGTTCGTTGCTTCATGGATGGATTCAGCGTAGCGATCGTCGTCAAACAAAGAGAAGCGCAGATTGAAGCGGCGCAGCATTTCTACCAGCCACTGGTGCTGCAGGGTTTCTGGCACCACGATCAGTATGCGTTCGGCACGGCCGGACAACAGTTGCTGATGAATAATCATGCCCGCTTCGATGGTTTTGCCCAGCCCCACTTCATCGGCGAGTAAAACGCGCGGCGCATGGCGCTGACCGACTTCATAAGCGATGTGCAACTGATGTGGGATGAGGCTGGCACGCATACCGCGCAGACCGCCGAATTCCAGACGGAACTGTTCACGCTGATATTTACGGGCGCGGAAACGCAGGGCAAAACGGTCCATGCGGTCAATCTGACCGGCGAACAGACGATCCTGCGGTTTGCTGAAGGTCAGTTTGCTGTCGAGCAGCACTTCGCGCATGGCAACGCCGGTTTCTTCTGTGTCCAGACGGGTGCCGATATAGGTCAACAGACCTTTGTCTTCAACAACTTCTTCGACCTGCAACTGCCAGCCTTCGTGACAGCTGATGGTATCACCGGGGTTGAACATCACGCGGGTGATCGGGGAATCATTTCGGGCATACAAACGGTTTTCACCGGTGGCGGGGAAAAGCAGGGTGACCATGCGCACATCCAGCGCGACTACGGTTCCTAATCCTAATTCGCTTTCCGTATCGCTTATCCAGCGTTGACCTAATGTAAACGGCATAATTTCTCTCTGTGTTGTGTGCTCTGTATACGGCGACTGCGCAATGCTTGTTCAGCCCGAGAGGTTTCACGGGCAATAGTTTTCTTTCCCCGCCCGGAGGCGCGGAGTAATTCACTGTGTGAGGATGATTCAGAAATGGGAAAGGGCGCTATGGTAATGGAAGGTAAGCGATTCGTCACCTGTGAATCACAAGAGCTGCGCCTTCTTTTGTTTAAAATAAACCCATCTGACCTGTAATCAGTGTAGCAAAGTCATCGTGAAGGAAAGGTAAAATGCCATCGGCGACCGGCTCGAGCTGACGCTCGATGTAGTGATCGTAATCGACAGGTGACTGACGGTTTTCCAGCGGCTCCGGGCCGGAAGTGGTCATCACATAGCTTATCCAGCCACCATTCTGATACTGTTTTGCCCGGCCATGCAGCGCGTTATAGTCATCGGCCAGCCGCGCGGCGCGAACATGCGGCGGCACGTTTTTTTCATAATCACTCAGTTTGCGCCGCAGGCGTTTGCGGTACACCAGTTTGTCATCAAACTCGCCACTGAGCGTGCGTGCGACATATTCGCGCACGTAATCCTGATACGGCTGGCGGTGGAATATGCGTTGATACAGCTCCTGTTGAAATTCCTGCGCCAGCTTCGTCCAGTCGGTGCGTACAGTTTCCAGCCCTTTATAAACGATGTGCTCACCGTCGGCGTCATTCACCAGCCCGGCATAGCGCTTTTTGCTGCCGGTTTCCGAGCCACGAATGGTCGGCATCAGGAAACGCTGATAATGGGTTTCGAATTCCAGCTCGAGTGCGCTTTCCAGCCCGTATTCCTGTTGCAGATGGGCTTTCCACCAGACATTAACCCGCTCCACAAGATGGCGGCCGATAACGTCGGCGTCTTCCTGTGAATGGGCTTTATTCAGCCAGACAAAGGTGGAATCAGTGTCACCGTAAATCACCTGATAACCTTCGGCTTCAATCAGTTCGCGGGTCTGACGCATAATGTCGTGCCCGCGCAGGGTAATAGAAGAAGCCAGACGCGGATCAAAGAAGCGGCAGCCGCTCGAACCGAGCACACCGTAAAACGCGTTCATGATGATTTTCAGTGCCTGCGAGAGCGGTTTGTTTTTCTGCTTCTTGGCTTCTTCGCGACCCATCCAGATCTGGCGGACAATTTCCGGCAGGCAATGTGTTTCCCGCGAGAAGCGGGCGTTGCGATAACCCGGCACCGAATGTTCATCGTCCGGTTGTTGCAGCCCGGCGACCAGTCCGACCGGGTCGATCAGGAAGGTGCGGATAATCGACGGGTACAGACTTTTATAATCGAGCACCAGCACCGAATCGTACAAACCGGGACGCGAATCCATCACAAAACCGCCGGGACTCATTTCGCCCTGCAATTCGCCCATATTGGGCGCGACGTAACCGGCGCGGTGCATGCGCGGTAAATAAAGATGGGTAAAGGCCGCCACTGAACCGCCGCTGCGATCCACGGCCAGACCGGTGACCGAGGCGCGTTCCAGCAAAAACGGCATCAGTTCAGTTTTGGCAAAAATACGCGTCACCAGTTCGCAGTCTTTCAGGTTATAGCGTGCCAGCGCCGGTTTATCTTCCCGAAAACGTTGTTCGATTTCGGCCAGCCGCTGATAAGGATTGTCGCTGGCTTTGCCTTCGCCTAATAAACTTTGCGAGACGAATTCCAGGCTGAATGAGTTGAAGTTCCAGAACGCCGATTTCAGTGCTTCAATACCGTCGATGATCAGACGACCCGCAGCGGCAGCAAAAAAGTGCCCCTGTTTGAAACCGTGTTCACGCCATTCCAGTTCACCGCCGCCGCGCCCGAATTTCAGCGGGATTTTGTAGCGGTCGGCGTGTTTTTGTAAAACCCGCAGGTCAAACTGCACTACGCTCCAGCCGATTATCGCGTCGGGATCATAGATTTCCAGCCACTCATTGAGTTTTTCCAGCAACTGCGGGCGGCTGTCGACGTAAACCATGTTGAAATCAAATTGAGCATTAGGATCGCCGTTCGGCGGGCCGAGCATATACACGTGGCGCTGCCCGCAGCCTTCCAGCCCGATGCAGTACAACTCGCCGTTGCCGCTGGTTTCGATATCCAGAGAACACAGTTTCAGCGGCGGGCGGTAGTCCTCCGCCGGTTTCATTTTGGTGTCCATCAGCAGCTTGTCCGGCCCCGGTTTACCGCTGAACCACACCGGTGCGGTGATATAGCGTTCCATCAGGAAGCGTTCCGGCGGGCGGATATCCGCTTCGAAAACACTGACGCCATTTTCTTTCAGCAGTTTTTCAATCCGCATTAACTGCCGGTGTTGCGGGCAATACAGGCCGAGAACGGCGCGGGAATGGAAATCCTGCAACGGCAACGGACGCAGACTGATATTTTTTTCATCAATGAGAATGCGCTCCGCCGCCGCGCGTTGTTCGGCCGGAATAAACGCCACCGATTCCTGTAAAGGCAGGCGCACTTTCTGCGGACCTTCGTCGGTCGCCAGCCACAATTCCACCTCGGTACCGCGTGGCGTGTCGCGCCAGTGGCGGGTCAGCACAAATCCCTGACGCGGCGGGGTGTCAGTGGCAGCAGAAGCGGGACGGACAAAGGTGGAAGTGATAAGCGCCTCGGAACGGTAAAGATGAACAGATAAGGAATCAGAACAGAGTATGGTTATTTATACAGTCTTTGTCTATGGCTCAGGTTTCTGCCAAATACGCATACAATTACCCGGTTGACTGTGATAGTTCATGCGCTGACAATTCAGCCGCTTGATGTATTTACTACAATGAGAATGCAGAAAACTCACACTTGTCTCATTTATCTGCGCAATTGGCGCAACTGAATTCTGGGAAGATATGGAAGCCTATCTACAACATCTGGTCGCTCAGTCGGTGGGCTTGGCATTAATTATCGTCGCGGTGGTGGCTTTCTTCGAGTCGCTGGCGCTGGTGGGCCTGATCCTGCCGGGTACCGTCATGATGGCGACGCTCGGGACGTTGATCGGCAGCGGTCAGGTGGGGTTGTACGAAGCCTGGCTGGCGGCGGGGCTGGGATGTTTCTTCGGCGACTGGGCCTCGTATTTCATTGGCCGCGGTTTCAAGGAACCGCTGCATCGCTGGCGCTTCCTCAAACGTTACCAGTCATTACTGGATAAAACCGGTTATGCGCTGGATCGCCATAGTTTTGCGACGGTGATTATCGGGCGTTTCATCGGACCAACACGCCCGCTGGTGCCGATGGTTGCCGGTATGCTGAACCTTCCGCCTTACAAATTTGCACCGCCGAATATTATTGGCTGCATCACCTGGCCACCGGTGTATTTCCTGCCGGGTATTCTGGCGGGCGTGGCCATTGATATTCCGGCCAGCCACAACAGTTCGGTCTTCAAATGGATGCTGTTTGCCGCCGTGGTGCTGATCTGGCTGAGTGCCTGGTTGCTGTGGCGCTGGTTCCGTTCGGGCAAAGCTTCACCTGATGCGATGACAAAATGGTTGCCCTTAGCGCGTTTGCGCATCGTCTGTGTGCTAAGTCTGGTCGCAACCGCAGTGAGTCTGGTGATGCTGAGCGAACAGCCGATGATGCCGGTTTATGGTCATTTGCTGTGGCAAGTGATCACCCGCTGATCCCCGGCATTATCCCCAACACGCTGGCCTGCGGTGCACTGCCGTCGGTCAGTGCCTGCGTCGGCCCGTCGTAAAAAATCCGGCCATCGACGATCAGCAACGTGCGCGGCGCGATCCGTGCCGCATCATCCAGATTGTGCGACACCATCAGCAGCGTGAGATGGCGTTGCTCACATACCTTATCCAGCAACGTCAGCATCTCACTGCGCAGCGCCGGATCGAGTGCTGAAAAGGGCTCGTCGAGCAATAAAACCGGCTGACTGCGCAGCAGGCAACGCGCGAGCGCGACACGCTGACGCTGGCCACCGGAAAGTTGTGATGGCAGCCGGTCCAGACATTCAGTCAGCCCGACCTGCCGGGCAATTTCTTCCAGTTCCTGCTTCTGCTGCGCGGTAAGTTTCAGCCCCGGATGCAATCCCAGCCCCATGTTCTGACGCACCGTCAGATGCGAGAACAGATTATTTTCCTGAAACAACATCGACACCGGACGTTTTGCCGGTGGCGTCACGCTGTGATCTGCGCCGTTGAGCAGGATCTGCCCGCTGACCGGCGCCAGAAAACCGGCGACCAGACTCAGCAGGGTACTTTTCCCGGCGCCGCTCGGGCCGAGGATTGCCACACGTTCACCGGCGTCGATCTGTAAATCGAAGCGCATCGGCAGATGTTCGTACAAATACGTCAGTTTATTCAGCGTCAGCATGGCGGCCCGGCAGTTTCTCAATCAGGGTGAATAACAGGAAGCATAGCAGCAGTAATAACAGCGCCGTCACCGCGCCGTCCTGGCTGCGGTAGGAACCAATCTGCTGATACAGATAAAACGGCAGGGTGCGGAAATTCTCGTTGCCGAACAAGGCAATCACACCGAAATCCCCCAGCGAAAGTACACAGGCGAAAGCCAGTGCCTGCGCAATCGGGCGTTTCAGTACGCTGAGTTCAACCCGGCGCAGCCGCTGCCAGCCATGCATATCCAGCGAAAGACACAGCAGCGTGTAGCGTTCTGCCACATCACGCATCGGGTTATCCAGCACTTTTAATGCATAAGGTACGGCCATCAGCGCATTCGTGAGGATCACCAGCGGCCATGGCGATTGTGGCAAACCGGTGGTATCGCCGAGCAACAGGAAGAAACCGGTCGCCAGCACAATACCCGGCATCGCGAGGATCAGCATGCCGCTCAGATCCATCGCCTGCGCCCAGCTATTTCTCTTGCGTAACCGCAGTTCGCGGCTGCTCCACAGCAGCATCATGGTCAGCAGCACACACAATAATCCGCTGCCGAGCGCGATACGCACGGATGTCCATAATGCCTGCCAGAGCGCGGGTTGTTGCAAGACACCGACCGCTGCACGGTTTACGCCATCGGTAATGACGGCGAGTAACGGCGGCAGGATCAGCAACAACGCCAGGCCAATCAGTACGGCATCGGCGATGCGCCGCAGCCAGGAATCGTCAGGATTACGCCAGCGCTGAGAATGCGTTTGGCCCACCGGCAACGCCTGACTGAGTTTCTGACTGAGCAACACCAGCGCCAGGCAACAAAACAGCTGGATCAGGGCCAGCGTGGCGGCGCGGCTTAAATCGTAGTCGTAACTTAGCGCCTGATAAATGGCGAGTTCAATGGTCGTTGCCTGCGGACCGCCACCCAGTGAAAGCACCGTGGCGAAGCTGGCGAAACACAGCATAAAGATTAAGGCGGCGGCGGGGAATATCTGCCGGCGAATGGCAGGCCATTCCACAAAGCGGAATTGCTGCCAGATATTCATACCGAGTTGTGCGGCGAGCTGGCGCTGCTCAACGGCGATATTTTCCAGTGCCTGCACTAAAAGACGGGTTGCCAGCGGCAGATTGAAAAACACGTGCGCCAGCAAAATGCCCTGTAAACCATACGGCGAGAAACGGTAATCCATGCCCAGCCAGCCGCAAATTTGCGCCAGCCAGCCCTGTCTTCCGTAAACACTGAGGATGCCAAACACGGCGACTAAAACCGGCAAGACCAGCGTCATCGCGCATAAACGCAGTAACAGCTGACGGCCGGGAAAACGGCGGCGGAACAAGGTGCGTGCCAGCAAAATCGCGGGCAGCACCGAGCAAAGCGCTGAAAGCAGCGCCTGCCAGAAAGTAAAGCGGATCACATGCCAGAGATAAGGATCCTGCCAGAGCGAGGTGCCGTTCATCTGTGGCGCATGACGCCACAGAGAGCCTAAAGCCAGTACGGCCACCAGCAACATAGCCAGTGATGCGATGACGCCCGGCAACAGCCAGCGGGGGATCAATGGCTGACGGCGTTCTGCCATGCCTGGATCCATTGTGAACGATGAGTTGCGACATCTTGTGCGCTGTATTGCAGAGATTTGGCCGGAACCGTCAGCTGTTTAAACGCGTCAGGCAGCGGCGTATCCACCACCGGATACATCCAGTTGCCGGTCGGGATCACTTTCTGGAAATCTTCCGTAGTGACGAACTTCATAAACTGTTCAGCCAGTTTCGGTTGCTTGCTGTTTGCCAGCTGGCCCGCCACTTCGACCTGCATGTAATGCCCTTCGGTAAAATCGGCTGCGGCGTAGTTATCTTTCTTCTCTTCGACAATATGATATGCCGGAGAGGTGGTGTAGCTCAGCACCAGGTCGCTTTCGCCTTTGAGGAATAAACCGTAAGCCTCGCTCCAGCCTTTAGTGACGGTGACAGTTTTCTTCGCCAGTTTTTCCCACGCTTGCGGCGCTTTATCGCCGTAGACTTTTTGCATCCACAGCATCAGGCCCAGACCCGGTGTACTGGTGCGTGGATCCTCATAAATGACTTTCCATTTCTGGTCGCTGTTGATCAGTTCATCGAGGCTTTTTGGCGGATTCTTCAGTTTATTTTTGTCGTAGACGAAGGCGAAATAACCGTAATCGTAAGGCACGAAAGTGCTGTCATTCCAGCCGCCCGGCACCGTCAGTCTGGCGTTGGTTTTCGGTGCTTTGGCGAATAAACCGGTTTGTTCAGCGGCCTGCAACAGGTTGTTATCCAGCCCCAGCACGATGTCGGCTTTGCTGTTTTTACCTTCCATCCGCAGACGGTTGAGCAAAGACACGCCATCTTCCAGCGCCACGTATTTCAGTTCGCAGCCGCATTGGGCTTCAAAGGCTTTTTTAATGGCGGGACCGGGGCCCCAGTCAGCAGAGAAAGAATCGTAGGTATAAACCGTCAGAACAGGTTTTGCCGCAAATGCAGGTGCAGAAAGTAACAGCAGGCAGGACAGTAATTTTTTCAACTTTGCGCTCCAAAAAAATGAAAGGGCAAAGGATTTTGAGTAAGCATCGCGCAGTCTCAAATCCCTCCGCCGGGATTAACCGGATCAGGTTCGACGGGTATCAGGTCTCAGCCATATTTAAACTTGCTTTCACAAGTGCTGGCACCCCGTTGAGAACGGATGTCATTCTAGAGACTAACGGCGCGATGCGATAGTCCGATTAACTGTCCGGTGGTGCAAACCAGGCGGATTTAAAGTCGAACCAGCCGAGGGTGTTCATACGCACGCCGCGCATACTGCGTTGCCCCTGTAGCACCAGCCAGTGATGGAACAGGGGATGGATCTGATGGCTGACCGTCTGTTTCTGGCTCCATTTCGCCATCGATAAATTCCCGGCGTGCCACAGGGCGGCATCGTCGTTCATCTCTTCGCTAAAGCAATGCTTTGCCAGCGGCAATTCGTAGAAATGCGCGAACAGTGAAAACTCCAGCGGCAGGGTGAAGTTGGCACTGCCGAGCCACAGATCACTTTTGGCATCGCCGCGGTGCCAGACTGCGTAATCCACTATCTGAATAATCAGTTCGATACCTTCTTCCGCCAGCAACGGGCGCAGGGCGTTGCAGATCGCCTGATGTTCGGAATGCTCGCCGTAAAATGTCAGCGTTACCTGCGTCAGGTTTTGCGGTTTGGGCGGACGTGGCCGGGGCGCTTTGTGATGCCATCGCGGCAGCAGGCCATACGCCGGAGACCAGTAGCGCTGGTAAATCGGTTCGGCATTATTCAGTAAGGCGATGGGATTGAGTAAATCGCACAACCACTGGCGTGTTTCTTCAGATTGTCCGACCGGCGAACGTTGGTCAAATAACAGGAAATAGCAGCCTTCTTCAAGGCGACTTTCCAGCTCGCTTTTGCCTGATTCATCAGCCTGAAGCTGTACGCCGGAATGCACCAGCTCTTCACTCAGTTCCGGTAATACCCAGATATTCACCTCGTCGATCAGTGCCCGGAAGCCAAAATAATCGTCAAAGGCGCGGATGCGCAGCTGTGTTTTCAGATTACGCACCACGGCGTAAGGGCCGGTGCCGACCGGATGGCGGGCAAAATCAGGCAGTGACTGCCATTCCTGCGGCAGGATCATCGCGTGGATATTGCCAAACAACCACGGCAGCCAGCGGTCGGGTTCATTCAGGTGGATATCTATGACATTTGCCGTGGGCGTCGTGACTGATTTCAGGTTGCTGAACAGCGGATGTGATTTCAGGCGAATAAACGTGGCGATAATATCTGCCATCTCGAGTTCGCGACCATGATGAAAATGAATGGCGGGGCGCAGATAAAACCGCCAGTGCAGCGGCGAAACTTCCTGCCAGTGATGGGCTAAATCGCCTTTTGCTTCCCCATTTTCCTCATTTATGCGTGTCAGGCCGCTAAAGATTTGTCTGGCAATGTGGGTTTCTGAACGGCGCAACATGGTGCCGGGCAGCAGATTCATCAGCGGGCGATAATACAGTACGCGCAGAATATGTTTGCCCTGACGGAAGCTGCGCCCGAGCTGGGACAGCAGCATCTGACGCACCAGGGTTTTGTCGCCGACCAGTTGTACCAGCTGATCAATGCTGTCCTGTTCCAGCAGCTCTTCAGCTCGCTGTTGCTGGAGTGCCAGCCCGGTATAAAGAAATTTCAGCGTGGATCGTTTGCCGCGTCCGGCCTCTGCATCCCACGTCAGCCAGCCCTGTCCCTGCATGGTGCTGAGCAACGAGCGCATGTGTCTGCGTGAACAGTTCAGGACTTCTGACAGTGCCTGTAATGTCGTTTCAGTTTCTTCACCGTGACAGCTTTGCCATAAGCGGATGAACTGTTGTTGCAAACGGGATGAGGACATAAAAGAGGAACTCCGTGGCCGATCTTCATCAATTTATCTTTCCTCATATTACGCCGATACTGTTTCTCAACGAAAGCCTGTTGTGAACAACCGGAGATCATCATGAAACGCAGTCTGAACGCCCGTTTCTATCAGCGTTATTTTGAAGCCATCAAAAAGAACGCCTCTAAAAATCATGCAGACTGGCTGTCATGGGTACCGGTGCAGTACCGTCTGGATATTCTGTCCCGTCTCACGCAGTGGGATATGGAAACGATGGACGACGAACAATACCGCCGGCGACTGTGACTTCAGGTCTGACTAAATTCGATTTTCTGAGTAATGGTGTATTGTCACCAGCCAGTGAGGAAACTCACTGGTTTTTTTATGCTCATTTTCCTGAACCGACTGAAACTTCGCTACACTGTCTGTCTTGCTTTATCTGCATTCATTTCTCAGGGACGACGTCATGTCAAAACCTCGTTTTAATCGTATTTATGTCACCTTTCTGGTGGTCTCCTTGCTGTGCGGCGTGGCGGGTGCATTACAGGCGCCGACGCTGAGTCTGTTTCTGACCAATGAAGTGAAAGTCCGGCCATTGTGGGTCGGCTTCTTTTATACCGTTAACGCTATCGCCGGGATTGCCATCAGCTTCCTGCTGGCTAACCGCTCGGATAACAAAGGCGACCGGCGGAAATTACTGATGTTCTGCTGCCTGATGGCGATCGGCAACAGTCTGGTCTTTGCCTTCAGCCGCGATTATCTGGTGCTGATCACTGTCGGTGTGTTGCTGGCAGCGATAGGTAACGCGTCGATGCCCCAGCTCTTTGCACTGGCGCGGGAACATGCGGATCGCTCCGCCAGTGAAGTGGTGATGTTCAGCTCGATGATGCGTGCGATGCTCTCGCTGGCCTGGGTGCTTGGCCCGCCGCTGTCGTTCATGGTGGCGTTGAACTACGGCTTTACGCCAATGTACCTGAGTGCGGCAGCGGTGTTTGTCGGCAGCATACTGATGATCCTGTTTTTCCTGCCCTCAGTACCACGCCTTGAACTGCCAGTGGACGAAAAAGTAGTGCATGCCAGCGCCTGGCGTAACAAAGATGTTCGTCTGCTGTTCTTTTCTTCTTTGCTGATGTGGACCTGCAATATCATGTATGTCATTGATATGCCGCTGTACATCACCAGCGATTTGGGCCTGCCGGAAGGGCTGGCAGGCTTGCTGATGGGGACGGCGGCCGGGCTGGAAATCCCTGCCATGCTGCTGGCCGGATATCTGGTGAAACGTACCGGCAAACGCAAGCTGATGCTGTACGCCGTGGCGAGTGGTGTGATTTTCTATGCCGGACTGGTGGCGTTTCAGTTCAAGGCGGCGCTGATGATCCTGCAACTGTTCAATGCGATTTTCATCGGCATCGTGGCGGGGATCGGCATGCTGTATTTTCAGGATCTGATGCCGGGAAGGGCAGGTTCAGCGACTACGCTATTCACCAACAGCATTTCCACCGGTGTGATTTGCGCGGGGTTGCTGCAGGGCTTTATCGTGGAAAACTTCGGCCATTATCCGGTCTACTGGGCGGCAACTGTGCTGGCGGTGGTGGCGCTCGGGCTGATGTATAAAGTCAAAGATGTTTAAATGACGTAAGGTTAATGAGCGATTTATTCGCTCTTTAACCTATTCAACTGAATAATATATTCCGTTTTTTGCTTGTTCCGGCAACGTCTTAATGATTTTGAAGTATCTGTTTTTATCCTGCAAAGATTAATATTTTAAGTGCTTCGCATCCTCTTTACCTGTATGGCTAATGAAAAGTATTTTCTATAATAGCGTCTTTCTTAAAATTCTAATGCAGGGTGTTAAATATGATTCCAGTTGTACTTATCAGGAAAACATATAATTCATTTATTGATGAGAAAAAATCTGAGGGCTGCTGTATTGGGTTATGCCTGACGTGGCTGGGCGATATATTAAAAGAAAGGCCGGTACAACAAAGGGGGGGCTGGTTTTCCGGCTGGCTTTCCGGTTGGTTCTCCACGCCACTGACACCTGACAAGAAAGCCTTAATCCCCTCTGATACTGAGAAGCTGAGGCTATTGCTTGAACGTTCATACCGGCGGCACGAGAGCTATCTGAGGAGCTGCAAGGAGAGCCAGCAGGATCCGACACGTCAGGCAGGACGCCATCAGGTCTTTGTTAATTATAAAAATTTCCGTCAGGCAGAAAAGGAAAGAATAACTGGCGTTCCCGGTTTACAGTATCGTCTGATAACACGTAATGATTTCATGTTATTTAACGGGGTAAACAGTTTTGGTCAGGCTCACCCTCTCACCGGAGCGATCATTGCTTTCCGGTTTTCTGAGGTGCCGGGTGAGGTTGGCTATCATGCCGTTGCGGCGTTTCGCTACAGTGCTTCGGAATGTTTTTTTCTCGATCCCAATTTAGGATTATTTAAAACATCCTCTTCTTATCCTATGTTAGATATTACTAAATATATTAAACAAGTATACAGAGAGGCTGTTCCATTAATGGAATTTATAGTTTCTAAGAAAAGCTAATTAAATGGTGGCCGATTTTTGTGCATTCGCCGTTGTTGAGTAAAAATAGTAGAAGTGTTTTGAATATGATTAATGTCATTTCCATCGAAAAAAATTATGGTTAAGTCGATTTTTTATCAGGCAAGTACCAGGATCCCATCGCTGTAAGTGAAATAATCGTGACAAAGAAACTGAAGACCGGATGACTATGCAGGAGTAACTTTGCAGAGGCTTTCGGGGATGTCTGAAGGCTGATGAAGAAAGCGGGGCTGGGCCCGCCTTCTTCATCGTTTACAGATAATAATCACTGCATAAACGCAGGCTGATTCTTCTCGTAGCCGGAGATATTTTCTTCGTGTTGCAGGGTCAGACCGATGCTGTCCAGACCGTTGATCATGCAGTGACGACGGAAGCTGTCGATGACAAACGGATAGCTTTTATCGCCCGCTTTAACAGTCTGCGCTTCCAGATCCACTTCGAACTGAATGCCTTCGTTAGCTTTCACCAGCTCAAACAGTTCATCCACTTCGGCGTCGCTCAGCGTGATTGGCAGCAACTGGTTGTTGAATGAGTTACCGTAAAAGATATCGGCAAAGCTTGGCGCGATCACCGCATGGAAACCGTAATCGGTCAGTGCCCATGGCGCATGTTCGCGGGAAGAACCGCAGCCAAAGTTTTCGCGTGCCAGCAAAATGCTCGCGCCTTTGTAGCGCGGTTTGTTCAGCACGAAATCAGGATTTGGCACCTGACCGGCATCGTCCAGAAAACGCCAGTCATTAAACAGATGCTGGCCGAAACCGGTACGGGTGACTTTCTGTAAAAACTGTTTAGGAATGATGGCATCGGTATCGACGTTAGCTGCATCCAGCGGAACCACCAGACCGATGTGTTGGGTAAATTTAGCCATGGTGTTTTCCTCAGTTCAGTTCACGGATATCAGCGAAACGGCCGGTGACCGCCGCCGCCGCCGCCATTGCCGGGCTGACCAGATGCGTGCGACCGCCACGACCCTGACGGCCTTCGAAGTTACGGTTGCTGGTAGACGCGCAACGTTCGCCCGGTTCCAGACGGTCATTGTTCATCGCCAGACACATAGAGCAGCCTGGCAGACGCCATTCAAAGCCCGCTTCGATGAAGATCTTATCCAGCCCTTCTTCTTCCGCCTGCGCTTTTACCGGGCCGGATCCCGGTACCACAATGGCCTGTACGCCGTTCGCCACTTTACGGCCTTTGGCCACCGCTGCCGCAGCGCGTAAATCTTCGATACGGGAATTGGTGCAGGAGCCGATGAACACTTTATCAATCGCCACGTCGGTCAGTTTAATGCCCGGCTGCAAATCCATATACGCCAGTGCTTTTTCCGCTGAGGCACGTTCTACCGGATCGGCAAAGGATGCCGGGTCCGGGATGGTCTGATTCACGGCCATCACCTGACCCGGGTTAGTACCCCAGGTGACCTGTGGTGCGATTTCAGACGCATCCAGCGTAACAACGCTGTCGAACTTCGCCCCATCTTCGGTTTTCAGGGTTTTCCAGTATTCGACCGCCGCGTCCCAGTTCTGATCTTTCGGCGCAAACTGACGGCCCTTCAGATAAGCAAACGTAGTTTCATCCGGTGCAACCAGACCGGCTTTCGCCCCCATTTCGATCGCCATGTTGCACAGGGTCATACGACCTTCCATGCTTAACGCTTCAATCGCTTTACCGCAGAATTCCACAACGTGACCGGTGCCGCCTGCGCTGCCGGTTTTCCCGATAATCGCCAGAACGATATCTTTCGCTGTGATACCGACAGGAGCTTCGCCGGTCACTTCAATTTTCATGGTTTTAGCGCGAGCCTGTTTCAGGGTTTGTGTCGCCAGAACGTGTTCAACTTCCGAAGTCCCGATACCGAATGCCAGTGAGCCAAATGCGCCGTGCGTGGCGGTATGGGAATCACCGCAGACAATCGTCATACCCGGCAACGTCATGCCCTGTTCAGGGCCGATAACGTGAACGATGCCCTGATACGGGTGATTCAGGTCATACAACTGCACGCCGAATTCAGCACAGTTCTTGATTAATTCCTGCATCTGGATGCGCGCCATTTCGCCGCTCGCATTGATGTCTTTAGTTTGCGTGGACACGTTGTGGTCCATGGTCGCAAAGGTTTTACCTGGCTGGCGAACCTGGCGGCCCATCGCACGCAAGCCGTCAAACGCCTGCGGAGAGGTCACTTCGTGAACCAGATGGCGGTCAATGTATAACAATGGCGTTTCGTTTTGCGCTTCGTAAACTACATGCGCATCAAACAATTTCTGATACAGAGTTTTGGCCATGTTATGCCCCTTCTTTCACAAAGCGGGCAATGATATCGCCCATTTCATTGGTACCCAGCGCCTGCTGACCGTTAGCTAAATCGCCGGTGCGGTGGCCTGCTTCCAGTGCTTTATTAACCGCCTGCTCGATAGCATTGGCTGCATCATCAGCACCCAGACTGTAACGCAGTAACAGTGCGGCGGACAAAATTTGTGCAATCGGGTTGGCAATGTTTTTACCGGCGATATCCGGGGCTGACCCCCCCGCAGGCTCGAACAGACCAAACGCCTGCTCGTTCATGCTGGCAGAAGGCAACATCCCCATCGAACCGGTGATCATCGCGCATTCGTCCGACAGGATGTCGCCGAATAAGTTTGAACACAGCAACACGTCAAACTGCGACGGATCTTTAATCAGCTGCATGGTCGCGTTATCGATGTACATGTGGCTCAGGCTGACATCCGGGTAATCTTTAGCGATTTCGTTAACCACTTCACGCCACATAATGGAAGTCTGCAACACGTTCGCTTTATCGATGGAGGTCACTTTGCTGCGGCGTTTGCGCGCTGATTCAAAGGCGATGCGGGCGATGCGTTCAATCTCAAAACGGTAATACACTTCGGTATCAAATGCTTTCTCGTGCATGCCCTGACCTTCGCGACCTTTAGGCTGACCGAAGTAAATACCGCCCGTCAGTTCACGAACACACAGAATGTCGAAGCCTTTTGCGGCGATATCGGCACGCAGCGGACAAAACTCTTCCAGCCCCTGATACAGGCGCGCAGGGCGCAGATTACTAAACAACTTGAAATGTTTGCGCAGTGGCAATAATGCGCCACGCTCAGGCTGATCGTTTGGGGGCAGATGTTCCCATTTCGGGCCACCCACGGAGCCGAACAGAATCGCATCGGCTTGTTCGCAACCGGCAACGGTCGCTGGCGGCAACGGGCTGCCATGTTTGTCGATGGCTGCGCCACCCACATCGTATTCGCTGGTGGTGATCTTCAGGCCAAAACGCTGACGTACTGCGTCCAGAACTTTGTATGCCTGGGCCATGACTTCCGGGCCAATTCCGTCTCCGGGTAAGACGGCAATATGATGGGTCTTGCTCATGTTCACACCGTTTCCTGATTATTTTGAATGTTGTTGTGTTGCTGACCTGTCTGCTGCAAACGTTGTTTTTCGATCTCAACTTGTTTGCTGCGCCAGATGTTATTCAGTACGTGTACCATCGCTTTTGCGGAGGATTCGACAATGTCTGTCGCCAGCCCGACACCGTGGAAGCGGCGGCCATTGAAGGAGACGACCACGTCAACCTGACCCAGAGCATCGCGGCCCTGACCTTTGGCGCTCAGCTGGTATTTCACCAGTTCAATCTGATAACCGGTGATGCGGTTGATAGCCTGATAAACGGCATCTACCGGACCGTTGCCGGTAGCGGCTTCGGTAATGATTTCTTCGCCACAGGCCAGATTGACTGACGCAGTGGCGGTAATTTTTGAGCCGGACTGCACGCTGAAGTTATCCAGACGATAGAATTCAGGTTCTTCCTGCTGCTTGTTAATGAAGACCAGTGCTTCTAAATCGTAGTCGAAAACCTGACCTTTTTTGTCGGCCAGCTTCAGGAACGCGGCATACAGATGATCCAGATTGTAATCAGCTTCTTTGTAGCCCATTTCTTCCATGCGATGCTTAACGGCAGCACGACCGGAACGGGAAGTCAGGTTCAACTGAACCTGATTCAGACCGATGGATTCCGGGGTCATGATTTCGTAGTTTTCACGGTTTTTCAGCACGCCGTCCTGATGGATCCCGGAGGAGTGTGCGAAGGCGTTAGAGCCGACAATGGCTTTGTTGCCCGGGATCGGCATGTTGGTTATCTGGCTGACAATCTGGCTGGTGCGGTAGATTTCTTTGTGATTAATGTTGGTGTGAACGTTCATGTAGTCGCTGCGGGTGCGGATCGCCATGATCACTTCTTCCAGCGCAGTGTTACCGGCGCGTTCACCGATACCGTTCAATGTGCCTTCAACCTGGCGCGCACCGGCCTGTATCGCGGCGATGGAGTTACCGACAGCCATGCCCAGATCATCGTGGCAGTGAACGGAAATAATCGCTTTATCAATGTTTGGAACACGCTCATACAAATTGGTGATGATGCCACCGAACTGAACCGGCGTCGTGTAACCCACGGTGTCAGGAATGTTGATGGTGGTCGCCCCGGCTTTGATTGCAGCTTCGACCACGCGGCACAGATTATCCAGTGGGGTACGGCCGGCATCTTCGCAGGAGAATTCGACGTCGTCAGTGTAATTACGGGCGCGTTTCACGGAATGCGTGGCCATCTCCAATACCTGATCAAACGAGCGCTTCAGTTTGGATTCAATGTGCAGGGTAGAAGTGGCCAGGAAGACGTGGATACGGAAAGCTTCTGCGACGCGTAATGCTTCGGCAGCGGCGTCGATATCACCGTCCACACAGCGGGCCAGACCGCAAACACGGCTGTTTTTTATCTGGCGCGCGATAGTTTGTACCGACTCGAAATCGCCGGGAGAGGAGACCGGGAAGCCGACTTCCATCACGTCAACGCCCATTCTTTCCAGCGCCATTGCAATTTGAATCTTCTCTTTAACACTCAGGCTGGCTTGTAACGCCTGTTCACCGTCACGCAGCGTGGTATCGAAAATAATGACTTGCTCGCTCATGGGTTATTCCTTGTCTGCTTTTACTTTCGCGCCCTGCGGGAGATAAAAAAAAACCCGCGCATCGGCGCGGGTTTATTGTCTGTGGAAGTTGAATCAGTTCTGATTTTCGCCCACTGGCTTACCGCGCAAATATTCTGCGTTGAGTAGTAGGCCTAGGAGACGGGTCATCATGAACATGTGTTTCAGCTTCTCATCATCGGGTGGTCAGAACGGATATCGTTCAAACAGTGACTAAAGTGATACGGGAATGTGTGCGGTATGTCAACCTTCACTGTGTGGAAATTCCAGAAAATCGCCAAAATGATATTGAATCTCATTTAGCATAAAACACTGGCGTCGCGGAGGTGCTCGGGATGAAGGTTTTAAAGGGGGGGCGGAAAAATAAGAACAAAAAAAATGCACCCGCCCGGGGGCACCTGGATAAATACTCTATTTAATACAGTGAATTAAAAATGATTTAGTATGGCTTAACTTATTATTCATTTTTAGAATGTTGTTTACGGAAATATTTTGCTGTTTGATATCATCAGTTTCTTTGTGGGAAATAAAATTTGTATTTCTGTTTCTGATTATTGGAAACAAAAATTCATATTTTTCTGAAAATGAATTGATGAGAATTTGCTGCGTTTTCTCTGCCAATATTTATGTTCCCCAATACCATCTCAATGCTGCGCTTTACGAAATAGATTATTGAAGATAATCATTTTATTTGGATTCGAATGTCTATTATGAGGGATATCATGTCTGACGCCGATACAGAAATACAACCTAAAACCGCTGAGGCAGAAACGCACCTTCGCAATGTTGATTTAAATTTATTAACGGTTTTTGATGCCGTCATGCAATTACAAAATATTACACGTGCAGCCAATATGTTGGGGATGTCCCAGCCAGCGGTCAGTAATGCCGTTGCCCGTTTGAAAGTGATGTTTAATGATGACTTGTTTGTGCGTTTCGGGCGCGGGATCCAACCGACGATGCGCGCACGTCAACTGTTTGGCCCGATCAGACAGGCTTTGCAACTGGTGATGAACGAACTGCCGGGGGCAGGTTTTGACCCTTATCTCAGCACACGCCAGTTTAATGTCGCTATTTGCAGCCCGCTCGATAAACGCTTCACCAGCCTGGTGCTGAATGCCGCCGAAGAATTATCGCCGGGTGTCAGTGTTAAACTGCAAACGATTGTTAACGATGATATTGAACATCAGCTGCGTTACCAGAATATAGAATTTGTGATCAGTTATCGTAAATTTGAGCGTGCTGATTTTTGCAATCATGCCTTATTTAATGATGAGCTGGTTCTGGTTGCAGCGCAAAATCATCCCCGCATCAGCCCGCATATGTCTGATGAAAAGTATCTGAAAGAAAAACATGCTGTCATGATGATGGACCGCTTCTATTCTTTCAGTTCACCTTATTACGACGACTCTGAATTAGTTTCGCTGATTTCCTATCAAGGAACCGATCTGTTCAGTGTCATGGAAATTGTCTCCAAAACCGACATGGTTGCACTGGTGCCGCGCTGGCTGGCACAGGCAAATGCAGGAATACTTAATTTATCCGTCATTCCATTGCCGTGGATGAAAAATACGCTGACTTGTTATCTTTCCTGGCACGAATCATCCAGCAAAGACAAAGGTAATATGTGGATGAAAACATTATTGAGCCAGTGTGTTGTTTCTCTGTAATCAGTCAGTCATTACGACTTTTTTGGCAGCCGCGATTGCAGCGAAAGTGGCTGCCTGTTCTTTATCAGATAGTTTTTTATCCTGCAGGTTTTTTTCTCCTCGTTAGAGTCCTGCAGGTTTTTTTTGTCTTAGAAATTCCGCGTGATATTTCCAAAACCCTGCTGCAGCTCCTACAATTTCATTTCGCCTTGCAATCTTTGTCGGTAGACTGCGTTAAATCTTTGTAACAGAGCAATGCAGTCAGCTCCCTCCTTTTACTGACTACGCTGGACGCCGGTATAAACGCTCAATGAATCCAACCTTAAATGATTACCATCTGATTTCCCGTTTTCGTCAGCAAGTCGTTGCCCGCGCTGAACAGACTGCATTTCGCGAGTGGTCGCCAGCGGCAGAATCTGCCCTGACCTGGCGTGAGCTGGGCGAGAAAGTGGATGCCTTATCCGACGTGTTATTGCAGGAGCAAGTGGGCGTTCAGGAACGGATCGCCATTTGCGGGAATAATTCGATGGCCTGGGCGACAGCAGATCTTGCGATCCTGCAATTGCGTGCTGTCACCGTGCCGGTTTATGCCACCAATACACCCGCGCAGTCTGCATATGTACTCAATGATGCGGATGTCCGTATTTTGTTTGTCGTCGGTCAGAAACAATATGACGCGGCGGTGGCTGTGCGTGATCTCTGCCCGCAGCTGAAACACATACTGGTGCTGGACAATGATGTCGATTTACGTGGCGTACCCATTGCCCGGCATGTTTCAGGCGTTGTTCCCCGGGATGCTGCTTTAGCTGCTGAGCGTGAAGTGCGGGTGAATGCCCGTGACCTGAGTGATCTGTTCACGCTCATCTATACCTCGGGCACCACCGGAGAAGCAAAAGGCGTGATGCTGGATTACCGCAGCATGGCGACGCAACTGATGCAGCATGAAAGGCGTCTGAGCATTTCGGAGCATGATGTTTCCCTTTGTTTTCTGCCGCTGGCGCACGTTTTTGAACGCGCATGGAGTTTCTTCGTGATGCATTGCGGTGCGCAAAACGTCTTCCTGCGCGAAACTGATCTGGTGCGTGATGCTTTGCAGGTCATTAAACCGACAGTAATGTGTGCGGTACCGCGCTTCTATGAAAAAGTGTTCAGCGCGATCCACGACAAAGTCTCTCGCGCGGGAACCCTCAAAAAGCGGCTTTTCCACTGGGCCGTCGGGCAGGGCAAAGAGAAGTTTTTGATCGAGCGCCGTGGCGAACGTTATCCGTTCTGGCTGGCGCCTGCGCATTTTCTCGCCGATAAACTGGTGCTAAAAAAGCTGCGTGATTTGCTGGGTGGCAATCTGCGTTTTCTGCCTGCCGCCGGTGCAAGTCTGGACGACAATGTCATTCTGTTTTTCGAATCACTCGGTCTGAAAATCAAATACGGCTACGGCCTGACGGAAACGTGCGCGACGGTGACCTGCTGGGAAGAAAATGATTTCCGCTTTGGTTCTGTCGGAACGGCGTTACCAGAGATTGAAGTGCGGATCGGCGAGGAGAATGAGATTCAGGTTCGCGGCCCAACACTCCTGCGGGGTTACTTCAATAAACCGGAAGAGACGGCGGCCAGTTTCACTGCCGACGGCTGGTTTAAAACCGGTGATGCCGGGAAAATGGATGCACAAGGGAATGTGTTTATTACCGAACGACTCAAAGATCTGATGAAAACGTCGGGCGGAAAATACATCGCTCCGCAGCGTATCGAAGGCACGCTGGTGCAGGATCGTTATATCGAGCAGGCGGCAGTCATCGCCGATGAAAGGCACTTTGTTTCTGCGCTGATCGTGCCTGATTTTGATGTGCTGAACGTGTATGCCCAGGCGCACCGTATTGATTATTTCAATCGCGCCGGACTGGTGAAAAACGAGCAGATCCTCTCGCTGTTTGCCCACCAGCTACGCGAGATTCAGCATGATCTTGCCGGTTTTGAGCAGGTGAAAAAGTTTGTGTTGCTGACCAAACCTTTCACGATGGAAGCGGGTGAACTGACCCCGACCCTTAAACTGCGCCGCAAAAATATTTTCAGCCGTTATCAGAAGGAAATCGATCAGCTTTATCAGGAGTAATGCTTCATCTGCCCGTTTCATCACTTTCCTTTCTTAATCACCGGCGTATGTCACTTCGCCGGTTTTCTTCCCTCGTTTTAGTTTCAGGTCCGCTATGGACATAATTTAATACTGTAATTTTTCCAGCCTTCCTGATATTTCTGACTGATTAGTGCTCACAGGCAGTGTTTTGTCCCGAGCGGGAGAATGAAGGCAGTGCGAGGCGATAAAATCATGCCTGTGCAGAATTTTTGGCGTTTGCCTGACTCCGGTTCTGACGCTAAGGTACTGAGTTAGATTCTTGAACGCCAATAAGAACAGCAGGGTTTTGTGAGCCCGATAGAGAGTCCTAAAATTCAGCAATTTATCTTTAAATTGCTGCTGATAGAACAGCTAGCTGAAACACAAGTCATCCTATAAAAGAAGCAAAAAGCCTGGAGGCAAAACCATGGAGATGTTGTCAGGAGCCGAGATGGTCGTCCGGTCGTTAATCGACCAGGGCGTTAAGCACGTATTCGGTTATCCCGGCGGTGCGGTGTTGGATATCTATGATGCCCTGCATACGGTCGGTGGGATAGATCATGTGCTGGTGAGACATGAACAGGGTGCTGTTCATATGGCTGACGGTTATGCGCGTGCCACGGGTGACGTGGGCGTCGTGCTGGTGACTTCCGGTCCCGGCGCAACCAATGCGATCACCGGCATTGCCACGGCTTATATGGATTCCATTCCGCTAGTGGTGCTATCCGGCCAGGTACACAGTTCACTCATCGGTTATGACGCATTCCAGGAATGCGACATGGTAGGGATTTCACGCCCGGTGGTGAAACACAGTTTTCTGGTAAAACGTGCGGAAGATATTCCGACTGTGCTGAAAAAAGCGTTTTATCTTGCCTCTACCGGCCGTCCTGGCCCGGTGGTTGTCGACCTGCCAAAAGATGTGGTGAACCCGCAGATTAAACTGCCTTACGCCTATCCTGATCAGGTTGCGATGCGCTCCTATAACCCGACGGTGCAAGGCCATCGCGGGCAAATCAAGCGCGCAGTCCAGACTTTACTGGCGGCGAAGAAACCGGTGCTGTACGTCGGTGGCGGTGCGATTAATTCTGAGTGTGATGCTGAACTGTTGCAACTGGCAGAGAAACTGAATCTGCCCGTCACCAGTTCCCTGATGGGGTTGGGCGCATTTCCCGGAACCCATCGCCAGAGCCTCGGTATGCTCGGCATGCACGGTACTTACGAAGCCAATATGGCGATGCACAACGCGGATTTAATCTTCGGTGTGGGTGTGCGTTTCGACGACCGTACCACCAATAATCTGGCGAAGTACTGCCCGAATGCGACGGTTATGCACATTGATATCGACCCGACGTCCATTTCCAAAACCGTGAATGCGGATATTCCGATTGTGGGTGATGCGAAGCAGACGCTGATTCAGATGCTGGAATTGCTGGCACAAAGCGACGAAAAGCAGGAATTCGATGCGCTGCGCGACTGGTGGCAAAATATTGAGAACTGGCGCGGGCGTGAGTGCCTGAGCTACGACAAAAATACCGGTACCATCAAGCCACAGGCGGTTATCGAAACGCTGCACCGTCTGACCAAAGGCGATGCCTACGTCACGTCGGACGTCGGGCAGCATCAGATGTTTGCTGCACTGTATTATAAGTTCGATAAACCGCGTCGCTGGATCAACTCCGGTGGCCTCGGCACGATGGGCTTTGGCCTGCCTGCTGCGCTGGGTGTGAAACTTGGCCTGCCGGATGAGACGGTAATTTGTGTGACCGGTGACGGCAGTATCCAGATGAACATTCAGGAGCTGTCGACCGCGCTGCAATACGATTTGCCAGTGATCGTCGTGAACCTGAACAATGGCTATCTGGGCATGGTGAAGCAGTGGCAGGACATGATTTACTCCGGCCGTCATTCTCAGTCTTACATGCAATCGCTGCCTGATTTCGTGAAACTGGCGGAAGCTTACGGGCATGTGGGTATTGCTATCCGCACGCCGGATGAGCTGGAAAGCAAGCTGGCGCTGGCGCTGGAACAGAAAAATCGTCTGGTATTTGTTGATATCAGCGTGGATGAAACAGAACACGTTTACCCTATGCACATCCGTGGCGGTGCGATGGACGAAATGTGGTTAAGCAAAACGGAGAGGACCTGATCATGCGCCGGATTTTATCAGTATTACTGGAAAACGAATCGGGCGCGTTGTCCCGCGTGGTTGGCCTGTTCTCTCAGCGTGGCTATAACATTGAAAGCCTGACCGTTGCACCGACGGATGATCCTACCTTGTCGCGCATGACGATTCAGACCGTGGGTGATGCCAAGGTACTCGAGCAAATCGAAAAACAGCTGCATAAGCTGGTAGACGTATTACGAGTCACGGAACTGGTGCAGGGCGCTCACGTTGAGCGTGAAATCATGCTGGTGAAGGTGCAGGCTTCCGGTTATGGCCGGGAAGAAGTTAAACGCTCTACCGAGATTTTCCGCGGTCAGATTGTGGATGTCACAGCAACGCTTTACACCGTTCAGCTGGCGGGTACCAGTGACAAACTGGACGCGTTTTTAGCCAGTATCCGTGATGTGGCTGAAATCGTCGAAGTTGCGCGCTCCGGCGTAGTGGGTGTCTCCCGTGGCGACAAAATCATGCGCTAAAGCGTAAATAATCAGCAAGATGTGAAACTTATCTGATATTTAAAAGCCCGGCTCTTGAGTTGGGCTTTATTTTTTGCGAGACAGGTGAAGCGATTCGGTAAAACACCTTGCCCGCCGGAGGCTTCTGCGGTTAGATAAAGCATTATCTTTATTAAGGGGTTTCTCAGTGAAGCTGGATGAGATCGCGAGGTTAGCGGGCGTTTCGCGTACAACGGCCAGTTATGTGATTAATGGCAAAGCGAAACAGTATCGTGTCAGCGATAAGACAGTCGAAAAAGTTATGGCTGTCGTGAAGGAACATAACTATCACCCGAATGCGGTGGCAGCGGGTTTACGCGCCGGTCGCACCCGTTCTATTGGCCTGGTGATCCCCGATCTGGAAAATACCAGTTACACCAAAATCGCCAACTTCCTCGAGCGTCAGGCCCGTCAGCGGGGTTATCAACTGCTAATCGCCTGTTCAGAAGATCAGCCTGACAACGAAATGCGCTGCATCGAACATCTGCTGCAACGTCAGGTAGATGCGATCATTATTTCCACGTCATTGCCGCCGGAACATCCTTTCTATCAGCGCTGGGCCAACGATGATTTCCCGATCATTGCGCTTGATCGCGCTCTGGATCCCGAACACTTCATCAGTGTTGTGGGTGCCGATCAGGATGACGCACTGATGCTGGCGCAGGAGTTGCGCACCTTTCCTGCTGAATCGGTATTGTATCTCGGCGCGTTGCCTGAGCTTTCCGTGAGTTTTCTGCGCGAGCAGGGATTCCGCCAGGCATGGGCTGAAGATCCACGCCAGCCGGAATACCTTTATGCCAATGCTTATGATCGTGAATCAGCGGCCATAGTGTTTGCCGAATGGCTAAAAACGCACCCGATGCCGCAGGCGTTATTTACGACGTCATTCCAGCTGTTGCAGGGTGTGATGGACGTTACGCTGAAAATGGAAGGGCGTTTACCGGTCAATCTCGCTATTGCCACATTCGGCGATAACGAGCTGCTCGATTTCCTCGAATGCCCTGTTCTGGCCGTGGCGCAGCGTCACCGCGATGTGGCTGAACGTGTACTGGAGCTGGTTCTGGCCTGCCTGGATGAGCCGAAGAAGCCGAAAGCCGGGCTGACCCGTATCCGCCGTAATTTGTTCCGCCGTGGTCGCCTGAGCCGCAAATAAACCCCGGACGGGTATTCACCTGACTGCCCGTCTTTTTCACCGTTGCTGAATCGCGTTAAAACATTCCGGTAATTTGCGTTGCCGTTTCTGATAATCAAAATACGAGAATTCCCATATGACTTTAATGGGCAATTTAGGAGCATTCCCATACTGCTGAATTATTAACAAATGTTTTTGCTTTCCTTCTGCTGATATAAACCTTCCAATCAATTTCTAAAATACGTTAATGCTCGCCGCAAAAGTGCTGTAGAATTCCCCGCTTAAATTCCAGCGGTGTGAGTTTGCTGCGGTACTGATGGCTTTTAAATCTGCCCGAAGGCTTATGCCATGCGGGTTGGCATGTAAAATGATGTTGATTTAGACGTGACAGCCAGAAAAAAATTGAAAATGATTTTTGTTAAGGCAAAACGGTCAGGAAATGAGAGTTGGATAGCAGAAGAATATAAATAGTTAAATAATGTTCAGTTTGGCTTTTTTTTAAACGAAATTATTAACCCTCCGAAATTTCTTCAACTAATCATGACGTTATTTTCTATACCCCCTCTAAAAAACCTCATCACATTGCGCTAAGCATTTGTGTGGCTGCGTAAATATTGCCAAACCGTCTCCGCTCTGGCTTGACAAGGTTTTAAAACCATCCGTAAACTCTTTTCTGTGGGAATTTGTGGGGGAAAGTGGTGAAAAGGGTCACAGAGGGGTAGAGCGGTCATGTTTCGTGGCGCGACGATGGTTAACCTCGACAGTAAAGGGCGACTTGCCGTACCCACCCGTTATCGGGATTTACTGAGCGAAGAATCGCAAGGTCAAATGGTGTGCACCATAGACCTCCATCACCCATGTCTCCTCCTTTACCCCCTCCCTGAGTGGGAAGTTATCGAACAAAAATTGTCCCGTCTGTCGAGTATGAACCCCATTGAGCGCCGTATTCAGCGCCTTTTACTGGGGCATGCCAGTGAATGTCAGATGGATAACGCCGGGCGTTTGCTGATTGCAACAACATTGCGTCAGCATGCCGGGCTCGCAAAAGAAGTGATGCTGGTTGGGCAGTTCAATAAGTTTGAATTGTGGGATGAACAGACCTGGTATCAACAAGTTAAGGAAGACATCGACGCTGAACAATCGTCTCAGGAGCCACTTTCTGACCGATTACAGGACTTGTCATTATAAGCATGGTTGAAAACTACAAACACACTTCCGTTTTGCTGGATGAAGCCGTTAACGGCCTCAACATTCGACAGGACGGCATTTACATAGACGGAACTTTTGGCCGTGGTGGCCATTCACGTCTGATTCTGTCCCAGCTTGGGCCGGACGGACGCTTGCTGGCGATTGACCGTGATCCACAGGCGATCAAAGCCGCAGAATCTATTGATGATCCGCGTTTCTCTATCGTTCACGGACCTTTTTCTGATCTGGCCGACTATGTGCGGGATCGGGGGCTCGAAGGCAAGATCGACGGCGTACTGCTGGATTTAGGCGTTTCTTCTCCTCAGCTTGATGATCCTGAACGTGGATTCTCATTTATGCGTGACGGGCCTCTGGATATGCGCATGGATCCTACCCGTGGTTATTCAGCAGCTGAATGGCTGATGAAAGCCGAAGCCGAAGATATTGCCTGGGTGTTGAAAACTTTTGGTGAAGAGCGTTTTGCCAAACGCATTGCACGCGCGATCGTTGAGCGTAACCGCGAATTGCCGATGACCCGGACTAAAGAGCTGGCGGATCTGATCGCTAATGCCTCGCCAGTGCGTGAGAAGCACAAGCATCCGGCCACGCGCAGCTTCCAGGCGATCCGTATCTACATCAACAGTGAGCTGGAAGAGATTGAACGTGCGCTGGATGGCGCACTGGAAATTTTGGCACCTGAAGGACGTTTATCCGTGATCAGCTTCCACTCTCTGGAAGACCGGATTGTGAAACGCTTCATCCGTCAGCATAGCCGTGGCGCGCAGGTGCCAGCCGGTATCCCGATGACGGAAGCGCAAATCGCGGAACTTGGTGGACGTTCTCTGAAATCAGTCGGGAAAATGATGCCCTCTGAAGCCGAAGTGGCAGAAAACCCGCGGGCACGCAGTTCTGTTCTGCGTTTTGCTGAGAGAACAACCGCGTGATAGGCAACGAACGCCACGGATTAGTAGGAGTGATCGCCAGCGATATCCTTCGCAACGGCAAGATCCCGTTAATTCTGATGATCGCCGTTTTGGTCAGCGCAATTTTAGTGGTCACTACCGCTCACCGTACGCGTTTGCTGACGGCTCAGCGTGAACAATTAGTCCTGGAAAGGGATGCGCTGGACATTGAATGGCGCAACCTGATCCTTGAAGAGAACGCCCTCGGTGATCACAGCCGGGTAGAACGCATCGCAACGGAGAAATTGCAAATGCAACACGTTGATCCATCTCAAGAAATTATTGTGGTTCAGCCTTAAAATGCGCACGGAGAATACAGGCAGCGAATGAAAGCAACACGCACCGCGAAGTTAAAGCGTCCCGAAAATCAAGCCAGCTTTATCAGCTGGCGTTTTGCGTTGTTGTGCGCTTGTATCCTGCTGGCATTGGTTGGCCTGATGTTGCGTGTGGCGTATCTGCAGGTGATTAATCCGGATAAGCTGGTGAAGGAAGGTGACCTGCGTTCCCTTCGCGTACAAACCATTCCAACCTCCCGTGGCATGATTACCGATCGCTCTGGTCGCCCGCTGGCGGTCAGTGTACCGGTTAATGCCATCTGGGCTGACCCAAAAGAAATTAGCGATCGCGGCGGTATCACCTCCGATACCAAATGGAAAGCGCTGGCCGATGCACTGAATATGCCTCTTGCCCAACTTTCTTCCCGCATTACTGCCAATCCAAATGGGCGCTTCGTGTATCTGGCGCGTCAGGTCAATCCTGCGGTCGGCGAATATATCCGTAAACTCAAACTGCCGGGGATTTCCCTGCGTCAGGAATCCCGCCGCTATTATCCGGCCGGGCAGGTGACGTCGCATGTTATTGGCGTCACCAATATCGACGGCGAAGGTATTGAAGGCGTCGAGAAGAGTTTTGACCGCTGGCTGACCGGTAAACCGGGTGAACGTACCATTCGTAAAGACCGTTTCGGGCGCGTCATCGAGGATATTTCTACTGTAGACAGCCAGGCGGCACACAATCTGGCGCTCAGCATCGATGAGCGTTTGCAGGCGCTGGTTTACCGCGAGCTTAACAACGCCGTGGCATTCAACAAAGCCGAGTCGGGCACTGCGGTGCTGGTCGACGTGCAAACCGGTGAAGTGCTGGCGATGGCTAACAGCCCGTCCTACAACCCGAACAACATGCCGGATACGCCAAAAGACGTGATGCGTAACCGTGCCATCACCGACATCTTCGAACCGGGTTCCACAGTGAAACCGATGGTGGTGATGACGGCATTGAAAAACGGTGTGGTGCGCGAGAACAGCGTACTGAATACCTTGCCGTACCGGATTAACGGTCATGAGATTAAAGATGTGGCCCGTTACGCGGAGCTTTCCGTTACGGGTATCTTGCAGAAGTCGAGTAACGTCGGTGTTTCACGACTGGCGTTATCGATGCCATCCGCTGAGCTGGTAGATACTTACTCGCGATTCGGATTGGGAAAACCGACCAATTTGGGGCTGGTCGGAGAAAGCAGTGGCTTATACCCTAAAAAACAACGGTGGTCTGACATAGAGAGGGCCACCTTCTCTTTCGGCTACGGGCTAATGGTGACACCTCTCCAGTTAGCGCGAGTCTACGCAACAATCGGCAGCATGGGCGTTTATCGCCCATTGTCGATCACACGAGTTGATCCGCCGGTTTCCGGCGAGCGCGTCTTCCCTGAACCGCTGGTACGTACCGTTGTACATATGATGGAAAGCGTGGCACTGCCTGGCGGCGGTGGCGTGAAAGCGGCAATCAAGGGCTATCGCATTGCGATTAAAACCGGTACCGCAAAAAAAGTCGGCCCGGATGGGAAGTACGTTAACAAATACATTGCCTATACCGCCGGCGTTGCGCCAGCAAGCAATCCAAGATTTGCCCTTGTGGTGGTTATCAACGATCCACAGGCAGGGAAATATTACGGTGGGGCCGTTTCCGCACCGGTGTTTGGCGCCATCATGGGCGGCGTATTGCGCACCATGAACGTTGAACCGGATGCGCTGACTGCCGATGAAAACGCAGACATAGTGAATAATCAAAAAGAGGCTTCAGGTGGCAGATCGTAATTTGCGCGACATCTTAGCGCCCTGGGTGAGTGATGCCCCGGCGGTAGCGCTAAAAGACATGATTCTGGACAGCCGCGTTGCGGCTGCCGGCGATCTGTTTGTCGCGGTTTCAGGCCATACCAGTGACGGGCGTCGTTTTATTCCCCAGGCAATTGCCCAGGGCGTCGCCGCCGTTGTGGCCGAGGCAAAGGGTGAGCAACAGCACGGAACGGTCTGCCAGATGCATGGCGTACCGGTGGTTTATCTTGAGGATCTCAATATTCTGCTGTCAGAGCTGGCGGGACGTTTTTACCAGCAACCGGGCAAAGAATTACGTCTGGTTGGCGTAACTGGCACCAACGGCAAAACCACGACCACGCAACTGCTGGCGCAATGGAGCCAGTTGCTGGGCGAAACCAGTGCCGTGATGGGCACTGTGGGCAATGGCCTGCTGGATAACGTGATACCAGCGGAAAACACCACCGGTTCTGCCGTACAGGTTCAGCACATTCTGGCTGACCTGGTGAAACTGGGTGCAACCTTTGCCGCAATGGAAGTTTCTTCACACGGGCTGGTTCAGCACCGTGTTGCCGCACTGCCGTTTGCCGCTGCCGCATTTACCAACCTGAGCCGTGATCACCTTGATTACCACGGTGATATGCAAAGCTATGAAGATGCCAAATGGCAGCTTTTCGCCTCACATCAGGTCGGTCAAAAAATTATCAATGCTGACGATGAAGTCGGTGCACGCTGGCTGGCGAAAACGCCAAATGCTATTGCGGTCAGCATGGAAGACAAAATTCCGGCAGGCTGGAGTGGCCGCTGGCTGGTGGCACGTAGCGTGAATTATCACGATAACGGTGCCACCGTAAACATCGATTCAAGCTGGGGTGAAGGCAAGCTGGAGAGCCGCCTGATGGGGGCCTTCAACGTCAGCAATCTGCTGGTTGCGCTGGCCACGCTGCTTTCTCTGGATTATCCGCTGGCGCAATTACTGGCGACCGCCTCTCAGCTGCAACCGGTTTGTGGCCGTATGGAAGTTTTCAATGCGCCGGGTAAACCTACGGCAGTGGTTGATTATGCGCACACTCCTGACGCACTGGAAAAAGCGCTGGCGGCAGCGCGGCTACATTGTCGCGGCACGTTGTGGTGCGTTTTTGGTTGCGGTGGAGATCGCGATAAAGGCAAGCGTCCGCTGATGGGCGCTATTGCTGAGCAATACGCTGACCGCGTGATTGTTACCGATGATAATCCTCGCAGCGAAGAGCCTCGCGCTATCGTTGCAGATATCCTTGCCGGTCTGCTTGATGCAGGACGTGTGCAGGAAATCCATGGCCGCGCAGAAGCAGTCACCAGCGCGATCATGCAGGCGAAAGAAGACGACGTTGTGTTGATTGCCGGTAAAGGGCATGAGGATTACCAGCTCGTCGGAAACCAGCGTCTCGACTATTCCGACCGTGTGACGGTTGCACGTTTGCTGGGGGTGATCGCATGATCCGTGTTTCCCTGCAAACGCTGGCTGATGCGCTCAACGCTGAGCTCATCGGCACTGATACTCAAATTGACAGCGTGACGACGGACACCCGTCAGATCACTGAAGGCTGTTTGTTTGTCGCCCTGAAAGGCGAAAAATTCGATGCCCACGACTTTGCCGCTGATGCCGTAAAAGCCGGTTCAGGGGCTTTACTGGTAAGTAAGCGCTTACCGGTAGATGTTCCTCAGTTAGTGGTTGCTGACACCCGTATTGCGCTCGGGCAACTGGGCGGCTGGGTGCGTCAGCAGGTTCCGGCGCGTGTCGTCGGCCTGACCGGTTCATCCGGCAAGACGTCTGTGAAAGAGATGACCGCGGCGATTTTGCGCGAGTGCGGCAATGTGCTGTATACCGCAGGCAACTTCAATAACGACATTGGCGTTCCTCTGACGTTGCTGCGCTTAACGGCAGAACATGATTTTGCTGTCATCGAAATGGGCGCGAATCATGCGGGTGAAATCGCCTACACCACTGCGCTGGCACGACCTGAAACGGCGCTGGTGAATAACTTGTCCGCCGCACATCTGGAGGGTTTCGGTTCCCTCGCAGGCGTGGCCCGTGCGAAAGGCGAGATTTTCGATGGGCTGCCGGAAAACGGCATTGCCGTGATCAATGCGGATAACAACGATTGGGCGAACTGGCAGCATAAGCTGAACGGTAAAACCGTCTGGCGTTTTTCTCCCGCTTTCGGTGAAGGCATCGATTTCAGTGCGACTGATGTCAACATCAGCCCGCTGAATACCGCGTTCACACTGCATTCTCCTCAGGGCAGCATTGATGTCTCGCTGCCGGTTCCGGGTCGTCACAATATCGCTAACGCACTCGCTGCGGCTGCGCTGGCAATGTCTGTCGGTGCATCGCCGGAGAACGTGCGCGCCGGGCTGGCGACGCTGCAATCCGTGAAAGGGCGCTTATTCCCGATCGTTATCAGCGAGGGCAAAACCTTGCTTGATGACAGCTACAACGCAAATGTGGGTTCAATGACCGCTGCCGCACAGGTGCTGGCGGAGATGCCGGGCTACCGCGTGATGGCAGTGGGCGATATGGCTGAACTGGGCGCTGAAAGCGAACAGTGCCATCGTCAGGTCGGTGAAGCTATCCGCGACGCCGGTATCGACAAAGTATTCAGTATTGGTCATGACAGCCGCATCATCAGTGATGTCAGCGGGTGTGGTGAACATCTGGAAGATAAGGCAGCCCTGACGGCCCGTTTAACGAGCTTACTGTCTGAACATGCGGTAATTACCGTTTTGATTAAAGGTTCACGTAGTGCCGCAATGGAGCAGGTAGTACGCGCGTTACAGGAGAATGCAACATGTTAGTTTGGCTGGCCGAACATTTGGTCAAATATTATTCCGGCTTCAACGTCTTTTCTTATCTGACGTTTCGCGCCATTGTCAGCCTGCTGACCGCTTTATTCCTGTCGCTGTGGATTGGGCCTCGCATGATTGCCCGTCTGCAGAAAATGTCTTTCGGCCAGATTGTCCGTAACGACGGCCCGGAATCACATTTCAGTAAACGTGGTACACCAACGATGGGCGGCCTGATGATTCTGGCGTCTATCACGATTTCCGTATTGATGTGGGCCTATCCGTCCAATCCATACGTGTGGTGCGTACTGTTCGTATTGCTGGGTTACGGTGTGGTGGGCTTTATCGATGACTATCGCAAAGTCGTGCGTAAAGACACCAAGGGGCTGATCGCCCGCTGGAAATACTTCTGGCAGTCAGTCATTGCGCTGGCCGCCGCTTTCACGATGTATGCCATTGGTAAAGACACGCCAGCGACCGAGCTGGTGGTGCCGTTCTTTAAAGACATCATGCCGCAGCTGGGTTTGATGTACATCCTGCTGAGCTACTTTGTGATTGTCGGTACCAGTAACGCTGTCAATCTGACGGATGGTCTGGACGGGCTGGCGATTATGCCAACGGTTTTCGTCGCGGCGGGCTTTGCGCTGGTGGCGTGGGCGACCGGTAACATGAATTTCGCCAGCTACCTGCACATCCCTTATCTGCGTCATGCAGGTGAACTGGTGATCGTGTGTACCGCAATTGTCGGTGCCGGGCTTGGGTTCCTGTGGTTCAACACCTATCCGGCACAAGTTTTCATGGGCGATGTCGGTTCTCTGGCGCTGGGTGGCGCGCTGGGCACTATCGCTGTGCTGCTGCGTCAGGAGTTTTTGCTGGTGATTATGGGCGGTGTGTTTGTTGTCGAAACCCTGTCGGTAATCTTACAAGTTGGGTCCTTTAAGTTACGTGGGCAGCGCATTTTCCGTATGGCGCCTATCCATCATCACTACGAACTTAAAGGCTGGCCGGAACCGCGCGTTATTGTGCGCTTCTGGATTATTTCGCTGATGCTGGTGCTGATTGGCCTGGCGACGCTGAAGGTACGGTAATTATGGCTGACTATCAGGGTAAAAAAGTGGTCATCATCGGGCTGGGTCTTACCGGCCTGTCTTGTGTTGATTTCTTTGTTGCACGTGGCGTCACGCCGCGTGTCATTGATACCCGCGTCAGCCCGCCAGGACTCGATAAACTGGCGGATAACATTGAGTGTCATCTCGGTTCACTCAATGAAGACTGGCTGCTGGACGCTGATTTGATCATTTCAAGTCCGGGTGTTGCGCTGGCAACGCCAGCACTGAGCGCAGCTGCAGAGGCTGGCGTGGAAATCATTGGCGATATCGAATTGTTCTGCCGCGAAACGCAAACCCCAATTGTGGCTATCACCGGTTCGAACGGTAAAAGCACCGTCACCACGCTGGTCGGCGAGATGGCGAAAGCGGCCGGATGGCGCGTGGGCGTGGGCGGCAATATCGGTTTGCCTGTGCTGACCATGCTGGATCACGAATACGATCTGTTTGTGCTTGAGCTTTCCAGCTTCCAGCTTGAAACCACACACAGTCTTCATGCGGCGGCGGCGACTATTCTCAACGTAACTGAAGACCACATGGACCGCTATCCGTTTGGTTTGCAGCAATACCGTGCAGCCAAACTGAAAGTTTATGAGAACGCAGCATTATGCGTCGTCAATGCCGACGATGCGCTGACCATGCCGGTACGTGGCGCGGATAAACGCTGCGTGAGTTTTGGTGTTGATGTGGGTGATTACCATCTGACCCGTCAGCAGGATGATATCTGGTTACGTGTGCGTGGCGAGAAAGTCCTGAATACCCGTGAGATGCCACTGACAGGACGCCATAACTACACCAATGCCCTGGCGGCGCTGGCGCTGGCGGATGCAGTCGGTATTCCTCATGCGTCCAGCCTGAAAGCCCTGACGACCTTTACCGGTCTGGCTCATCGTTTTCAGGTGGCATGGCAACATAACGGCGTTCGCTGGATTAACGACTCTAAAGCGACCAATGTCGGCAGTACCGAAGCCGCATTGAACGGTCTGCACGTTGAAGGCACGCTGCATCTGTTATTAGGCGGTGACGGTAAATCTGCTGATTTCTCGCCACTGACGCGTTATTTGCAGGGCGACAATCTGCGTATTTACTGCTTTGGCCGTGATGGCGCAGAGCTGGCGGATTTGCGCCCTGACGTTTCTTCCTTGTTTGAAACGATGGAACAGGCGATGCGTGATATCAGCACGCGTGTGGTTTCCGGCGATATGGTTTTACTGTCGCCAGCCTGCGCCAGCCTGGATCAGTTCCGCAGTTTTGAACAACGCGGCGATATCTTTACCGCGCTGGCGAAGGAGTTGGGTTGATGCGGATACCCGGGCTGAGCCTCGTCGGCAAATTTAATGATTGGGTGATGGGCGCCAAAGAAAGCGAGTCCGTCACACTGGTGTTGTATGACCGGACTTTGCTGTGGCTGACCTTCGGGCTGGCTATCGTCGGCTTCGTGATGGTGACATCAGCGTCGATGCCGATTGGTCAGCGTCTGGCAGACGATCCGTTTTTGTTTGCTAAACGTGATGCTATTTATCTCGGTCTGGCCTTTGGTTTATCACTGGTGACATTGCGTGTGCCGATGGCGATCTGGCAGAAGTACAGCAATGTCCTGCTGCTGCTGTCGGTCATCATGTTGCTGGTGGTGCTGGTGGTGGGCAGCTCGGTTAACGGGGCATCTCGCTGGATTTCTCTCGGGCCGCTGCGTATTCAGCCGGCAGAGTTCTCCAAGTTGTCACTGTTCTGCTACCTCGCCAGCTATCTGGTGCGAAAAGTGGATGAAGTGCGCAGTAACTTTTGGGGCTTCTGCAAACCGATGGGTGTGATGGTCGTGCTGGCAGTATTGCTGTTGGCTCAGCCGGACCTTGGTACGGTGGTTGTACTGTTCATCACCACGCTGGCGATGTTATTCCTGGCAGGGGCCAAAATGTGGCAGTTCCTGGCCATTATCGGTTCGGGCGTATTCGCAGTGGTACTGCTGGTTCTTGCCGAGCCATACCGTATGCGCCGTGTGACATCGTTCTGGAATCCGTGGGCGGATCCGTTTGGTAGTGGCTACCAGTTAACTCAGTCACTGATGGCATTTGGTCGTGGCGAATTCTGGGGACAAGGTTTAGGTAATTCAGTCCAGAAACTGGAGTATTTACCTGAAGCACACACCGACTTTATCTTCTCCATTTTAGGCGAGGAATTGGGGTATTTCGGTGTGGTTCTCGCCTTGTTAATGGTATTCTTCGTCGCTTTTCGCGCCATGTCCATCGGGCGTCGCGCGTTAGAAACCGACCAGCGTTTTTCTGGGTTTTTAGCCTGTTCAATTGGCGTGTGGTTTAGCTTCCAGGCGTTGGTTAACGTCGGGGCTGCGGCGGGCATGTTGCCAACTAAAGGCCTGACATTGCCGCTCATCAGTTACGGTGGGTCGAGCCTGTTAATTATGTCGACGGCAATCGTGTTATTGCTGCGAGTGGATTTTGAAACGCGGCTGGCAAAAGCCCAGGCGTTTGTAAGGAGTGCCCGATGAGTGGCAATACCCGGCGTTTAATGGTGATGGCAGGTGGTACCGGGGGACATGTTTTCCCGGGACTGGCAGTAGCCCATCATCTTATCGCGCAAGGTTGGGAAGTTCGCTGGCTGGGTACAGCAGACCGAATGGAAGCGGATTTGGTTCCAAAACATGGTATCGAGATTGATTTCATTAAAATTGCCGGATTGCGTGGGAAAGGTCTGAAAGCGCAACTAACGGCACCGGTTCGCATATATCATGCGTGGCGTCAGGCGAAGGCCATCATGAAGCGCTTCCAGCCTGATGTGGTATTGGGTATGGGCGGATATGTGTCCGGTCCCGGAGGCCTGGCTGCCTGGTCACTGGGTATTCCGGTGGTGTTACACGAACAAAATGGCATTGCCGGCATGACCAATAAAGGTTTGTCGCACATTGCCAAAAAAGTATTGCAGGCATTTCCGGGGGCATTTCCTAATGCTGACGTAGTTGGCAATCCGGTGCGTACTGACGTGCTGGCGTTGGAATTACCGGCAACCCGACTGGCCGGCCGCGAAGGTCCAATCCGCGTATTAGTGATTGGTGGCAGTCAGGGCGCGCGAGTCCTTAATCAGAGCATGCCGGAAGTGGCAGCGCTGATGGGCGATAAGATTACGTTGTGGCATCAGGTCGGTAAAGGTGCTCTGGCGTCAGTGAATCAGGCTTATGAAAAAGCCGGTCAGACGCAGCATAAAGTGACCGAATTCATTGATGACATGGCAGAGGCTTATGCCTGGGCCGATGTGGTGGTTTGCCGCTCCGGTGCGTTAACGGTCAGTGAAATTGCCGCCGCAGGTTTACCCGCGATTTTTGTGCCTTTCCAGCATAAAGACCGTCAACAGTACTGGAATGCGCTACCGCTGGAAAAAGCCGGTGCCGCGAAGATTATCGAACAGAAAGATTTTAGTGCCGCCGCCGTCGCTGATCTGATGGCCGGATGGGACAGAACCCATCTGATGGAAATGGCGATGGCAGCACGTGCCGCCGCCATCCCTGATGCGACAGAGCGTGTAGCCGCTGAAGTGGTTGCCGCAAGCAAAAAATGAAAATGAACGGGCCACGCAGTGTGGGGTCCCAGCCGTAAGAAACGGATTAATCAGTAACCTGAAATAGTGAATAAAAACGTGAATACACAACAATTGGCGAAACTGCGTACCTTCGTGCCCGAGATGCATCGTGTCCGGCACATTCACTTTGTTGGCATCGGTGGTGCCGGCATGGGTGGTATCGCCGAAGTGTTGGCCAATGAAGGCTATCAGATCAGCGGTTCTGATTTAGCACCTAACGCGGTGACTCAGCAACTGACCGCGCTGGGCGCGACGATTTATTTCAATCACCGCCCGGAGAACGTGCTGGATGCCAGTGTGGTGGTAGTTTCCACCGCTATTTCATCCGATAACCCGGAAATTGTTGCGGCGCGTGAAGCCCGTATTCCGGTGATCCGTCGCGCAGAAATGCTCGCTGAACTGATGCGTTTTCGTCACGGTATTGCCGTGGCAGGTACGCACGGTAAAACAACGACCACGGCGATGGTGACCAGTATTTATGCCGAGGCCGGACTAGACCCGACCTTTGTAAACGGTGGACTGGTGAAAGCGGCAGGTACGCATGCGCGTCTGGGGTCAAGCCGTTTTCTGATCGCTGAAGCAGACGAAAGCGACGCGTCTTTCCTGCATCTGCAACCGATGGTGGCCATCGTGACCAACATTGAAGCGGATCACATGGACACGTATCAGGGTGACTTTGAAATCCTGAAGCAGACGTTCATCAATTTCCTGCACAACCTGCCGTTCTACGGGCGCGCAGTGATGTGTATTGATGATCCGGTTATCCGTGAGCTGATCCCACGCGTAGGACGTCATATGACGACGTACGGTTTCAGCGAAGACGCCGATGTGATTATCGAAAATTACCGTCAGGTGGGCGCGCAAGGTCACTTCACGCTGCGCCGTCAGGACTTGCCGCTGATAAGCGTTACGCTCAATGCGCCGGGTCGTCACAATGCGCTGAACGCCGCGGCCGCAGTTGCCGTCGCGACGGACGAAAATATCAGCGACGATGCTATTTTGCGTGCGCTGGCAGGTTTTCAGGGTACCGGCCGCCGTTTCGATTTTCTGGGCGAATACGCGCTGGAAAATGTGAACGGTAAAACAGGTAGCGCGATGCTGGTCGATGACTACGGCCACCATCCGACAGAAGTGGATGCGACGATCAAAGCCGCGCGTGCGGGCTGGGCAAACAAGCGCCTGGTGATGATCTTCCAGCCGCACCGTTATACCCGTACTCGCGATCTGTACGACGATTTCGCAAATGTGCTTTCGCAGGTTGATGTGCTGATCATGCTGGATGTGTATCCGGCCGGTGAAGCGCCGATCCCTGGCGCAGACAGCCGCTCGTTGTGCCGCACTATTCGCGCACGCGGCAAGCTTGATCCGATTTTGGTTTCTGATATTGAGGCGGTGCCGGAAAGTCTGGCGCAAATCCTCGAAGGCGACGATTTAGTTCTGGTTCAGGGCGCCGGTAATGTCGGCAGAGTGGCCCGTAAATTGGCAGATCAAAAGCTGCAACCAGTAAAGAAAGGTGAAGAACATCATGTCTGAGAAAGTAGCGGTATTGTTGGGTGGTACTTCCGCAGAACGCGATGTGTCATTACAGTCAGGTGCCGCAGTGCTGGCTGGTTTACGCGAATCCGGTGTTGATGCCCACGGCATTGATACCAAAACGTTTAATGTGGCGCTTCTCAAAGAAGAAGGGTACAGCAAAGTCTTTATCGCACTTCACGGTCGCGGTGGCGAAGACGGAACGTTGCAGGGTTTGCTGGAGCAAATCGGTTTGCCTTATACCGGCAGCGGCGTGATGGCGTCGGCGCTCACTATGGACAAGTTCCGCACCAAACTGGTGTGGCAGGCTTTAGGGTTACCGGTCACGCCGTTTGTCGCACTGCATCGTGCACAAATTGAGGAAGCAGGGCAGGGCGCTCTGGCGGCAAAAATCGCCGAATTAGGCCTGCCGGTGATCGTCAAACCAAGCCGTGAAGGTTCCAGCGTCGGGATGAGCAAAGTGACGACTGAAAAAGAGTTGTTACCCGCCCTGCAGGAAGGCTTCAGGCATGACGATAACGTACTGATCGAAAAATGGCTGAGTGGCCCGGAATATACCGTGGCTATCGTGGGCAGCCAGGTGATGCCCTCGATTCGCATTCAGCCAGCCGGTACGTTTTATGACTATCAGGCAAAATATCTGTCTGATGAAACACAATATTTTTGCCCGAGCGGTTTAAGCGAAGCGCAGGAGCAGCAGTTGACTGCACTGGCCTTGCAGGCTTATCAGGCGCTTGATTGCAGCGGCTGGGGACGTGTCGACGTCATGCAGGACGGTGACGGCAACTTCAACTTACTGGAAGTGAATACGTCGCCGGGAATGACCAGCCACAGTCTGGTGCCGATGGCGGCTAAACACGCCGGGCTGAGTTTCCCGCAACTCGTTTTCCGTATTCTGGAACTGGCAGACTGATATGTCTCAAGCCGCCCTGAATACCCGAGAGCGTGAGACGGCCGAGAGCAACGGCCGTCGCAGTAACGGTGGCCAGCTGGCAGGGATCGTGTTTCTGCTGTTGGTGGTAGGAACGATTTTATGGAGTGCGTGGGCCGTTGTGGGCTGGATGCAGGATGCAAACCGATTGCCGTTGTCCCAGTTAGTTGTCACCGGGGAGCGGCATTACACGACCAACGATGATATTCGTCAGGCGATTCTGTCCTTAGGGGCACCGGGAACGTTCATGACGCAGGATGTAAACGTCATTCAGCAGCAGATTGAGCGTTTACCCTGGATAAAACAGGTCAGCGTACGTAAGCAATGGCCGAATGAACTGAAGATACATCTCGTGGAGTATGTGCCGGTCGCACACTGGAATGATCTGCATATGGTTGATGCCGATGGCAAATCTTTCAGCATACCCGCCGAGCGTGTGGTCAAACAAAAAATGCCGTTGCTTTACGGTCCGGAAGGCAGCGAACAGGATGTTTTGCAGGGCTTTCAAACGATGAGTCAGGCGCTGGCCGCCGGCAAGTTCACGTTGAAAGCAGTGGCAATGAGTGCACGTCACTCGTGGCAGTTAACTCTGGATAATGACGTCCGGCTGGAATTGGGGAGAGATGACCGGATGGGGCGTTTACAACGTTTTATCGAGCTTTACCCGCGATTCCAGCAACAGGCTGAAGCCGATAAAAAACGCATCACTTATGTCGATTTACGTTATGACAGCGGTGCGTCAGTAGGTTGGGCACCAGAGTTTATTGACCAGCAAAACAGTAATCAGCAACAGAATCAGGCACAGGCTAAACAACAATGATCAAGTCGACGGACAGAAAACTGGTAGTTGGGCTGGAGATCGGTACGGCAAAGGTCGCCGCATTGGTGGGGGAAGTTCTGCCCGATGGCATGGTCAATATTATTGGCGTGGGCAGTTGCCCATCCCGTGGCATGGACAAGGGTGGCGTGAATGACCTGGAATCGGTGGTGAAATGCGTACAGCGCGCCATCGATCAGGCTGAATTGATGGCGGATTGCCAAATTTCCTCTGTTTACCTTGCTTTGTCTGGTAAACATATCAGTTGTCAGAATGAAATAGGGATGGTTCCTATTTCAGAAGAGGAAGTCACGCAGGAAGATGTAGAGAACGTGGTGCATACCGCTAAGTCGGTACGCGTACGTGATGAGCATCGGGTTCTGCATGTGATCCCTCAGGAATATGCCATTGATTATCAGGAAGGGATTAAAAACCCGGTCGGACTTTCCGGCGTGCGTATGCAGGCTAAAGTTCACCTGATTACCTGCCATAACGATATGGCGAAGAACATTGTGAAAGCGGTAGAACGCTGTGGCTTAAAAGTCGACCAGCTTATTTTTGCCGGTCTGGCAGCCAGTTATGCCGTTCTGACGGAAGATGAACGTGAATTAGGTGTTTGTGTCGTTGATATTGGTGGTGGAACCATGGATATCGCGGTTTATACCGGCGGCGCACTACGTCATACTAAGGTAATCCCTTATGCAGGGAATGTGGTCACCAGCGACATCGCTTATGCGTTTGGAACGCCACCGACCGATGCCGAAGCGATCAAGGTTCGCCACGGTTGTGCATTAGGTTCAATTGTCGGCAAAGACGAAAACGTCGAAGTGCCGAGCGTCGGTGGGCGTCCACCACGCAGTCTGCAGCGTCAGACACTGGCTGAAGTTATCGAGCCTCGTTACACAGAATTGCTGAATTTAGTGAACGATGAAATTTTGCAATTGCAGGAGCAGTTACGTCAGCAAGGCGTAAAACATCATCTGGCCGCCGGCATTGTTCTGACAGGCGGTGCAGCACAAATTGATGGTCTGGCAGCTTGTGCGCAGCGGGTATTCCATACCCAGGTGCGTATCGGGCAACCCCTGAACATCACCGGGCTGACGGATTATGCGCAGGAACCTTACTACTCAACGGCTGTAGGGCTGCTGCACTACGGGAAGGAGTCTCACCTGAGCGGTGAGGCCGAAGTAGAAAAACGTGCCTCAGTGGGCAACTGGTTCAAACGAATCAACAGCTGGCTGAGAAAAGAGTTCTAATGTTTTAACAACGGGATCATGCTGTTAAGGTTTTTGATCCCGACGCGACAGGCACAAAACGGAGAGAAACTATGTTTGAACCTATGGAACTGACCAATGACGCGGTGATTAAAGTCATCGGCGTCGGTGGTGGCGGCGGTAATGCTGTCGAACACATGGTGCGTGAGCGCATCGAAGGTGTTGAATTCTTTGCCGTTAACACAGACGCTCAGGCGTTACGTAAAACGGCAGTAGGCCAGACGATTCAGATCGGTAGCGGTATTACCAAAGGTCTGGGAGCTGGTGCGAACCCGGAAGTGGGTCGCAATTCTGCAGAAGAAGACCGTGAAGCCCTCCGCGCTGCGCTTGAAGGTGCTGACATGGTCTTTATCGCAGCGGGCATGGGTGGCGGTACCGGGACCGGTGCAGCGCCAGTGGTTGCTGAAGTAGCAAAAGATTTAGGTATTCTGACTGTTGCTGTTGTGACTAAGCCTTTCAACTTCGAAGGCAAAAAGCGCATGGCATTCGCGGAGCAGGGTATTGCTGAATTGTCCAAACATGTGGACTCCCTGATCACTATCCCGAACGACAAGCTTTTAAAAGTTCTGGGCCGTGGTATCTCTCTGCTGGACGCCTTCGGTGCGGCCAACGACGTGCTGAAAGGTGCGGTGCAGGGTATCGCTGAACTGATCACCCGTCCAGGTCTGATGAACGTCGACTTCGCTGACGTGCGCACAGTTATGTCCGAAATGGGTTATGCCATGATGGGCTCCGGTGTGGCATGTGGCGAAGACCGTGCTGAAGAAGCCGCTGAAATGGCGATTTCCAGCCCGCTGCTGGAAGACATCGATTTGTCCGGCGCGCGCGGCGTTCTGGTCAACATTACTGCGGGCTTCGACCTGCGTCTGGATGAATTCGAAACCGTGGGTAACACCATTCGTGCTTTCGCATCAGACAACGCAACCGTCGTTATCGGTACGTCTCTTGATCCGGAAATGAACGACGAATTGCGTGTGACCGTTGTTGCAACGGGTATCGGCATGGACAAACGTCCTGAGATCACTCTGGTGACCAACAAACCGGCCAGCCAGCCAGTCATGGATCATCGTTACCAGCAGCACGGGATGTCTCCGTTGCCGCAGGAAACGAAACCCGCGGCGAAAGTGGTCAATGATCAAAGCGCGCAATCTAATAAAGAGCCCGACTATCTGGACATCCCGGCCTTCCTGCGTAAGCAGGCAGACTAGTCCGAATTGTAGGATCTCCGCTCTTTGTGCTAAACTGTCCCGCCGACCTTAAGGTATGCTTAGGTCGGTTGGATGGATAAACATTGCGAGATAAAAACGATGATCAAACAACGTACATTAAAACGTATCGTTCAGGCGACGGGCGTCGGTTTGCATACCGGCAAGAAAGTCACCCTGACTCTGCGTCCTGCACCGGCAAATACCGGGGTCATCTATCGTCGCACTGACTTGAATCCACCGGTTGATTTCCCGGCAGATGCAAAATCCGTGCGTGATACCATGCTCTGTACTTGCCTGGTTAATGAGCATGACGTACGTATTTCTACGGTAGAGCACCTTAATGCGGCATTAGCTGGCCTGGGCATCGATAATATTGTTATCGAAGTCGATGCGCCTGAAGTGCCGATTATGGACGGCAGTGCTGCACCTTTCGTCTATCTGTTGATGGATGCAGGGATTGAAGAGCTGAACAGCGCGAAGAAATTCTTGCGCATCAAAGATACCGTGCGTGTTGAAGACGGTGATAAGTGGGCCGAGTTCAAACCATTTAATGGTTTCTCTCTGGACTTCACTATCGACTTCAATCACCCGGCGATTGATTCCAGCTCACAGCGCTACAAAATGAACTTCTCCGCAGAAGCATTTGTTCGCCAAATCAGCCGCGCACGTACTTTTGGTTTCATGCGTGATATCGAGTACCTGCAGTCACGCGGTTTGTGCCTGGGTGGCAGCTTTGATTGCGCAATTGTTGTGGATGATTACCGCGTGCTTAACGAAGATGGCCTGCGTTTTGAAGATGAATTCGTTCGTCACAAAATGCTGGATGCTATCGGTGACTTGTTCATGTGTGGCCATAACATCATTGGTGCGTTTACCGCATACAAATCGGGTCACGCGTTGAACAACAAGTTATTGCAAGCGGTACTGGCTAAGCAGGAAGCCTGGGAATTAGTTACATTCCAAGATGAAGCTGAAATGCCACTGGCTTTTAAAGCACCGTCTACAGTATTGGCGTAATCGGTACTTTTGGTATTACTTATTACGACTGGTTGGTTTGGCACTCTCTCCGGCCAGGCCAGCCAGTCGTTCTAAAGCCTTTCTGAGTTTCTCCGGGCTACGGCTCGCAAGTCCCCTTAATTCTTCTGCACTCTGCGCGCTTAAATGCCTGACGGGCATAGATTCTGCAGCGATCGCTTTATTTTTAATCGCGATCTGCGAAGCATTTTCCATTTTCGCCATGAGCGAAGGATTAATCCTGATGTCGATTGATGACAATGATGGTAGAATTTGCGCTCGAAGTGCAGAGAGTAATGCGGGTTGTTCATAGCGTAATCGCATCATCCAGCTGGCATTAGCTATTTCAAGTACTAAAACTCCCTGTCGATAATTACCGACACGACACCATGGTTGCATGGGCGTCGGTAACAGACCTTTCACTGCGCGGTTGAGTTTCAATAACGCCGCAGCACGCTGTTGAACAATACGCAGCGGGCTTTGTTCAGTCGAAGAGGCATCATCGAACAGGATATCTAATAATTGTGGGCGACTATCGCGCATGATGGGCTCCGGCGGATTGTAAACTTGTGATTGGCATTCTAAATCGTTGGCGACAATTTGGCAGAAGGTATTTTTGGCCGCATCTCCTGTTGGGGATGGTCGCGGCAAGCCTTGGCGTGTCCACGAGCCTGTCGCAAACGGAACTGCCAGCGGTTCCTAATACGTCCTCAAGTCTAAATCGTCTTAACATCGCCAGTACAGGGCTGAGTAATCTTGCGTTACTCCAGGCGAATCGCCGCCCGGCTTTTGGTGTTGATTACTGGCAACAGCATGCATTACGCACGGTCATCCGTCATCTTTCTTTTGCTTTGGCCCCGCAGGTGGTTTACACCGTAGCGCAGCCGGAAGCAGAAATGCAGGCCGCTGAGCCGTTGCATGTTCAGCAACTCGCGTTGCTGGTTACCCTTAATGCTTTACTGACCCATGAGCCAAAACCTCCGGTTATCATCCGTCAGACGCAACAGCCATTCCTCCCTCTTGCTTCATCGCATCAAACCGGCCTGTGGTTAGCACAGGTGCAAGGCATTCGTGCCGGCCCGTTCTCTCTGATTTAACAGACTGTAATTCTAAACTCTATTTATAAATCAACAAATTATTGGCTGCATTTGGTGGCCTCCAAGAGATATTAAGCACTATGTTAATCAAATTATTGACCAAAGTTTTTGGTAGCCGTAACGACCGCACATTGCGCCGCATGCGTAAAGTGGTTGACCTGATCAACCGCATGGAACCTGAAATCCAAAAGCTGACTGATGAGCAACTGCAGGCGAAAACCAATGAGTTCCGTGAGCGTCTGGCGAAAGGTGAAGTGCTGGAAAACCTGATCCCGGAAGCTTTTGCTGTGGTGCGTGAATCCAGTAAACGTGTCTTCGGGATGCGTCACTTTGACGTGCAGTTACTCGGCGGTATGGTACTGAACGAGCGCTGCATCGCGGAAATGCGTACCGGTGAAGGTAAAACGTTAACCGCAACCCTGCCCGCTTACCTGAACGCATTGAGCGGAAAGGGCGTTCACGTCGTCACTGTCAACGATTACCTGGCACAGCGTGACGCCGAAAATAACCGTCCGCTGTTTGAATTCCTTGGCCTGAGCATCGGAATCAACTTGCCAGGCATGCCTTCTCCGGCTAAACGTGCTGCTTACGCTGCTGATATCACTTACGGCACAAACAACGAATACGGTTTTGACTATCTGCGTGACAACATGGCATTCAGCCCCGAAGAACGCGTGCAACGTAAACTTCACTACGCGCTGGTGGATGAGGTTGACTCCATCCTGATCGATGAAGCACGTACTCCGCTGATTATCTCCGGCCCGGCCGAAGACAGCTCAGAAATGTATACCCGTGTGGATAAACTGATCCCTAAACTGATCCGCCAGGAAAAAGAAGATTCCGATTCCTTCCAGGGGGAAGGTCACTTCTCTGTTGATGAGAAATCACGTCAGGTTCACCTGACTGAACGTGGTCTGGTCCTGATCGAGGAATTGTTGGTTGAAGCCGGTATTATGGAAGAAGGTGAATCCCTGTATTCCCCGACTAACATCATGCTGATGCATCACGTGACCGCAGCACTGCGCGCACACGTCCTGTTCACCCGCGATGTCGATTACATCGTCAAAGACGGCGAAGTTATCATCGTTGACGAACACACCGGTCGTACCATGCAAGGTCGTCGCTGGTCAGACGGTCTGCATCAGGCGGTTGAAGCCAAAGAAGGCGTGGACATTCAGAACGAAAACCAGACACTGGCTTCCATTACTTTCCAGAACTACTTCCGTTTGTACGAAAAACTGGCCGGCATGACCGGTACTGCGGACACCGAAGCGTTCGAATTCAGCTCTATCTACAAGCTGGATACCATTGTTGTGCCAACTAACCGCCCTATGGTGCGTAAAGATATGGCCGACCTGGTGTACATGACTGAAATGGAAAAGATTGGCGCGATTATCGAAGATATCCGTCGGTGTACTGCCAAAGGCCAGCCGGTTCTGGTCGGTACTATTTCCATCGAAAAATCAGAAGTTGTTTCTAACGAACTGACCAAAGCAGGCATTGCGCACAGCGTTCTGAACGCCAAATTCCACGCTAAAGAAGCGGATATCGTCGCGCAGGCAGGCCAGCCAAGCGCAGTGACCATCGCTACTAACATGGCGGGTCGTGGTACCGATATCGTGCTGGGCGGCAGCTGGCAGGTTGAAGTTGAAAACCTGGGTGAAGAAGCCACCGATGAGAAAATTGCAGAAATCAAAGCTGCCTGGCAGATTCGCCACGACGCGGTTCTGGCTTCCGGCGGTTTGCATATTATTGGTACCGAGCGTCATGAATCCCGTCGTATTGATAACCAGCTGCGCGGCCGTGCGGGTCGTCAGGGTGATGCCGGTTCATCCCGCTTCTACCTGTCTATGGAAGATGCACTGATGCGTATTTTCGCCTCTGACCGTGTATCAAGCATGATGCGTAAACTGGGTATGAAACCGGGCGAAGCGATTGAGCATCCATGGGTGACCAAAGCGATTGCCAATGCGCAGCGTAAAGTCGAAAGCCGTAACTTCGATATCCGTAAGCAACTGCTGGAATACGATGATGTGGCAAGCGATCAGCGTCGTGCGATCTACAGCCAGCGTAACGAATTGCTGGACGTGTCTGATGTGAGCGAAACCATCGCCAGCATCCGTGAAGACGTGTTCAAGGCGACCATCGACAGCTACATTCCGCCACAGTCTCTGGAAGAAATGTGGGATGTACAGGGTTTGGAAGAACGTCTGAAAAAAGACTTCGAGCTGGAAATGCCGATTGCAGAATGGCTGGACAAAGAGCCGGAATTGCATGAAGAAACCCTGCGCGAACGTATCATGGAAATCGCGAAAGAATCTTATGCCCGTAAAGAAGAAGTGGTTGGCGCTGAAATGATGCGCAATTTTGAGAAAGGCGTGATGTTGCAAACGCTGGATTCTCTGTGGAAAGAACATCTGGCGGCAATGGATTACCTGCGTCAGGGCATCCATTTACGTGGTTACGCTCAAAAGGATCCTAAGCAGGAATACAAACGCGAATCCTTCGCGATGTTTGCTGCCATGCTGGAATCTCTGAAATATGAAGTGGTCAGCGTACTAAGCAAAGTTCAGGTTCGTATGCCTGAAGAAGTTGAAGCGATGGAAATTCAGCGTCGTGAAGAAGCTGAACGTCTGGCTCGTCAGCAGCAGCTTAGCCATCAGGATCAGCAAGAAATCGAAATAGCTGAAGCTGCACGTCTTGCTTCTTCTGGTGATCGCAAAGTGGGTCGTAATGATCTCTGCCCGTGCGGTTCTGGTAAAAAATACAAACAATGCCATGGCCGCCTGCAAAAGTAAGATCTCCGGCTAAGTCATCGTGTTAATCTTGAAGGCGGCGTAATTGCCGCCTTTATTTTTGTCTAAAAAGTCCCCATAAAGACAGTCATTGCAGTCAGCGGATAGGTGGAAACTGTGGCGCTTAAACAACTTAATATCGCAGCGGGCATTATCCGGAATGCCAGCAAAGAAATCTTTATCACTCAACGCGATGCATCATCACATATGGCGGGGTTCTGGGAGTTTCCGGGCGGTAAGATTGAAGCGGGTGAAACACCTGAACAGGCTGTTATTCGCGAATTACAGGAAGAGGTCGGCATTGATGCTAAATCTCCTGTGCTGCTGAAAACATTGGAGCACCGATTCCCGGATCGCATCATTACACTCTATTTTTTCCTGGTGGAAGACTGGCAGGGCGAGCCGTATGGCAAAGAAGGGCAGCCGAAGCGCTGGGTTGCGCAGGCCGATTTGAAAGAGGAGGAATTCCCTCCCGCCAACGAAGTGGTTGTTACAGCCCTCAAAAACAATCAGTACTGATTACGTGTAGAATTTGATGGCATATAGAAAAAGGGACCGAAGCCCCTTTTTCTATACCCGTTGTCTGGATTAAATCTCTTCTTCACTCCAGTCGTCCAGATCATTCACGTCACCCTTACTTGGGATGCGTTTCTCTTCATCGGCCCATTCGCCGAGATCAATAAGCTGGCAACGCTTGGAACAAAAAGGGCGGTAAGGGCTTTGCTCACCCCAAACCACGATTTTCTGACAGGTCGGGCAATTTACTTCAATGATTTCAGGGTCCATTTGCAACTCCTAGCAGCAGGCAAGTTCAAAATTCAGTCGCGCGGGAACCACGCCATGTTCGCTGTCGAGGGGTAAAAAGCGAATGGCATAACGGGTTTTATGCCCGGATACTTGCGGGTAAAGCTGATTTTCCATCGAGAGCCGCAATCGTAACAGATCTGCGCCTTCAGCGTTGTCCTGGAAAAAACCATTCAGACTGATTTGATTGCGAAACGCGCCTGACTGGCGGATCAGATCCAGTACCATCATGAGCGAATTATTCAGCGGAGCCAGTGTTTCGAGCCAGTTTTGCACTTCACGATCACGTTGTGATTGTGCCAGATGCAGCCAGATATGCAGTGTCGGCAAATCAAAGCTGCAACACCCGCCGGGGATACTCAGACGCTGGCGAACCAGGGCCATCAGGCGATCTTCCTTCAGCGCTTGCCCTATGCGTGGTGCTTTCATTAACACAGATGCACATTGCTTAAGCTCAGCGCGCAGCCCCTCGATCCTTGCTAAATCAACGCCCGGGACATCTTTCCATTGAGACAATTTTTGCTGCTGGCGTTCAAGCTCTTTCAGTAAATCGGTACGGACTTCACCACGTTCCAGTACATCCAGTAAATCTGAAGCGGTGCGAAAAAATAGCAGAGCAGAAGCAATATCAGTGAGTTGTGCGTTGGAATGCATCTGTTGCAACAAAAATTCGATGCGAAGCCAGGTGCGCATTTTCTCATTCAGTGGATGTTCAAAGAGAACGGTTGCAGCTACATCAGTCATGCTTGGCAATATCCTGTCTGTTTACTCACACCGCAAGTTGCAAATAGCGGTGATGTAGTTGGGCAACACGCGGTTCAATTAATTTCGGATCACCGCTGTTATCAATAATGTCATCCGCACAGGCCAGACGTTTTTCACGACTGACCTGTGCAGCAATAATACTTTCAGCCTGCTGGCGGCTGATGCCATCGCGCGACATCGTCCGGGAAAGTTGAATATGTGGCTCAACATCCACCACCAGAACGCGATTTGCTTGCGTCTGTAATCCATTTTCAATCAGCAGCGGTACGACCCAGAGCACGTACGGCGTCTGCGCCTCAGCAATCAAACGTTGTGTTCTGGCATGAATAATGGGGTGTAATAATTTATTAACCCATTCTTTTTCATCAGGATTGCTAAAAATCCGCGCCCGAAGGGCCGGGCGGTTCAGTGAGCCATCAGTGGAAATAATGCTTTCACCAAATCGCTGTCTTAATTCTTCCAGCGCTGGCTCACCTGGAGCAACGACCTGGCGGGCAATCACATCTGCATCGACAATGCTTACGCCATGACGGGCGAAGCTTTCGGAAACGGTACTTTTGCCACTACCGATACCCCCGGTCAATGCAACGATATAGCTCATGCTGGTGCTCTGATAAAATTAGTTAGGTAAATGATAAAGAGATTATGAGTAAGTGCAAGCCGTGGTGTTCTCGGTTTTGATGCGAAAAATTATTAATCTGCACAATCAAAAGTCTGTGATGAAGGTTGTAAAAGCCATCTTGCCGTTGTCATTTTCCTGTGTATGATAAAACCACTGGAAAGGGTGTGTAAAAATTTTTCGTGCACCCTAGCGACCCGTCGCCAAACCAGGACTAACCCGCCATGCGCATTGAAGAAGATTTAAAGTTAGGTTTTAAAGACGTACTCATCCGCCCTAAGCGCTCTACCCTCAAAAGTCGTTCCGAAGTTGAACTGGAGCGCACATTCACATTCAAACACTCAGGTTTTAACTGGACCGGCACCCCGATTATTGCTGCGAATATGGATACCGTCGGCACATTCCGTATGGCGACCGTACTGGCGTCTTTTGGTTTGCTTACGGCCGTGCACAAACATTACACCGTAGAACAGTGGCAGGCATTCGTGACTTCCTCCGATGAATCCGTGCTGCGTAATATCATGGTATCGACCGGGACGTCAGAAGCTGATTTCGTTAAAACCCTGCAAATTCTTGCTTTGTCGCCTCTGCTGAAGTTTGTTTGCCTGGATGTCGCTAATGGTTATTCCGAGCACTTTGTGGGTTTCCTGCAACGTGTACGCGAAGCTTGCCCCGATAAAGTCATTTGTGCAGGCAACGTGGTGACCGGTGAAATGGTGGAAGAACTTATTCTTTCTGGCGCGGATATTGTAAAAGTCGGCATCGGTCCGGGATCGGTATGTACGACTCGCGTAAAAACCGGCGTGGGATATCCGCAGCTTTCTGCTGTTATCGAATGTGCTGATGCTGCTCACGGTCTGGGCGGACAGATTGTCAGCGACGGCGGCTGTGCTGTTCCGGGTGACGTGGCAAAAGCGTTCGGCGGCGGTGCTGATTTCGTTATGCTTGGCGGGATGCTGGCTGCGCATGACGAGTGTGAAGGCACGGTCGTTGAAGAGAATAGCGAAAAGTTCATGCTTTTCTACGGTATGAGCTCAGAATCTGCGATGAAACGCCACGTCGGCGGTGTTGCTGAATACCGCGCAGCGGAAGGTAAAACAGTCAAATTGCCTCTGCGTGGTCCGGTTGAAAACACCGTGCGTGACATTCTCGGTGGGCTGCGTTCTGCCTGTACTTACGTCGGTGCAGAGCGCCTGAAAGAACTGACCAAACGTACAACCTTCATCCGCGTTGCGGAACAGGAAAACCGTCTGTTCGGCAGTAAGTAAGGATATGACCACAATGGCGGCGAAACATTTTTCGCCGCTTTTTCCTCTTTGATTTATCCCATAACCGAACCTAGCTGGAAAATTGGCAGATACATCGCAATCACCAGCCCACCGACAATCACCCCCATTACGGCCATGAGTACCGGCTCAATCGTTTGTGACAACGTTTCTGCCAGCGAGTTAGCTTTGTCATGATGCAGATATGCGAGTTTCAGCAGTAACTCGTCCAGAGACCCTGATTCTTCACCGATTTTTATCAGCTGATGACATAAGGTCGGGAACAGTGGCGACTGGACAAAAGCTTTGTGTAACGGTGTTCCTTGCATGATTTGCTCACGTATCTGGTTCAGTGCGGCCTGAAAATGCAGATTGGACATTGATGCAGACGCTGCTGCCAGCCCGGCAATTAACGTCATGCCCGCCTGTTGTGTCATTGCCAGCGTTTGAAATATCTGGCTGAGGCAACTGTCTGTCACCAGTCGTGACGTCAGAGGTAACCTGAGCAGTAACATCTGCTCACGCAGTTGCCAGTGCTTAAGCGGGTGTAACTTCTGCAGATAGCCGAAACAACAAAGCGAAAAAATACCCACCAGCCAGGGGCCGGTGCTGATGAGGGCACCAGAAGCAATGACCAGCATGCGTGTAAACCAGGGGAGTTCGGCATCAAAGGAAGCATAGATTTTGGCAAACTCAGGCAATACTAAAGTCAGCATCAGCAGAGTGACCACGATAGCGATAACGCTGACAATCAGCGGATACCGCAACGCCTTTTTTACTTTGCTTCTTAATTCAGCCTGTTGTTCCTGCTGAGTCGCCAGTTGCAGGCAGCATTTGTCCAGTTGTCCCGTTATCTCACCAATAGAAATTATCTGTCTGTAAATATCAGGAAATACATCGGGATAATGATTCAGTGTTACCGACAGCGGTTTTCCTTCGCGAACGCCTTTCGCAACATTTGACAGTACACAATGCCACGCGGGTTTCGGGTGCTCGTTGGCCAGCAACGTCAGGCTATTGACCAGCGGTAGCCCGGCTTGTAGCAGCGTTGCAAGTTGCCTGACGAATGCAACACGTTCCTGATTTTTCCAGAAACGTCGTCCCAATCGCTGCTTCATTCTGATTTTCAGCGGTTGCAATCCAGCAGCAAAAAGCTGCTGGTAAATGCCGTCCTTACCCACCTCAATGCAGTGATCTTGCTGAAGGCTTCCCAGAGTGTCGATAGCCTGCCAGTGATATAACCGCCAGGACTGAGGCGCGCCGCTGTCAGTTTTCATGTATCCGCGCCTTCACCGGTAACACGATAAAGTTCTTCAAGTGAGGTGATCCCTTGTTCGACCAGCGCCATACCGGCTTCCTGCAACGTTTTCTGCCCTTGTTCGCGGGCAATCTTACTCAACTCATTGACACTTGCCTCTGCCACCAGCGCCTGCTGCAAACCGGGTGTTATGTTCAGCGTTTCATAAATACCGGTGCGCCCGTAATAGCCCGAAAAGCATTGATGGCATCCTGCAGGTAGCCACAACTGCATGTGTCCGCTGCTGCCATCAGCACCTTTTTCGACCAGTGATACATGCGGTTTACGGCAATGCGGGCAGAGTTTTCGTACCAGCCGCTGGGCAATAACCAAACGTAAGCTGGCAGCAATATGAAAACCTTCAATCCCCATCTGTCGCAGGCGGGTCAGTGTTTCGCAAGTGGAATTGGTATGCAGTGTTGAGAGCACCAGATGTCCGGTCTGAGCGGCTTTTACCGCGATTTCGGCCGTTTCTTTATCGCGGATCTCTCCGACCATAATTACATCAGGATCCTGACGTAATAACGCACGCAGGACACTGGCAAAACTGAGGTCTGTTTTGCTGTTAATCTGGGTCTGATTGATGCCACTGACCGGGATCTCAATCGGGTCTTCCACGCTGCAAATATTGCGGGAGATGGCATTAAGATGACGAAGACCACTGTAAAGCGTGACCGTTTTTCCGCTGCCTGTCGGGCCGGTGACCAGAATTAGCCCTTGTGGATGTTTAAGTGCGGCTTTGAAATAGTCCAGATCCCGTGGTGTGAAGCCCAGTTGAGGCATAGAGAGATCCTGCTGAGTCATATGCAGAATGCGCAGCACGATCTTTTCGCCGTGTAAGGTCGGCAGAGAAGATACTCTCATAGAATATCTCTGATTTTGCAGCATGACTGAGAGCTGGCCATCTTGGGGTAACCGTCGCTCAGCGACATTCAGCTGCCCCATAATCTTTAGTCGTGCGCACACGCCCGCTGTCATCGAAAATTCAGGTCCGGGGACTTCCTGCAATACTCCGTCAATTCGCATACGAACCCGGAAACTGTGCTCGTACGGCTCAAAGTGGATATCCGAAGCCCTGCGGGTGATGGCCTGCCTGAGTATCTGATTGAGAGCATTAATGACCGGCGCATCACTCTGATTATTCAGTTCATTGTTTTCATCGGTTTGTGCGGATGCCCACGATTCGTCTGCGGCCGTTTTTTTCTTTATTTCTGAATTTCCTTGCTCCATGACTTGTTCAAGCCGCGTTTGTGGCCAGCGTTCAAGCTGCACTTTTAAGCCAGTGGTAAAGCGCAGTACATTACTTAAGGCATCCGTGTCTGCTTCTGTTTCATGGCATGCAACATGAAGAGTCTGGTTGTCGCGATGCAATACAACGGCTTTGTAGCGCTGACACAGTGCTTCAAGTGACGCTTCGCTTTGCAGGCGATCATTATCGGGCGGAGACTCGGGGCGCAGTGGCATATCACTCATTATGGCGCTCCTGTGGTGTCAAACCGAAAAACGCTTTCGCAAGCTTCAACCATCGAAGTATTACTGGCATTGGTGCAGATTCTGCTCCATGTGATACCGCCCGCCTGATTATCCCGGACCGGTGTCATCACAACGCTGAGACCGTCCAGTGCCTGCTGACCTGTCAGTGAAATTACGCCCGCATTAACCTGAATCTGGCTGACATAACGACTGGTAGCTGCCGCCGGAATTCCCTGACTGCCGGCGCTGCAATTCGTCAGCGCCCCCGTATCGATGACGCACAGTTCGACGCCGGTTTTGTAGGGCACCATAGTTTGCAGCATGTCAGTCATGGCTGCTTTCTGGATATAACTCTGGTAAGCGGGTATGCCGATGGCACTCAGGATCGCAATAATCGCGATCACTACCATCAGTTCAATGAGGGTAAATCCTTGTTGCCGTTTCATGGCGTTCTCCGTTTCGTAAGACTGCGTGGTTGTTTCTCAGGCAGCAAACTAAACGGAGAAAAAGCCTGACTCCAGCGCTATTGCTGGCTTTTCCACGACATCTGCCAGGATAAATATGTATGCCAGCAAGGCAGGCAAAACATATGTGCGATGTCTCGCAACAATAAAGATGAAATGAAAAAGGGGGTGGTGTTCAGAAAGGGTGAATGCGAGGGTAGTGCGGCAAGATGAAATAGATCGCAAGAATTCGTGTTGCCCCTCGAAAGGAATTCAGGGGCAACAGCGCAGCGATTAGCTGAAGCGCATGGAAAGATCCATGGCCCTGACATGCTTGGTCAGCGCGCCGACAGAAATATAATCCACGCCGGTTTCCGCGAATTCGCGTAGCGTTTTTTCCGTCACGTTACCGGAGACTTCAAGTAGCGCACGGCCTGCGGTGAGGGCAACGCCTTCACGCATCATCGGCACGGTGAAGTTATCCAGCATGATAATGTCAGCACCCGCATCCAGCGCCTGCTGAAGTTCATCCATGGATTCGACTTCTACCTCGACGGGCACGTCGGCGTGGATCCATAAGGCGCGTTCTACGGCGGCTTTTATCGAGCCACAGGCAATGATGTGGTTTTCTTTAATCAGAAATGCATCGGCAAGACCAAGGCGGTGGTTGCTTCCGCCACCGCATAACACGGCATATTTCAGTGCCGTACGCAGGCCAGGCAAGGTTTTCCGGGTATCGAGCAACTGAGTTTTTGTGCCCTCAAGGATTTTCACATAGTGATTCACTTCGGTTGCCACACCGGACAGGGTTTGCACGAAGTTAAGAGCGGTGCGCTCACCGGTCAGCAGCATGCGTGCGGAGCCTGAGAGTTCACATAAGGTCTGGTTTTCAGAAACGTGGTCGCCGTCTTTGACATGCCATTTGACGGTGATTTTATCGCCTGCCAGTTGGAGAAAGACTTCGTCCAGCCAGCGCTGTCCGCAGAAAATACCGGCTTCGCGGGTAATGATGGTGGCGTTAGCATTTTTGTCTTGCGGCAACAGTTGAGCAGTTAAGTCATTGTTGGCATTGGCTTCGCCCCCAAGATCCTCACCGAGAGCCTGAGTAACAAGAGAAGGAATATCATTCTGGATACGTTCGAGTAACTGTGCGCGGCGACTTTCACGGCTGTAGCTGCGGGTAGACATACAAATACTCCGAAATGGCGGATAAGAAGGACAAAAAAACATGCTACCCTGTTGCTGTGATAAGTACCACCTGAGCACATCATTGAGGTCTTTGATGCACTTAAAACAAGGCTGGATAACAGAAGCCCGGCAGGTCGTTTCCCCTCATTTTGATCTCCGTCCTGAAGATGAAATTCCCTCATTGCTGGTGATCCATAACATCAGTTTGCCGCCTGGAAAATTCGGCGGTCCTTATATTGATCAATTGTTTACCGGTACACTGAATCCGCAGGATGATCCTTATTTTGAAGGGATCAGTCACTTACGCGTTGCTGCGCATTGTTTAATTCGTCGTGATGGCGAGATTGTGCAATATGTGCCCTTTGATAAACGCGCCTGGCATGCGGGTGTATCCAGCTGGCGGGGGCGTGAGCGCTGTAATGATTTTTCGATTGGTATTGAGCTGGAAGGGACGGATTTTGAGCCTTTTACTGATGCGCAATATCGCAACCTGGTTGCCGTTACTGAGTTGTTAATGAAGCATTATCCCATTAGTCTTGAGGCGATTACCGGACACAGTGATATTGCCCCCGGGCGTAAGACCGATCCCGGCCCTGAATTCGACTGGGCATTTTATCGCAAGCTGTTAGCGCTGCCGGTAGGGCAGAATGACCTTTCTGACCTGTAATTAACCGGTTTTCGGTTTCGTTTTTACGGGTGTGATGTGTTGAGAGAGAGTGACAATCGATGACGTTATTTACTTTGCTCCTGGTGCTGGCTTGGGAACGCTTGTTCAAACTGGGTGAACACTGGCAGTTGGATCATCGGTTTGAGGTGATTTTCCGCCGCGGCCGGCAGGCTTCTCTGGCTAAAACGCTGGTCATTACGATTGTCTGGATGGTGATCATCTGGGCAGTATTGCGCGCAGTGCAGGGGATCTTCTTCGGGGTGCCAACCCTGATTTTCTGGGTGATTTTATGTCTGCTGTGTATTGGCGCTGGCATCAAACGCAAGCATTACCGCGCTTACCTTAAGTCCGCCCGTCAGGGCGATGCTGATGCCTGTAAGGAAATGGCAGAAGAGCTGGCCTTGATCCATGGGTTGCCGACAGATTGCAGCGAAGAAGCCCGGCTGAGAGAGCTGCAAAATGCGCTGCTTTGGATTAACTACCGTTACTATCTCGGGCCGTTGTTCTGGTTCGTGGTTTGTGGGCCTTACGGACCGATAGCGCTGGGCGGTTATGCCGTATTGCGCGGTTACCAGACCTGGCTGGCGCGCCATATGCCGCCGTTGAAACGTTCGCAGTCCGGCGTGGATGCCCTGTTACATATTCTCGACTGGATCCCTGTTCGTCTGGCCGGCGTGGCTTATGCATTGCTTGGTCATGGCGAGAAAGCCTTACCGGCCTGGTTTGCTTCGCTGGGCGATATTCACTCTTCGCAATATCATGTATTAACGCGGCTGGCGCAGTTCTCTCTGGCGCGCGATCCGCATACCGATCCGGTACAGACACCTCGCGCTGCTGTGAGCCTCGCGCGTAAAGTGACGATGATAATCCTGGTGGTTGTTGCGCTGCTGACGATTTACGGCACCTTGATTTAATTCTCTTTTATCATCCGATATTGCATAAAAAAGCCCGGTACATTTTTAGTGTCCGGGCTTTTTGTTTTTTGTCAGTGCTGTTTTTGTAACGTCAGCGGACGGTTATCGGCGGCGGGTTCTCCGAAATCGGGCATGCCATTCTCGTCCCAGCGGAAGGTTTTAATGCGCGTATGCCGGTTCGGGTCGTACAGCGGATCACCCTCAATTTCAGTGTAATTTCGGGCGTGGTATACCAGCACGTCTGCGCCCTGTTCGTTGCGAGTGAAGCTGTTATGTCCCGGCCCGAACTGCCGGTTCTGAGCCTGCGTGGTGAATACCGGACGCTGGGATTTATGCCAGCTCGCCGGATCCATCAGATTGCTGTTGATGTCTGCAGTGAGGAGGCCGATACAGTAATTTTCGTCTGTGGCGCTGGCGGAATAGGTGATGAAAATTTTATCACCGTGTTTGATCACCGCCGGCCCCTCATTAACCCAAAAACCGATGATTTCCCAGTCCAGCTCCGGCTTGCTGAGCATGACGGGCGGTGATTTCAGCGTCCACGGGTTTTCCATTTCAGCCAGATACAAATTGGAGTTTCCGCGAATTTCCGGGTCTTTCTGCGCCCACAGATAATAGCTTTTGCCCTGATGCTCAAAGTGCGTGGCATCGAGCGAGAAGCTGTCGATCGGCGTCTGGATCCGGCCTTTCTCCTGCCATTTCCCTGTGAGCGGATCCGCCTCTTCACACACCAGCGCATACATTCTGTGCTGGAATAAACCGTCAACAATCTCCTGCGAGGGGGCGGCTGCGTAATAGATCACCCACTGTCCGTCGATAAAATGCAACTCCGGTGCCCAGATAAGTGCGCTCATCGGGCCGGTATCAGGTTTATGCCAGACAATGGTGGCAGGCGCGTCGGCAAGCCCTGTCAGCGTTGGCGAGCGGCGGATCTCCAGCCGGTCATATTCAGGCACTGATGCGATAAAGTAATAGTTTCCGTCGCTGTGCAGCCAGATATGCGGATCTGCACGTTGCTCAATCAGCGGGTTGGGATAATTACTCATGTTTCAGCTCCTTGCTGGTCAGTGGGACGCTGAGTGCTTCTGCGTCCTGTGCATTTTTCTCGTCGTGATATTCATTCAGCTCGCGGTAATTACGGCGGCGAATCTCCAGATCTGCCTGAATGGTACGCATGGTTTCGCGATCAACTTTCAGTAAGCGTACAACACCGGCAGTGATGAGGTAGCCCACGCCAGGAATGACAGTGAACAACAACATGATGCCGTTGATGGCATGGTCGCTTTGCTGCGTTGCGCTGGCATTGTAGCCATACGCGGAGAGCAGGAAGCCGACCATCGCGCCCGCTACCGCCAGTCCGCATTTCAGGAAGAACAGGTTACCGGAGAAGCTGATGCCGGTAACACGTTTGCCGGTTTTCCATTCGCCGTAATCGTCAACGTCGGCCATCAGCGACCAGTGCAGCGGGGAAGGGAGCTGGTGCATGATGTTAAGGATGAAGTACGCCACCAGAATAAGCGTGGTGGCGTGCGGGTCGAGGAAATAGAATCCGCAGGAGAAAATGGTCAGGATGATATTGGCCCAGAAGAACACTTTCAGTTTGCAGTATTTATCGGTCAGCGGTTTTGCCAGTGCACTGCCGATCATCATGCCCACCACGCCGAGGCTGATAAACATGCTGGCAAAGGATGTGGATTTTTCCATTACCCAGGTGACGTAATACATAGTGGCTGCCATACGGATAAAGCCCGGGCACACGTTGCAGAACGTCAGCAGCAGGATGCTTACCCACTGGTCGTTTTTCCACACATCTTTCAGGTCAGATTTTAAGGCATGTTTTGACGGTACAGCAGGCTGAATACGTTCTTTTACCGAGCTGAAGCAGAACAGGAACATGAACAGCGCGATGATTGCCATCACCCCCATCGACATCTGATAGCCCTTGGCTTTGTCTGCGCCACCGAAAAAGTCGGCCATCGGCAGTAAGGTGGAAGACAGGATCAGTGTCGCGATCCCTACCATAAAGAAGCGGTAAGACTGGCAGGCAACACGCTCATGCGGATCGGCAGTAATAACGCCGCCCAGCGAGCAGTAGGGGATGTTGATGGCGGTGTAAGTCAGGGACATCAGGAAGTAGGTTACAAACGCATAGATAACTTTGCTGTTGTAACTCCATTCTGGTGTAGTGAACATCAGCACACTGAACAGTACGTATGGCACCGAAACCCATAACAAATACGGGCGGAAACGGCCCCAGCGGGTGGTGGTACGGTCAGCAATCGCGCCCATGATCGGGTCGGTGACGGCATCGATAACACGCACTGATAGCAGCAATACGCCAACCAGTGCCGGGGCTAAACCGAAGATATCTGTGTAAAAATAATTAAGAAACAGCATGATGGCGCCGCCAATCATATTGCAGCCCGCATCCCCCATTCCGTACGCCACTTTCTCTTTGAACGACAGTGCGCCTTCCTTCATGGATGTTCTCTCCGGATTGTGGATAAAAGGATTTTGTTAAAAAACTGTTTGTTAGCCCTGAGTATTGGCCGGAGAAGGGAAGAGGGGTCAGGAGGTAAGAGTCATGAAGATGGACATTTTGGTCATACGGGAGGAAATGTGACGTACCTAACAAAGCGCCCCGGTAAGTCTTCACTTAACCGGGGCGCATTTCCGTTTCAATTTTAAAACGAATACTTAAGCGTTAACGGATTTCCCGCTTTGCTGATTTTTGACCCAGTAACCGATGGCCAGAACTACCAGCCACACCGGGATCAGCCATACGGAGATCGCCATGCCCGGGGTGATAGCCATGATCACCAGAATTGCCGCCATAAACAGCAGGCAGATATAGTTACCCAGCGGATACAGCAGCGCTTTGAACTTAGGTTCCACGCCTTCACGACGTTTCGCCTGACGGAATTTGATGTGCGCCAGACTGATCATCGCCCAGTTGATCACCAGTGCAGACACCACCAGAGCCATCAGCAGACCAAACGCTTCACCCGGCATCAGGTAGTTAATCAGAACACACAGCGCTGTGGTGGCAGCAGAAACGAGGATAGAAGCCACCGGCACGCCGCGCTTGTCGACGTTGAGCAATGCTTTAGGCGCGTTGCCTTGCTGAGCCAGACCAAACAACATGCGGCTGTTGCAGTAAACACAGCTGTTATAAACCGACAGCGCTGCCGTCAGGATCACCACGTTCAGAGCATTCGCTACCAGTGCATCACCCAGGTCATGGAAGATCAGCACAAACGGGCTGGTATCCGGCCCGACACGGGTCCATGGCATCAGGGAAAGCAGGACGGCAAGTGAGCCCACATAGAAAATCAGAATACGGTAGATAACCTGATTGGTCGCTTTAGGAATGCTGGTTTCCGGATTATCCGCTTCAGCAGCAGTAATCCCGACCAGTTCCAGGCCACCGAAAGAGAACATGATGATCGCCATCATCATCACCAGCCCGGTCATGCCATGGGGCAGGAAACCGCCTTGCTCCCACAGGTTGCGAACTGTTGCCTGAGGGCCTGCCGTGTCGCTGAACAGCAGCCAGCCACCGAACAGAATCATCGCCACCACGGCAACCACTTTGATGATCGCAAACCAGAACTCCATCTCGCCAAACACTTTAACGTTAGTCAGGTTGATAGCGTTGATCAGCACGAAGAAAACCGCGGCAGAAGCCCATGTCGGGATTTCTGGCCACCAGAATTGAATATATTTACCGACGGCAGTCAGTTCGGCCATCGCGACCAGAACGTACAGCACCCAGTAATTCCAGCCGGAAGCAAAACCTGCAAATCCGCCCCAGTATTTATAGGCAAAATGACTGAATGAACCGGCAACCGGTTCTTCAACCACCATTTCACCCAACTGACGCATAATTAAGAATGCGATAAAACCCGCAATGGCATAACCGAGAATAATCCCCGGCCCTGCGGACTGAATGACGGAAGCGCTGCCCAGAAACAGCCCTGTACCGACGGCCCCACCTAATGCAATCAACTGAATATGCCGGTTTTTGAGACCGCGCTTCAGCTCATCGCCTTGTTGTTGATCAACCATTTACCTGTCCTCTGTCATTGGGGCAAAACCCATAACATTCTGTGTGTTAGAGAGAATGTAAGGCGATAATTACACTTTTTGTATCTAATTATTTACGGCTGGATTGTGCCTAAAAATCAGGATCATCTACCGTTCGGGCAAGAATAATGTTATGCGGAAAAGTTTGCACGGGGTTTATGCATCATCTGCATAACAAATAGCCAAATTGACTGTAAATTTGTTCAGGATCCATAAAATGTGATCTGAGGCCGGGTAAAAAAGATAAATGATAAAAATTTGTTAAAATGTGCGGGGTCGACGCATTTACTGGGTAGCCATATGGACACAAGGTGAATACTTTGTTACTTTACGGCCACGTTTTTTAAATTGGTATTACCAATTGACTCCGGCAACTTAACAGAGTCGCTACTCGCAGAGAACCGCACATATATGGCTTACAGCAAAATCCGACAGCCTAAGTTATCCGATGTGATCGAGCAGCAACTTGAGTTTCTGATCCTCGAAGGCACCTTGAGACCCGGGGAAAAGCTTCCGCCAGAGCGCGAACTTGCCAAACAGTTTGATGTATCGCGACCTTCTCTCAGAGAGGCAATCCAAAGCCTGGAAGGGAAGGGGCTACTCCTGCGCCGTCAGGGTGGTGGTACTTTCGTACAAAGTAACCTGTGGCAAAGCGTGAGTGATCCGCTGGCTGAGTTACTGGCCGACCATCCTGAATCACAATTCGATCTCCTTGAAACACGACACGCCCTTGAAGGTATCGCTGCGTATTACGCGGCGCTTCGTGGCACAGAGGAAGATCTGCAGCGCATTCGCGATTGTCACGTGGTCATTCAGACCGCACAAGACAGCGGAGATCTGGACGCAGAAGCCGACGCGGTTATGCAGTATCAGGTCGCTGTAACAGAAGCAGCCCATAATGTGGTGCTGCTGCATCTGGTTCGCTGTATGGGGCCGATGCTCGAGAAGAACGTTCGACAGAACTTTGAATTGCTTTACTCACGCCGGGAAATGCTGGCGACGGTAAGCAACCACCGCGCCAGTATTTTCGAGGCGATTGTTGCACGGGAACCAGAAATAGCGCGTGCCGCATCTCACCGTCACCTGGCGTTCATTGAAGAAGTTTTGCTGGATCTCAGCAGGGAACACACCCGGCGGGATCGGTCTTTACGACGGCTCCAGCAACGAAAAGATGAAAGTTAACCATCAGGGTTAATTTTTAGAGCCTTCATTTGAGGGCTCACGGCAACTACATGACGGGCCTGTCTTCGTGCGTTCTCTTAGCGGCGAAGCGCGTTTTAGAAAGAGCGCAGGAAGACAGGCTCCAGATAAACCAACGTATTAGAGACAGATAAGGAAAAGCACCATGTCAGAACGTGTAAATAATGACGTGGATCCGATCGAAACTCGCGACTGGCTACAAGCGATCGAATCGGTCATCCGTGAAGAAGGTGTTGAGCGTGCACAGTTCCTGATCGATCAGGTTCTCAGTGAAGCGCGCAAGGGCGGCGTAAGCGTCGCTGCTGGCGCAGCCAGCCGTAACTACGTCAATACCATCGCTGTTGAAGACGAACCTGAATACCCGGGTAACCTGGAGCTGGAACGTAACATTCGTACTGCTATCCGCTGGAACGCCATCATGACCGTTCTGCGTGCGTCCAAGAAAGACCTGGAACTCGGCGGCCACATGGCTTCCTTCCAGTCTTCTGCGACCGTGTACGAAGTGTGCTTCAACCACTTCTTCCGTGCGCGCAACGAAAAAGACGGCGGCGATCTGGTGTACTTCCAGGGCCACATCTCTCCGGGCGTGTACGCGCGTGCTTTCCTTGAAGGCCGTCTGACTGAAGACCAGATGAACAATTTCCGTCAGGAAGTTCACGGTAAAGGTCTGTCGTCTTATCCGCACCCTAAACTGATGCCTGAATTCTGGCAGTTCCCGACCGTATCCATGGGTCTGGGCCCGATCGGTGCCATCTATCAGGCCAAGTTCCTGAAATATCTGGAACACCGTGGTCTGAAAGACACCTCCGCACAGCGCGTTTACGCATTCCTGGGCGACGGTGAAATGGACGAACCAGAATCCAAAGGGGCGATCACCATCGCGACCCGTGAGAAACTGGATAACCTGTGCTTCATCATCAACTGTAACCTGCAGCGTCTTGATGGCCCTGTCACCGGTAACGGCAAAATCATCAACGAACTCGACGGCATCTTTGCAGGCGCTGGCTGGAACGTGATCAAAGTCATCTGGGGCAGCCGCTGGGATGAACTGCTGCGTAAAGACACCAGCGGTAAACTGATCCAGCTGATGAACGAAACCGTGGATGGCGACTACCAGACCTTCAAGTCCCGCGACGGTAAATACGTTCGTGACCACTTCTTCGGCAAATACCCTGAAACCGCCGCTCTGGTCAAAGATATGACCGACGACGAAATCTGGGCGCTGAACCGTGGCGGCCATGATCCGAAGAAAGTCTTCGCTGCGCTGAACAAAGCACAGAACACCAAAGGTCAGCCGACCGTTATCCTTGCGCATACCATTAAAGGTTATGGCATGGGCGACGCTGCCGAAGGTAAAAACATCGCTCACCAGGTGAAGAAAATGAACATGGATGGCGTGCGCTATATCCGTGATCGTTTTAGCGTGCCAGTAACCGATGAAAATCTGGAAAAACTGCCGTACATCACGCTGGAAAAAGACTCTGCAGAATACAAATACCTGCACGAATGTCGCGCTGCGCTGAAAGGCTACCTGCCGACCCGTCTGCCAAACTTCACTCAGAAGCTGGAAATGCCGAAACTGGAAGACTTCTCACAACTGCTGGAAGAGCAGAAGAAAGAGATCTCTACCACTATCGCTTTCGTCCGTGCACTGAACGTGATGCTGAAAAACGACTCCATTAAAGACCGTCTGGTGCCGATCATCGCCGATGAAGCGCGTACATTCGGTATGGAAGGTCTGTTCCGTCAGATTGGTATTTACAGCCCGAACGGCCAGCAGTACACCCCGCAGGACCGTGAGCAGGTTGCTTACTATAAAGAAGACGAGAAAGGTCAGATCCTGCAGGAAGGTATTAACGAACTGGGTGCCGCGTCTTCATGGCTGGCCGCAGCGACGTCTTACAGCACCAACGATCTGCCAATGATCCCGTTCTACATCTACTACTCCATGTTCGGTTTCCAGCGTATCGGCGACCTGTGCTGGGCAGCGGGTGACCAACAGGCGCGTGGCTTCCTGATCGGCGGTACGTCAGGTCGTACTACCCTGAACGGCGAAGGTCTGCAGCACGAAGATGGTCACAGCCATATTCAGTCTCTGACTATCCCTAACTGTATTTCTTACGACCCGTCTTACGCGTACGAAGTGGCTGTCATCATGCATGACGGTCTGGTGCGTATGTACGGTGAAGCGCAGGAAAACATTTATTACTACATCACCACGCTGAACGAAAACTACCACATGCCAGCCATGCCGGAAGGCGCGGAAGAAGGCATCCGTAAGGGTATCTACAAGCTGGATACGCTGGAAGGCAGCAAAGGGAAAGTGCAGTTGCTGGGCTCCGGTTCCATCCTGCGTCACGTACGTGAAGCGGCAGAGATCTTGTCCAAAGACTACGGCGTAGGTTCTGACGTTTACAGCGTGACCTCCTTCACTGAACTGGCCCGCGATGGTCAGGACTGTGAGCGCTGGAACATGCTGCACCCGACTGAAACCCCACGCGTTCCGTACATCGCCCAGGTGATGAGCGACGCGCCAGCGGTGGCGTCTACTGACTACATGAAACTGTTTGCTGAACAGGTTCGTACATACGTTCCGGCCAGCGATTATCGCGTACTGGGTACGGATGGCTTTGGTCGTTCAGACAGCCGCGAAAATCTGCGTCACCACTTCGAAGTGGATGCGTCTTACGTTGTGGTTGCTGCGCTGGGTGAATTGGCTAAACGCGGCGAAATCGAAACGTCTGTAGTGGCTGAAGCCATTAAGAAATTCGATATCAATCCAGAAAAAGTTAACCCGCGTCTGGCATAAGAGGTAAAGACAGATGGCTATTGAAATTAACGTACCGGACATCGGTGCAGATGCAGTGGAAGTCACCGAAATTATGGTGAAGGTGGGCGATAAAGTTGAAGCAGAACAATCGCTGATCACCGTTGAAGGCGATAAAGCTTCTATGGAAGTGCCTTCTCCACAGGCTGGCGTGGTCAAAGAAATTAAAGTTGCGGTCGGCGATACCGTCGAAACCGGCAAACTGATCATGATCTTTGACGCCGCTGACGGTGCTGCTGATGCAGCACCTGCGAAACAGGAAGCCAAAGCAGAAGAGAAACCTGCTGCTGCCGCCGCCCCTGCTTCCAGCGAAAGCAAAGAAGTGAACGTACCTGATATCGGTGGCGACGAAGTTGAAGTCACTGAAATCATGGTGAAAGTGGGCGACACAGTAGAAGCGGAACAATCGCTGATCACCGTAGAAGGCGACAAAGCCTCTATGGAAGTCCCTGCGCCGTTCGCGGGCAAAGTTAAAGAAATCAAAATCGCTGCGGGCGACAAAGTCAGCACCGGTTCCCTGATCATGGTCTTCGAAGTGGCAGGTTCTGGTGCAGCCGCACCTGCCGCCGCTGCAGAAACCCAATCAGACGCGGCACCTGCGGCTGCGGCTCAGTCCGGCAGCAAAGAAGTGAACGTGCCTGATATCGGTGGCGACGAAGTTGAAGTCACTGAAATCATGGTGAAAGTGGGCGACAAAATCAGTGCAGAACAGTCACTGATCACCGTTGAAGGCGACAAAGCCTCAATGGAAGTCCCGGCTCCGTTCGCGGGTACCGTGAAAGAAATCAAAATTGCTGCGGGCGACAAAGTCAGCACCGGCTCTCTGATCATGGTCTTCGAAGTAGAAGGCGCTGCGCCTGCTGCTCCGGCGGCTAAGAAAGAAGAAGCGGCTGCCCCGGCGAAACAGGAACAAAAAGCCGCTGCTCCTGCTGTTAAAGCAGAAAGCAAAGGCGAATTCGCAGAGAACGATGCTTACGTTCACGCCACGCCGGTTATCCGTCGTCTGGCCCGTGAATTCGGTGTTAACCTGGCGAAAGTCAAAGGCACTGGCCGTAAAGGTCGTATCCTGCGTGAAGACGTACAGACTTACGTGAAAGACGCGGTCAAACGTGCTGAAGCCGCGCCGGCAGCAGCAACGGGTGGCGGTCTGCCTGGCATGTTGCCTTGGCCGAAAGTGGACTTCAGCAAGTTCGGTGAGATTGAAGAAGTTGAACTGGGCCGTATCCAGAAAATCTCTGGTGCGAACCTGAGCCGTAACTGGGTGATGATCCCGCACGTTACGCACTTCGACAAAACTGATATCACTGAGCTGGAAGCGTTCCGTAAACAGCAGAACGATGAAGCCGCTAAACGCAAACTGGACGTGAAATTCACTCCGGTGGTCTTCATCATGAAAGCCGTTGCCGCTGCCCTTGAGCAGATGCCACGCTTCAACAGTTCCTTGTCCGAAGATGGTCAGAAACTGACGCTGAAAAAATACATCAACATCGGTGTGGCGGTTGATACGCCAAACGGTCTGGTTGTTCCGGTCTTCAAAGACGTGAACAAGAAAGGCATCGCCGAGTTGTCCCGTGAGCTGATGGCTATCTCCAAGAAAGCCCGTGACGGTAAGCTGACTGCTGGCGAAATGCAGGGCGGTTGCTTCACTATCTCCAGCCTCGGGGGTATCGGGACGACCCACTTCGCGCCAATCGTTAATGCGCCGGAAGTGGCTATCCTCGGTGTTTCCAAGTCTGCCATTGAGCCAGTCTGGAACGGCAAAGAGTTCACACCGCGTCTGATGATGCCAATGTCGCTCTCCTTCGACCACCGTGTCATTGACGGTGCCGATGGTGCGCGCTTCATCACCATCATCAACAACGTGTTGTCAGACATTCGCCGCCTGGTGATGTAAGTGAAAAGCCGGCCAGACGGCCGGCTTTTTTCTGATAATCTCTTCATGCTGTTTGAGATTTTCCAGGGCAAAGCACAAATCGGATGCCGTTTGTTGTTTCAAATTTGTTAACAATTTTGTAAACTGCGGGCGGATAGAACGACCCGGTGGATGATGGGCGTTACGATATAAAATGACGTCAGACCCGCCGGACATAAATTAAGAGGTCATGATGAGTACTGAAATTAAAACTCAGGTCGTGGTATTTGGGGCGGGTCCTGCGGGCTATTCTGCTGCTTTCCGTTGCGCTGATTTAGGTCTTGAAACTGTTCTGGTTGAACGTTATTCCACGCTTGGCGGCGTGTGTCTGAACGTTGGCTGTATCCCTTCTAAAGCTCTGCTGCACGTCGCGAAAGTGATCTCTGAAGCAAAAGCACTGGCTGAACACGGTATTGTTTTCGGTGAGCCGAAAACGGACATCGATAAAGTCCGCGTCTGGAAAGAAAAAGTCATCAACCAGCTGACCGGCGGTCTGTCCGGTATGGCGAAAGGCCGTAAAGTCAAAGTCGTTAACGGCTTGGGCAAATTTACTGGCGCGAATACTCTGGTTGTTGAAGGCGAAAATGGTCCGACGACCATCACTTTCGACAATGCCATCATTGCGGCGGGTTCCCGTCCAATCAAACTGCCATTCATTCCACATGATGACCCGCGTGTCTGGGATTCTACCGATGCGCTGGAACTGAAAACCGTCCCTGAGCGTCTGCTGGTCATGGGCGGCGGTATTATCGGTCTGGAAATGGGCACCGTTTATCACGCGCTGGGTTCTCAGATTGACGTGGTAGAAATGTTTGATCAGGTGATCCCTGCGGCTGATAAAGACGTGGTGAAAGTTTTCACCAAGAAAATCAGCAAGCAATTCAATCTGATGCTGGAAACCAAAGTGACAGCCGTAGAAGCCAAAGAAGATGGCATCTACGTCACGATGGAAGGCAAAAAAGCCCCTGCTGAACCACAGCGTTATGACGCCGTGCTGGTGGCTATCGGCCGTGTGCCTAACGGTAAACTGCTGGAAGCGGGCGCTGCTGGCATTGAAGTGGACGACCGTGGTTTCATCCACGTCGACAAACAAATGCGCACCAACGTGCCACACATCTTTGCTATCGGCGATATCGTCGGTCAGCCAATGCTGGCGCACAAAGGTGTTCACGAAGGCCACGTGGCTGCCGAAGTTATCTCCGGCAAGAAACACTACTTCGATCCGAAAGTCATTCCATCCATTGCCTACACTGAGCCAGAAGTTGCCTGGGTGGGTCTGACTGAGAAAGAAGCGAAAGAAAAAGGCATCAGCTACGAAACCGCCACCTTCCCGTGGGCAGCTTCCGGCCGTGCTATCGCTTCCGACTGTGCAGACGGCATGACCAAACTGATCTTCGACAAAGAATCTCACCGTGTCATCGGTGGTGCGATTGTCGGCACCAACGGCGGCGAGCTGCTGGGCGAAATCGGTCTGGCGATCGAAATGGGTTGTGATGCAGAAGATATCGCGCTGACCATCCATGCTCACCCGACTCTGCACGAGTCCGTGGGTCTGGCAGCAGAAATCTACGAAGGCAGCATTACCGACCTGCCAAACCCGAAAGCGAAGAAAAAGTAATTTTCTCCTTTGCTGATAAACGCCTCTCCGGAGGCGTTTTTTTTTGCCTGATATTAGGTGCTAGTTATTTATATATCAAATGGGTTGTTAATGATAAATATAAATTGAATATGTTTAATGCGTTGATTGTTTAATGTTTGGTGTCTGATTGCTTTATTCGTGAGCTTGGTAGCATTTTATTTTAAATTCAATGTTAAAACGGAGGGGGTTAATTGTTTTAATTACATTGGATATATAAATGGAGCAACAATGGACGTTAAATTAAGGACTACGCTCAGCGTATTATGTTTATTGTCATTATGTCCGTCGGCTAAGGCCGCAACCGAATGTATGTTTACCTCACAATCAAACGTAAATATCACCTACAGCGATACGATTGTAATTACTGATGAAGCGCCGCCTGCCAATGGTTTTAAGCAACTCACCACGCAAACCAGTACGCAATATATTCCTTCAACCGAGATTCATTCAACCTGTAATGCAGGTCAGGACGGGCAAGCTTTTTCAGGCAGTGTTGCCGGATATCAGGGATCATTAGATATTTTTACCGCCATAAATGGTAAAAACGTGCAACTTTATGGCACGTCTATTCCCGGCATATTTTATGCGGTAAAAATGTATAGCAAAAAATGCCCGGAAATGGGGGGCTATGTTCCCCCGAGTAAAGACTGGACGTTTCTCTATGATGTTGGCGATGACGATGAAAAATCGTGTTTGAAAAGTGATGAGCCTTATTATTTTGACCTGGCTTTCTTTATGAATTCAGATTACCAGCCGCGGGAAGATACCATCGCGATTCAAAATATCCCGATACAGGAACACGGCAATTTCAAACTTTCCGGTACGGATGGTGATGATGCGCAGGGGAAGGCTACGGTTGAAACGGTGCAGTTTGTCGCTGAATTAAGGAAGAATGCCACGGAATGTCCAACGTCGGCGACATTGTTGAATGAATTACAAAACAAGCTTGCGAAGAATAACCAAATAGTCACGGCCCAGCATCGAGGGGATTTTAATGACACGCAGCCAGAAAACAGCCTCGGTGCTTTTCATCTGTCCTATGATCGTTGCCGCGCTAACGTAGAAACGGACGTCCGCGCGACGTCAGACGGTGAACTGGTTGTGTTTCATGATCTCAACATCGGTAAGATGCTTGAGCCAACTTATGATCCTATCGCGAACTCCGGGCCGAATGTGGCGCTGAGTAGTTTGACACTGGCAGAATTGCAGCAAAAGTACCTCGTCAATGTTGCCACGCGACAACCGACCACGTATACGGTACCGACGGTCAATCAACTGATAGATGATTACATTGCCTATAATGGCCAGTCACTCATTTATCTCGAAACCAAGTCATCTTCCGTCATCATGCCCACTGCACTGGCCCTGTATAATAAATCGGTTACGTATTCGGGCAGCAACCTGTTACAGCGGATCATTATGAAAGTGAATATGGCGGAATATCCCTCGCCAGACCTTTGGAATAATGCACTGATTAACGCCGGTATCCCGGCGGGGGTCACCATCATGATCGATCCGGTGATTACACCTAATGATGCCAGTAAAATAAATGACTTGCCTGACACCACCTTTGCCTGTCCTGCCGGGATCTCCGATAGCAAGGCGGTTTGTGCCGTTCGCGCATGGGCAAACGCGCCAGCGACACTGGCCCCGATGGTCTCTGTGTTAATTAAAGATTCCGCCGATTTTGAGGAAGTGAGCACCAAACAAAATGAACAGGGCAGCTATGACGCGCCAGCCAATTTCGAGTTATCAAATACGGTGAGTGGTACGGTGGCTGAAATGGTGGCGGTAATTAAAGGGGCAGGGAAAGCGCTGGAGATATTCTCACCCGTACCAGATTACATGTTATGGAAAAATTTAAATTTCTACACCGAAACGGTCTATGACAAAAATATCCCGCAGGATATCTCGGTCAGAGAAGCATTTTATAATAACGACTCATCATGCTGTTACCGCGTGCTGGATAAGCTCAGTCCGTCAACAATAGCGGCAGAAAAAAATGATTATCGCATGAACCTCGGCTGGCTGCGGGATATCGGCGCAAATGTCATTACGGCTGACGACACGGATTCAATTAATACTTATTTTTCTGGCACTGGAGTGCTCGATAGAGCATTAACGCCACATGTCTGGACACCTTCTTTTTATATGCAATCGATTTTGTCCTGGCAATTGGGTAGTGCAGTCATGGAAGACAAGAGTCTGGCTTCCGGGAAAGATGCTTATGCTCTCTATAATAACGATGATTCCTATGCATGGACCTATCGTTCCGACCCACCTATTGCGGTGATGCGAGCCGGCTATTACGCATGGATGTCAGTTAAACGACAGCCCGATGGACGGGTACGTATTTCACCCGCATATAATAAGGAGCAATGCTTGCGCTCAGCGTTGAGCAACCATTCGTGGGATTATGTTGGCTGGAAAAAGGATTGCACCTCGGAGAATACATTGTGGGAGATGCAACCTAAAAGCGGCAGTGATGATTGGTTTTCGCTAATTGATGCCCATCATATGAGCCTGGGTTGGGCATACTCGGGCAAACTGTATTACGCCTATTCCTATGGCTATGTCTACGTCGATAAACCGTCAACGCTATCGGATCCTTACTACTGGTCATTCGGCACAGCAAAATAACACGCGGTCGTCAGGCATAGTGCGCTATGCCTGATTAATCACCTGATACAACGGGATCATCGCCGCGCCCCACGAGGCGCTTTCGGCACCCATCGGGGAGTTCGCCAGCCGGACTTTCGGGCGGTCTGGATCAAGCCTGGCATCGAGCCTTTGCGTTAAAACCTCAGTCAGCCTTTCGGTGATGGTTTTCGGCATGGCACCCCCTAAAATAATCAACTGTGGATCCAGCCATTGCAGACATCCCATGATGCTCTGCTCGACCTGATCGCAACAGCGTGAAAACCAGACTTCCAGCAAGGGATGCTGTTCTGCGGTGAGTGCCGGTAGTTGCGCTTCGCTTAACCCTGCTTGTGTGAGCGTCGCGACCAGATCTTTATAGGATGGACGCGGTTTATCGCCCGGAAATGCCATACCGACTTCACCGGCATTCAGAAACCCGCCGCGCAGGAGTTTGCCATCGGCGATAATCCCGGCACCGATCCCGTAACCGAGATCGATAAAGGTTATGTCACGATAGGAATTCCACGTACCTGAATACAGCTCGCCAATCGCCGAGGCATTGGCGTTGTTTTCAACCCATGTCGGCCACGGCAAATTGTCCTCAAACGCCTGTTGCAGGTCGACATCGCGCCAGCTTGAAAGCCAGGCCACACAGTGACGCTTTTTGCCATCGGGCTTGAGAAAACCCGGCACGGCATAACCCATGCCGAGGATGCGCGCATGTTTAAGCTGGCGTTTTTTTAACGTCAGCTCCACCAGGTTTTTAATCTGTTTTAGTGTGGTGGCAAGCGGCTGATTTTCCTGATGAGGCTCAGAAATACTGAACAGTTTGCGGCCACTGAGATCGACCAGCGTCATGTCGATAAAGCCAGGGCTGAAAGCCAGCCCGACCGCACACGCGCCGCCAGGATTGAGCCGCAGGGGCAGCGACGGTTGTCCGCGCTGTCCCATATTGCGTTCGCCTTCGATAACCAGACCCGAAAATAAAAGCTCCCGGCATTGTTGGGTGATTGCCCCCGCAGTGAGATTTGAATAGCGCGCCAGTTCGGCGCGTGTCACCGGTGCATGGCGACGAATCAGCTCCAGCAGCAAACGTTGGGTAGGACGCAGTTCCAGACGGTCAGGTTTTACATTCATAATATGGCTATCGTTTTTGTTATCAGGCCCAGCGCAGTCCCGCTTCTTCAATCAGCGCCTGCAGGTACGGAAGATCATCATGGCTGAGCATATCGATCAGACCTTCACGCAGCCAGCCCATGATCTCGGGGCGACTATCATACCCGAATTTGTGCTGGTACTGCTCCAGTGGCGTCATGCCATTTTTCACTTCATGCAGGTACATGCGTACCCCCAGTCCCGCCTGTTTATAGGCCCGAAGATCGTCAACATGGGCGAACTCATATTCAAAACAGACGCAACTGGCATGGGAATGCTGCACGGCGGCCAGTTGATTGTTGTAACGCTCCAGCGTCACGACCTGCAATGCTAAATCTGGGATCAGGGCTTTGACGCGGTTAATCAACACATGATTAAACCCCAGCAACTGAATATGTGACAGCGCCTCTGGCATTGACTGCAACAAGGCAACCAGATGATACACAAATTCGTCATGTCGACGACGTTGCTTCACTTCCACGATCAGGCCCATGCCATTCTCTACCGCCCAACGCAGAATATCCTGCAATAAAGGGATCGGCGTGCCCGCAAATTGCGCATGGTACTTAACGCCGAAATCAAATTGCCGTAACTGCGCGAGCGTCATTTGCTCGACAAAATCTGTGCCGGTCGACACGCGATCAATGCGGTGATCGTGAGTGACCACCAGATGATTATCTGCGGTCAGATGAATATCTAACTCAATGCAATGAGTCCCTGCCTCTTTTGCCCCGATAAACGCGGGCAAAGTGTTTTCCGGATAACGGCTGGAGTAGCCGCGGTGACTGTTTGCCAGCACGATGCCTTGTGCGGCCTGATGAAAGTTAAACGCCATTGCCTGTTCCTTTTATGGTGTGAACATATGGCCATTAAATTTACTCTTTAAATTTAATTATGGAAATAAAATAATTATAGTGATTATTTTTGTTATACATATGCATGATAAATAATAAGTTTTTGTATTTTTATGGCTTGTTTTTGATTTTGAGGATCTTTGTCACATAAATTTTATATTTAGTGTGTAAATTTAATTGCCGGAGTTTTAACACAGGATTTGTACACTATGTCGACGCTTTCACTGGAACAGGTTACAAAGCAATTTGGCGCGTTTTACGCCGCCCGCGAGATCTCCTTCACCGCCGAGGAAGGTGAATTTGTCACCCTGCTTGGCCCGAGCGGTTGTGGCAAAACCACGCTGCTCAAAATGATCGGCGGGTTTCATCAGCCAGACAGCGGACGCATTCTGATTAACGGGCAATCCGTTAATAATTTGCCGCCGGAAAAGCGCAACACGGCAATGTGTTTTCAGTCGTACGCGCTGTTTCCGCACCTGAATGTGGCGCATAACATCTGTTTTGGTTTGAAGCAAAAACGCTTACCTCTTGCCGAGCAGCAACTGCGGCTGGCGGAGGCGTTGAAGCAGGTTGGCTTGCAGGATCAGCACCTGAAAATGCCGGTGCAACTTTCTGGCGGGCAGCAGCAACGCGTGGCACTGGCCAGAGCGATGGTTACGCGCCCGGATGTGGTGTTGTTTGACGAGCCGCTGTCCAATCTGGATGCGAAACTGCGTGAAAGTGTGCGTTTTGAAATCAAAGAATTACAGCGGCAATATCAACTCACGTCCATTTATGTCACCCATGATCAGGCCGAAGCGTTGACCATGTCCGATAAGATCGTGGTGCTCAATGCGGGCAACGTGGAGCAAATTGGGCCGCCAGAAGAGATTTATTACCGTCCTGCTAACCGTTTCGTCGCTGATTTTATTGGTGCAGCCAATATCGATATCGCCCACATCACTCCTGCGGAACAGCCTGGTTTTTATCGGGTTCGCTGCCAGTTAGGTGAGTTTTATGTACGTTCTCCGCGTCCTCCGCTCGCTGAGCATTGCTATATCTGCTGGCGGCCTGAAGATGCGCGCTTTGTGCCGCAGCCACAAACCGGCGATAACCATTTCTTCCTCACGCTGCGCAAAATGGCGTTTATGGGCAACCTGACCGAAGCATGGGGCGATAACGATGACGGTAAATTGTCGGTACGTCTGCAACTGATCAAAAAACCGCAGGCTGAAAGCGGGGCGCGGGTTTGCTTCCGTTTACCCGAGGATGCGATTCACTTCCTCGAGCCAGTAGTGGAGGGGCACGATGAAATGGCGTAATGAGCTGACCGCCTGGCTGCTGATGATCAGTGGACTAGGCACCATTGTGTTGCTGATGGGATCGACCTTTTACGTGGTGCTGGTACAAAGCATCGGCTATTTCAATCTTTCCGGCGACAGCCAGTTTTCGCTCGAATACTGGCAAAACGTATTACAAGATCCGGTGCTGCACAGCGCGCTGATCTATTCGGTTAAAGTCTCAATATTGGGGGCTTTCGGTGCGGTGCTGCTCTCTTACCCGCTGGCGTTGTGGCTCCGTCAGCCGCTGGTGGCGAAAGAAGGTATCGTTGCTGTTTTGCGTGCGCCGATGTTTATTCCCGGCCTCGTGGCGGCATTTCTGTTCATCAATATTATTGCTTATCACGGCGTGATCAATGAGCTATTGCTGGCGCTGGGCGTTATTGATCAACCGCTGCGTATGCAGAACGATGACTTTGGCTGGGGCGTCGTTATCTTACAAATCTGGAAGAATCTGCCGTTCGCGCTGATTCTGGTCGGTGGCTCAGTTAACGCAATCCGTACCGATGTACTGGACGCGGCGAGTAACCTGGGTGCCAGCCGCTGGCGCTGTTTTCGGGACGTTATCTTTCCCCTGACGTTACCCGCAGTGCAAGTGTCCCTGATCCTTATTTTTATCGGTGCGCTGGGCGACTTTGCCTTCTTCTCCGTCGCTGGTCCGCGCAATACCTACTCGCTGGCTCGCCTGATGCAGGCCACGGCTATGGAATACGGCGAATGGAATAACTCTGCGGTTATTGCCGTGATTATCATGCTGACGGCAGCATTGGGTACCTTGCTTATCGCCATCCTCCTGACACCGCTCGCCACCCGCAAAGGAGAGGTCAAATGAACCGCACGGCGAATGGACGCCTGATCGTCACGATTTCACTGTTGTTCTTTATTCTGGTCAATCTGGTCTGGCTTGGACTGCCATTTTCAATGGCTATCTTATGGTCGCTGGTTGACCCGCAACACCCGTGGAGCTACCCGGACTTATTCCCGCAAGTGTTGTCGATTAACCGCTGGATACAGGTGTGGCAGCAAACTTCGCTGTCAGAAGCCCTCTTTAACAGCTACACCATTGCACCTGCCGTGGCGATGCTGAGTTTACTGCTGTCGTTACCCACCGCTTATGCGTTTGGGCGCATGACTTTTCGGGGCAAAGCCGTTGCGGAAATGCTCACGCTGATCCCACTGGTCATGCCAGGTATGATCATCGGGATCTTCTTCAGCGCCATGCTGATGAATCTGAATATCAGCAACCCGTTTATCAGCATCGTGTTAGGGCACACTGTGCTGACACTGCCTTACTCGATCCGCATTATGTCCGCAGGGTTTAAAGCGGTGCCGCAGGATTTAATTGATGCCAGTCGCGATCTCGGTGCCAGCCATTGGGGAACGTTCTGCAATGCTTTTTTACCGATGCTCAAGCCAAGTTTCCTGGCCGCGTTGATTTTTTGTCTGGTGCGCAGTTTAGAAGAGTTCAGCATTTCATACGTCCTGGGCGCGCCAGATTTTATTACCGTGCCGACCATTCTTTATTCTTTTCTCGGCTATTCCTTTGTGCGCCCGGATGCGGCGGTAGTCTCAATGATCCTGGTGATCCCGAATGTCGTCCTGATGGTCATTATTGAGAAGCTGTTGAAAGGGAATTATCTGTCACAGTCAACCGGCAAGGCGTGATCCTTGATAAGGGAGTCATTCAACATGAAAACAGGCACGGTTTTATTTCTCAGTGGCATGTTATTGAGCGGGGCAGCGACCGCCACACCACTGGCACAACAAGATTGGGATCTTGTCGTCGCACAGGCCAAAAAAGAAGGCTCAGTCACCTTCAACGTCTGGTATTTACAACCGCAATGGCGCAGTTTCGTTGCTGATTTTGAAAAACAGTACGGAATTAAAGTGCGTATTCCGGAAGGGTCGATTGATGGCAACATGAATAAACTGCTGGCGGAAGCTCGCCGCGAGAAAGGCAAAATGGACGTGGTGGCCTTGTCGGTGGCGCAGTTACCGATCATCCGTAAAGCCAATGCCCTGGCGCAGGTAGACTGGCTGCCGGGTTACGGGGATGCGGTGCATCAGTTGCAAAGCGTGAATACTGAAGGATATGCGGTTGCCTTTTGGGGCAACCAAACCGGTATGGCCTACGATCCGCAACAGATGGGCAATCAACCTTTGCCGCAATCACTCGATGATTTACAACACTTTATCGATGCGAATCCGAAGAAGTTTGGTTACAACGATCCGAATAACGGCGGGGCAGGCGAAGCCTTTATTCAGCGCGTGGTCACCCTCTCCTCCGGCACATTTGATGCCGATGCCACGCAAGTCGATCCTGACATTATTAAAAACTGGAAAAAGGGTTGGGAATGGTTCGTCGGTAATAAAGAAAAAATCACCCAGACCGCATCGGGTGCAGATAGCCTGACCCGTCTGAATGATGGCGAATTATTGCTGGTACCCGCCTGGGAAGATCATCTGGCAGGTTTGCAAAAATCCGGGGCGATTACCGGGCGCCTGAAATTTTATATTCCGGCTTTTGGTATGCCGGGAGGGGGCAATATTGCGGCTATTGCCGCAAACAGCACACATCCGGCGGCGTCGGCGGTGTTCCTGAACTGGTTAACGCAAGCTGAAACCCAGCGTGCGTTGAATGTCGCTTTCGGCGCGGTGCCGATGAACAAACAAGTGAAAACAGACGTGGTGCAGCCAGACATTGCCACGCAGTTTTACGGCAAGGAATACAGCATGCAGCTCAGAAAAGAGTTTGTACGCCAGGTTTCTATGCAATAAGTCGTCCATGTCTAAAACCGGAAATATTTCTCATTTCCGGTTTTTTTGCCTTTTTTCACCCGTGGCATACACCGTGCCTGTCCTCATTTATCTCATTACATCCTCATTCATTTATTTTCTTCAGCTCAATGTTATCGATAAAATAATGTGAGGCGATGTGATTACCTCAAATATACCTGCTTGTTTAAAGTGAATGTATATCGCCAGCTTTGATAAATGAATCTGGTGGGATTTATTTAATTTTAATCTCAGGTATTATTCCATGAATAAGCGTAATCCTTTTATTTTACTTCTCGGTACGGTTTTGTGTTTCAGTCAGCCCGTCGTACATGCAGCTGATGGCACCATTAATTTCATCGGACAAATTGTTGCCACGACGTGTGATGTGAATGGCGGAAATAACGCATCCATTAATGTGGATTTAGGCACTGTCGCCGCGACCTCATTTACGGCAGCCGGTGATACCTCTTCGCCGACTGCGTTTACGATTTCACTCACCAACTGCCCGACAGCCTTCACCGCTGCTGCCGTCAAATTCGATGGTACCGCCGATGCAGTGGATAATCAGTTGCTGGAAGTTAGCGGTGGCGCAACCGGTATAGGTATTGAAATTGCGGATAGTCAGGGGACACCAATTCCTCTTTACACGGCCTCACGTTTTTATCCCATTGATGCGACCGCCGAAGGGGTAGATATGAACTTTATCGCCCGCTACAAAAGTACCGAGGCAACCGTAGGCGAAGGCGCAGCAAATGGGACCTCTCAGTTCACCATTAATTATCAATAATAATAATCAACAAATAATCTCTTTAGACTGGCAAGGATGCCAGAGCTTCAGACGCGGATGTCTTTTGTTTTTATTGACGGAAATATGAGAGGAATATATGCGGCGTTTTTTTATTATTTTATCAGGGATGTTATTTGTTCTCTTTTCTGTGCCTCCGGTTTATGCGGGTGTGATTACAGAAGCCACGCGGGTGATATATCCGGGTAATAAAAAAGAAACCTCGCTGACCGTCAGTAATCAGGGTGCACAGTCAGAGCCCTTTCTGATCCAGTCATGGGTGGATAATAACGGACCTGACGGGACACAAAAATCCTCCGTTCCTGCGCCTTTTATCGTGACTCCCCCTTTATTTCGGCTGAATGCCGGTCAAGATAACAGTCTGCGAATTATCCGTACAGGCGGCGTGCTGCCTGAAGATCGCGAATCCCTGTTCTGGCTGAATATCAAATCCATCCCCCGTTTGCCTGAAAATGCCCCCGCCGGTTTATTGCAAATCGTGGTGAAGACGCGCCTGAAGCTTTTTTACCGGCCCGCAGCGTTGCTCGCCCCCACAGCGCAAAGCGCCTGGCGGCAGTTGCAGTTCTCCCGTCAGGACTCAACGCTGCGGGTGACCAATCCGACACCTTATTACTTCACCTTTTTCAGGTTAAACCTTGGCAGCAACCGTGTGGCGACAGGTAACACCATGGTTCCGCCCTTTGGGGAAGCCCGCTATCCCTGGCCTCAGGGAGCGGTCACTGGCGAGGTCAGCTGGCAGGTCGTCAATGATTATGGCGGTACCAGTTCAGTGGAAAAAACCCGGATGCGCTGAGGCATGTTATGAATAAAAATCATGTCGTTACGCATCTTTCATCTTCCCTTTTGCGGTCATGGCTTCTGGCGGGGATTGCTTTGGGAACATCCGAAACACTTGCGGATGACCGTTTTAACGTTCAGGCACTGGAAATAGAACATCCGGGCGCGCCGGTGGATATATCGCAATTTTCCCGGGCTGGCGGGCAGAAGCCGGGTGTTTACCGTGTGGATGTGCTGGTGAACAATGTGCCGAAAGGGCGGCAGGATGTGACGTTTATCGCCTTGAAGGATCTGACACTCTCCCCGCTTTTTACTCCGGCACAATGGCAAGATCTGGGACTCAGAACCCGCAGCATTCCGGCATTACGCGACTGGCCCGCACAAAAGCCGGTTGAGGATTTCACGCCGCTGATGCCCGGCGTGGTCAGCCAGTTTGACTTTTCCCGCCAGAAACTCCTGATCACCATCCCGCAGGGGTTGCTCGACACGCTGGCAAGGGGCGCGGTCAGCCCGGAGTTATGGGATGAGGGAACGCCGGCCTTACTGCTTAATTACAACCTCAGCGGGGCCCGTACCTGGCAAAATTCAGGCGGCAGCGATCAGAGCCAGTTTCTGAGCCTGAGAAGTGGTGCCAACTGGGGCGGCTGGCGGCTGCGCAACTACAGCACCTGGCGTTACAGCCGCAACATTGACGGGCAATCGCAGCAGGACTGGGATTCGGCGTACAGCTTTCTCCAGCGCGATGTGCCGGTGCTCAAAGGGCAATTTATCGCGGGAGAAAGCACGACACCTGCGGATATTTTTGACAGTTTTACCTTTCGCGGCGTGCAGTTGTCTTCCGATGACAATATGTTGCCTGACAGCTTACGCGGCTTCGCCCCCGTGATCCGCGGTATTGCCCGAAGCAACGCGCAGGTGACGATTAAGCAAAACGGCATGGTGATCTACCAGACCTATGTGCCGCCCGGCGCTTTCAGCATCGACGACTTATACCCGACTTCCGCTTCCGGGGATCTGGAGATAACCGTCAGGGAAAGTAATGGCGAAGAGCGACATTTTACCCAGGCATTTTCTGCTATCCCGATCATGCAGCGCGAAGGCCGGTTGAAATATGCCCTGACACTGGGGAAATACCGCACCTATCAGTCCGGGGGTAATGAACCTGAATTTCTTCAGGGATCACTGATTTATGGTCTGGGTTATGGCGTGACGCTGTTTGGCGGCAGTCAGCTGGCGCAGAACTATAAAGCGGCGAATGCCGGTATCGGCAGTATGGTCGGAGATTGGGGATCTTTGTCGTTTGATACCACGCTGGCCAACAGCGAACTGACGGACAATCACACAGAACGCGGTCAGGCATACCGGCTGCAATATGCCAAAAGTGTGACTGCAACAGGCTCAACGCTGTCGCTGGCAGGGATCCGCTTTGCCGGGGATTTTTATCATTTCAGTGATGCCAGTAACTGGCGTGAGGACGCAAGCAACGGAAATTACTATGGTCAGCCACGGGAACAGTATCGCCTTAACCTGACTCAGATGATTAATAACGGGCAGTGGGGATCGCTTTCGCTTTCGTGGTATCAGCAAAACTACCGACAGTCGCAAGTTAATCAGCGCAGTCTGGGGATCAGTTACAACGTCAATATTGCCAGTATCGATTACGCCTTATCGGTATCGGATAACCGTACTTACGGCACTGAGAGCGATAAACAGATCGCCTTTAATGTCAGTATCCCCCTGGGTCGCTGGCTGTCAAACGCCTGGGCCACGGCTAACGTGAACAGCGCCAGTCACGGGCGGACGCTTTATCAGACCGGTATCAACGGCATGCTGCTTGAGGATAACAACCTCTCTTATGCCGTCAGTGAAGGTTATGGCACTCACGGGCAGGGAAACAGCGGTAGCGCCAGCCTGAATTATCTGGGCAGCGCCGCGCAGCTCAGCGGGGGCTACAACTACAATCAGGACACTCATCAGGTCAATTACGGATGGCAGGGCGCCATTGTGGGCCATCCCTTCGGTGTCACTTTCGCGCAGCCTCTTGCCAGCGATCTCTCTGCCATTGCCATTGTCCGCGCCCCGGGGGCGGCGGGCGTGAAATTGCAAAATAATACCGGCGTGTATACCGACTGGCGCGGCTACGCGGTGGTGAATTATCTCAGCCCGTACAAGCGAACCCGTGTGGCGTTGGATACCACATCACTGGACGAAAACGTCGATATTGACGACAACATCCTTTCCGTTGTTCCCACTGCCGGTGCCGTGGTTATGGCGTCCTTTACCACGCGGGCCGGTAGCAGATTATTGCTCAACCTTATCTATAACGGGCAGCCTGTGCCTTTCGGCGCAGAGGCGTTTGTGGTGGGCGACGAACGAAACCGCGCCATCGTCGGCGACCAGGGGCAGGTGTATCTCAGTGGCCTGTCGGATCAGGGCGCAGTCAGAGTGACATGGCAAGGGGGACAGTGCGAAGCACCGTTTACATTATCTGGTGCGCAAAAAGCGGCGGTCTCTCAGGCCAGCAGCGTATGTCGATGAGGCTTTATATGAAAATGATGATACTGCTGGTCTGTCTGACCCTGTTTTCTGGCAAATTATGGGCAGCCTGTTCTACCGCACCGGTAATGCCGCAGTCCTGGGATTTAAGTTCGGTTGCGGTGACATCCTCTTTGCCTGTTGGGGCGGATATTCCCGGAAGTCAGCATACTTTCAGCATCAGCGGTACTTGCGGTACAAACGGCAGCAACGAACTCTCCGGCGACCCGATCATCGCCTGTTACTACGGAAACGGCACAGAAATCGCGGGTTTCCCCGGCGTTTACTCTACCGGTGTCGAGGGTATCGGTATTGCCCTGACTAACTCCAGCGGACAACGTGTGGTTGGCGGCGGGGTAAGCTGCGATACGCGCAACACATCGCTGGGTAACCTGGACAGCAGCCTCAGCTATCAGATAGCTGTCACGTTATCGTTAGTCAAAACCGCCAATGACATTTCGGATACGGCACTGGCGCAAAGCCAGACCCGTTTCGGGCTGGGGGTGTATGGCAAATCCGGCCTCGGGGGCGGGGGAGCCAACACGCTCTCTTATACAGGCAATATCAATATCAGAACGGAAAGCTGCGATGTGCTGAATAACACCATTAATGTCTCTCTGGGCACGGTCTGGCCGGGGCTTTTTTCCAGTGCCTCCGCTGGCGGCGTCACGCCCGATGTCCCATTTAGCATCGAGCTCAATTGTGATGCCGGGGCGAATGTGAATATCCGTATCGATGGCACTGCTGACGATTCGCTGGCCGCCGGTGTGATCAAAATCAGCAATGGTGCGGAAGGGCAGGCATCCGGAGTGGGAATTCAGATCCTGAAAGGCGATACCTCGCCTGTGAGCCTCGGACAACAATGGGCAATCACCCCTTCGGCCAGCGAAGGAAGCCTGAGTATTCCCTTTTTTGCCCGCTACTATCTCAACGGGCAAACACTCAGCAGCGGGAGTGCGAATGGCACGGCCACGTTTACGATGATTTATTATTGAGAAAGGTCGCCTTTGCAGACGACATGAAGTGAAGTTTGTTCTCATAAAACAGTGAGATATGTACGATGACCTCCCGGCGTGTCCGCACTGAGTGTCGGTTTCCGGCTATTTATCATCAAAATCATACTGCGGGCTGCTTTGGAATGAGGGCAAATAATTCAATGTACAAAAATAGAGCAAAATCGTTTTTCCCGAGCAATAAGTATTTCCTGCCAATGTTGTGTTTTGCGATCCCAAGATGAGTCCGGGGGTTATAAGATTGCTTTTCACTCACTTTCTGTTCAGGAAGCACCGACCTGCCAGCACTTCGAAGATACAAACCGGCTGTCCTTTGGGGCGGTTTTTTTGTGTCTTTTTTCTGCATTTCCCGCCGTTTATTCCCTTGTGTGATCAGGGTTGTTGTGATGATCTAGAAGGCGAATTGGGATGAACAGCCGATCCGTCTGTGCTCAACGATTCAGCAAAGATTTAATGTTGCTTTTATGTGAACGAATTAACAAGCGGGCAAAATCCTGCTATGCTGCCCGGGCGCTAAAGGGCACTGTGCTCAGGTTCAGGATGTGTCGTAAACCGACAAAGAAACAATCATACCCGCAGTGTCCCCGAATCATCAGACCGTTTGAATTCCCCTGTCCCTACAGGCATGACGCGAGGCTGATGATGGAAGCCAGGCATAATAAATGACAATGAGAGCGAGGAGAAAGTCGTGCTAGAAGAATACCGTAAGCACGTAGCCGAGCGTGCTGCAGAGGGCATCGTCCCTAAGCCACTTGATGCTTCACAGATGGCAGCGTTGGTTGAGTCCCTGAAGAATCCGCCACAAGGCGAAGAAGACACTCTGTTAGACCTGCTGATTAACCGTGTTCCACCGGGCGTCGACGAAGCCGCCTATGTTAAAGCCGGATTCCTGGCTGCAGTCGCCAAAGGCGAAACTACCTCTCCGTTGGTCACTCCTGAAAAAGCCGTTGAACTGCTGGGCACCATGCAGGGCGGTTATAACATTCACCCGCTGATCGACGCACTGGATAACGAAACGCTGGCACCCATTGCTGCGAAAGCGCTGTCTCACACGCTGCTGATGTTTGATAACTTCTACGATGTGGAAGAAAAAGCACACGCGGGCAACGAACACGCAAAAAAAATCCTCCAGTCATGGGCGGATGCCGAATGGTATCTGTCACGTCCGCAACTGGCTGAGAAAATCACCGTCACTGTGTTTAAAGTGACTGGCGAAACCAATACCGATGATTTGTCACCAGCTCCGGATGCCTGGTCCCGTCCAGATATTCCTCTGCATGCGCTGGCAATGCTGAAAAATGAACGCGAAGGCATTCATCCGGATCAACCGGGCAGCGTCGGTCCGATCAAACAAATCGAAGAACTGAACAAAAAAGGTTTCCCGCTGGCTTACGTGGGTGACGTTGTCGGTACCGGTTCTTCGCGTAAATCGGCCACTAACTCCGTGCTGTGGTTCATGGGTGATGACATTCCTCATGTGCCAAACAAACGCGGCGGTGGTGTGGTGCTCGGCGGTAAAATCGCGCCAATCTTCTTCAACACCATGGAAGATGCCGGTGCCTTACCGATCGAAGTGGACGTGTCCAACCTGAATATGGGCGATGTTATCGACATCTATCCGTATAAAGGTGAAGTGCGGAATCACGAAACCGACGAAGTGCTCGCGACTTTCGAACTGAAAACCGATGTCCTGCTCGATGAAGTGCGCGCAGGCGGCCGTATTCCATTGATCATCGGCCGTGGTTTAACCACCAAAGCCCGTGAATCCCTGAAATTGCCGCAGAGCGAAGTGTTCCGCATTGCGAAACCTGTCGCTGCAAGCAACAAAGGTTTCTCGCTGGCGCAGAAAATGGTGGGGCGCGCCTGTGGCGTTGCCGGTGTTCGTCCGAACGAATATTGCGAACCCAAAATGACGTCCGTGGGTTCTCAGGACACCACCGGTCCGATGACCCGTGATGAACTGAAAGACCTGGCGTGTCTGGGCTTTTCTGCCGATCTGGTGATGCAGTCATTCTGTCATACCGCTGCTTATCCTAAGCCGGTTGACGTGACCACCCACCATACGCTGCCTGATTTCATCATGAACCGTGGCGGTGTTTCACTGCGCCCTGGTGATGGCATCATTCACTCCTGGCTGAACCGTATGCTGCTGCCTGACACTGTCGGCACCGGCGGTGACTCCCATACCCGTTTCCCGATCGGGATTTCGTTCCCGGCGGGTTCCGGTCTGGTGGCCTTTGCGGCAGCGACCGGCGTGATGCCTCTTGATATGCCGGAATCCGTTCTGGTGCGTTTCAAAGGCAAAATGCAACCGGGCATCACCTTGCGTGACCTGGTGCATGCGATCCCTTACTACGCGATCAAAGAAGGTCATCTGACCGTCGAGAAGAAGGGCAAGAAAAACCTCTTCTCTGGCCGTATTCTGGAAATCGAAGGCTTGCCGGAACTGAAAGTCGAACAGGCGTTTGAACTGGCGGATGCGTCCGCGGAACGTTCAGCGGCAGGTTGTACGATCAAACTGGATCAGGCGCCGATCAAAGAATACCTCAGTTCTAACATCGTGCTGCTGAAGTGGATGATCTCTGAAGGTTACGGCGATCGTCGTACCATCGAGCGTCGTATCAAAGGCATGGAAGAGTGGCTGGCGAATCCGACCCTGCTCGAAGCCGATGCGGATGCTGAATACGCGGCAGTGATCGAAATCGATCTGGCCGACATTAAAGAGCCAATTCTTTGTGCGCCAAACGATCCGGATGATGCGCGTCTGCTGTCTTCCGTACAGAATAGCAAAATCGATGAAGTCTTTATCGGTTCATGCATGACCAACATCGGTCACTTCCGTGCGGCGGGTAAACTGCTCGACAGCCATAAAGGCGCGTTGCCAACCCGCTTATGGGTTGCGCCACCGACCAAAATGGATGCGGCTCAGCTGACGGAAGAGGGCTATTACAGCGTCTTTGGTAAGAGCGGTGCGCGTGTTGAGATTCCGGGCTGTTCACTGTGCATGGGTAACCAGGCGCGTGTGGCGGACGGCTCTACCGTCGTTTCCACCTCTACCCGTAACTTCCCGAACCGTCTGGGCAACGGCGCTAACGTCTATCTGGCTTCGGCGGAACTGGCGGCGATCGCCTCCCTGCTGGGCCGTCTGCCAACGCCGGAAGAATATCTGGGTTATATGGCGGAAGTGGATAAGACCGCAGTGGATACTTACCGTTATCTGAACTTCGACAAGCTGAGTGAATATACCGATAAAGCTGACGGCGTGATCTTCCAAACCGCAGTCTAAGTCGCTATATTTGCGCCAGTGTTGAAAGGGAGCTTCGGCTCCCTTTTTTATTGTGATTTTTTCAGAGGTCTGCACCATGGATTACGATTTTTTGCGCGACATCACCGGTGAGGTCAAAGTGCGTTTTTCAATGGGCCATGAAGTGCTTGGTCACTGGCTGAATGAAGAAGTGAAGGGCGACCTGAGCGTGCTCGATAACGTCGAAGCGGCATTGAGCGATCTGAAGGGCAGCGAACGCCAGACGCAGATGGCCGGCCATGAATACACGCTGCTGTTAGCCGACGATGAAGTGATGATCCGTGCCAATCAGCTGGATTTCGACGGCGATGAGATTGAAGAAGGGATGAGTTATTACGACGAGGAGAGTCTGGCGTTTTGCGGCGTCGAGGACTTTCTGCAAGTCCTCGCCAAATACCGTTCTTTCGTGATGACTAACCGCTGAGTGACTTGCCCCGCGAGGCGGTCCAGCACAGCAGCGAACCGCCGACCACCATCAGCACGCCCGGCCAGAAACTGGCGCCTGGCAACGTATGCAGCCACAATCCGGCAATCAGAATCGATGACAGCGGCGTGAAATATGACAGCGCGGCCACCAGTGTCGCATTGCCTTTTTTCATCGCAATATCCCAGCACTGATACGACACCGCGGTCACCGCGCCCATCGCCAGTAATTCGAGAATGGCAGGTAATGTCAGGCTGATACGGCTGGAGGAATACGTGAAGTAAAGCGCCCACAGTACGCCGCCGGTTGCCAGCAGAAACAGCGGCAGCACGCCTTTGCCTTTACACAATACGCGGACCAGATTGGAATACAGTGCCCACGACACGGCCGCGCCCAGTGCCAGACCGTAGGCCACCGGGTTGCCGCGCACATTGCGCATCATCTGGTGAATATCCAGCCCGTGACCGCCGCTGATTGCCCACAGCACTCCCGCAAATGCCAGCACCGCTCCCGGCCAGATCCACCAGCGGACACGTAATTTCAGCAGCGGAACCGCAAACAGCAACGTCAGACTGGGCCAGAGATAATTCACCAGCCCGAGTTCCAGCGTTTGCTGGCGGGTATGCGCCAGACCGATCGCCAGTGAAAATGCCACCATATAAAAGATAAACAACAGACCGCAGATGATCAGATAAGCTGCAGATTCACCACGCAGCGACGGTTTGCCGCCGACCATCCAGACTAAAATTCCGCTGACAGTATAAATAGAGGCGGCCGCACCAAAAGGCCCCAGAGATTCGGACAAACTGCGGGTGAGCGCCACGCTCATGCTCCACAATAAAATGGCGAGAACGCCAGACAGTGTTGCAAAACGATCCATAAGAAAGGTAAGCCTCTGGAAAAGGAGACTTTTAAGATAAGCGATTGTTCCGGTTATTTACACCGGAACAATCTCGCTTGAGAGGCGCTTATTGTCTGAAATCATCAGAAGTAGAAACCGGCTTCCAGACCCACGGTGGAAGTGGTGGTCGCGGGCTGATAATAGCCAACGGTGCGTCCGTTCAGATCACCCTGTTTCTCGTCCGACTTGCCGTATTTCTGATGCACATAACTGGCTTTCACAAAAACATCTTTGTTGATATTCCAGGTCAGGCTGGTAAATGGCGAAAGCCTGGATTTCGGCTCCAGCCAGACCCCTCCCTGATTGCTGTGCGTCCAGGTTTTAATCGGATACAGCGCACCCCCTTCCAGACTCAGACGTGAATCTGCGGTCATTTGCCAGTTCGCCCCCAGTGACGCTTTGGCGTAAGGCTGCAAAGACACTTCAACGGCGGTGTACTGCCGGGTGGTGTTTTGTGAGGCAATATACACATCGTCAGAGCGGATATTTCGCACCCACGCCTGGCCGCCGACAGCGCCTTTCATATCGAAAGACACACTGTCGGATGCCCGGTAACGGTAGCCACGGGTCATGTCCGCGCTGTAGCCGGTGTAATAGGTTTTGCCCTTCAGCGAGCCGTTCGGCACGTTGGCCTGATCGTCCAGCGTACTGCCTTTATAACGGACGATCCCGAACATCACGCTCATGTCCCAGGCTTTTAATAAGCCGCTTTGGGTATCGAGATAGTTATTGGATCCGAAATTAACGCGCAGGCGCGGGCCATGTTCAGCAACATATTTACCGTCCATATTACTGACGGATTCGTCCCACTTATAATATTCGGCACCATAACTCACATAGTGCCGCATCCCTTCGGTATTGCTGCTCAACAAACTTTCCCCGGCCCGGGAAACCCCGGAAACCAATAAAGAACTCGCGACCAGCAAGCTGGATACGGTCTTTAATTTAATCATTTTCATGTTTTATTTCTACTTACGGGTGGATGGAGCTGGTTGCTTAGTAAGCAATAAGGGGATGCTAATGTCAGGAGGGGGATAATTAAAGTTATTTATCTGTTTTTAGTAAAAAAGCGATCTTTTGATCTGCCATAAGCTAAATTATTGGTTATATAACTATTTTGTTTGACTTAATATCTGTATATTATTTCTGTAATTTGGCTTAAATAGCAGATCCTTCATCGTTAAATTTAGCTTAAATAAAGATTTAATGACTGTTTTGATATTAATTTGTCTTAAGGAGTATAGCGGGTATTCATCCATGTAAATATATTTTACTTAAGTAATGCTTATTGAGTTTCAGGCGGGGGAATATTCAATATCAGAATTTGTCTATACAAAAGAAAGGCCGGACATTTCAAAAATGCCCGGCCTCTCCTTTATTCAGCTCTGATCAGACTGACGGCAGATTGCGGCCGTAATAGATTTCCTGCATTTCCTTGTAGAGCAAATCGGTGATTTCTTTACGCTCCTGCGCGCTCAGTTCATCCGGTTTGGCATTAAACAAGTAATGTTTGAGATCGAACTCTTTCAGTAACATCTTGGTATGGAAGATGTTTTCCTGATACACGTTGACGTCCATCATGTCGTACAGCGCTTTCATATCCTGCGACATGAAGTTCTGAATCGAATTGATGGAATGGTCGATGTAGTGTTTAACACCGTTCACGTCGCGGGTAAAACCCCGGACGCGGTAATCGATGGTGACGATGTCGGATTCAAGCTGATGAATCAGATAGTTCAGCGCTTTCAGCGGTGAAATCACGCCACAGGTCGAGACTTCAATGTCAGCGCGGAAGGTACACAGCCCGCCTTCGGGATGGCTTTCCGGATAGGTATGCACACAGATATGGCTTTTATCCAGATGCGCGACCACGGAATTCGGCAACGGGCCCGGATGCTCGGTGGTATCGACATCACGCGGGTCCATCGGCTCTTCGCTCACTAAAATCGTCACGCTGGCGCCCTGTGGTTCGTAATCCTGTCGCGCCACGTTGAGGATATTGGCACCGATAATGGAGCAGGTTTCGGTGAGGATTTCCGTCAAACGGTTGGCGTTATATTCTTTGTCAATGTAGGCAATGTAGCCATCACGATCGTCTGCGGTTTTGGCGTAGCAGATATCGTAGATACAAAAACTCAGGCTTTTGGTCAGGTTGTTGAAGCCATGCAGTTTCAGCTTTTGCAATTTAGTTCACCCCCTTATGGATGCTGTATCAGCGTGCGGCTGACAGGGCATTCAGTAAATATTGCGGCAGGGCAAAGCTGCCGTGATGAATCGCCGGATTGTAATAACGGCAAGTTATGTCTGCGGCGTCGAAACGCGCCTGCAAGGTTTTGCTGTCAATCTGGCGATATTCCGGGCTGTTGGTCGCCCAGGCAAAGGTCATGATGCCGCCGTAATAGGTCGGGATCGCGGCCTGATAGAAACTGACATCACTGAAATAGTGGCTCAGTTTGGTGTGGCTGTTCACCGCTTCATCCTGCTGGAGGAAGCACACGCCATTTTGTGCCACGAAAATGCCGCCCGGATTGAGGCAACGGGCACAGCCTTCGTAGAATGCCGACGTAAACAGGCTTTCTCCTGGACCGATGGGATCGGTGCAGTCGGAGATGATCACGTCGAAGGTTTCAGTGGTCTGATTAACGAAGTTCACGCCGTCGTCGATCACCAGTTTGAAACGCGGATCGTCATAAGAACCGGCATTATGGTTGGGCAGATACTGGCGGCAAAACTCCACCACGCCGGCATCAATTTCCACCATCGTGATCGACTCCACGCCTTTGTGGCGAGACACTTCGCGCAGCATTGCGCCGTCGCCGCCACCAATGATCAGCACCTTGCGGGCGCTGCCGTGGGCGAACAACGGGACGTGGGTCAGCATTTCGTGGTAAATGAATTCATCACGCTCGGTGGTTTGCACCACGCCGTCGAGCGCCATGACGCGACCCAGCGCCGCGTTCTCGAAAATCACCAGATCCTGATGATCGGTTTTCTCTCGGTATAACTCTTTATCGACGCTGAAGTACTGGCCAAAATGGGCGTGCAGCGTCTCATACCATATTTCTTTGGATGACGAGTTCCGGGACATGTCGTTGTTTCTCCTGATCAATCGCAGCCATAAAAATGGGCGCACATGATAGCTAACTCTGCCTGTCCATGCACGGTTGAATTTCAGACAGGTGAATGTAGATTAAGTGTAGACGAGGCAGGCGTGGTGCGAAAAATCGGGGGACAGGGAGGAAAGCAAACAGGCTCCGGCATCAGAATGACGGAGCACACGGCTGAAAAACGGCTGACAGGATTCAGTTGGTGTAGGCCAGTAAACTCAGCGAGTCGCGGGCCAGAGACTTACATTTTGTCGGTTTAGGCACGGCGATCCCACTCAGATCACGGTAGCTTTCTTCGCCCATCGACTGCATGTTAAAGCTGTTGTAATTGCTCAGGTCCCAGCGATTTTGCTGGGCGAAAAACACGATAGCCCGTTTGATTTGGGTGTTCGGCAGTTGTTCGTAACCGCAGTTATTTTTCAGATAAACGAAGACTGCCGTCAGATCCGCCAGATCTTCCGCTTCTGATTCACTCAGCGCCTGACTGGCGGAGGAGAAACCGAGCAGCGACAGTAATAACAAACACAGTGTTGTTTTTTTCATGGGTGTGTTCTTGTTCTTGTAGATTGAAAGTCAGAAGGACTTGGCTCACAGGCAGTTAAAAGGACGTTACCATATTTGCACTGAGCGGCACCAAATTTCTTTTACCGCTGAACCGCTTGACCTTCCCCTTAGGGGAAGGGATAGGCTGTCGTACTATTATGGCACGCCTGCGCCATCTGTCTGGTTATCACCCTTCAAAAGGACCGAAAAATGAACCGACGCGATTTCGTGAAGTGGACGACCCTGATGGGCGCCGCCAGTATGCTGCCCGGCTGGAGCCGTTTCGCGCTCGCCGCTGACCGCCCGGCATTGCCCATCCCGGCGTTACTCGAACCGGATATCCGCAGCGCCATTACGCTCACATTACAGCGCGGGCAGAGCCAGTTTCTGCCTGGCGTGAACACTGAAACCTGGGGCGTAAACGGTAATCTTCTCGGCCCCGCGCTGCGTATCCGTCGTGGGAAACCGGTCAGCGTCACCATCAATAACCGGCTGGATGTGGCCAGCACCGTTCACTGGCACGGGCTGGAAATTCCCGGTGACGTGGATGGCGGGCCGCAGGGATTAATCGAACCCGGCCAGAATCGCAAAGTCAGTTTGCAACTTGATCAACCCGCATCGACCTGCTGGTTCCACCCGCATCCGCATCAGACCAGCGGTTATCAGGTGGCGATGGGGCTCGCCGGGCTGGTGCTGATCGAAGATGAAAGCAGTGACCTGTTGCAGATCCCAAAACGCTGGGGCGTGGATGATATTCCGGTCATTTTGCAGGATAAGCGCCTGAACGACGCCGGTAAAATCGATTATCAGATGGACGTCATGACCGCCGCCGTCGGCTGGTTCGGGCAACACATGCTGACCAACGGCGCGGTGTATCCGCAGCACGGAATTTCCCGTGGCTGGGTACGTTTTCGTTTACTCAATGGCTGTAATGCACGCTCGCTGCATATCGCCACCAGCGATCAGCGGCCGATGTATGTCATCGCCAGTGACGGCGGTTTCCTGCCTGAGCCGGTGAAAGTCAGCGATTTGCCGCTGCTGATGGGCGAGCGTTTTGAAGTGCTGATTGATTGCAGCGACGGCAAAGCCTTTGATCTGGTCACGCTGCCGGTGAAGCAAATGGGCATGACGCTGGCACCGTTCGACAAACCGTTGCCGGTGTTACGCATTCAGCCGACGCTGACCCAAAGCGGCAGTTCATTGCCGGACACGCTGGTGCCGCTTCCGGCGCTGGTGTCAGTGGATAATCTGCCGACCCGCTGGCTGCAACTGATGATGGATCCGCAGCTTGATCAGCAGGGTATGGCGGCGCTGATGAAACGTTATGGCCACAAGGCGATGGCCGGCATGAGCATGGATCACGGCGGGGGCGAGATGGCCGCAATGCCGGGTATGTCCGGTTCCGGTCACGACGGTCATGGCGGTATGGCAGGAATGGACATGAGTCAATCGTCCGGTGGTTATGATTTCATGCAGGGCAACAAAATTAACGGCAAAGCCTACGACATGAACCTGCCCGCTTTCGATGTGAAACAAGGCCAGTATGAGAAATGGACCCTTTCGGGCGAAGGCGACATGATGCTGCATCCTTTCCATATCCACGGCACACAGTTCCGTATTCTTTCTGAAAACGGTCAGCCGGTCGCGCCTCATCGTCAGGGCTGGAAGGACATCGTGCGCGTTGAAGGCGCCCGCAGCGAAGTGCTGGTGCGCTTTAATCATCTGGCGGATAAACAACATGCTTACATGGCGCACTGTCATCTGCTGGAACACGAAGACACCGGCATGATGCTCGGCTTTACGGTATCCGCGTGATCCGGTTTACTGCTTTCCTTTCTGTAATTTCTTAAAAATCAGCGGCCGGGGGCGATCCTCCGGCCCGCCTCTTTCCTTTCCCTCCCGTTTCTTTCTTTGCCTGTGCTACTCCTTCGAACATCTATCTTTCAATTTGAAAGATTAAACTTTCAAAATGTGATCAATATATAATTAATATAAATTCAATATGATTATATTTTCAGCGTGGAGTAACAAAACATGAAAGCTTAAACCCACGTATCCCTACAGGAGAAGATGATGATCGATGTAATAACGCACGGTGCCGAGTGGTTTATCGGCCTGTTTCAAAAAGGGGGAGAGGTGTTTGTCGGCATGGTCACCGGCATTCTGCCTCTCTTAATTAGTTTGCTGGTCGTCATGAACGCGCTGATCGTGTTTGTCGGACAGCGGCGGATCGAACGTCTGGCGCAGCGTTGTGCCGGAAATCCGGTTTCACGTTATCTGCTGTTACCGGTGATTGGCACCTTTGTTTTCTGCAATCCGATGACCCTCAGCCTCGGGCGTTTTATGCCTGAAATCTACAAACCCAGCTATTACGCCGCAGGCTCCTACAGTTGCCATTCCATGAACGGACTCTTCCCGCATATTAACCCCGGCGAACTGTTTGTGTATCTCGGCGTTGCCAGCGGACTGACCACGCTGGGATTACCGCTCGGGCCGCTGGCCGTCAGTTATTTCCTGGTCGGTATGGTGACTAACTTCTTCCGCGGCTGGGTAACGGATCTCACCACCCGCATCTTTGAACGCAAGATGGGCATTCAGCTTGATCGTGAGGTTCAGTTGTAATCAGGTTCAATTCTAATCAGGTCAAATTCTAAAAAGCGGAGCAGAAAATGAGCGTTACGATTCGCATTAACCGGGGTGAAGGTGGCTGGGGTGGTCCGTTGCTGATTGAGGCGGTACCCGGCAAAAAAGTGATGTATATCACGGCGGGCACGCGCCCGGCGATTGTCGACAAGCTGGCAGAACTGACCGGCTGGGAAACGGTAGACGGCTTTAAAGAAGGTGAGCCACCGGCAGAGGAAATCGGTGTGGCGGTAATCGACTGCGGCGGCACGCTGCGCTGCGGCATCTACCCAAAGCGGCGCATCCCGACGGTTAATATCCATTCGACCGGTAAATCAGGCCCGCTGGCACAATTTATTACCGAAGACATTTATGTTTCCGGTGTCCGTGAGCATGACATCGTGCTGGAAAGCGCAGAGGCGGTTGAGCCGGTAAGCGCAGCGGCTAAACCCGCACCGGCTGCGGCAGGACGCGACTACGACACCACTAAAAAAATTACCGAACAAAGCGACGGCCTGCTGGCGAAAGTCGGGATGGGGATGGGCTCCGGCGTAGCCGTTTTATTCCAGGCCGGGCGCGACACCATCGACACCGTGCTCAAAACCATCCTGCCATTTATGGCGTTCGTGGCGGCGCTGATCGGCATCATTATGGCCTCCGGGCTGGGTGATCTGGTGGCGCACGGGCTGACGCCGCTGGCGAAAAGCCCCGTCGGGCTGGTGATGCTGGCGCTGATCTGTTCCTTCCCGTTGCTTTCTCCTTTCCTCGGCCCGGGCGCGGTGATCGCGCAGGTTATCGGCGTGCTGGTGGGGGTGCAGATCGGGCTGGGCAATATCCCGCCACATCTGGCGCTGCCTGCACTTTTCGCCATCAACGCTCAGGCGGCGTGCGATTTCATTCCTGTCGGACTTTCGCTCGCCGAAGCCAAACAGGACACCGTGCGCGTCGGCGTGCCTTCGGTGCTGGTCAGCCGTTTTCTGACCGGCGCACCGACGGTACTTATCGCCTGGGCCGCTTCCGCTTTCATTTACCAGTAAGGAGTCACTGTGCAAACCATTTATCAAACCACTATTACGCAAATCGGCGATTTCGCCCGTGAAGCCTTAACCGACCAGATGCTGATCACCTTCCGTGAAGGGGCGCCAGCGGATATTCAGGATTATTGCTTCATTCACCAGCCCGGGAAAATGGAAGGGGAATTGCATCGTGGCGCGTATATGGAACTGGCTGATGTGCGTTATCCGGTGACCGCCGTGGGAGAGGTGGCGATGCAAAATCTGCGCGAGCTGGGGCATATCACCCTGCGTTTTGACGGCAGTGCCGAGGCTGAGTTTCCCGGCAGCGTACATGTAAAAGGCACCACGCCCGACGATATTCCGCTGGGCAGCGTATTGAAATTTATCGATTAACTATCAGAGTCAGGAGTCAGTTATGGAACAGGTTGCAGTCGTGATCGGCGGGGGGCAGACGCTGGGCGCATTTCTCTGTCAGGGGCTGGCTGAATCCGGCTATCGCGTGGCGGTGGCGGATTTGAATGAGAAGAATGCCGCATCGGTGGCAGAGCAGATTAACCGGCAGTTTGGCGAGGAAAGGGCGTTCGGATTTGCAGTCGATGCCACCAATGAAGCCAGCGTAGAACAACTGGCGCAAGCGGTGGATCAGACGTTCGGCAGGGTCAGTTTGCTGGTGTACAGCGCAGGGATGGCGAAGGCATCGCCAATCACGGATTTTGCCCTCAACGACTTTGATCTCTCGTTGCAGGTCAATCTGGTGGGATATTTCCTCTGCGCCCGTGAGTTTTCGCGCCTGATGATCCGCGACCGTATTCCGGGACGCATTATTCAGATCAACTCCAAATCCGGCAAAGTGGGCAGCAAACATAATGCCGGTTACAGCGCGGCCAAATTCGGCGGCGTGGGGCTGACACAGTCTCTGGCGCTGGATCTGGCAGAGTACGGTATTACCGTGCATTCGCTGATGCTCGGCAATTTACTCAAATCACCGATGTTCCAGTCATTATTACCGCAATACGCCAAAAAACTGGGCATTCAGGCCGATGAAGTCGAGCAGTATTACATCGATAAAGTACCGCTGAAACGCGGGTGCGACTATCAGGATGTGCTGGATATGCTGCTGTTTTATGCCAGCGATAAAGCCTCGTATTGTACCGGTCAGTCGATCAATATCACCGGCGGTCAGGTGATGTTCTGATGTATTCCGCCTCTGTTATGCAGGGGCGGATTATTCTGTCATTAACAACATCATGTTATTAACAACATCATGTTATTAACAAAATCATGTTAAGGAGAAAATGATGACCCCTACTGCGGCATTAATATTCTGTGCGGTGCTGGCCTGGGTGGCACAAATCGCGCTTGGCTGGTGGCAGTTACAGCGTTTTAACCGGGCATTCGACAGACTGTGTTTACAGGGAAATGTGGGCGTCGGGCGTTCCGGCGGACGTTTCAAACCGAGAGTGGTACTGGCGCTGGCTTTCGATAAACAAGAAAAAGTCTGTGACGGCTTTTTACTGCGCGGCCTGACGATTTTCGCCCGCCCCCGGCCGGTAACGTCGCTTAATGGCATGAGCCGGGAACAATTGATGACAGGTGTGATCTTCCCGAAAGATCCGAATATTCAAACTGCACTATCATTAGCGATTGAACCGAAATCATGATATTTTCATTTTAAAAGCTATTATCTTTCAAAAAGAATGATGGCTGTGAATTTATCTTAAAATTTGAGCGAAAATCGTGATGAAACCTAAGCAACGGCAGGCGGCGATACTGGAGCATTTACAGCAATTTGGAAAGACGGCGGTGGACGATCTCGCCGCGCATTTCGCCACAACCGGCACCACTATCCGCAAAGATCTCACCCTGCTGGAAGAAGAGGGTGCAGTAATCCGCACTTACGGCGGTGTGGTGCTCAGCCGTGAAGAAGGCGACCAGCCTATCGACCGTAAAACCCACATTAATACCGGTAAAAAATTGCGCATTGCCCGCGCAGCTATTCAGGAAATTCAGGACGGCGACTCGCTGATTTTTGATGCGGGCAGCACCGTGATGCAGATGGTGCCTTTCCTCAGTCAGTTTAATAACATCACCGTCATGACCAACAGCCTGCATATCGTCAATGCGCTGGTGGAACTGGATAATGACCAGACTATCCTGATGCCGGGCGGCACCTATCGCAAAAAATCCTCCTCCTTCCACGGCAGTCTGGCCGAAAGCGCGTTTGATAAATTCAATTTCGACAAGCTGTTTATCGGCGCAGATGGCGTCGATCTCGACGGCGGCGTCACCACATTCAACGAAGTTCACGGCGTCAGTCAGGCGATGTGTAAAGCGGCTGAGCGTATTTTCCTGCTGGTGGATTCGTCAAAATTTGGCCGCAAAAGCCCGAATGTGGTATGCCACTTAGGCAAGGTCGATACGCTGATCACGGACAGCGGGCTTAGCAGCCAATACCGCGATGCCATCGAAAAATTGGGGATCCGCATTATTCTGGTCGGGGAAGACGATGAGTGACGCATTACTCAATTACGTATCTGAAAAATGGTGCTTTTGGGATAAAAAATATCGCGTTATCTAATGATCAAGTTTAGCTGACCCGGTTACACAGGAAGCTGACACCAGCGTTACTCATCGGCGGGTTCTTTGATATAATCCTTCCCACTATATGGTCGCTGTTTTTCTGAAAAACAGCGATAAGTATTCTTAAATCAGGTGGTTAGTCTTTATATGAAACATCGTGTTGACGTCATGATTTCCGAAGAGGAAGTCAAAACCCGAATTGCCGAGTTGGGCCGTGAAATCACCGAACACTACCGCGACAGCGGCAGCGAAATGGTGCTGGTTGGATTGCTGCGCGGTTCTTTCATGTTTATGGCTGACCTGTGTCGCGCCGTGGACGTGCCGCACGAAGTGGACTTCATGACTGCCTCCAGCTACGGCAACGGCATGTCCACCACCCGCGACGTGAAGATTCTCAAAGATCTCGACGAAGACATTCGCGGTAAAGATGTGCTGATCGTCGAAGACATTATCGACTCCGGCAATACGCTGAGCAAAGTGCGTGAAATCCTGCAACTGCGTGGCCCGAAATCCCTGGCCATTTGTACCCTGCTGGATAAACCCGAGCGCCGCGAAGTGGACGTAAAAGTCGAATATGTCGGTTTCCCGATCCCCGACGAATTCGTTGTCGGCTACGGCATCGATTACGCCCAGCGTTATCGCCATCTGCCGTATGTTGGTAAGGTTGTGATGCTGGACGAGTAGCGATTCACAACGAGTATTTTTGCAACGGCTTCCTAATGGAAGCCGTTTTTATATGTCATTATCGAATATATTTTTAATCAATGATCAGTGTGGTAAATAAATACTTAATTCAACTCATGAATAATTAACGAGTATCGTTTTTTCATGTGGTAATAGCTATTTTATAAGAGTATGTTTTTGAAGTGGCGGGTGGTTATTCAATGAGTAAGTGAGTTTTTTAAATGAATAGGTAATGCGTTCTTATTTTACAAGGATGGATATTATGACGTGGGAATATAATCAAAGCAGCGGTGAATTGAAGCATAACGGACAACTATTCCAACAGGGCTATAGCGGACATGGTGCAGGAATAAATAATCCAGCTATGGAGTCTGTGAGCAGCCAGGGTCCAATCCCAAAAGGTTATTATCGTATAACAGGAGCGCATAATACTGTTACGCCTGTCACCATTATTTTGGAACCTATTTTGGGGACTAATACGTATGGGCGAGACCTGTTCAGAATCCATGGCGGTTCAAGGAGTGGCGGACGCAATGCATCGAATGGTTGCATCATTATTGATGGCGTACGTAATCGCGAACAAATCATGAATAGCGGTGACACGATTCTGGTGGTCAGATGATGAAAATTTTACTGTCTTTTTTATTAACGTTTTCATTTTCGGCAGTCGCCACGATGCAAATAACTTCCATGCAGTTAACTCAGCAGATAAAAAATCGGGGGGCTCAGGCAGTTATCGCTGATTTATACAAAGATGATGAATCCCAATGGCAGTATGTGCTGACTAAAATAGGCAGTGGTGAACAAAACTGGCTGGACGTGGCCGCATTATTAGCGCCCGGTAGTGATGCTGATTCGGCGGAGTCTCTTGCTACTGCAGCTGCCACGGCCATTCCACATAACCCAGCGGGTGTGCTCTCCCTTCTTAAAGGCGAGGTTTTACCCTTCAGTACCGATAACGTATGCGCTTTACCCTTTTATAGCATCAAAGAACCGGAATTTAATCAATATATCGTTAATGCTATTCAGGCTCTTTATAAGGTTTCGAACAGCAAAGCGTGTATCGATACTATTGTTAAGACTATTGGTCAATCAAACGGATTTGTTGAGGATAACTAATATGGGCATTCCTGTTTATATGTTTTTGTATGATGATAGCGGTAATATTATTAAGGGAGGTATTGACATTCAAGGCCGTGAATACAGCGTGGAAGTGTTAGGGCTGCATCACAGTGTACATATTCCGACCGATAACCATAACGGTAAATTCACCGGCACCCGCCGGCATCTCCCATTTCTGATAGAAAAAGAAATCGATTCGTCTTCACCTTATCTCTATAAAGCCCTCTCTATGGGGCAAGCGCTGAAGCGCGTAGAACTGAAATATTATCGGATCAACGATGCAGGACAAGAGGCGGAGTATTTTACTATTCTGCTGGAAAACGTGAAAGTCGTTAACCTGATGCCCGTGATGTTCGATATCAAAGATCCCGCAAAAGAAAAATTTAATCATATGGAAATCGTAGAATTTCGTTATCAGAAAATTACCTGGCTTTATCTTGATGGAAATATTCAACACACTGATGCCTGGAACGAAAGGGCGACGGTATAGTTAGTACGCAGATGACGACGTAAAATCTCGCTAAAAAACACCTATTCTTTGTCTCAGGGAACGATATTAATGACATGAATTAAATGGTTTTTATTTCAGTATCCATGCATTGACCACATCGACATTATCCTTCGATGTAAAAAATCCTTGCGGGTACTGCATGCAGTACTCCTCCATAAAGCCGGGGTTGGAATGCAGTGGTTTTCCCAGGAAAATAACTTCAAGTAACCTCCTCATTTACCGTCGTTACGATTTCAGGCCCAAAGCGACCTCTGCGTCTGCAAAAATGTTGCCTGGTTGAATAAAGTAAGAGGGTAGAAAGAGGAGGTAACTAAATCATAGTGCTATAACCTCAGTGCCTTATATTACAAAAAATATTTTACACTAAATCAGCGGGTTCTTTTTCCTCCAAATATAGTTATCCTTGTTTTTTATTCTGAAAAATAACCATGGCATAACCCAGGCAAGTAAGAATAAAGGTATCGCTAAAATGACAGATAGATTAACAAAGTTATAGTTTTGGTAGAGTAACAGGATTAAAAGAGCTGAAATAAAAATCAAAATGATCCGTAAATATAAAATTAACTTCCTCGTAGGTCTGTCAATATAGGCCATGATTATTTCAGCACCACAATAAGGACATAGGGTGCTGTTTTCCTTTAATTTACTATCACAGAATCCGCATGTAGCATGCTCATCAACATGATTACTTTTCACGTAAACCTCTCGGACTGACTTTTGCTGTGTATGAATTTTTGCTAAATGTTATTTATTTGATTTTATTATCTTAATTAGTACTCTTTATCTCGAGTGTACTTTACATAATTTCTTTTGAAATTAGCAAGGGGATTTTTCTTGCAAACCGTAAGGGAATATGTGGGGGTTCTGTTAGTTTTTAGTAATGACTCCTTTTACCAAGATTGTTCTTATTTTGAATTTCTATATACAACCCTTATCTGAACAGGGGATAGGTTTTGTAATATAAATTATGGCTAAGACATTTCCTAGTAAGCTTGCCATGTGAATTTTTATTGAATACCTTGCTGACTACTTCTTAATGCGGCTGAAATAAAAATCGGCAGGGGTAGCGAAAAGAACAGGCCAGGAATTGTAAAAAGCTCATACGCTAATGTGTCTGACTATCCATGCGCTGAGAGAACAAGACATTGTTCTTATTTACACGTTATTTGCTCGCTTGTCTGGCATCCGGTGTCATTTAAACTCATTTTTGTTTCGTAATACTTACTCAGGGCTTTGTTTATGATTAGATTTTCTGGACAGATACAAGTGATACTAATCTCCTCTCCCTGTGTTGAACACCGACAGGCGTCGATTCTCCGTGACTGAGCTTTTAGTCAACCCGCAGTTATTGGCAGAACGCCGGGGCGCGCCGGAGACGCTTTTTGCGGTCAAAACCTCCGGATCAGGGGCAGAAGCAACGATGCGCTATTCTGGTGCGTGCTTATATCTCCGTCGACAATTGAGAACATCAGACTGACAGGTTCAGATACTGTTGAACGGCGCTGAGTAATAAAAAGGCACTAAAAAAGGCACATTTTTGTGCCTTTTGTTTTTTGAATTTCTGTAGAGTAGGGCGGCTTGTTATTGCGGGTCGCCGTTGAGCAGGGCGGAGACGCCCTGACGGTAGCGCTGTTCCAGTGTTTCGCGGCTGGTGGCGTCAACTTCCAGGTTGCGCAGACGTCCGTCCAGAATGCCGTAAACCCAGCCGTGCAGCGTGACTTTCTGGCCGCGTTTCCAGGCCGATTGCATCACGGTGGAGTGGCCGAGGTTGTAAACTTGCTCAACCACGTTCAGTTCACATAACTTATCGAGGCGCTTCTCTGGCGACAGTTCGCCCAGCAGGGAACTGTGTTTGTACCAGATGTCCCGGATATGCAACAACCAGTTATTGATCAAACCCAGTTCAGGGTTTTCAACCGCCGCCTGCACACCGCCACAGCCGTAGTGACCGCAGATAATCACGTGTTCGACTTCCAGCACGTCGATAGCATATTGCACAACGGACAGGCAGTTAAGGTCGGTGTGGATGACCAGGTTGGCAACGTTACGGTGAACGAACAGTTCGCCTGGCTCAAGCCCTGTCAGGCGCTCGGCGGGAACACGGCTGTCAGAACAGCCAATCCACAGAAAGCGGGGTTTTTGAGATTGGGAAAGCCGCTCAAAGAAACCAGGATCTTCATCAATCATGGTTTTGGACCAGGCTGCGTTATTGCTGATGAGTCTTTCTATGTCATTCATTGATGTTAATAGCCTGTGTTACGAGCTGACTGCGATGGAGTAATATAGGGCAATGCCCCGACTTTTCAAACTGATTCGGCATCTCCGTTTACTCATTCTTACAACAGGGTTTTCACAAGAAGGTACGCTCCCTTTATGAATTATGCATTGGAACTGGAAAAGTTAACCAAAACTTACGCCGGTGGTGTACAGGCTTTGCGTGGAATCGATCTGCGCGTCGAAGCTGGCGATTTTTATGCCCTGCTTGGGCCAAACGGTGCGGGTAAATCCACCACCATTGGCATCATCAGTTCACTGGTCAACAAAACCGCCGGCAAAGTGCAGGTGTTTGGCTATGACATCGATAAAGATATCGTCAACGCTAAACGTCAGCTCGGGCTGGTGCCGCAGGAATTTAACTTCAACCCGTTTGAAACCGTCATGCAGGTGGTGGTTAATCAGGCCGGTTATTACGGCGTGCCACGTCCGCTGGCATTGCAACGTGCTGAAAAATATCTGACGCAGTTGGATCTCTGGGGCAAACGCAACGAGCGTTCGCGCATGCTGTCCGGCGGGATGAAGCGTCGTCTGATGATCGCCCGTGCGCTGATGCACGAGCCAAAATTGCTGATCCTCGATGAGCCAACGGCGGGTGTGGATATCGAATTACGTCGCTCAATGTGGGGCTTCCTGAAAGAGCTGAACGCACAGGGTACGACCATCATTCTGACCACGCACTATCTGGAAGAAGCGGAAATGCTGTGCCGTAACATCGGTATTATTCAGGGCGGCCAGTTGGTGGAAAACACCAGCATGAAGGAACTGCTCTCGAAGCTGAAATCTGAAACTTTCATTCTGGATTTAGGGGCGAAAAGTCCGCTGCCGGTGCTGGAAGGTTATCGCAGTAAGCTGACGGATACGTCAACGCTGGAAGTGGAAGTCATGCGCGAGCAGGGACTGAACTCCCTGTTCAGCCAGCTGAGCAAGCAGGGCGTGCAGGTATTGAGTATGCGTAACAAGGCGAACCGTCTGGAAGAGCTGTTTGTCACGCTGGTGAACGGCAGCGAGGAAAAGAAATAATGTCGCAATTGTATTGGGTGGCACTCAAAAGTATCTGGCTGAAAGAGATCAACCGGTTTGGTCGCATCTGGATCCAAACGCTGGTTCCGCCGGTCATCACCATGACCTTATATTTCATCATCTTTGGTAATCTGATCGGCGCACAGATTGGCAACATGCACGGTTTCACCTACATGCAGTTTATCGTGCCGGGGCTTATCATGATGGCGGTGATCACTAACTCCTACGCCAACGTGGCCTCGTCGTTCTTCAGCGCCAAATTCCAGCGCAATATTGAAGAACTGCTGGTGGCTCCGGTGCCGACGCATGTCGTTATTGCCGGTTATGTCGGCGGCGGCGTGGCGCGCGGGATCTGCGTGGGGATCCTGGTCACGGCGATCTCGTTGTTCTTCGTGCCGCTGGTGATCCATTCCTGGTGGATCATTGCGCTGACACTGTTACTGACCGCAATCCTGTTTTCGCTGGGCGGTCTGCTGAACGCCGTGTTTGCAACAACGTTTGACGATATCAGCCTGATCCCGACCTTTGTGCTGACCCCGCTGACCTATCTGGGTGGCGTGTTTTACTCGCTTTCCCTGTTGCCGCCAATCTGGCAGGCGATCTCTAAGCTGAACCCGATCGTCTACATGATCAGCGGTTTCCGCTACGGTTTCCTGGGGATTTCAGACGTGCCGCTGGTGTTTACCATGAGCGTGCTGGTGGCATTTATCGCGGTGTTTTATTGGCTGGCGTGGTACTTGATCGAGCGCGGGCGTGGTCTGAGAAGTTGATTTTTCTATGCTCCCTCCCCTGCGAAGGGGAGGGCTGGGGTGGGGTATCAAGGTCAAAAACTAAATTCAAAGTGTGCTTTAACTCATTGCTTTGTATTTAAAACCCCCTCCCATCCTTCCCCTTCGCAGGGGAAGGCTTTTTATCAAGCCACCTGAACCGGCACGGCTTTGGCGGTGCGTTTCAGTTGGTTTTCACCTTCGAAATAGGCCACTTTCGGTTTGTGCTGGCGGGCTTGTTCATCTGACATCTGCACGTAAGAACAGATGATCAGCAGATCGCCGACACAGGCACAACGCGCTGCCGCGCCGTTGACCGAAATAATACGCGAACCGCGTTCTGCCGCGATGGCGTATGTCGAGAAACGCTGACCGTTATCAACGTTATAAATATCAATTGCTTCGTATTCCAGAATGCCTGAGGCATCGAGAAAGTCCTGATCGATGGCGCAGGAGCCTTCGTAATGCAAATCTGCCTGAGTTACGTGAACCCGGTGCAGTTTGCCTTGCAGCATTGTACGTACCATTGCGTGTGACCCTTCGTGCGTAAATAGTCTGGGAACCCGCCGGGCTGACATAGCCAAATACTGATGTTTTCCGGCGGCCAACATAGTTGCCGATTTGACCTGCGCTGTCTACTGCGTCAGATCAACCTCCTGATTATCAATCAGTCTGGCTTTACCCAGCCAGGCCGCCATCAGGATCACCGCAGATGTGCTGTCGACGGACAACTCCTGCAAGGTTTTCGCATCACGGATAAACAGTTCGTCCGGCGTGAAACCCGCATCGCGAAGCTGCTGCGCGGTTTCCTGCAACATTTCATCGACATGGCGCTCGCCCTGGCTCAGCCGTTCAGCCAGCGCATTCATGATTTTGTTAAGCTGGGGCGCAAGTTTACGTTCCTCGGCAGTCAGATAGCCGTTGCGTGAACTCAGTGCCAGACCGTCTTTAGCGCGCACAATTGGCACGCCCACTATCTCAATATCGTAGCCCATGTCTTCCACCATGGTGCGCAGCAGCGCCAGTTGCTGGAAGTCTTTTTGCCCGAAACAGGCCACCTGCGGCTGCACCAGATTGAACAGTTTGCTGACGATGGTGGAGACGCCACGGAAATGCCCCGGACGGCTCGCACCTTCCAGAATGGTGGAAATCACTGGCACATCAACCTGTGTTTGGGTCGCCAGACCTTTCGGATAGACTTCTGCCGGTGACGGTGCAAAAACCAGATCCACGCCGCGTTTGTTCAGCTTCTCGCAGTCTTCCTGCAAGGTGCGCGGATAACGCTCGAGGTCATCCGGGCGCTCGAACTGCATCGGGTTGACGAAAATACTCACCACGACCACATCGCCGCGGGCTTTGGCTTCTTCCACCAGCGTCATATGGCCTTCGTGCAGATTGCCCATGGTCGGCACCAGCGCGATACGTTTGTTATTCTTACGAAAATCCCGGATTTCGCGACGCAGCAGCGCCACGCTGTCAATTATCAACACCAGCCTTCTCCCGATTATTTAAAGGAATGTTCTTCACCCGGATACACGCCTTGCGCGACCTGATCAACATACAAACGCACCGCGCCACGAATATCGCCCGCTTCGCTGAGGAAGTCTTTGGCGAATTTTGGCGTATGGCCGCCGGTAATGCCGAATGCGTCGTGCATCACCAGAATCTGGCCGTCGGTCACATTGCCTGCGCCGATGCCGATAACCGGAATACTGAGTTCTTCGGTGACGCGGCGTGCCAGATCGACCGGCACACATTCCAGCACCAGCAGTTGTGCACCCGCTTCTTCGAGCATCATCGCATCTTTGATCAGCTGATTGGCGGCGACTTCATCGCGACCCTGAACTTTGTAGCCGCCGAAAATATTCACCGACTGCGGTGTCAGCCCCAGATGGCCACACACCGGCACGGCGCGTTCGGTCAGCATTCTGACCGTATCACACAGCCAGCTTCCGCCTTCGAGTTTGACCATATTGCCGCCCGCGCGCATCAGCACGGCGGCGCTTTCAAACGCCTGCTCCGGCGTGGCGTAACTCATGAACGGCAGGTCAGCGAGCAATAACGCGTGAGGTGCGCCGCGACGCACACAGCGCGTATGGTAAGCAATCTCTTCTACCGTCACTGGCAGGGTGGAATCCTGACCCTGAACGACCATGCCCAGAGAATCGCCAATCAGCATGACGCTGATCCCTTGTTCCGCAAACAGCTGCGCAAAACTGGCGTCATACGCGGTAATGGTCGCAAATTTATGTTTTTCCTGCTTCCATTGGCGAAGCTGGCTCAGCGTGGTTGGTTTCATGAACACGTTCCTTTGAATAATTCATCGGATGAATACGATGCCAGTATTCTACTGTATGAGCCGAAAGTCAGACAGCTTGTTTGATAACGGGCAGGATGATCTGTGTCTTAAGAAGTGATTAAGAAGCCTCGGCTATAATGGCAAAAACGGAGGGAACCATGCGAATTCTATTGATTGAAGACGACAAGATGATTGGCGACGGCATCAAAGCCGGGCTGGCGAAACTGGGTTTTACGCTCGACTGGTTTACCGACGGGCTGACCGGCAAGGCCGCGCTTGACAGTGCGCCGTACGATGCGGTGATCCTCGATTTAAGCCTGCCGGGTATGGATGGTATGCAGCTTTTGCGTGAATGGCGAAAGGCTGGCCGGGATACGCCAGTGCTTATCCTCACCGCGCGCGATGCGCTGGAGCAGCGCGTCGGCGGGTTGCAGGCCGGTGCCGATGATTATCTGTGTAAGCCGTTTGCGCTGGTGGAAGTTGCAGCACGGTTGCAGGCGCTGATCCGCCGTCGCCACGGGGTGATAACGCCGAAGGTCACACATGGCGCAGTGGAATTTGATCCCGCAGCCCGCAGTGTGACGCTCAACGGAGAAGCCGTGACGCTGACCCCGCGTGAAGTGACTGTGCTGGAGTTGTTTCTTCGCAACAAAGGTCGTGTGCTGGCGCGTACGCTTATTCAGGAAAAGCTCTACAGCTGGGAAGACGAGGTCAGCAGTAACGCGGTGGAAGTCCATATTCACCATCTGCGCAGCAAACTTGGCAAAGGCTTTATTCGCACCGTGCATGGCGTGGGGTACACGCTCGGGGATGAGATAAAACCGGGTGAAGGAGGGGAAGCGTGAGGCGGCTGAAGAAACTGCAAAAGCTGAACAATCTGAGTCTGCGCCTGCGCCTTATCCTGCTTTTTTCCCTGCTGGCGCTGCTGACCTGGCTGATTGCCAGCGGTGTGGCGTGGCATCAGACCCGCAAACATATCAACGAAGTTTTCGATACCCAGCAGATGCTGTTCGCCAAACGTCTGGCTGCCACCGGCTTAGGCGACCGGCTCAATCTGCAAAAAGACACTGAGCTGCCGGACACTAAAAAAATGGTCCGCAAGGGCTCACGCGGCCATACCGATGACGACGCGCTGACGTTTGCCATCTTCAATCGTCACGGGCAGATGCTGCTCAATGATGGCGAGAACGGCAAACGCATCCGTTTTGACGGTGACACGCAGGGGTTTAACGATGTCGAGCTGAGAGGGGACAGCGATGTCTGGCGTATGGTCTGGCTGACTTCGCCGGACGGCCAATATCGCGTCGCGGTCGGGCAGGAACAGGATTACCGCAATGATATGGCCTGGAGCCTGGTGAGTGGCCAACTGACGCCGTGGCTGGCTTCGTTGCCCATTTTGTTACTGGCGCTGATTGTGATGGTGACGCTTGAACTGCGGCCGCTGCGCCGCGTGGCGGAAGGTTTGCGTCAGCGCTCGCCGGAAGATGCCGCGCCCATCGAGACTCATCAGTTGCCCGGCGAGGTGTTGCCGCTGGCAAATGCGCTCAATTCTCTGTTCGACCGTACGAGTGAGATGCTGGTGCGTGAACGGCGGTTTACGTCTGATGCCGCTCACGAGCTGCGCAGTCCGCTGGCGGCTTTACGTGTGCAAACCGAAGTCGTACAGCTTTCCGGCGATGACGCTGAAATGCGCGACCATGCGCTGGAAAATCTGACGATCAGTATCGATCGCGCTACGCGGCTGGTGGATCAACTGCTGACACTTTCGCGGCTGGAAAGTTTTTCCACGCCTGAAGAGCTGGAACGTATCGACTGGCCTTCGCTGGTCACTCAAAGTCTGGCGGAACAGGATTACCGCGCGCACGGCAAAGGTATCGAATTACGTTTTGAACAGCAGGGCGTTCCGCCTGAAATGCGTGGTCAGTCGCTGCTGCTTTCGCTGATGGTGCGCAATCTGCTGGATAACGCGATCCGTTATTCTCCGGCCGGAACCTGTGTGACGGTGCGACTGAAACCGTGGGGAATGACGGTTGAAGATCAGGGGCCGGGCATCAGCAATGAACATCTGGCAAGGCTCGGCGAGCGTTTTTACCGGCCACCGGGACAGGAACAAACGGGCAGCGGATTGGGGATTTCGATCGTACAAAGGATCGCGCAGTTACATCATCTGAATGTTGTTTATCAAAATAGAGCAGAAGGTGGGCTGGAAGTGCGGGTAAGTCGCTGAGCGACTTACCATTGGGTCAGACCGTTAAGCGGCACGCGGGCGAGCAGAGTTTGCAAGGTTTCGCCGTCAGGGAACACCAGTTCTGGTGCCAGATCGGCCAGCGGATACAGCATGAATTCGCGGTTTTTCATGTCGTAATGCGGCACCGTTAAACGCTCGGTGTTAATCACCTGATCGCCATAAATCAGCATATCAAGATCTAACGTCCGCGGCCCCCAGCGTTCGGCTTTGCGAACGCGTCCCTGATTTTGCTCGATCCCTTGTGTGCAATCGAGCAACTCTTCCGGCGGCAGCAGCGTATCGAGCGCCACCACTGCATTCAGATAATCAGGTTGATCCTGTGGCCCCAGCGGTTTACTGCGGTAAAACGGGGATGCGGCCACAAAGCGGGTGCGCGGCAAATGTGCCAGCGCCTCCAGCGCACAGTTTACCTGGTCAAGCGGACGGGCAAGATTACTGCCCAGAGCCAGGTAAACGCGGATCATTGACCGCCATCCTTACGCGGCGCCCGTTTACGCGGACGGCGGGTACGTGCACGGCGTGCAGGTACAGCGTCGTCACCCAACGTACCGAGCATGCTTTTCTGCGATGCCGGTGTCGCTTCCTGGAACTCGCCCCACCACTGCGCCAGACTCTGCAATTCGCGGTGTTGTTCGACTTCCGCGCGCAGTACCAGTAAATCATACGCCGCGCGGAACTTAGGATGCTCCATCAGCTTGTGCGCACGTTTGCCCTGACGACGTGACAGGCGCAGTTGCAGCGCCCAGATATCACGTACCAGCGTGGTAATACGTTTCGGAATGGCCAGCGTACGGCATTGCTCGTCGAGCACATCGTTCATTGCCAGCGCGAAGGCGTCGTAATAGGTCAGACCGCCTTCCTGCGCCAGCTTCTGTGCATGCTCGATCACCGGATACCACAGCATAGCGGCGAACAGGAACGCCGGATTGACGCGCTGATCGTTATGCAGACGGTGGTCGGTATTTTTCAGCACCTGAATCAGAATGTGTTCCATCGGGCTGTCGCCTTGCTCAGTAAACTGGCGGGCAATCAGCGGGAACAACGGCTGGAACAGCTGGTATTCACAAAGCTTTTTATACGTCTCGTAACCGTAACCGGCCTGCAACAGCTTCAGGGATTCTTCGAACAGACGCGCTGGCGGGATTTCCTGTAACAGCGTCGCCAGACGTGGGATCGGTTCGGCCGTTTCCGGGCTGATTTTCATGTCCAGTTTGGCAGCGAAACGTACTGCACGCAGCATACGCACCGGATCTTCACGATAACGGGTTTCAGGATCACCGATCAGACGGATGATGCCGTTTTCCAGGTCGCGCAGACCGCCGGTGTAATCACGTACGGTGAAGTCCGCGACGCCGTAATACAGGCTGTTAATGGTGAAGTCACGGCGCTGTGCGTCGTCTTCAATGGTGCCAAAAATGTTGTCGCGCAGCAGCATGCCGTTCACAGCCTGCTGGGATACGTTTTTATCTTCGGTTTCTTCGTGCTGTTCATGGTGACCGCGGAACGTCGCCACTTCGATGATTTCCGGCCCAAACATCACGTGAGCCAGACGAAAACGACGACCAACCAGACGGCAGTTACGGAACAGTTTGCGTACCTGATCCGGCGTAGCGTTGGTGGTGATGTCGAAATCTTTGGGTTTTTTATCCAGCAGCAAATCACGCACACCGCCGCCGACCAGGAAGGCTTCAAAGCCAGACTTGTTCAGGCGGTACAAGACTTTCAGGGCGTTTTCGCTGATATCACGACGAGAAATATTGTGCTCATCGCGGGGAATAATGGTCATCGCACGGGTTTCACCGGCGTAATCGAATGAGGGGCGCGGTTTCTGTACATGTTCGACAGAAGGGCGCGGAGCGCGCTGTACGTTGCGGTCGGCGCGCGGCTCGTTATTACGATCACCACGGTTATCGCTGCGTTCACCACGCGGCGGATAAGATGAAGAAGAGCGGCGGCTGTTGTTATTGCGGCGTTCGCCTCTGTTCGCGTTGTCTTCCCGACGGCCGCGATTTTCACGACGTTCAGGATTGTTTGCCTTCACATTGCCTTCGGCCACAGGAGACGGATCACGACGGGAATTCTCCTCGCGATTAGGTTCTCCATGAAGCGCGGCTTCGTCATGAACAGCCTTTTCTTCACGAACGACTTTATCTTCACGAACTAGCACCTTACGGCAAAAATTGGCTACTCGGGTAAAAATGGTACACCTCGATAGTGACTGAAAAAATTGACGTGACGCAAAAACAGCGGCTAATCATAGCTCACGACAGGCGCTTTGAGAATGCCGAAGTCACATCTGCTACGCATTAGCGCTCTGACGCGGTATCGCTGATGGTGTCCAGTGCGTTGTCGCCCAGCGTAATAATAAAGGCAAAGTATAATCCTGCCAGTTTTCCGGCAACGTTTGCCCTAAAAATTTCAGCGCCTTAATGATAACTGGTCGCGGATCGCCTGCGGGCAGCGCCGGCGCGTGATTCTGCTTGGAAAGCTTGTTGCCTTCTTCATTGACGGCCAGTGGCAAATGCAGATATCCCGGCTGCGGATAACCCAGATGCCGGTACAGCGAAATCTGGCGCACGGTCGGTTCAATCAGATCCGCGCCGCGCACAATGTGATTCACGCCCTGAAAATGGTCATCGATCACTACTGCCAGATTATAGGCAAACAGCCCGTCGCGGCGACGGATAATAAAATCTTCTTCGGCCAGTTTAGGGCTGGCCTGTAAATGCCCCTGAAAATCATCGTCAAAACCGTACACCGGCAACGTCTGATGCAGACGTATGGCCGCATTTTCCGGGCTGAGTTGCAGGCTGCGGCAGTGGCCGTCATAGGTGCCACCGATTTGCGCAATACGCTGGCGGGTACAGGTGCAGTAATAGCTTTTCTGCTGCTGATACAGCCAGTCCAGCACGTCGCGGTAAGCGCCGTGACGTTTTGACTGCCAGAGCACATCGCCATCCCATTCCAGCCCGTAACGCTCCAGCGTTCTCAGGATACGGTCAGCAGAACCGGGGATTTCACGCGGCGGATCGATATCGTCAATGCGCACTAACCAGATGCCATTTTGTGAGCGGGCGTGCAGATAACTGCCGAGAGCGGCGATCAGGGAACCAAAATGAAGGTCACCGGAAGGTGAGGGGGCGAAACGGCCTGTGTAGTGTTGTTCTTGCGGCATACGAATGGGGACAGCGTTAAAAGGGAACGCGGTGCATGACGCACCGCGTGGAACCCGGGGACTTAGCCAGCCATCTGCTTTTCGCGGATTTCTGCCAGAGTCTTACAGTCGATACACAAATCAGCGGTAGGACGGGCTTCAAGACGGCGGATGCCAATCTCAACACCACAGGAATCGCAATAGCCGAAATCCTCGTCTTCCACTTTTTTCAGTGTTTTTTCAATCTTTTTGATCAGCTTACGTTCACGGTCACGGTTACGCAGTTCGAGGCTGAATTCTTCTTCCTGAGCGGCACGGTCTACCGGATCAGGGAAGTTTGCGGCTTCATCCTGCATGTGTGAAACGGTACGATCGACTTCATCCCTGAGCTGATTGCGCCATGCTTCAAGAATCTTTTTGAAGTGAGCCAGCTGAGCGTCGTTCATATACTCTTCGCCCGGCTTCTCTTGATACGGCTGCACCCCAGCGATAGCGAGAATGCTCAAGGACGACGTCTTACGGGTTTGGCCTTCTTGCATGATGCTTCTCCTACATAACACGCACTATGTTCATCCACTTTTCCCGTTCCGGCATAGCCGCAACGTACAGGCTTCGAACATTTCGATCCCCAACGGGGGAAAAAATCAGGCCGCTATAAATAACAGAAGGCAACGAGGTTGGCAATTATTCATCGCAGGTGCTTGACAAGCCTGTGAGGAAAAGCGTATTCGCGACCTGTTTTTTATGCCGCCGACAGGTTATTACAGGGTTATCCGAACTCTTTATGTTCACTGGCTGATATTGCCAGCAGCGGTAACCTTTTTGTGAGGCGCATACCCTCAGCAGAAAGTTCAGCACTGTAGCACATCACTTCGACACCCTTGTTTTGGACATACTTCAGTAAATCGGTATAACGCGGATCAATATGGTGTGCAGCGGATACGCTTTCAATACCTGAATGTAAAACAGCGAAGAAAAGTACCGCCCGCTGCCCCTGCTCTGCCATCGACTGTAACTCGCGTAAATGCTTCTGACCGCGCAGTGTGACTGCGTCGGGGAAGAATCCCAACCCCTCCTGCAGCAACGTGACAGACTTCACTTCAATATAGCAGTCCGGTTGATTTTCTGCCTGTAACATCAAGTCTATACGGCTGTTTTCGGCGCCGTATTTTACTTCTGTTGTTAATTTACTGTAACCGGATAATTCCGGTATTTGCTGTTCATTGATAGCCTCACGGACCAGTTGATTGGCCCGCAGCGTATTGACGCAAATCCAGTGTTTTTGTTGGGTTTCGGTCAGTTCCCAGCTGTGTGGATATTTACGTTTGAGATTGTCCGAGGTGGAATACCAGACGGTGTCGCCGGGAGTCGCGCAACCGGTCATCGCGCCGGTGTTGGCGCAGTGCAAGGTCAGTTCCGTGCCGTCCGGCGTAATCACGTCAGCGAGAAACCGTTTGTAACGTTTGATCAGCGTAGCCGATTGAAGCGCAGGCTCGAAGTGCATGAAAGTTTCCGTGTGAAATGTTTTTGTTAAAAAGAGGGCTAAAAGAGATCAGGTTGCCTGCGTATCGCCCAGCGGCCAGGTTTGCAGGCAGTGATAACGGGTGCTCCCCCGCTCAAACAGGGATTCGTACAAACTGAATTCTGTGGCGTCCAGTTGCCAGCCAGGTGTGGCCGGAGGAACCGCGACCGGACGGGTCGCATTGCGGTACAGCGACACATGCGGATGAAACGGCAGTGTACTCTGATGACAACCGTTGCGCGCAGCGTGAGATCGCAATACGGAGGCCAGTTGCAACAAGGCATTGGGCGCGCGTTTTGTGCCAATCCAGACCACGCCGGAGCCTGGCCAGTGGCCGATATCATCCAGTACTACGCTGAATTTCTGTCCCTGAATACGCCCGGCGACGCGGGTCAGCGCGGCCTCTTTGAGGGCGCTGACTTCACCGAGAAACGCCAGCGTAATATGCAGATTAGCGGCTGTGACGGGGCGGCCAGTGTCCGCCGGGAAGTGGTCCGCGCGCCACTTAATCACCTGCTTTTGCATTTTTGCGGGCAGCGATAAGGCGAAAAACAGGCGGCGTTCGGCAGACATAGAGATTCCTGTGAAGACAAATCACGGCAACATGCCGGATGTGGGGCTAAATGCTACAATGCCCGCCGTTTAAAGTTAACTCTCATGGAGCATTCATTGTCTTCTTTGCCGGTCAGCGCCGTACTCGAACCGCTTTTAGCTGCACTGCAACAGGCTCAGCAGGTGCTGTTGCTTGCGCCAACCGGTGCCGGTAAATCCACCTGGCTGCCGTTGCAATTGCTGAAACAGGCCAACCTGCCGGGTAAGATCCTGCTGCTTGAACCGCGCCGTCTGGCGGCGAAAAACGTCGCTTTCCGTCTGGCGCAGCAACTGAATGAAACGCCGGGGCAGACAGTGGGGTATCGCATGCGTGCAGAAAGCAAAACCAGTGCGGCGACCCGTCTTGAAGTGGTGACCGAAGGCATTCTGACCCGCATGGTACAGGCTGATCCCGAACTGACCGGCGTGTCGATGGTGATCCTTGATGAATTCCATGAGCGCAGTTTGCAGGCCGATCTGGCGCTGGCATTGTTGCTCGATGTGCAGAATGCGCTGCGCGATGATTTAAAAATTCTGATTATGTCGGCCACGCTCGACAACCTGCGCCTGTCTTCTTTACTGCCGGATGCGCCGGTGATTGAATCCGCAGGCCGCAGTTTTCCGGTCGACAGGCAGTATCTTTCTCTCGCGACACACGAACGGCTGGATGAAGGCGTGGCGCGGGTAGTCAGCCGTCTGATGAGTGAAAATCACGGCTCGATGCTGCTGTTTTTACCCGGTGTGGCGGAAATCACCCGTGTACAGAATTTGCTGACCGGCAGACTGGCGGACGATGTCGATCTCTGCCCGTTGTACGGTGCGCTGTCGCTGGAACAACAGCAAAAAGCCATTCAGCCCTCACCGGCCGGACGCCGCAAAGTGGTGCTGGCGACGAATATTGCTGAAACCAGTCTGACCATCGAAGGTATCCGTCTGGTGGTCGACAGTGGTCTGGAGCGCAGCGCGCAGTTTGACCCGCGCAGCGGCCTGACGCGGCTGGTAACACAACGCATCAGCCAGGCGTCGATGACCCAACGTGCGGGCCGTGCAGGTCGTCTGGAGCCGGGCTTGTGCTGGCATCTTTTCAGCAAAGAGCAGGCGGAACGCGCCAGTGCTCAGGCGGAAGCCGAAATTCTGCAAAGCGACCTGAGCAGTTTCTGGCTGGAGTTGTTGCAGTGGGGCTGTCAGGATCCGGCGCAACTTCAGTGGCTGGATGCGCCGCCTCCCGCTTCGCTGTCCGCCGCAAAAAATCTTTTACAGCAGCTTGGCGCAACCGATGCGCAGGGCAAACTCACCGCTGCCGGACAACGCATGGCCCGGCTTGGTTGTGAGCCGCGGCTGGCGGCGATGCTGATTTCTGCCACAGCACAAAGTCCCGATGCGCTGGCAACGTCGGCGCTGCTGGCGGCAATGCTTGAAGAACCGCCACGCGGCGGATTACCGGATATGGATTACTGGTTCAGCCGTCCGCAGGGAAACTGGCAGCGGCGGGCAAAACAACTGGCGCAGCGTACCGGCGCGAAAAACGGTGAGCCGGATGCTTCGCTCGCGCCGTGGTTACTGGCGCGGGCGTTCAGCGACCGTATTGCCCAGCGTCGCGGCGAAGATGGCCGTTATCTGCTGGCGAACGGACTGGGGGCATCCTTGCCGCAGGATGACGGATTAACCCGCGCACCGTGGCTGGTCGCGCCGCAGTTATTACAGGGCAACAACAGCCCGGATGCCCGTATTTTGCTGGCGATCACGCTGGATATTTCGCAACTTCCGTCGCGCCTGCCGGATGTCGTCAAAGAACAGACGGCGGTAGAATGGGATGAAGAAAAAGGCACGCTGCGCGCCTGGCGCCGCTGGCAGATCGGGCGTCTGGTGCTGAAAGCCAATCCGCTGGCAAAGCCGGACGACGGAGAGCTGCAACAGGCGCTGATCGACTGGATCCGCACGCAGGGTTTGCAGGCGCTGAACTGGTCGGTCGCCGCGGAGCAATTGCGCGTGCGGCTTCTTTGTGCCGCAAAATGGTTGCCGGAAGCCGACTGGCCTTCGGTTGACGATCAGGCTTTGCTCGACGGTCTGGAACGCTGGTTACAGCCTTCTTTACAGGGTGTTCGTTCGCTGAAATCGTTGCAGCAGGTTGATTTACATGATGCCTTGCTAAGGCTGCTTGACTGGCAACAGCGTCAGCGTCTGGACAGCGCATTGCCGACTCATTACACCGTGCCGACTGGCAGTCGTCTGCCAATCCGTTATCATGCAGACCAGCCACCGGCGCTCTCGGTGAGAATGCAGGAGATGTTCGGCGAGCAGCGTAGCCCGCAACTGGCGGAAGGGCGTGTTGCTGTGGTGCTGGAACTGCTGTCACCGGCACAGAGGCCGTTGCAGATCACCGCCGATCTGGCGGCATTCTGGCAGGGTTCTTATCGCGAAGTGCAGAAAGAAATGAAAGGGCGTTATCCGAAACATCCGTGGCCGGACAATCCGGCGCAGGCATTGCCGACGCGCCGTACCAAGAAGTCTTCAGCGCCATGATGAAATGTGCATGGAAAGAACAATTTTTCAGACATTTCTTCTGGGCGAAACATAAAGCGGGGCACAGAGTAAGCGCCTTGCGGCCTGAACTTCAGGCCAGATAGACTATCCATTTGAAATCAAAAATGAAAATGACTCAGCTAAGCAGAATCATTATGACGAACACAGCAGCACGTTGGGAGATTGACTGATGTCTGGCGATGATCGCGAGCCGATTGGCCGTAAAGGTAAACCTGCCGGGCGCAAGCCTGCGCGGGCTCGTCCCGTTCGCCGTAGCCGCCGGGATGACGACTACGAAGAATACGAAGAGGAAATCGATGACGAGTATGAGGATGATGATGACTACGAAGAAGAACGGGAGTCACGCATGAGCCGTAAAGCCCCGCCGCGTAAAGCGAACAAAGGCGGGAAGAAAAGCGCCAGGCGCCGTCTGTTCTGGTTATTAGTCAAACTGTTTGTCGTCTTCCTGATTTTGCTGGGGATTTACGCGGTTTATCTCAACAAGCAAATTCATGACCGCATCGATGGCGGCAAAGTCTGGCAGTTACCTGCGGCGGTGTATGGCCGTCAGGTCAATCTTGAGCCGGACATGCAAATCAGCAAAGCTGAAATGGTCGGATTGCTGGAAGGCACGCAGTATCGCGAAGTGACGCGCATCACCCGTCCGGGCGAGTTTACGGTTCACGCGAATTACATTGATTTGCTGCGCCGTCCGTTTGATTTTCCGGAAGGGAAAGAAGGGCAGGTCAACGCCCGCCTGATGTTTGACGGCAACAGTCTTTCCGAGATTAAAAACCTGGATAACCAGCGTGATTTCGGGCTGTTCCGCCTCGATCCGCGTCTGATCACTATGTTGCAGGCGTCTAACGCCAACGGTGAACAGCGTCTGTTCGTGCCACGTTCCGGCTTCCCTGATTTGCTGGTCGATACGCTGCTGGCCACGGAAGACCGTCATTTCTATGAGCATGACGGTATCAACTTCTATTCCATCGGTCGTGCCGTGGTGGCTAACCTCACCGCCGGTCATGCGGTGCAGGGGGGATCAACGCTGACGCAACAGTTGGTGAAAAACCTGTTCCTGACCAACGAACGTTCGCTGAGCCGTAAAGCGCGTGAAGCGGTGATGGCGATCCTGCTGGATGCAGATTACAGCAAAGACCGCATTCTTGAGCTGTATCTGAACGAAGTGTATCTCGGCCAGAGCGGTTCTGATCAAATCCGCGGTTTCCCGCTGGCAAGCCTGTATTATTTTGGCCGTCCGGTGAACGAACTGAGTCTGGATCAGCAGGCATTGCTGGTGGGTATGGTGAAAGGTGCCTCGCTGTACAACCCGTGGCGTAATCCGCAAATGGCCTTGCAGCGTCGTAATCTGGTGCTGCGTTTGCTGGTTGATCAGAAAGTTATCGATCAGGAACTGTATGACATGCTCAGCGCGCGTCCGCTGGGCGTGCAGCCGAAAGGCGGGGTAATTTCGCCGCAGCCTGCGTTTATGCAGATGGTGCGTCAGGAACTGCAGGCCAAACTGGGCGATAAAGTTCAGGATATGTCCGGGGTGAAAATCTTCACCACGCTGGATCCGATTTCTCAGGATGCGGCGGAAAAAGCGGTCGAGGAAGGCATTCCGTTACTGCGCAAGAAAAGCGGTTTGAATGATATCGAGACGGCGATGGTGGTGGTTGACCGTTATACCGGTGAAGTGCGGGCGATGGTCGGCGGCGCGGAAACGCAGTTCGCGGGCTTCAACCGTGCGATGCAGGCGCGACGTCAGGTCGGCTCGCTGGCGAAACCGGCGACCTATCTGACCGCGTTGTCTCAGCCGGATAAATACCGGCTCAATACCATCCTTGCCGATCAGCCGCTGACGTTGAAACTGGCAAATGGTCAGACATGGTCGCCGAAAAACGATGACCATCAGTTCCGCGGTCAGGTTCTGTTGGTGGATGCCCTGGCGCGCTCGATGAACGTCCCGACAGTTAATCTGGGGATGGCTGTTGGTCTCGACAACATCACTAAAACGCTGATTGATCTGGGGATCCCTAAAGAGTCGCTGAACCAGACGCCATCAATGTTGCTGGGTGCGATTGCGTTAACGCCAATGGAAGTTGCGCAGGAATACCAGACCATTGCCAGTGGCGGCAACAAAGCGCCACTGTCTGCGGTGCGCTCGGTAATTGCGGAAGACGGCACCGTGCTCTATCAGAGCTTCCCGCAGGCTGTGCGCGTGATCCCTTCTCAGGCAGCGTATCTGACGTTGTATGCCATGCAGCAGGTCGTGCAGGAAGGGACCTCGCGCGCGCTGGCGAACAAGTTCCCGAAACTGCATCTGGCGGCGAAAACCGGTACGTCGAACGAACTGCGTGACAGCTGGTTTGCCGGTATCGATGGCAATCAGGTAGCGATCACCTGGGTAGGCCGCGACAACAACGGCCCGTCCAAACTGTGGGGTTCTACCGGTGCGCTGGTGCTTTACGGACGGTATCTGGAAAACGGCACACCTCAGCCCCTGGATCTGCAAATGCCGGAAGGCATCAGTACGATGAATATTGATGGCAGCGGTAACTTTGTTTGTGGCAACAGCGGTGGCTTGCTGGGCGGCAGTGGCGCGGTGCGTTCAATCCCGGTCTGGACTGATTCGCCGGACGCCATGTGTCAGGCTTCTGTGAGCGCTGTTCAGCAACAGCAACAACAGATCCAGCAGCAGCAGCAACAGCAACAACAGCAGCAATCCGGACAGCAGCAACAGCCACAATCTCAGGATGAGAAGAAAGACAGCAACGGCGTGGCGGGCTGGATCAAGGATATGTTTGGTTCAGGCAACTGATAATTAATTGATTCCGTAAAGCTAAAAAGGGCGCAATGAAAATTGCGCCCTTTTTTATTTGTCATTCTTAATCCAAATTTACCCACCCCATTTCACATTTCCAGCAAGCAAGTCACATTCATTCCCGTTTAATTTATAAGCGTTTTTACCCACGTTTAACATGAGGATACTTTTTATTCATTCGGAAAAGCCATGCATTAAATAGGCTTGCAGCCGCGTAAGCATTGAGCATAATATGCAACGTTCATAATAATAATTATCGTTTACATTCCCATTACTCTTCCAGAGATTATGCAATGGCTTCTCAATGCTCGCTTTCAACTTCAGTCCAAAAAGGTGCATTTAAGCGCCGGACGTTAGCTTTAACCCTCGCCGCTGCGCTGGGCTCTGCCGCGTTTTATGCGAGTGCAGCCACCACCGCCCCGGCAAAAGAAGACACTATAAACGTGACCAGCTCGGCAATGGCCGAAGCGGCACCCGAATCTGCGTGGGGGCCGGCGGCCACTATCGCGGCAAAACACAGCGCGACCGGCACAAAAACCGACACGCCACTGGTGAAAACGCCACAATCTATTTCCGTGGTGACCCGTGAAGAAATGGACATGAAACAGCCTGCTTCAGTAAAAGAAGCCTTAGGCTACACGCCGGGCGTTTTCGCCAGCCGTGGCAGTTCCTCCACCTATGATGCGATCGCTATCCGCAGTTCCTCCACCTATGATGCGATCGCTATCCGCGGTTTCACATCGGTGAACACCAACCAGTATCTCGATGGCATCAAACTTCAGGGTGACAACTATTCTGAAGTGTCGATGGATCCGTACATGCTCGAGCGTGTTGAAGTGCTGCGCGGGCCGTCTTCCGTTCTGTACGGTAAGAGTAATCCGGGCGGTGTAGTCAGCATGGTCAGTAAACGCCCGACCACTGAACCGCTGAAAGAAGTGCAGTTTAAAATGGGTACAGACAACCTGTACCAGACCGGCTTTGATTTCAGCGACGCCATCGACGACGCGGGCGTGTATTCCTACCGTCTGACCGGCGTGGCGCACAGCCAGGATACTCAGCAGGAGATGGCGAAAGAGAAACGCTACGGTATCGCGCCGTCTTTCACCTGGCGTCCTGATGATAAAACCAACTTCACTTTCCTGAGCAACTTCCAGAACGATCCGGATACCGGTTTCTACGGCTGGTTACCGCGTCAGGGCACCGTGGTGCCGTATTACGACGCCAACGGAAAAGCACACAAGTTGCCGACCGACTTCAACGAAGGCGAAGAAAGCAACAAGATGTCCCGCAACCAGAAAATGGTCGGTTACAGCTTCGAACACGGCTTTAACGACACCTGGACCGTGCGTCAGAACCTGCGTTACACCAAACTTGATACCCAATACAAAGGCGTTTACGGCACCGGTTATGTAGGGAATGGCGTGATGAGCCGTGCGTACGTTCAGTCAAAAGAGAAACTGGCTAACTTCGATGTGGATACCCAGGCGCAGGCTAAATTTGCCACCGCAGATGTCGATCACACCTTGCTGATGGGTGTGGATTACATGCGTATGCGTAACGACATTGATGCCGATTATGGTTCCGCCAGTAATCTGAACATGAGCAACCCGCAGTACGGCAACAGTAATGTGTCCTTGTACTTCCCGTATGAAGTTCTCAACCGTCAGGAGCAAACCGGTCTGTACGCACAGGATCAGGCGGAATGGAACAAGTGGATCCTGACCGTCGGCGGTCGTTACGATTTCGCAAAAAGCTCGACGTTTACCCGTTCAAGCAACAGCGCTACGCAAATTAATGACCAACAGTTCACCTGGCGCGGCGGTCTGAATTACCTGTTTGATAACGGTATCTCCCCGTACTTCAGCTACAGCGAATCCTTTGAACCGACAGCGGGTTCGAACAAGGATGGGAAGCCGTTTGATCCATCAATCGGTAAACAGTACGAAGCGGGTGTGAAATACATTCCGAACGATCGTCCGATCAGTCTGACGGCAGCCGTATATCAGCTGACGAAAACCAAAAACCTGACCAACGATCCTACCGATCAGACGAATACCTTCAGCGTTCAGTCAGGTGAGATTCGTTCCCGTGGTCTGGAACTGGAAGCGAAAGCCGCACTCAACGCCAACATCAACATGACGGCGTCTTACACCTATACCGATGCGAAGTACACGCACGACCTTGCTTATGAAGGCAAGCGTCCTGCTGAAGTGCCTGCGAACATGGCATCACTGTGGGCGGATTACACCTTCCACGAAACTGCACTGAGCGGCCTGACTGTGGGTTCCGGCGTTCGTTACTTCGGTTCAACCTCCAGCTTCTACACGACGGGCGATAAGACTAACGAAGCCTTTAATGTTGCCGGTTACACACTGGTTGATGCGACGATCAAATACGATCTCGCACGCTTTGGTCTGCCGGGCTCTTCCGTTGGCGTGAACGTCAATAACCTGCTGGATCGCGAGTATGTGGCAAGCTGCTACCGCGATTACGCCTGTTACTGGGGCGCGGAGCGTCAGGTGGTTGCCACCGCAACCTTCCGTTTTTAAGAGTCTTCGAATAGTCAGTATGTAAGCACTAAAATCCGGGCACGCAGGTCGTGCCCGTTTCCTGTTCTCAACCCGATGTCGACGTAGAAAATCTTATGCCTGATAACAACGTACATCCGTCTTCCCCGCTGCCAGACAGCGTCTTCCGCCTGCAGGACGTAAGTTTCAGCGTCCCGGGACGCACGCTTCTCGCGCCATTATCCCTGACCTTTGCGCAGGGGAAAGTGTGTGGCCTGATTGGTCACAACGGGTCAGGAAAGTCGACGTTATTAAAAATGCTCGGGCGGCATCAGTCTGCGACATCTGGAACGATTTACCTCAATGAAACGCCGCTGGCGCAGTGGGACAGCAAAGCCTTTGCGCGTCAGGTTGCCTATTTGCCGCAGCAGCTCCCCGCCGCAGAAGGCATGACAGTGCAGGAACTGGTGGCGATTGGCCGCTATCCGTGGCACGGCGCACTGGGTCGTTTCAAACATCAGGATAAAGAAAAGGTCGAAGAAGCCATTGCGCTGGTCGGCCTCAAACCGTTCGCCCGGCGTCTGGTGGACAGCCTCTCCGGCGGCGAACGTCAGCGTGCCTGGCTGGCGATGATGGTGGCGCAGGACAGTCGTTGCCTGCTGCTCGATGAACCGACCTCTGCGCTGGATATCGCCCATCAGAAAGATGTGCTGGCCTTGATCCAGCGTCTGAGCCGTGAGAAGGGCTTAACCGTGATCGCCGTGCTGCATGATCTGAACATGGCTGCCCGCTATTGCGATCAACTGATGGCGCTGCGCGGTGGTGAAATGATTGCCCAGGGCGCGCCGGAAGAGATGATGCGCGGCGAGGTACTGGAACAGATTTATGGCATTCCGATGGGTATTCTGCCGCATCCTGCGGGTGGCGCGCCGGTGAGCTTCGTATACTGATATGTCTGATATTTCAAATTTTTCCGGAATCACCCGTCGTCGTCTGTTGCAGATGATGGCGCTTTCTCCGTTGCTGACCTCGGTGCCTGCGCTGTCGGCATCGCGTCCCGATCTCAGCCGCATTATTGCTCTCGAATGGTTACCGGCTGAACTGCTGATCGCACTCGGCGTGATGCCGCTGGCAATTGCCGATATCCGTAATTACAACACCTGGGTGGTTGAACCACCGCTGGCACCGGGCGTGATTGATGTCGGTCAGCGTACCGAACCCAATATGGAACTTATCCAGCAGCTAAAACCTTCGCTGCTGCTGATCACCGCCGGTTATGGTCCGACGACCAGTCAGCTCGAATCCATCGCGCCGGTTCTGGGTGTCAAAGCCAATGACGGTTCGGCAAAACCGCTCAATCTGGCCATCAGTTCCCTGCATAAACTGGCGGATCGTCTCGGTTTACAGGATCGCGCCGAAACGCATTTGCAGCTGTACCGTGACACGCTGTTGCAAACCCGCGAACAGCTGAAGCCGGTCGCGCAGCAGCCGCTGCTGTTAATCACCTTTATTGATACGCGCCACGTTCTGGTGTTTGGCATGGGCAGCATGTTCCATGAAGTGATGGGTGAGCTCGGGCTGACCAACGCCTGGGCCGGGGAAGGCAGTTTCTGGGGCAGCGTATCGGTCGGCGTCGAACGCCTGACCAGCATTAAAAACGCCCGCGTATTGTGTTTCGAACACGACAACGCCGACATGATGGAGGCAGTAGCAAAAACGCCGCTGTGGAAATCCATGCCGTTTGTGCGCGCGAACCAGTTCAGCATCGTGCCCGCCGTCTGGTATTACGGTGCAACCTTCAGCGCGATGAATTTCTGCAAAATTCTCACCAGCACTCTGGGGAAACCGGTATGAACCGCCGTTCATTCAGCGTTTCGCTGACTCTCCTGATTCTGCTGGCGCTGGCCGCCGGTGCGCTCAGTCTCTACAACCTGAATCAGCAACTGCCTTATGCGCAGTGGCGCGGGGCGTTGTGGCAGCCTGATATCGATAATGTCCAGCAGATGCTTTTCCATTACAGCCTGCTGCCGCGCGTCGCTGTGGCCTTGCTGGCCGGTGCCGGGCTGGGGCTGGTTGGTTTGCTGTTCCAGCAGGTATTACGTAATCCGCTGGCAGAGCCCGCGACGCTGGGTGTTTCGGCAGGCGCGCAGCTCGGTCTGACGGTCGCCACGTTGTGGGCACTGCCGGGCGGGATGATCACCCAGCAGTTTGCCGCCATGGCTGGCGCGGTGGTGATTGGTGCACTGGTGTTCGGCATCGCCTGGGGCAAACGCATGTCACCGGTCACGCTGATCCTCGCCGGTCTGGTGCTGGGCTTGTATTGCGGAGCGGTGAATGGCCTGATTGGCATCTTCAACTACCAGAACCTGCAAAGTCTGTACATGTGGAGCAGCGGGGCGCTGAACCAGCAGGACTGGGATATCGCGAACTTCCTGCTGCCGCGGGTGATTATCGTCTGGCTGCTGGCGTTTCTGTTGCAGCGTCCGATGACGCTCCTGGGGCTGGATGATGGCATCGCCAAAAATCTTGGCCTCGGCCTGTCAGCGGCGCGTCTTGCTGTGCTGACGCTGGCGATTTTAATGAGTGCGCAACTGGTCAATGCGGTCGGGATCATCGGTTTTATCGGCCTGTTTGCACCGCTTCTGGCGAAAATGCTCGGTGCTCGTCGTCTGGCTGCACGGCTGATCATTGCGCCGGTTATCGGTGCGCTGCTGCTTTGGCTTACCGATCAGGTGATGCAAACCCTCACCACATTTTGGATGGAGATTCCGACCGGTGCCGCGACAGCGCTGGTGGGCGCGCCGCTGCTGTTATGGCTGCTGCCGCGTTTGCGCAATAACATGACACCGCCGCCAATGGATCAGGGCGATCACGTACCGGTTGAACGTCAGCATCTGGTGCGCTGGATGTCACTGGCGCTCGCCGTGCTGTTACTCGGGTTGATGGTTGCACTGATGGCCGGACGCAACGCCACTGGCTGGAGCTGGTCCACCGGTGCAGATTTACAGGCGCTGCTGCCGTGGCGTTTGCCACGCGTGATGGCGGCGCTGGCTGCGGGTATTATGCTGGCGTCATCCGGTGTGCTGATCCAAAAACTGACCGGTAATGCGATGGCCAGCCCGGAAGTGCTGGGGATCAGTTCCGGTGCGGCGACCGGCGTGGTGGTGATGATGTTTATCGTCCCGGGCGATGCCTTTGTCTGGCTGCTGCCTGCGGGCAGTGCGGGTGCGGCGCTGACGTTGCTGGTGATTATGGTGGCCTCGGGGCTGCGAAGTTTTTCGGCCGAACGTATGTTACTGACCGGTATCGCGCTCAGTACCGCTTTCACCACGCTGATGACGTTGCTGCTGGCGAGCGGCGATCCGCGAATGGGCGGCCTGCTGACCTGGCTTTCAGGTTCAACCTATTCCGTATCCGCTGAAGCCGCCTGGCGAACGCTGATTCTGGCCGGGGTGCTGATGGTTCTTGTGCCATTCTGCCGCCGCTGGATAAATATTTTACCGCTGGGGAGCGTGACCGCGAAATCAGTCGGACTGGCGCTGACGCCCACCCGTCTGGCGATTTTACTGCTGGCGGCGGTGATGACGGCGGCGGCAACGCTGACTGTCGGGCCGCTGAGTTTTGTCGGGCTGATGGCACCCCATATGGCGCGCATGATGGGCTTTCGCCGGGCGGTTCCGCAGTGGATGGTCGCCAGTATTCTCGGCGGGTTGCTGATGGTCTTTGCGGACTGGTGCGGACGGATGATCATTTTCCCGGATCAGATCCCGGCTGGTCTGCTCGCCACCTTTATCGGTGCGCCGTACTTTATTTATCTGCTGAGAAAGCAGGCGGGATAGAGAATTTCAGCCAATAGAAAATAGGGATGTTAGAGCAGATTTTTCTTTGGACGCGGCCTTAGTTCCTCCCCTTCGCAGGGGAGGGAGCGGACTTGACTGGCGCTTAAAGCTTAGCGAAACAACGACGTGCGGCATCAATCGTGCGCTGAATATCTTCCGGCGTATGCGCGAGAGACATAAAGCCTGCTTCGAAGGCGGACGGCGCCAGATAGACGCCTTCTTCCAGCATCAGGTGGAAGAACTTTTTGAAACGCTCAACGTCGTATTTCATCACGTCCTGATAGCAGGTCACGGTTTCTGCATCGGTGAAGAACAGCCCGAACATGCCGCCGACGTGGTTCACCACGAACGGAATATTTTCTTTCTGGGCCGCGTCCAGCAAGCCTTCGGCCAGTTGGGTGGTGCGTTCGGTCAGCGTCTGATGTACGCCCGGTTGCGCGACCTGCGTCAGGCAGGCAATACCGGCCGCCATGGCAATCGGGTTACCGGAAAGCGTGCCTGCCTGATAAACCGGACCGGTCGGTGCCAGCGCTTCCATCACGTCGCGGCGTCCGCCAAATGCGCCCACCGGCATGCCGCCGCCGATGATTTTACCCAGACAGGTCAGGTCAGGCATCACATCGTAATACTCCTGAGCACCGCCCAGTGCGACGCGGAAACCGGTCATCACTTCGTCGATGATCAACAGTGCGCCAAATTCATCACAAATTGCGCGCAGACCCGGCAGGAATTCAGGCAATGGCGGCACGCAGTTCATGTTGCCTGCGACCGGCTCCACGATGATGCAGGCGATGTCGTCAGGGAATTGCTCGAATGCAGCACGGACGGAATCGAGATCGTTATAGGTACAGGTCAGCGTATGTTTGGCGAAATCAGCCGGGACACCCGGCGAGTTCGGCTGGCCGAGGGTCAGCGCGCCGGAACCGGCTTTCACCAGCAGGCAGTCGGCGTGGCCGTGATAGCAGCCTTCGAATTTAACGATTTTGTCGCGATGGGTGAAACCACGCGCCAGACGGATCGCGCTCATCGTCGCTTCGGTGCCGGAGTTCACCATACGCACCATGTCCATGCTAGGCACCAGGCCGGTCACCAGCTCGGCCATTTTCACTTCCATCTCGGTCGGTGCACCAAAGCTCAGGCCGCGCTCAGCCGCCTCAATCACCGCATTACGGATTTCGGCGTTGTTATGGCCAAGCACCATCGGTCCCCATGAACCCACGTAGTCAATGTAGGCTTTACCATCGGCATCAAACAGGAAAGCGCCGTCAGCGCGCGCGATGAATAAGGGGACGCCGCCAACGCCGGAGAAGGCACGTACCGGCGAGTTAACACCGCCCGGGATTAGCGCTTGCGCCTGCGTGAACAGACTTTCTGACTTACTCATTATTCGGCTCCTGAATTGCTGGGTTCAATATGTCACGGAAAGATTAATGCGCCCATTCTAGTGAACTGAGCGGCGTTATCAAACCGCTAACCGTGCGGCATTTTGTTGCAGATCCTGTCAGGACGCCAATTTGTATGATTAAATCCATCCATCTTCCATAACATTTTTTATATTTCCCTTTCTGAGATGAATGAATCAGACACTGAAATTTTAGCGGATGCGCCCGTGCGCGGCCCGCGTAAACGCAGCGAAATCCTGCGCCTTTTACTGCGTCGTGATAAAACGCCGGTCACCATTTTGCTGGTCGCCGCAGTGGTCGGTACGGTTGCCGGCTTACTCGGCGTGGCTTTTGAGAAAGCAGTGAACTGGGTGATGGCGGTCCGGCTTGCCGGGCTGGGCGTCTTCAATGATTACTGGATCCTGCTGTGGCCGCTGACATTTGTGTTTTCTGCCGCGCTGGCGATGGTCGGCTATTATCTGGTCCGGTGTTATGCGCCTGAAGCGGGCGGTTCAGGGATCCCTGAAATCGAAGGCGCACTGGAGGAATTACGGCCGGTGCGCTGGTGGCGGGTGATCCCGGTGAAATTCTTTGGCGGCATGGGCACGCTGGGTGCGGGTATGGTGCTGGGAAGGGAAGGGCCAACCGTGCAGATGGGCGCGAATGTCGGGAAAATGATGGTCGATATTTTCCGGCTGCGCAGCGCGGAGGCGCGGCATTCGTTGCTGGCTACCGGCGCGGCGGCCGGGCTTTCTGCGGCATTTAACGCACCGCTCGCCGGTATCCTGTTCATTCTCGAAGAGATGCGCCTGCAGTTCCGTTACAGCCTGATCTCGATAAAAGCGGTGTTTATCGGCGTGATCATGTCGAGTATCGTTTTCCGTATTTTTAACGGCGACGGCGCGGTGATTGAAGTCGGCAGGCTGGCGAGTGCGCCGCTCAATACGCTGTGGTTGTATCTGGTGCTGGGCATGGTCTTTGGTGTGGTCGGCGTCAGTTTCAATGCGCTGATTTTCCGCACACAGGATATGTTTGCCCGTGTGCATGGCGGAAATCTGCGAAAAATCCTGATCATCGGCGGCATGTTGGGCGGATTCTGCGGCCTGCTCGGGCTGGTGCATCAGGAAGTCACCGGTGGCGGATTTGCGTTGATCCCGCTGGCGGCGGCAGGAAAATACAGCCTGATGATGTTGCTGGTGATCTTTGTTGTCCGGGTGGTGACTACGCTGCTGTGCTTTGCCTCCGGCGCACCGGGCGGGATTTTCGCTCCGATGCTGGCGCTGGGCACTTTGCTCGGCACCGCATTCGGCACCGCCGCGCTGGCGTGGTTTCCGCAATATGGTATTCAGCCTGCCACCTTTGCCATCGCCGGGATGGGCGCGTTATTTGCCGCCAGCGTGCGTGCACCGCTGACGGGTATCGTGCTGGTACTGGAGATGACCGATAATTATCAGCTGATTTTACCGATGATCATTACCTGCCTGGGCGCGACCCTGCTGGCGCAGTTTCTGGGGGGTAAACCCTTGTATTCCGCCATATTGACCCGCACCTTACAGAGGCAGGAACGTGAGAACGCGGAAAAAGCGCAGGGTGAGATCGCCGCTGAAGGCATCAATAAGCAGGACAGCGCAGCCAAAAATGCCCATACTTGAAGCATTAACTCAGGTATAAGATAATGAGTATATTATTCAGACAGTCAATCCGGCGGCCTGAACAAATGCGGATTGGGAGTGAGAAATTATGAGTGAAGCATTGTTGAATGAAACAACCGCGTTGCCGTTACAGTTTACTGAGGCCGCGGCGCGTAAGGTGAAAAACCTGATTTCCGACGAAGAAAACCCGAACCTGAAACTGCGCGTGTACATCACCGGCGGCGGTTGCAGCGGATTCCAGTACGGTTTCACCTTTGACGACAAAATTAATGACGGCGACATGACCATCGAAAAAGCCGGTGTGGCGCTGGTGGTTGACCCGATGAGCCTGCAATATCTGGTTGGCGGTTCGGTGGATTATACCGAAGGTCTGGAAGGTTCACGTTTTGTGGTGACCAACCCGAATGCAAAAACGACATGCGGTTGCGGTTCTTCCTTTAGTATCTAAATATCCGTCTTAAAGAAAAAGCCCGTTTGCTATGCAGACGGGCTTTTTTTATGTTGAAACCGTCGGTGTGAACAGGGTGCTCAGGTAAGTGAGCATTCACAAGGGGGTTACCACTCGACAGTCACCAGCTTCGAACCGATGCTAATTCCCGGCACGGCATTAAGCATGATTTCGCTGATATGCGGTTGCATCATCGTGTGGCTGGCGCAGATGACGGAAGTGCCTGTGTGCGCAGCATCAATCTTGCAACCCGGCAGGATGGTCAGGCTGACGCCAATCTGACCGCCCGCCATGCCCGCAACAGCCGACAGCGGGATCAGTGCGAGCAGCGCACTGAGTAAAAGAGCTTTCATTATTGTTATTCCTGCTGGTGTAGTTCAACAAAATCAGCCTGGCTGAAAAGGTTATCGGTCTAAATTTTACGGCCTTTAATCCAGATTTCTTATGATCGGGAAATAAGTCACGTTTTTATCGTGTATCGCGCCGTTATTCTTATTATTTCGCTTGTAATACAAAGAGATAATCTTAAGTCGAGGGCTGGCAACGTACGTAGGATTTTACGCCGGACATGTTACCAGATGACAGGGCAGAATTATTGATTTCGGTTAATAAACCAACAATTCGGAAAAGCGCCATGCCGGTATTTCGCGGGGGCATGGCTAAATAGTTAGTGAGCATTCACCTCTCAGGCAATGCTGCAAGCTGAGGGCAAAGTTGTTGTGCGGCAAGAAGAATACGTGGCCCGGCGCGGCTGAACCAGTCAGGATCCAGTGCGATAACCTGCGCGCTGAGCATGGAACGCCAGTAATCCTCGATCACCTGTTTTTGTGATTTTCCGCCCGATATAACAATAACCTGAGGATGACGGCTTAAAACCTGTTCCCGGCTGACCTGAGGCCAGGGCACACGACTGTCGGCGAAAATATTTTTTGCACCACAGACGTTAAGCACTTCACTTTGCATTGTGGTCGCGGCGGCAGTAAACAGCGGCTGGGTGCCGAACTGAATAAAGGCAGAAACCGGCTTTTGGCGATGATATTTCAGTTTCAGCGCCTGCCATTGCTGGCGAAAATCAGCAGCGGCGCGTTTTGCGCTTTCCGGAGAAGGGCTGTACACCGCAAGTTGTTCCAGCGCTTGTGCCACCTGTTCCGCATTTTGCGGATCAAGATAGATAACGTGGATACCCAGCGAAATCAGCTGATCCAGCGGACGTTGCGGGTTACCGCCACGCCAGGCGAGGACTACATCAGGTTTCAGCGTCACAATACGTTCGACGTTGATTCCCTGCCAGTTCGCCACCTGCTCAAGCTTGCTGGCCTGTGGCGGGTAATCGGAGTAAGCACTAACTCCGATTACCCGGTCGCCCAGACCGGCGGCAAATGCCAGTTCTGTCAGATTGGGTGCCAGACTGATCACCCGTTGGGCCGGCGCCGCAGTTGCTGCCACAGGCAGCAGCAGGCAACTCAGTATGAGGCCGAACCGGCGCATCATTATTCTTCGCCAGCCGCCAGCGCTGTCAGCATCGCATCTACCATCAGGGTGGATTGCTGTGCGGCAACCACCAGGAATTCTTCAAAGCTCAGGTGGGATTCACCATCAGCAACATCAGAAATTGCGCGAACGACCACGAACGGGGTACCGAACAGGTGGCAAACGTGACCGATAGCCGCGGCTTCCATTTCGACAGCAGCAACATTCGGGAAGGTTGCGCGGATACGTGCCAGAGGCGCTGCGCCATTGATGAACGCATCGCCACTGCAAACCAGACCGCGTACGGCGTTCAGGTTGAGTTCACGGATACAGTTTTCTGCCAGTTCAATCAGCGCCGGATCAGCAGTGAACGCAGGCGGGCAACCGGCCATCTGGCCCGGTTCATAGCCAAACGCGGTGACGTCAGCATCGTGATAACGCACTTCATCAGACACGACGATATCACCGACTTTCAGGGTTTTCGCCAGCCCGCCTGCGGAACCGGTATTGATCACCACGTCAGGACGGCAATGTTCCAGCAGCAATGTGGTGCCCATGGCGGCAGACACTTTACCAATGCCGGATTTAAGCAGCGCCACGTCCACACCGTTTAACTGGCCAGTATAGATTTCGCAGCCTGCGCGTTCGATAGTCTGACGGTTGATAATCTTGTCGCGCAACAGGGTCACTTCCTGCTCCATTGCACCGATAATGCCTACTTTCATATGAATACTCGCAGATGTGGTTGGAATGAGCCGCAGCGTGTGCGGAATTGACGGTTTAATCACGAAAACAATGTGCGATAGTCTATCATGGCTAAAGGTAAGAAATAATCCGTTTGGGGTGCAGGTTGTTACTGCAAAAAGCGCGTCGGTTTGATGTGTGAGTGGCTGAAAAGGTGGGAAATCATGTCCGGGATCGATTTTAAAACGAAATTCAATTTTCAGCGTCCTTTCAGCGCCCCGATCGAGGCACGCGATGACTATGATGTCGTCCGTCAGTTCGAAAGCGATCGCGGGCGCATTATCAACTCGGCTGCCATCCGCCGTCTGCAACAAAAGACTCAGGTTTTTCCGCTGGAGAAAAATGCTGCCGTCCGCAGTCGTCTGACCCATTCCCTTGAAGTTCAGCAGGTTGGTCGTCACATCGCCAAAGAGATCCTCCATCGTTTGCGCAGGCAGAACAAGCTTGAGGCTTACGGGCTGGACGAGGTGACCGATCCCTTTGAAAGCGTGGTTGAAATGGCCTGCCTGATGCACGACATCGGTAATCCGCCATTTGGCCACTTTGGTGAATCCGCCATTAACAACTGGTTTGCTAAGCGGATGGACACCGCCGGTTGCGGCGAAACACCACAGGAAACGGATGCCTGTCTGGTGACGTGTTTGCGCCTGACGCCAGACGATACTGAACTGAACCAGCTGCGCAGTAAAATCCGCTACGACCTGTCTAATTTTGAAGGCAATGCGCAGGCCATCCGGCTGGTCTTCACCTTGCTGAAACTCAATCTGACTTACAGCCAGACCGCCTGCATTCTGAAATATACCCGCCCTGCGTATTCAATGACTAAACTTCCTTCGCATGATTACCTGATGAAAAAACCGGGTTTTTATCTGGCGGAAGAGCCGTTCATCAAAAAACTGCGCAGTGAACTCGGGCTGGGTGAATTTAACCGCTTTCCGCTTACCTACATTATGGAAGCGGCCGATGATATTTCTTACTGCATTGCCGATCTGGAAGATGCGGTTGAGAAAAGTATTTTCAGCGTGGAACAGCTTTATAATTATCTGTGCCGTGAGTGGGGCGCGATAGAGAAAAATGACTTCTTCGATAAAGTGGTTCGCACTGCTTACGAGAAAATGGATAAAGCGAAAACGTTCCGTAATCCGGTGGATTACTTCTTTATGGAACTGCGCGTTCAGACAGTAAAACAACTGGTGCCGCATGCTGCCCGCCGGTTCATTGATAATATAGAAGATATTTATCAGGGCACCTTTAATCATGCGTTGCTGGAAGATGACAGCCAGGCCAACCGGTTGTTAGAGATTTATAAAGCGGTGGCCTTCAAACAGGTATTCAATCATCACGAAGTGGAGGAGCTGGAATTACAAGGCTATCGGGTGATCAGCGGATTACTTGATATTTATAGCCCGTTGCTGGATATGCCATTGACCGATTTTAACCAGCTAGTTCAGGAGGATACGCACAGGAAATATCCGATTGAAACCCGTCTGCTGCATAAGATTTCAGCCAAACATCGTCTGGCTTACAACAATGCCGTGGCGGCGCTGGAAGGATTACCGGTCGCGGAACATGCCGCGCAAGAGTTTTATTACCGTGCGCGAATGATTCAGGATTATATCAGCGGAATGACTGACCTTTATGCATACGATGAATACAGAAGACTCATGGCGGCTGAGTAATTTGTTTTAAAAAGACAAATTGAACTCTCTTTAATTTTCTTTACGGAACTGTTTGAAAAAACGCCATTTGTAAATGCTGACAATAATTTTTTACCATTGTCATTTCGACCCTGATGAACTTCACGCTATTAATACCATCTCAGTATCACGACTACCAAGCAATGCGACTATTTTGGTTGCCACAATAATTTTAAGAGATCCTGAAAAATGAAAAAATCGAGTTTATTCCTCAGCGCATTAGCGTTAAGCATCGGTATGGCAATGGCCCCGGTTTCTTCTGCACTGGCTGCTGAAACTGCGTCTTCCAGCACCAGCACCACTCAGCTTCCTAGCCTGGCACCTATGCTTGAAAAAGTGATGCCATCGGTGGTGAGCGTCAATGTTGAAGGCAGTGCGCCGGTAAAAACACCGCGCATGGGTCAGCAGTTCCAGCAATTCTTTGGCCAGAATTCGCCGCTGTGCCAGGACGGTTCGCCGTTCCAGGGGTCTCCGGTGTGTCAGGGCGGCGGTCAGGGGTCTGACGGTCAGCCTGCGCCTGAACAGAAAGAAGATTTCCGCGCGCTGGGTTCCGGCGTCATCATTGATGCCGACAAAGGTTATGTGGTTACCAACAACCACGTTGTTGATAACGCAACCAAAATCAGCGTACAGCTGAACGATGGCCGTAAGTTCGACGCCAAAGTCATCGGCAAGGACCCGCGTTCTGATATCGCGGTGATTCAGTTACAGAATGCGAAAAACCTGACGGCCATTAAGATGGCGGATTCCGAACAACTGCGTGTGGGCGATTACACCGTGGCTATCGGTAACCCGTATGGTCTGGGCGAAACCGTGACTTCCGGTATCGTTTCTGCACTGGGTCGTTCCGGCCTGAATATTGAGAACTACGAAAACTTCATCCAGACGGATGCTGCGATCAACCGCGGTAACTCCGGTGGTGCGCTGGTGAACCTGAATGGTGAACTGATTGGCCTTAACACGGCGATCCTGGCACCGGACGGCGGCAACATCGGTATCGGTTTTGCGATCCCAAGTAACATGGTGAAAAACCTGTCCAAACAAATGATCGAATTCGGTCAGGTGAAACGCGGCGAACTGGGCATTATGGGGACCGAGCTGAACTCTGAACTGGCGAAAGCCATGAAAGTTGACGCACAGCGCGGTGCATTCATCAGTCAGGTCATGCCGAAATCTGCCGCAGAGAAAGCGGGCATTAAAGCCGGTGACGTGATCCTGAGCATGAACGGTAAACCGATCAGCAGCTTCGCCTCGTTCCGTGCTGATATCGGCACCCTGCCAATCGGCACCAAAGTGACGCTCGGCCTGCTGCGTGAAGGCAAACCGATGAACATTGACGTGACCATTGAGCAAAGCACTCAGACATCGAAAATCGAATCCGGCAACATTTATACCGGCATCGAAGGGGCTGAACTGAGTAACGGTGCGGCAGGTGATCAGAAAGGCGTGAAAGTCGATGAAGTGAAGCCGGGTTCAACGGCGGCGCGCATCGGCCTGAAAAAAGGCGACGTCATTTTGGGTGTGAACCAGCAGAAAGTGACCAATCTGGGCGAGCTGCGTAAAATTCTCGACACCAAACCAAACGTTCTGGCGCTGGATATTCAGCGTGGTGATACCTCAATTTACCTGCTGGCGCAGTAATTTCCGCCTGCTATACCTCACACAAAGCACGCTCCGGCGTGCTTTTTTTTGCCTGTCTTTCAGTGACTCTCATCAATCATGTGGATTTAGCCGAGGCCGGTTGGGCATTTGCTTAAAAATGTGATATTCCCCGCAACTTCAATAGGTGCTTTCGCTCTTTGGGCATTTGCATAATGTATGGGCATCGCGGCCTGAGTATGCTGTTTTAACAACGATAAAACAGCAAGGCAGGGGTTCCATGTCGGCATATCATCTCGATGCAAAGCTGGCGCAACAAATTGTTGCCCGCACAATGCAAATTATTGATAGTAATGTGAATGTCATGGATGGTCGCGGACGGATTATCGGCAGCGGCGATGATCAGCGTCTTGGTGAATTGCACGAAGGCGCACTGCTGGCGATTTCGCAGGAGCGCATTGTCGACATCGACGAGGGCGTTGCACGGCATTTGCACGGTGTACGTCCGGGCATCAACCTGCCGTTGCGTATTGACGGTCAGATCGTGGGCGTTATCGGCCTGACGGGCAATCCGTCCCAGTTGCGTCAGTATGGCGAGCTGGTGTGTATGACCGCCGAAATGATGCTCGAACAGGCGCGTCTGCTGCATATGCTGGCGCAGGACAGCCGTCTGCGGGAAGAACTGGTGCTTAACCTGATTCGTGTGGATGAACTCTCTCCGGCGCTGATGGAGTGGGCGCAGCGTCTGGGCATCGACCTCAACCGGCCACGTGTCGCGGCGGTGGTGGAAGTCGACAGCGGCCAGCTCGGCGTCGACTCTGCCATGGCAGAACTGCAACAACTGCAAACTTTACTGACCACGCCGGAGCGTGACAACCTGATCGCTATCGTTTCCCTCACCGAAATGGTGGTGCTGAAACCGGCCCTGAACAGCTACGATCGCTGGGATCCGGAGGGCCACCGCCAGCGCATTGATCATCTGCTGTCGCGCATGACCGAAACCGGTCGTCTGCGCGTGCGCATTTCCCTTGGCAACTTTTTTACCGGCCCTGGCAGCATCGCCCGTTCTTATCGCACCGCACGTACCACCATGAGTGTGGGCAAACAGCGGATGCCGGAACAGCGGTGTTACTTCTATCAGGATCTGATCTTACCCGTGCTGCTCGACAGCCTGCGCGGTGGCTGGCAGGCCGATGAACTGGTGCGTCCGCTGGCGCGTCTGAAAGCGACGGATGGCAACGGATTACTGCGCCGCACGCTGACGTTGTGGTTCCACCATAATGTTCAGCCGACCGCTACGTCTAAGGCACTGTATATTCATCGTAATACGCTGGAATATCGCCTCAACCGTATCTCGGAATTAACCGGCCTGGATCTGGGGAACTTCGACGATCGTTTATTGCTGTACGTGGCCCTGCAATTAGATAACAACCATCTGTGACCGCCATCACAGCCGTTTCATTTTTTGTGAAACAACTCGCACGTCGCTGGGCATTTGCCTCAGGATAAATGCAAAGGGCTATTTATGCTTGGTTGATTGCCCAATGAGTAAAGGGAATGTTGTTCATATACTGGCTGCGTTCCTTCCTCTCTGAACCCTACAGTTCTGTGAATGGAATGACTTTTATCTCTGTTTAGAGGCGTTGTCATTAATTCCGGAGAACACCATGGAAACTACCGTTTCAGCAGCCAGTGCCGTCAAAAAAAGAACTAACGCGCGCTACTGGATAGTGGTGATGTTATTTATTGTCACCTCATTTAATTACGGCGATCGTGCCACGTTATCCATTGCCGGTTCGGCGATGGCCAAAGATATCGGGCTGGATTCCGTCGGGATGGGTTATATCTTCTCGGCATTTTCCTGGGCATATGTCATCGGGCAAATACCCGGTGGCTGGCTGCTCGATAAATTCGGTTCGAAAAAAGTTTATTTCTACAGCATTTTCATCTGGTCGTTATTCACCCTGCTGCAAGGCTTTGTCGATGTCTTCAGCGGCTTCGGCATTGTGGTATCGCTGTTTGCTTTACGTTTTCTGGTTGGCCTGGCCGAAGCGCCGTCCTTCCCCGGCAACAGCCGTATCGTCGCAGCCTGGTTCCCGGCTCAGGAACGTGGCACCGCAGTCTCTATTTTTAACTCAGCGCAGTACTTCGCCACGGTTATTTTCGCCCCGATCATGGGCTGGCTGACGCACGAAGTGGGCTGGTCACACGTCTTCTTCTTCATGGGCGGTCTGGGGATCGTGCTGAGTTTCATCTGGCTGAAAGTGATCCACGATCCGAAAGATCATCCGGGCGTAAATCAGGCCGAACTTGATTACATGGAAGCCGGTGGTGCGCTGATCAATATGGATCAGAAAATCACCAAAAAAGCCGTCGTAAAAGGCGAAAAAACCTTCCAGATGAAACAGTTACTGAAATCCCGCATGATGATTGGTATTTACATCGGCCAGTACTGCATCAACGCGCTGACCTATTTCTTCATCACCTGGTTCCCGGTGTATCTGGTTCAGGCGCGCGGTATGTCGATACTTAAAGCGGGCATGGTGGCCTCAGTACCGGCGATTTGCGGATTCCTCGGCGGCGTACTGGGTGGAATTATCTCCGACTGGCTGATGCGCAGAACCAGCAACCTGACACTGTCGCGTAAGGCTCCGATTGTGATCGGTATGCTGTTGTCGATGTCGATGATTTTCTGCAACTACGTCGATACCGAATGGATGGTGGTTGGCATTATGGCATTCGCCTTCTTCGGTAAAGGTCTGGGTGCGCTGGGCTGGGCGGTGATGGCCGATACCGCACCGAAAGAAATCAGCGGGCTGAGCGGCGGATTGTTCAACATGTTCGGTAACGTCTCCGGCATCATCACGCCGATCGCTATCGGCTACATTATCGGGACCACCGGTTCCTTCAACGGCGCGCTGATTTATGTCGGCATCCACGCACTGCTCGCCGTCGTCAGTTACGTGTTTATTGTCGGAAAAATCGAACGTATTCAGCTTCGCCCGTACCACGGTACAGGCACAGTAAAAGGGGAAAGATGATGAGTACGCAATCCTCACCGGTTATCACGGATATGCAGGTCATTCCTGTGGCAGGGCATGACAGCATGCTGATGAATATTGGTGGCGCGCACGGTGCTTACTTCACCCGCAATATCGTTATCCTCAAGGACAGCGCCGGGAACACCGGTGTCGGCGAAGCGCCCGGCGGGGAGGTGATTTACAACACGCTGGTGGAGGCCATTGCTCAGGTAAAAGGCCAGGAAGTGGCGCGCATGAACCGGCTGGTGCATCAGATCCACGTCGGCAATCAGTCATCGGATTTTGACTCTTTCGGTAAAGGTGCGTGGACGTTCGAACTGCGCGTTAACGCCGTCGCCGCACTGGAAGCCGCGCTGCTGGATCTGATGGGCAAATTCCTCGGCGTGCCGGTGTGTGAACTGCTCGGGCCGGGCAAACAGCGCGACGAAGTCACGGTGCTCGGTTATCTGTTTTATATCGGTGACCGGCAGAAAACCGATTTGCCGTATCAGGAAGGGGAACGCAGCCATCACGACTGGTATCACCTGCGTCATCAGGAAGCGATGAACAGTGAGGCGGTGGTGCGGCTGGCCGAAGCGGCGCAGGATCGCTATGGCTTCAAAGATTTCAAACTCAAAGGCGGCGTGCTGCCGGGCGAGCAGGAGATCGAGGCGGTTAAAGCACTGGCAAAACGCTTCCCTGATGCGCGGATCACGGTTGATCCGAACGGCGCGTGGCTGCTGGATGAAGCAATCGACCTGTGCAAAGACCTGCACGGTATCCTCAGTTATGCCGAAGATCCGTGCGGTGCGGAGCAGGGTTTTTCCGGCCGCGAAGTGATGGCGGAATTCCGCCGTGCCACCGGTTTGCCGGTCGCCACAAACATGATTGCCACTAACTGGCGCGAGATGCAGCACGCGGTGATGTTGCAGTCGGTGGATATTCCGCTGGCCGATCCGCATTTCTGGACTATGCATGGCGCGGTGCGGGTCGCACAACTTTGCGATGAGTGGGGTCTGACGTGGGGCTGCCATTCGAATAACCATTTCGACATTTCGCTGGCGATGTTTACCCATGTCGGTGCAGCCGTACCGGGTAAACCGACAGCGATAGATACGCACTGGATCTGGCAGGAAGGCAACCAGCGCCTGACCAAAGAGCCGCTGCAAATTGTGAACGGGAAAATCAAAGTGCCTGAAAAACCGGGGCTGGGCGTGGAGATCGACATGGATCAAATCCATCGCGCCCACGAGTTGCACCGGAAACTGCCGACCGGTGCGCGCAACGATGCCGCCGCGATGCAGTATCTGATCCCTGGCTGGACATTCGATCGCAAGCGCCCGGCACTGGGGCGTGGTTAACGGAATCTGAATTCACTAAGGAGTAAGCATGACCTCTTCATCTACACCTAAAATTGTCTCCATGCAGGTGATCCCGGTGGCCGGGCACGACAGCATGTTGCTTAATCTCAGCGGCGCACATGCCCCTTTCTTCACCCGCAACATCCTGATCCTCAAGGACAGCAGCGGTAACACCGGCGTCGGTGAAGTGCCGGGCGGCGAGAAAATTCGTCAGACGCTGGATGATTCCGCGTTGCTGGTGATTGGCAAAACGCTGGGTGAATACAAAAATGTGATGACCGCCGTGCGGGAAAAATTCGCCGACCGTGATGCCTCTGGCCGCGGTTTGCAGACTTTTGATTTGCGCACCACTATCCACGTCGTGACGGCGATCGAAGCCGCGATGCTGGACTTGCTCGGCAAGCATCTGGGCGTCACCGTGGCATCATTGCTGGGCGACGGGCAGCAACGTGATGAAGTCGAAATGCTCGGCTATCTGTTCTACGTCGGCGACCGCAACAAAACCTCACTGGGCTATCAGAGCCAGCCGGGCGACAGTTGCGACTGGTATCGCCTGCGCCATGAAGAGGCGCTGACACCGTCGGCGGTGGTGCGTCTGGCGGAAGCAGCATATGAAAAATACGGCTTTAATGATTTCAAACTGAAAGGCGGCGTACTGGCAGGCAGCGAAGAGGCCGAAGCCGTGACGGCGCTGGCGCAACGTTTCCCGCAGGCGCGGATCACGCTTGATCCTAACGGTGCCTGGTCGCTGAATGAAGCGATTGCGCTCGGCAAACAACTGCGCGGTGTGCTGGCGTATGCGGAAGATCCATGCGGTGCAGAGCAGGGCTTCTCCGGGCGCGAAGTGATGGCCGAATTCCGTCAGGCAACCGGCCTGCCGACGGCCACCAATATGATCGCCACCGACTGGCGTCAGATGGGGCATACCATCCAGCTGAAATCCGTGGATATTCCGCTGGCGGATCCGCACTTCTGGACGATGCAGGGGTCAGTTCGCGTCGCGCAGATGTGCCACGAATGGGGGCTGACCTGGGGTTCGCACTCTAACAATCACTTTGATATTTCACTGGCGATGTTTACCCAGGTGGCCGCTGCTGCGCCGGGTAAAATCACTGCCATCGACACGCACTGGATCTGGCAGGAAGGCAATCAGCGCCTGACCAAAGAACCGTTGCAGATCAAAGGCGGTAAGGTGCGCGTGCCGGAACAACCGGGTCTGGGCGTTGAGCTGGATATGGATCAGGTGATGAAGGCGCACGAGCTGTACAAAGGCATGGGGCTGGGTGCCCGTGACGATGCGCAGGGCATGCAGTTCCTGGTACCGGACTGGAAGTTTGATCCGAAAAAACCGTGTCTGGTGCGGTAAGTGATATGCAACTATAAAAAAGCCTCTCCGGTGAGAGGCTTTTTACGTTCTGACAGGAAACTCAGCCCCGTGCGTGTGCCGCGGCCTTTTCTATCTGTTCATCCGAAGGGCGTACACCGGTATACAGCACGAACTGCTCGACGGCCTGCAGTGTGGCGACTTCCGCACCGGTAATCACTTTCTTGCCGTGTTCGCGGCCATAGCGGATCAGCGGGGTTTCTACCGGCAGCGCGACGACGTCAAAGACGATGCTGGCGCGGTCAATCACCGCCGGTTCAAAGGCCAGTGAATCCACTTCCGGCCCGCCCGCCATGCCGATTGGCGTGACATTCACCACCATATCGACGGCAACATCGCCGACTTCTGCTTTCCATTCATAACCGTATTCTTCTGCCAGCGCACGGCCGTTAGCTTCGTTGCGGGCAATGATGTAGCCCTTTTTGAAACCGGCATCACGAATGGCCGCGACCACGGCTTTGCCCATGCCGCCGCTGCCGCGCAGGGCGAAAACGGCATCACGCGGCACCTGATGGCTGTCGAGCAGTTTGGCGACCGCGATGTAATCCGTGTTGTAGGCGCGCAGTAAGCCGTCGTCATTGACGATGGTATTCACCGACTGAATGGCTGTCGCAGAAGGATCCAACTCATCGAGGAAAGGAATGCAGGCTTCCTTGAACGGCATCGAGACCGCGCAGCCGCGAATGCCCAGTGCGCGTACGCCTTTCACTGCGGCTTCGATGTCTTGGGTGGAAAATGCTTTGTAGACGAAGTTCAGGTCTAACGCCTGATAAAGGCTGTTATGAAAACGGGTACCGAAATTGCCCGGACGACCGGAAAGGGACATACACAACTGCGTGTCTTTGTTAATTTCCCGACTCATTTCATTCTCCTTTTAAGATGTTCTTTATGACCTTACGGCCTCTTAATGAACCTTAGCTGAAACGATCCGCCCCGACAATCTGCCTCTGTCTCAAATCGGCTGTTATACTTAACAGATGCGTGAACACGGAGGCTGATATGAATTTGGACTTGTTTGATCACCCCGATTTTCACCCCAACTGGCGCGAAGAACTGTGCCCGGGCGCGGTGGTATTGCGCGGTGCGGCGCTGGCAGAGGATGTCGCATTGCTGGCGGAAATCGACCGGATCGCCGGGCTGGTGCCTTTTCAGTATCGCGCCACGCCGGGCGGTTATGCGATGTCGGTGGCAATGACCAATTGCGGTGATGTCGGTTGGGTGACTGACAGGGCAGGTTATCGCTACCAGGCCACCTCGCCGGAAAGTCATCAGCAATGGCCACCGATGCCGGAATTGTTTCGTTCGCTTGCCGTCAGCGCGGCGGAACAGGCGGGTTTTGCAGGCTTTGAGCCAGATGCCTGTCTGATCAACCGCTATCAGCCGGGGGCGAAAATGAGCCTGCATCAGGACAAAGACGAGCACGATTTCGGCCAGCCGATCGTCTCTGTCTCGCTGGGCTTACCGGCTGTTTTCCAGTTTGGCGGCATGGAGCGCAGTGATAAAACCCAGCGTGTGCCGCTGATGCATGGCGATATTGTGGTGTGGGGCGGCCCGTCGCGGCTGCGTTATCACGGCGTATTGCCACTGAAAGCGGGCGAGCATCCGCTGACCGGATCGTACCGGTTTAATCTTACGTTCCGTAAAGCGACGTAATTCCGTGGGGATCAGGCCGTAAAGCACAGGACTTTGTCCGCATTCTGCTTTACACTGCCGCCCTGCAAAAATGACATGTTGAATAAATAATTACTTAGGCGGTAAGCGATGAACGGCGTAATCACAACCTGGTTTGAAGATAAAGGTTTCGGTTTTATCAAAGATGAAAACGGCGATAACCGTTATTTCCACGTGATTAAAGTTGCAAACCCTGAGCTGATTAAAAAAGATGCGGCAGTCACCTTTGAGCCGACCACCAACAACAAAGGCCTTTCCGCCTTTGCGGTGAAAGTCGAGCCGGAGAGCAAATACATCTTTATTGCCGGTGAGCGTATCAAAATCACCAGCATCAAATCCTTCCTGGCGTTTAACGAAGAGGTTCCTGCTGAAACCAAAATCGACAAAGAAAACGCTGTGCTTTCCGTCGGATTGTTGATGAACCGTATCCGCCCGCAGGAAGAAGAAAAAAAAGCAGAGATGCGCACCATGAAAAAGTTGCTGATCACCACTTTCCAGAACAGCACCTATGTGTTCACTGAAGATGAAATTGACGTGGATGCCACCGTCAAGACGCTGAAAGCGCTGTAACATCCCTTCTCAAACCGGTGCACATCCGTGGCACCGGTTCTGCTTTCCCTTCTTTCTTAATACGTCACCGTGACCGTCACCATATCGCTGTAGTTACCTGCGGGCTGATTGCTTTGCGCCAGATTTACGGATGCGGTATATGGAAACGATTGTGAAGTGCCGGTGCCGGTTGCGCTGCTGTCGGTGGAAGCCGTCCATACCGTGCTGTCACCTTTAAATATCTGATATTGCAGATAACGGGTGGTGCCGCCGACGGTGGAGGCCATCTGCCGGTATTGTCCGGACACCGGCACGCTGCTGGTCAGGTTGACGGAATAGCTGGCGTTCAGGGTGCAGCGTACGCTGATAGTATTTGCTACCACGGTGGTCAGGCCGGAAGGCAGTGCAGCACTGCCGAAACCCACATTGGGCGCGCTGTCGATATAACAGAAATTGGTGACATTGAGCGTCAGGGCGACATTGCCCGACACGTTACCGGAGTCTGCGAGACACAGTAAGGTGCCGATAGCCACTGAACACATGTTCCATGTCCATGAGATGGGAATGACATCGGTATAAGTGCCTGCGGCCAGATTGGAAATGGCGACCGGCCGGACGTAGAGAGGTAAGGTGCTGTTGGGGCCGGAAAACAAGCCGAGTAATCCCAGCGCCGTGGTGCTGCTCCAGCTGATGGTATCGCCCTGATTATAAACGGCACTGCAGCTGGCATCCTTGCACAGGCTGTAGGGTAAATACTGCCCCGTTGTCCCGCTGTAAAGTCTGGGCTGCGAGTTGCTGGGATGCTGAGTCACGCCGATAAACGCGGTGATGGTATTGGTGCCTGCGATGTTAAGCAGCCCGCCAGTACAACTTAATCCGCTGCCCCCTGAGGTGATCAGCGGCGATGAACTGACTGCAAACGAGTTTTGTGTGCCCAGCGTAATGCTCCCGGGCGCCGTCGTGCATCCCGCTTTTGCCCACCACGTTGTACCCAGCAACAGCATCAGCAATAATCCGCGATGCATCTGCTGCCTGAAAATCCTCATGATTTATCTCCTGCCGTTGTTTTCGCTGTGCTGCCGGGGCATGTCAGCGGGCCGACCTGCTCAATGCTGTGACGGGCAGGGTTCAGGGTGAAACTGACCCGGCAAAGCGAATGATCTTCCGTCTGGATATTCAGCACGTTGTTTTCCTGTAAGTGCGAGAAGTACACCAGCCCGTCGTAACCGGTGACGGTGGTCTGTTCTGTGTTTTGTTCCGTAACCAGCGTGCCGGGCTTCAGCGGCTGTCCGGCGGCGTCATGCAGGGTGATATTGGCGGACAGCACTTTTTCGACGCTGAATTTCACCACCACGCCGCTGCCTTGTTTCACCGCGATGCGGTCATTAACGTTACTGGCGACCACATCGGCGGGCAGCGGCAGGGTATCGATTTCCACTTTGGCCGGGTAATACGAGCTGACGGTCGGGATCAGCAGGTGGCCATTTTTATCCGTTTTGCCCATTTTCTGATTCTCGAACAGCACGGGAACATCCGCGTAATGATCGGTATCTACCACGATAAAGGCATCGTTGATCTTATCCGACAGGAACCAGTCATTGGCCATGAACACCACGGATCCGCTCAGATCTGCCCAGTGCGTGTAATCGCCCCGATTGCCGTAGAACCCACCCTGCAGGGTCGCGTAGCGGGATTTCCAGGTGGCGTCGGCCTGCTGATACGGATTGTTGCCGCCGCTGTAAGCCAGATTCCAGCCCAGACCGCCGTCGGTTGGCGTGGCTTTGCTGGCACCGGTTTGCTCCTGATAATTACCCGCACTGTCGCGCTGTACGCCGGCATTCATATTGATGTTGGTGCCAATCGGAATGATGAACTGCAACTGCGCGCTGTAGCCGGTATCGCCCAGCGTTTTATTGAGGGATAAAAACATGCTGCTTTGTCCCCACAGCGAGCGGCTGTAAGAAAAATTCACCAGCCGCGTATGCGAATTGTCATAGGCTTCGACATCGTAATACCCGATGCCCATCGTGCCGTTAGCGTTCCCGAACGGCGACGCGCTGAACGTCACCTGATCTGCCTGACGGCTTAACCGCGTGTCGCTGGTGTAAGACGTGATGTCCTGATAACCCGCCGTGCGTTTTGAGCGCAGAGCAGACAGGCTGAATACCGTCGAATAGTAGGAATAGCCCAGCGTGTATTGGCTGCCGTCTTTTTTATCGGTCACGTTCTCGCCCCGCGCACGGTCGGCTTTACTCTGGCTGCCTGAAACACTCAGAGTGCCCCAGGTACTGACCGCGATATCGGTGCCCAATCCGCCCAGCGCCAGACCCTGTACGATTTCGGAATGGCCGGACAGCGTCAGGTAATCGCTCAGCCCGTATCGGTAAATCCCGCTGAATGCGGTATCTGAGTAGTCGCCGTTGGTGACGCCATAATTGTTACGTACAGCCCCGAGCGAGAAATCGAAATCGCTGAGGCTTTTGCGCAGCAACGTGTTGGAAACGTAAAACGGCACGCTGGTTGAGACCTGACGTCCGACCGCATCGGTGGTCACAATCGTCGCTTCACCGGCGCCATTGATATACGGCACGTTGGTCAGGGTAAAAGGCCCGGAATTGAGGTTATTACTGCTGGCCTTGTAGCCGTTCAGAAACAAATCAACCGTGGTCGGTACCGCCGCCGTGCCGCTGTATTGCAGCAACGGGTAGGTCACCAGATCCGGACGCACGCCAAAGTTACGGCTGATACGCAGGCCACCCATCCGCGCCGAATTACTCCACGTCAGGGAATCGCTGACGAAATCCCCGACCTGATAGCTGATCAGATTTTTCTCGTCGGTGAAACGCCAGAACGTGTCGTAGCGCAGATAGCCGTCCTGCGTGGTCTGGCCGCCGTTGCTGTTGTCGGCGTTATCAATGTTGTAGCGGTAAGTGCCGGTATTGGTGACCAGTCCGAGGCTGCTGAATAACCGTTGCTCCATCCAGGTGGCGACAGACTTCGCACCGCCGGGTGGATCGGTGTAGTACGAATCATAGTTAAACAACAGGCCGGTGCTGCTTTGCGACGGCGTGTAATTCATCAGCGGATCGCCGCTGACATTCTGGTTCGGCAGCCAGGCATCTGGCACCGTTAACACCAGTTGCTGGGTGGCCGAATCGTATTTTGCTTTGACGTCCGGCAATTCGCCGACATTGATCAGCCCCTGCCGGCCATTAATGTGGATGTGATTCTTCGCCAGAACACCGGCTTCGACGAAGTAGGCGTTATTGCGATACGTCACCGGCACGACCTGATTATCCGTCTGACCGTTGACCACAACCGACAGATAAAACATGGCGTCCGTGACCACCGGTGCCGCACGCGGGGCATCAGGCAGTGAAGAATATTCCTGCGCCTGTGCACTGAGCGTACTCAGGCATATCAGGCACAGGCTTCCCCGGAAATAAAGCGGTCGCTGATGACCTTCCCGGAGAAGACGTCTGATCGTCATTCGTTGCGGCTCCTGCTGTTACTGGCCGCGTGGAATGACAATCGGTTGGGTGTTATCGGCAATCTGCGCATTGAGTTGCGCCCCTGGCGTCACACCTGCGGGCACCGGCCAGCGCATTTGTTGTCCCGGCAATACATAACCCATAAAGCCGCCCACCATGGTTTTTACGCCTTGTTTCTGGTTACCCGTCGCCGACCAGAAAACGTTACTCAGGCGCGCATGGACGAGGCCGGTATTACCCACCTGCAAATAGGTTTTCCCGCCCTCGGACACCGTACGCCAGTTGAGGATCGGGCGCGTCGCCGTGGAAGGGTCGCGTTTGATATCCGCACGATCGTTGGTCCACAAATTGCCGCCATCCATAAACAGCGGCAGTAAATAACGCATCTGCAATTGCAGACCGACGACCGCTTTGTCCTTCCCCTGCGCGGAATCGTTCAGCGGAGAAGGGATTTCATCAATAATGATGCGATACGCCTGCTCGGTATTGGCCGGAACCGGGATATTGCGGATCAGGCGGATCAACTGACGCTGTCCCGGTGGCACGGTAGCAAATGGCGGGCTGGCGACCACGTTGGTCTGATCGGCATACTTCTCGTTAAAATTCTCCTGCTTCCAGGCCAGTACGCGCACCTGCAAGGACACCGGTTCCGCGCCACGGTTTTCCAGCCACAGGGCAGATCCGTTCTGATCGGATTCAATAATCTGATAGACCGGCCAGACCAGCACCGAACTGGCAGCCTGTGCATTCACGCAAGACAGAAAGGCACCGAGCAATGCGGCGGTGGTGAAAAGGCGTAGAAACAGTGTCTTCATATTTTTATATCCTGATGATTCAATAAGTTAACGTAACAGTGACGGTATCGGTATACGTCCCGGCGGAAGGCAGAGGGGTCACAGCGTATAAACGTGCATAAACCGGGTAGGTTTGCGAGGTATCCGGAAAACTGGGGATGGACATCACCAGCGCGCCATTGCCCCAGACCAGACTGCGGGCGGCATCGCGGAAAAGCTGGTAGCCCAGCAGATCGGTATTGGTGGTGTTTTGCATATAGCGACGTGTGGCGGTGCCGCCGTGAGTGCCGTAATCCATGGCAATACTGACGGAGGTACCCGGCGTGCAGGTGACGACCACGGAACCTGCGCCCGCGCTGCTGACAATATCGACGTTGCTGGCGATGTCCGACAGGGAGCCGAAGTTGAGGGTGCCGAGACTGGAGATCGGGCTGGCAAGCGAGCTGCCAAATACGCAGCCATTGGTGAGGGTCGCCGAAACGGTAAACGTCGTGGTTGCCGTGGCGGCACGCGCTGAACTGCACAATATCAGCAGCAATAACATCATCGGTAATAACACGGGCGGAAAACGCAGGCTGGCAGGCATCGTCACCTCTACCAGGATACGGTGACATTCACCGTATCCTGATAAACACCGGCGGCAGGCGTGGTCTGTGCCGGAACGCGGCCATAGACCGTGCTCCACTGATCCGCGCCGTTACCGGTGCCGCTGACGCCGGTGGTGTTGTCCCACACGGTGGTGCGTGCCGCCGAGGTGTAAAGGTTGTACTGCAACGTCTCGGCGCTGTTGGTGGTATTGACCATTCTGCGGGCGGTAACCACACCGCTGCTGCCGCCATCCATGACAATTTTGTAGGTCAGCCCGCTCACACATTTTACGCGGATCGAACCCGCCAGTTGTGTGCTGGTAGCATTCACCGCGCTGGTGAGCGACGCATAATTGCCAAAATTCAGCGTACCGAAACGGGTGCTGCCGGACGTCGTGGTTCCCGCTTCACAGGCGGGCAGCAACGTGGCACTGATGCCTATTGTTGCCGCCTGACTCAGCGGAATGTGCAACTGCACCGACACCAGCAGGGTGGCAGGCAGTAGCCGCAGTACCTTGATGTCCATGATTTTTCCTTCCTTGAACCGAAAGCCAGTCAGAGCCGGACCCGGCGCTGAGGGAAAAACGCTTACCAGGAAAGAGTGGCAACAACGGTATCGTTATAGGTTCCTGCCGCCGGCGTGGTGCTGGTCTGGTCAGCAGGCAGCACACGACCGTAAATCGGGATATTTTGCGCCGTGGTCCCTGTGGTGAGCGTAATTGGCGTATTAATCGCGATTTCGGTGGTACGTGCGGTATCGGAATAGAGGCGGTAAGGAATACTGTTGCCGCTGGATGTCATGGAACGCAGCCCGCCGGTTGCCGCCAGTCCGCCGTTCAGTGACAGCGTTGGGGTCAGTCCTGTGCTACAGGCGATGGTGACGGCACCGGTGCCGTCAGCGCCGAATACGGTCCCGTTAATAACGCTGGTCAGATCCGCGTAGTTACCAAAATTCAGCGTACCCCACTGGTTGGTTCCCCCCGTTGATGTGCCGTTACCGACAGTACAACCTGTGCTGATGGTGAGCTGAACGCCTACCTGGCCTGTTAAGGTACCGGCGGCCTGTGCACCTGCGACTAAAGTCAGCGTCGCCGCAGAAAGCACGGCCAGTAATAATGATTTTTTTTCGCCCATGATGACTCCCAAAATAACTTACACGGATGTGTATTCATGCAACGGCGTTGCATGTGGAAATCCTCTGGTGGTTAATAGTTAACGCAAAAAACGGCAAGAAAAGCCGGTAATAAACAGCGTGCAGGCCGGGTATTATGTTTTCCCTTCACAACGGAGCGGAGCCCTGACCTTATGTGCATGATGAAAAACGCAGTCATGGTTAAATATAAGTTAATAAATTTACCTTAAGGGACTCTTTTCATTATTTTTGTCAATAAGGATAAAAATTCTATAAATTACAAATTATAAAATTTTAATCCTGTTTATATTGATTTTTATTGGTTAATTATTGTGTTACCTAAACAAAAAGATGAGGGCGTTTAACATTTATTTTTGTATGGACATGGGTTTCTTCCCGCGATTGGTTAACAGTGCTACTGATGTTTACCGCGCAGCGCCAGCAACACCAGCAGCGCAGAGAACAGCGTAATCGCCATCAGACACAACAGTAAGGGATGCAATGAGACGGCATAAAGCTGCTGAAGCTGCGCCGTACTGGCTTGTGTAATAAGCTGTTGTGCCACGGTAAGATTACCGGTCGCCAGCCGTTGCGCCGCCTGGCTGATGGCCTCCGGACTGATCGCATCGCCGGTAAAGCGGGCCGCCAGTGCGTTGTGCGTTAACATCGACAGAATAGCGCCGACAATCGCCAGCGAGATGCCTTCTCCGGCCACGCGTGTGGTGCTGAAAATGCCGGTTGCCATGCCCGCCCGTTCTTTCGGCACCACGCTCACCGACAATCCATCCATCAGCCCCCATGGCAAACCGGTACCGATGCCGACAACCACCATCGGCGCAATCATGCCAGTGACATCCTGCGCCAGCACCGCCTGACTGAGCCAGCCCAAACCGGCGGCGGCAATCACCAAACCTGATGTGCACAACACGCCTGCCGAAATCCAGCGCGTCAGCCACGCGGCCAGCAGTGGCACAATCAGCATCGGGACAGAAAGTGCCATCATCATCAGCCCGGCGCGTTCTTCGCTCAGTCCGGAGACCCCGATAAACAGCATCGGCAACACCACCAGCAGCACCACGAAACAGAAACCCGTCGCCAGCGGAAGTGCCTGCACACCGATAAAACGGATATAACGGAACAGGGATAAATCCAGCATCGGGTTTTTCACCCGCAGCTCAACAACCACAAATACCGCCAGCAACAGCGCCGCGCCTCCCAGCAGGGAAAGTACCCGTGTACTGTGCAGACCAGACTGTGGAATTTCCATCAGCGCCCAGGTCAGCAATGCCAGCATGGCGGTAAAGGACAGCGTCCCCGGCCAGTCGATGCCGGTTGCCTGCGGATTCCGCGTTTCACGCATTTTTCCGGCGCCCGTTATCAGGGAAAGAACGGCAATCACCGTCGCGGAGAAAAACACCGAACGCCAGCCGAAGTTTGCGATAAGCACGCCCGCGAGAAAGGGGCCGAAGGCCAGTCCGACGCCAAAACTGCTGCCCATCAGGCTGAAAGCCCGGGTACGCGCTGCGCCATCGAATTCCTGCGCCAGAGCAGCCGCACCACCGGCCAGCGCACCGGCAGCAGCAATACCCTGTGCGGCGCGCAGTAAATCAATCCACAGCAAACTGCTGCTGAAAGCCTGGAGTAACGACAACAGCGCAAACAGCGAAACGCCGCTGACGAACACTTTTTTGCGCCCCAGTTCATCGGCCAGCGCCCCGGCCGCCATCAGAAAACAGCCGAATGTGAGCATGAACGAATTGGTGATCCAGCTCAGTGCCTGGGCGCTGCCGCCAAGTTCACGGGCAATGGCGGGTGTTGCCACCGCACCGCTGACAAAATTGAGCGGCAAAATTACCGCCGCCAGACACACGGTAAATAGCACCTGCAGGCTGCCTGATGAAGATGAGGTCATTGTTCGCTTTCCTGATATTGGGGTATAACAGTGATGATAAATTGTCTTGAATATGGCGGAAACAGGCTGTAAGTCCGAGAATTACGGACTAAATCGCTCGAATAAACAGGAGTGAAAATGGAAAATCTCAACGGCCTGCTGGCCTTTGTTCGCGCTGCCCAAAGTCAGAGTTTTGCCGCAGCAGCGGAGCGCATGGGCATTTCGGCCTCGGCGGTGGGGAAAAGCGTGGCGCGCCTTGAGGAAAAACTCAGTGTGCGACTCTTCAACCGCAGTACGCGGCGTATCAGCCTGACCGATGAGGGCCAGCTATTTTTTGAACGCTGCCAGCATATTGTTTCGCAACTGGAAGAGGCAGAGCAGGAACTGGTAAGGATCTCTGCTGTGCCGCGCGGCAAATTACGCATCACCGCGCCGGCCATCGGCTATCGCATACTGCTGCCGCATTTGCCGGAATTCCGTCAGCGTTATCCCGATGTCGAGCTGGATCTGGATTTCAGTGATCGCATGGTGGATGTCATTGATGAAGGATTTGATATCGCCATCCGCAGCGGGGAACTGAACAGTTCGCAGATGATGTCGCGCCGCCTCGGGCCGTTTCGTTTTGCGATTGTCGGCGCGCCACATTATTTCGCCGGACATCCTGCGCCGCTTACGCCTGACGACCTTTATCAGCACGCTTGTTTGCGCTACCGCTTTCCGGGCAACGGACAATGGCAGGAATGGGAGATGACCAGCGTGACACCGCCGGAACTGCCGCTGGCACTGAGCAGTAACAATCTGGAGTCGATTTTACAGGCGACGATACAGGGACTGGGACTGGCGTATGTGCCGGAATTCATCGTGCGGCCATATCTTGAATCCGGTGAGCTTATTTCGGTACTGCCTGCGTATCTTAAAGAAGGCGGGAAGTTTTCGGTGGTCTGGCCGAGCAGCCGCCATATGCTGCCAAAAGTGCGGGTGTTTATTGATTTTCTGACCGAAAAACAGGTCCTGGGAGATATCACAACCGCATAAAAAAACGGGGCACAAGGCCCCGTGAGAATTTTTAACGCGCATCAGAACATGTCACCAAGAGATCAGATTTGCTTCCACTGTGACCATTCGCCGGTAAATTCGGCTTTGCCCGGCTGATTGCCCTGCGTCCAGTAGTTGGCCTGGTAGTCTTTACCGTTCAGGCTGACTTTGTCGCCGGTGTTGTACACTTTGCTGGCATCCCAGGTGGCATATTTGCCCGCCGGAGAAGGCGTTGGTGTAGGTTCTGGCGTTGGCACAGGCGTTGGCACAGGCGTTGGCACAGGCGTTGGCACAGGCGTTGGCACAGGCGTTGGCACAGGCGTAGGTTCTGGCGTAGGTTCTGGCGTTGGCTCCGGTGTCGGTTCCGGTGTTGGCTCTGGCTCAACGGCTGCGTTACCCAGCACTGTTACCACGATGCTTTTCGATACCGATTTTTCACCGTGTTCATCGGTGACTACCAGTGTGAAGTTGAAGTCAGATTTACTGACCAGCTCTGGTGCGGTGAAGTCTGCGGAGGCCGCATCGTACGAGGACAGTGCGATGGCGGCTGGTGCAGTCCATTTGTAGGTGAGTTTATCGTTGTCTTTATCGGCAGAACCTGCCGCGCTCAGACGCACTTTGGCACCGCTGAACACCTGCAGGGCAATATCACCGGTAGGCGCAGTATTGGTTTCTGAAGGGACTTCATCTTCCGGAACCTGACCGTCGATATTGACACCTTCAAAGTAGAAAGGCGCCATATCGATAACCTGATTCTGGATAGTACAACCCAGACCTTCGCGTGCCGCATTGACCAGCAGACCGTTGTCCTGATCGATAGTCCAGGTGAACAGTGCGCCCAGTCCTTTTTCAACCACATAACGGCCTTTTTCACGCACGGTACGTGGGGTATCAATGGACATGAAAATGCCGGTGTCTTTGTTATAAAGATAATCAGCATCAGCGACCTGATCGGTATACACCTGGAAGCCATTGCGTCCTGACTGATTTTCCAGATCCAGGTAGTTATTCACCATGTCGTACCATTCGGTGGTACCGCTTTCGAATGTACCGACAGTGGTTTTACCTTCAACAGGAGTATAGGTACCTTCTAAAGGAGAATAGCTTTCCAGTACCGCATTTTGCGCGTTACGGGAATAGGCCGCATAGCCGACATTCATGCGGTCAGCCGGGAACCCTTTCGACAGCAGATAGTTAATGATGGTGTCAATGCCCCAGCCGCCTTCAACCAATGCATGTAAATTGGTGTGATGCGACAATTTTTCTGCCCACGGCGTACCGAAAAAGTCATAGGTCATCAGGTTAACGCCGTACAGACCGGCTTCAAGCAGGGCCGGAACGTTGGATTTTTCCAAAATAGTGACCACGGCGGAGCTGGCAATACTGATTTTTACATCAGAACGTTTGATGGCGGCCATCTGTTTGGTGATTTCAGCAATCAGCAGCGCATAGTTCGCGCCATCATTATCATCATACGGGTTGTTATTCCCGGTGTTGCCCGGGTATTCCCAGTCGATATCCACTTCGCTGAACATCGGGAAACGGGTGAACAGACTGGCAATACTTTTCGCGAAGATGGTACGACCTTCTGCGGTTTTTGCCATATTGTGGAAGCCGTTACTCAACGTCCAGCCACCAATACTCATCGAAAGCACCAGATCATGACCCACTGCTTTGGCGCGTTTTTGCAGGTCACGTAAGCCACCGACCAGACCTTTTACATTGGCTTGCGTCGCGGTGGCCGGAGAAAGTTCCACCCAGCCCGGATTGTCCAGGTTGTTATTGACGGAGGAGCCAAAGTCACCCCACGGATCCAGGAACGTCGCCTGATGGGTGGTTTTACCCAGTTGTTGTGCGGCATTGGCCACGGTATTGGCTTTTTCACCCTGGTCACCAACAATCCCAACGAAACCAAAGATGATTTTGTCGTAAGCAGTCGGTGGAATGTTTGCGAGGTCAAAACCACGGCCACGGGCTTCTTTGCCAGCCTGCGAATTCTGCAGACGGCCATCATATTGTGACCAGTCGGTGTAATAGCCAAATACTTTTGGCTTATTCGCCGTATTGTATTTGTTATAAACCGGTTTCGTCACACGTGCCGACGTATAGCTGTAATTTTCAGTTTCTGTGGCTGGATTAAAACCGTCCAGAGTATAAGAGGATTGGGTTAACTCATCGGTCTTAATGATTTTGCTGGTAGACATAGTGTTTTCCTAAATTTTGAATGAGTACATAAACAGCCGGTTGCTGCTGGTGGATATATTCGATCCGGAAATAAAAACCGACAAATCATATTGAGATATAAATAAAATTGACTAATATAAAATTTATGGTTGTTTTTTGAACGGCGAAATTTAGCGGGTTTTATCGTCATCAATAATCACGTTGATGATAAAAAGACATATCACAAATTAATCATAAAAAGCATTGATTTTCAGCTTGTTGAATGCTTTCTGCATGTTGAGTGACAATTAAGTGGTTTTTGAGTTTTACTTAATATCCCCCCGTTTTTTTTGATTCAGTCACATCTTAACTAAAATACTTAATATTAATCCTATTGCCTGTGGTGAAAATAATAAAAACAGATACGCTTAATCATCAGCAAAGATTAAGGGGCAGCTACAAATGGCTGAAATAATGGAGGGGAGAGGATGATGGCTGTATATCTTATAAATGGCGAATATGTCTTTAATGAAAAAACCAAGGAGTTTAAAAAACTTCACAGTGATGTGAATATTAAACTGACCTCAATGAGAGCACGTTGCCTGAGTTATATTATTGAACATGCAAAAGATGAAGTGATCGAAAAAGAGGCCATCTCTGTCGCGTTATGGGGAAGCCGCAGTAAATTCACCAGCGATGCCAGTTTGACCCAGACCCTTTATTTAATCCGTCGTGATCTTAAATTTGCCGGGCTGGATGAATTCTTCATTACTGTGCCGAAATCAGGCATTCGTGTCAGTACCTCGGCCACTGTGGAAGTCATGGAAGAGAAGGTATCACCGGTTAAGAACCTCAGACCGTGGATACTGATGTTTGGTTTTTTGGTGTCGGTACTGTTGCTCGGTACCGCGTTGTTTCTGACGTTTCAACTTTAACTGTTGTCCGGAGGAAGACCTTATGTTTACCAACCCTGTGATTAATTCCGTACTGAAAAACGAAGGTGGCTATGTAGACCACCCGAATGATACCGGTGGCCCGACGCATTGGGGTATCACCGAAAAAACGGCCCGCAGTTATGGCTATACCGGAAAAATGACCGATTTCACGAAAGAAGATGCTTATCTGATCCTTGAAAAGAATTACTGGTATCAGCCGGGATTCGACAAAGTGTATGCCATTGCGCCAGGTCTGGCGCTGGAACTGTGCGACACCGGCACCAACATGGGACCGGCAGTGGGTATCCGTTGGTTGCAGCGCTGGCTGAATGTATTTAATCACGGTGAAGCATATTATGGTGATATCGTCGTGGACGGCAAAATCGGCCCCGGTACGCTAAAGGCGTTAACACAGTTCATTGAGAAGCGTGGCACCGAAGGAGCGGGCGTGTTAATCACTTCTATTAATTGCAGTCAGGGGCAACGTTACCTGGAGTTGGCAGAAGGGCGTAGTGCGAATGAGTCGTTTGTTTACGGCTGGATGAAGGGGCGGATAACGCTTTAAATATGCTCGGGATATGTGATTAATACGTACGCAACTCAAAACGCTTCACAATATTAAAGGTGGATTTTTATGAAAACTGAATGCATAAAGAGCTGTATTATTTATTTCGAAGCAAACGCCCCCTTTATCTGGAGAGTAAATAATGAACGAGTCAAGTACAATTAACTTTGATTACAATCTTATCAAGATAATGAATGAAGTGATTGTTTCTGGGAATATTTCAAAAGCAGCAGAAAATTTGAATCTTACACCTTCCGCAGTAAGCTTATCGATAAATAAGCTCAGACGACATCTGGGTGAAGAACTGTTTTACCGCACGGCTACGGGTCTGAAACCCACCGCCACTGCGCTGGATATCCATGATTCTTTTGTCAACGCCATTACGATTATTGAAGATGTTTTACAGTCCTCAAGAACCGAAGGGCCATCGAGTGCCATATTGCGGGTAATGTGTCCGGATGTTCTGGAGGACTATTATTTTAACCGGATGTATAAGAACGAAAGTGGAAAGTCAGTAAAGGTCGAATTTTCTAATTCAACGAATATTAAGAGTGATGAAATGGTAAGGAGTTTGTTACAGGCAAATATCGATGTTGTTATTTCGCATCATGCTCTAAATCATGAGAAAATCACCTCAATAAAAATTGATGCCATGGATGAGTTTGTTATCCTGTGCGGTGCTAGCAGTTTATTGTCCAACCAGAGAGAACTGGCGTTAATGCATTACTACGCATTACCTCACGCTGTCTATAACGACGGTATTTATAATGATTTTACCGGTCTTCTCGGCACGACGTTGACGATTAACGCACCTTACGCGGGTCTGGTTAAAGTCATTTACCGCTCTTCTTCCATCAACGGTATCATCAGCGCGCTCGAACGCAGTGATATGCTCACTGTGTTACCCAGGGTGCTGGCGGATTACTTTATCAGGGAGCGGCATTGCAAGTTAAAGTGCTTTGATCTACCTAAAGAAATTTCAATAAAGGACTCCCCGGTCTACATGAATTACCTTTCAAACAGCAGTAAGCGACGCTATGTTCATCTGGTGATGTCACAGCTGAAAAGCGCGGAATCAATATGAAGGATGTGGCAAGAAATGCAGTTAACGTGATTTAAGAGAGTGTTTGTTTATTTTTTAATGATTTTTTTAATAAAAAATCAGCGCCGGATTGTTAAAATTAATTATTGAGCTGAAGTGATTATTGCTTTGATGATGGCGGATTATCATTGTCGCAGTTATCTCAATCTTTATTAGTTAATCTATGAGGTTTTTCGTCATGATCAGTCTTCATGCTAACGAAGTTGTGTTTATATAATTTGAGTTATTAGTTTCTATATTAGTTATGTCATCCTGGGGTGGCCTGGTGCGATTTATCATGCGCTGCAAAAGTAAGCCCACTGTGGAGGATGTTTATAAATGTTTTACGCAAATCGTTGTGTCGTGTTTCACAGGTTTCCTGCTAAGCATCGTTTTCATCGAAAGGGATATGGGTTTTAACATGATCCTGATGACCTTCGGTATAGGCGGTGTGTTAGGCGGGCCACTATTAATTCTGGTAGGGGACCGGGTGAAGAAATTGGCGGGAACTTTTACACTGGCCCAACGGTAAACAACTTTATTCACTAAGTATTCAAAGTTTGTTCATAAGTATGTGGACTGATTCCGGGTGATCAGTCCGCATTTTTTATTGTTCTTCGAATAAATTTATAAGTGGTTTTTGATAAATATCATCCGTTTTTTATGATGTTTATGGCTTTGTTTTTATTAGCCTGTATGCGCTTATGCGATTAGCCTTTTGACTGACAGGGCAGGGGGCAGTACAGAAACTCTGACCGGTTAATGTTATGCAGAAATAATTTTCAGCATTTAACTTCGACTATTTATATAAGGTTGTCCTTATGCGCAGAACTAAAGATAAATACCTTTTGAATCTTATTACACTCTCCTGTCTGATGGCCTGTGTTGCTCCGGCAATGGCAGCCGATACGTCGGATCCCTATGTCATCAAAGAAAGTGATCTGATTAAAAAAGAAAACAGCCTGACTCAAAACCCGCTGATGCAGGAGGTTAAGGCGTCTATCCGCACACTGGATAATGCTTCCGTCGATAAAATCGCCCCCGGCCGCAGCGATAACCCGGCTAACGTGAAGCGGGTGGACAGCATTCTGGGCGGTGATAAGTGGGAACACATTTTCCCGCTGCGTGACCCGAGCTATACCTACACCAAATTCCTGCAGGCCATCGGCAAGTTCCCGGCCGTGTGCGGAACGTATACCGACGGACGCGATTCGGATGCCATTTGCCGTAAAGGCCTTGCCACCATGTTTGCACACTTCGCACAGGAAACCGGCGGCCACGAGAGCTGGCGCCCGGAAGCCGAATGGCGTCAGGGGCTGGTCTATCTGCGAGAAATGGGCTGGAAAGAAGGGCAGAAAGGCGGCTATAACGGCGAATGTAATCCGAATGTCTGGCAGGGACAAACCTGGCCTTGCGGCAAAGATGCCGACGGCGATTTTGTCAGCTACTTCGGTCGCGGTGCCAAACAACTTTCTTATAACTATAACTACGGCCCGTTCTCCGATGCGATGTTCGGCACGGTCAGAACCCTGCTTGATAAACCGGAGCTGGTGGCTGATACCTGGCTGAACCTTGCCAGTGCGGTGTTCTTCTACGTCACGCCGCAGGCACCGAAGCCGAGTATGCTGCATGTGATCGACGGCACCTGGCAGCCGAACGATCGTGACAAAGCCAACGGTCTGGTGCCGGGATTCGGCGTGACTATTCAGATCATCAATGGCGGTGTTGAGTGCGGTGGCTCGCAGGAAATCGCGCAGGGCCTGAACCGTATCTCCTACTACAAAAGCGAAGCGGAATACCTGAAAGTGCCGGTTCCGGCTAATGAAGTGCTGGGCTGTAAAAACATGAAACAGTTTGATGAAGGTGGAGCCGGTGCGCTGCCGCAGTACTGGGAACAGGACTGGGGATGGTCATCAGAAACGCCAACTGGCCTGACGTATTCCTGTCAGCTGGTCGGTTATCAGACACCGTTCTCCGCGTTCAAAGAGGGCGATTACAAACGCTGCGTCCAGCACTTCTTTAACGTGAAAGTGGTCGATGATGCCGGTAAAGAAGAAGCGGTGACACCTGCTCCTGAACCGACGCCAGCACCAACACCGGAACCGACACCAGCCCCGGCTGACGGCAATTCCACGCCGGTGGCAAAACTCTCAGGTCCGATTGGTGATGTGGAAAGCCAGGCGAATGTGACGCTCAATGCAGCAGAATCTACCGACGCTGACGGCGATAAACTGACCTACAGCTGGTTGCTGCCGAACGGGTCCACCCTCGCCGGTAACGATCGTGAATCGCTGAGTTTTGTCGCACCCGTGGTCACCACTAAGCAAAGCTTCAACTTTACCCTCACCGTGTCCGACGGGAAGAAAAGCAGTGTGGCCACCTACGTGCTGACGGTCACACCGAAGGTATTGCCGATCCCTGATGAAGGCACCAGCACCGGCTGCGCTGACAACTGGGATGCCGGTAAAGTGTATAACGGCGGAGAAAGTGTTAACTGGAAAGGTAAGGAGTATCTCGCGAATTACTGGACTCAGAACAATGAGCCAGGTAACCCGTCGTTCACTGGCGAATGGTCACAGTGGAAAGAGATCAAAGCCTGTAAGTAACGTGTAAGTCATTAACAAATCAATGGCAAGTCCGGTTTCCGTTCATCGGGGAAAACTAAAATGGGTGCGATTTCCGCGCCCATTTTTTTCATCCTTACTGGCCGCGTTTGTCCAGCCATCTCCCCGTTTCGCCCAGGGCTTCATCAAGATTTTCGCGACCAAAACCTATGCGCAGGAAATCTTCAGACACCCTGTTCAGTTCTGATGCGTAGGCGACAGAAGGGATCACCATCACACCGGCTTCTTCCACCAGTTGTGTGGCAAAGGCTTCTGCGCCTTGCTCACCGGTAAAACGTGGGAACGCCAGCACACCGGCTTTCGGCACGCTGAGCCTGAACAGGTGCGGGTATTGCGCCAGAAATTGAGTCAGTGTTACGAGCTGGCGGCGCGAGCGTTCCATCACCCGTTCAAGGATCGGTGCGCGGGCATTGAGTGCCACCGTGGTGAGAAACTCACCGGGCATGGAATTACAGATCGACAGATACTGCTTCATGCGCTCGAGTTCCCGCATCCACGCTTTATCCTGACAGGCCACCCAGCCGATGCGCAGCCCCGGTAATCCGTAAGCTTTTGAGGTCACGTTCAGCGAAATGCCACGTTCGTAAATATCCGCCAGTTGCGGCAGCCGGTCTGCCGGATCAAACTCTGTCAGCCGGTACACTTCGTCCGAGAAAATCCAGATCCCGCGATCGCGGCATAACACGATCAGTTCGTCGAGTTGCTGACGGCTAATCAGCGCGCCGGTCGGATTGTGCGGAAAGTTAATCACCAGCACTTTGGTATTGGCGCGCAGCGCGTCGCGGACTTTGCCGGTATCCAGCGCCCAGTCGTTATTTTCATCAAGCGCCACGCCGGTGACGTCACACAGCGATAACGGCACGCTTTCCAGCGACTGATAATTTGGGGTGATCACCACGGCGTGATCGCCGGATTTGAGCAACATCTGAAAACTGGCGTAAATCGCTTCGTCGGCACCGGCAAAACTGATGACGTCCTGCGCGGTGACATTTTTATAGGTCGAGGCGATGGCGTCGAGCAGTTCCGGCGTTCCGCGCAGTGGCGGATAATCCAGCATGGTCTGCATGAACGGCGCGCGGTGCTCTTTCCCTGCCAGTTCAAATAACGTATCCAGGCTCATCGATTCAGGATAGGAAGAGGACAGCGGAAAACGCACAGCGTGTTCGAGGCGCGAGAGATAGCTGATTAAACGGAAATCTTCAGGAAAAGCCATGATATACCTGCGATAAGAAGTCAGAGCATTTGAAAATAAAAAGTTTAGCGGCGGTGGCCTTGTGCAAAACGGCGCTCAAGGCGGCTTTGCAGCAGTTCCAGCACGATCGACATAATCCAGTATATTGCCGCCGCAGTCGCCAGCATTTCCATATAACGGTAGGTGCTGCGCCCGTAGGATTGCGCCAGAAAATTCAGCTCCCACAGACCCATCAGTGACACCAGAGACGAATCTTTCAGCATCGAAATAAACATCGACCCGGCGGGTGGGATAATGATGCGCAGTGCCTGCGGCGCGGTGACGTGAACGGCCACCGTCCAGCGTGACACGCCGAGCGCCAGCGCGGCTTCCTGCTGACCGCGCGGCACCGAGAGCACGCCGCTGCGGATAGTTTCCGCCAGATACGCGCCGTAGTTCATCGACAGAGCGATAATGCCCGAGCTGAGCGCCCCGAGCACAATTCCCACCTGCGGCAGCGCCAGATAGATAATCAGCACCTGCACCAGCAGCGGCGTGCCGCGAAACAGCGAGGCGTAAAACGTCGCGCAACCAAACGCCAGCGCATTTTCAGACATCCGGCCGAGCGCGGTAATCAGGCCAATCAGCAGACAGAAAAACATCGAGCAGGCGGTGATCATAATGGTCAGCGCCGCACCCTGAATAAAGCCGTCCGGCGACAGGCGCAGGCCAAGCAGGAACGGCAATTTCTGCCCAATCAGGCTCCAGTCCAGCCCCATTTTGCTGAACGCGCCGAGCAGCAGGCTGAGCAAAATCAGCCACGTCAGCCCGGTTTTAAATTTAAACGCATGTGCGTGGTGCCAGCGCTCCGGCGTTTCCACTTTCGGCTGGCTGTCCGGGATTTGTGGCATTACGGTACCTCGTGGGTAATATCTTCACCCAGCCAGTGCTGAGAGATTTTCGCCAGCGTGCCATCGTCGCGCAGCGATTTGATGGTATCGGCCACTTTCTTGTCCCATTCGGCGTCACCTTTGTCGGTGGCTACCCAGTTCGGTTCAGCATAAAGCTCGGTGACAATTTTAAACACCGGCGCACGTTTGATGCGGGCATTCGCGGTGGCTAAATCTGACACCACGCCGTCGAGGCGCACACCCGGCCCGAGCGCCAGATTCTGGAACGCCACTTCTTCGTCGCTTGGGATCACGTGTACGTTATCGAACGGGAATGTGATGGGTTTGCTGCCCGGGATCACCAGCGTTTTTTGCAGATAGGTTTCGTAGGTCGAACCAATGCCGACGCCAATCTTTTTATTGCTCAGATCGGCCGCCGATTTAATGCGGTCGTCTTTCTTATTGACCACTAAGACCGCCGGAGAGTTGTAATACGGCGTCGGAAAATCCAGTACTTTGGCGCGCTCGGTGTTTGGCGTCATCGAGCAGATACAGGTATCCCAGCGACCCTGCCATTTGCCGCCGACAATCGTTTCCCAACCCGGTGCGATGATTTCAAGTTTTACGCCCATGCGCTGCGCCACCGCTTTCGCCACATCCACGTCAAAACCGGCCAGCTGGTTATTATCATCAATAAAACCAAACGGCGGGTAATCGTTAACGATCGCATTGCGCAGCACACCGGTTTGGGTCACGCGATCCAGCGTCGCACCGGCAAACGAGGCAGCAGAAAACAGTGTGGCGGCAAGGAGAGTCACAGCTACAAACGGAGTGCGCATAAATGGAGTTCCTTAAACGTAACCAGAATGGGAATTTATTGTGAAAACCTACACTAACTTTTAGACGTATAGAAGTCTAAATTAAACCTTTTCTGACTTACAGTGAACTCTGCGGGAAATCCTCCCAATGACAGCGCATTACTTCAACCCGGTGTTAACTCAGTAATCCCGCCCCGACGTTAATGGACAACCCTAAAATCGCCAGATTAAAGACAAAGGAAATGACCGACTGCAACAGGGCAATCTGGCGCATATCGGTGGTGCCGGTCGCGACGTCGGCGGTTTGTGAGGCGACGGCGATGGTGAAGGAGAAATAGAGAAAATCCCAGTAGCCGGGCTGCTCAGGCTTTTCCGGGAAGATCATCGGCGTGATGTCTTTTGTCTGCCGCAGATAGTGATGATGCGCGTAATGCATGGCGAAAGAGGTCGGCAGCAACGCCCACGAGGCAATCAGCGTAGTCGCGGTCAGCAAGATATGCAGGGTTTTTGCGCTTCCCGTCAGCACTTTAAGCGAGCCGAGTTCCATCAGGATCGCCAGAATGCTCACCAGGCAGGTGAGCGTGACCAGCGTCAGCACCAGACTGGCGCTTTCATCCTGCGTTTTAGCGATGTGCGGGATATCCTTCGCTTCGGTGCGAAGCATGCGAAACCACAGAAAAAACAGATACATCCATGCCAGCACATTCCAGCCAATCATCAGCCGCTGCAAAATTCCCAGATGCGGGGGAAGCGCGAAGAAGCAAATCAGACCAGCAACAATAGAAATCAGTAAACGGCCACGAACGTGCAGATAATGGCGCAGAGAGAAACTCATGATGTCAGGCACCTGGTAAAAGAAACGGGGATAGATTAACTGTAGTCGCCGGGGGCAATATCCGGCGTGCAGACTTATGCGCAATTTCTTCCAATACCCCGCCGCAGGGGAGTGTTTAAGTAGCTTCTCTCCATTGCGCTCAAGGGTTTGAAACTATGTTTACGACATCATTTTGGCCAGTCGCCCCGGCATATCAGGTATCCATGATGGATCTGGATGCCCCGGAAAATTTAAGTCCTAAAGCTTTGCAAACGATTCATTATTGCCTGCGTCTGACCGAAGCCATCAACCAGCTGGAAGCGGCCTGTGAAAGCCGTTTGCTGGATGCCCTGCGTGAAGAGATGTCGATTCAGTGTTTCCGTTTAGCGCCGCTGTTTGATGATCCCGATACCCGGCGCGGACTGTTTTTACGGGCGGAAATGCTGGCAGATGACAGTTGCGGAAAAACGGTATTACCGCAAATTGCTGGCCTGAAGGAACAGCAACTGGTGCTGGGCATCGGTAACACGTCTACCTGGGTGGGGAAATCCAAACAGAGTTTTTATTCGTCGTGGTTTGGTGAACCTGCCCCGGTTTTGCAGGAAGTTTCCGACGTGATGGACAGCCTGTTTCCGGAAAGCTTACTGTATCTGCAAAAGGAAATCGCCGCCGATTTACTGGCGATGCCGGGCTGCGCATACAAAATTATCAACCTCTTTGGCATTGCCGGTGAAGCCAATACCTATCCCAAACATTTTGCCTATTTCTTCCCGGAAGACGAGGGGCTGAAGTATTCGCCGGTCAAACGCACGGTGGTGTTTGCCAATACGTATCAGCAATTGTTCGAGCTGTTTTCACGTACCGAAGCCGCCAAAATGGGCTGGGCCGAAGACATGCTGCCAGACAGTGATGTGTGCCAGCGTTATCTGATTGCCTGGTTCCGCGGGCACGACCTCGGGCATTCTCTGGTGCGTAACGAGAACGTCTTTCCGAAACTCAGCAAAATTGATCGCTGGGGATCGATGATAGTGCAGGAAGCGCTGGCCGATCAGTTTGGTTTACTGATGTGCCTCACGCCGCAGGTGGCCACCGGTTTGCAGCTCGACCGGACCGTGCTGGCGCGGATCTATTTCCTCGAAATGTTGCGCTATCTGCGCCGCGGCCCGTCAAGTTATCCGGATGCTGGCGCGGCCTGGATCCAGTTCAACTATCTGCGCGAACACGGTTGCATTGAGCTGTCGGCGGAGACGCTTGATTTCCATCCGGCGCTGTTTTACCCGCAAATGGCCGATCTGACCCGCCTGATGAGCGAAGCGCTGCTGGGGGGCGATGCGGAGCGTGCGCAGGCGTTCATGCTGCAACATTGTCCGCACACTAATCCGGAAGATGTCGAAATCCTGATGGCGCGCCTTGGTACAACCAATGACATGATTGAATACAACCAGTTAATTAAGAGAGTCCCGTTATGATGCCGTTTTCAAATGGATTTTTACTCAGCCTGTCGCTGTGTCTGGACATTGGGATTGCTAATATCGCCATGATGACGCTGGCGATGCAGCGGGGGTATTTTCATGGATTCTGGCTGGGCATCGGCACCTGCATCGGCGACTTAATTTACGCGGTGCTGGCGCTGGCCGGGATGACCATTTTGCTGCAATACCAGAGTGTGCGCTGGGTGCTGTGGGTCGGCGGTTCACTGATGCTGATGTGGTTTACCTACAAAATGATCCGCGCCGCACTCGCGCCTGCGGAGGATCTGAGCGCCGGTGACGGCGCGCAGCCACGTTCTGTTATTCGGAATTTTGGTCGCGGCATCGTACTGGCGATGTCTTCACCCACCGCTATTCTGTGGTTTGCCGCCGTCGGCGGGGCGCTGATCTCCCGCATGGGGCAGGGAAGCACGGCGAATGCCTCGTGGTTCCTGGGCGGCTTCTTTATTGCAGGCGTGTTCTGGACGATGGTGATCTGTTCCGTCGGCAGCCTTGGCGGAAAAATGCTGGGCACCAAAATGCTGAAATATTCTTATGTGGCCTCAGCGGCGATCTTCTCTTACTTTGCGCTGTATGTGGTGATCAGCGGTTATCGGGAGTTCATCTTGGTATAAGCACCTGCGATGCGTGAAGTGACTGCGAATAAAGATGGGGAGTGATCCCCATCATCTTACGGAACGTATTGATGAAATGGCTTTGATCATAAAAGCCCAGCCCTATCGCCACATCCAGCGCATTATTATTTTTACGCAGCTGATTTCTGGCCTCGAGCAAACGCAGTTGCATATGGTATTGCAGCGGCGGCATGCCGATGTGCTGGCGGAACAGGCGGACAAAGTGAAACTTGCTCAGTCCGCTGATTTGCGCCAGCGTATCGAGATGGATTTTGCGGGTCAGATGGTCGCGCATAAAATCGAGCGCCAGCGTAATCGGCCGCAAAGACTGTTCCTGCTCTCTGGCGGGTTCTTCCAGCAATGCCCCCAGCAGCCACAACAAATTTTGTTCCTGATCGTCGTCATTCAGCGTGCGTTTGTAATGGCACAGTGCCGAAAACAGCGCGGGATTACTCAGCACGCCTTCGGTTAACACCGGCGCGCAGTGATCGGAACGAAGATTGTGATCGACCGACACCTGACGCAGTAAAGCCTGCGGAATATGCACGCTGAGAAATTCGACCTTGTCGTTACCGAACAGCGACGACTGAACGGTGGCCGGGTTGTAAATCGTGATATCGCCGCCGCGCACAAGTTCGGTTTTGCCGTGCAGCCAGATTTCTTCCGTACCGGTCAGATTGGCACTGATGACATATTCGTCGTGAGTATGACGCGGAAATGAAGAATTGCTCGCTGTCAGGTGCGAGCATTCAATCTCATTAGCCATCGTCCATTCAGAAATAGAAAGAGACACGTTGCACTCCGAAAATCTTTGCTGTGCGGAAAAGAGGCTACATTGGTTTTTCTTATATGAAATTTATAGCACAAATTGTTAACAACAAAAGCGAGGAAAATTCATCTCTCATCGCAACAGGCTAAATTTTCAGATTTTGCCCATTAGTCAATCCGGGCAGCGGGACCCGGCGGAATGTTGTATGAATGTTGATTAATAGCCGCAGACGTTATTTTCACCCACGCGCTGCCGATATTTGATAACGGCAATAACGGGGAATTCATTTTTGTTTTACAGGATAAAAACAATTAGCAAAACCACCGGCAAACGACTTTTGCAATACGTGCTCGTTTTGACTGCCTGTTTTATTTATTGACCGTGTTTATTCTTATCCGGCTTGTAAATTCAATACTTAATAAGGCAAAATATGCGCCCCGCAAAACGGGGATGACTCATTTTTCGTTCATTGCACTACGCATTCTTCATTAAGCAAACCTTCAAATACCAGAGGCCGGGCTAAGTACCGGATAGATATTTACTTTCAGATACCGACAGTCTTGTCGCAAGGAATCATAAATGGTGCAGCACTCTTTATATGCAGCGTTCTCCGTCATGGGAAATCAACATCATGTCGGATAACCTCGTCACAGGGTCCCCTTCCCGCGTGGAATTACGTAAAAGCCTTACGCTGATTCCGGTTGTCATGATAGGTCTGGCCTATATGCAACCCATGACACTGTTCGATACGTTCGGTATTGTCTCCGGCCTGACGGACGGCCATGTGCCGACGGCGTATGCCTTTGCGCTGATCGCCGTGCTGTTCACCGCGCTGAGTTACGGCAAGCTGGTGCGCCGCTATCCTTCCGCCGGTTCTGCGTATACCTACGCGCAAAAAGCCATTCATCCTGTGATCGGTTTTATGGTCGGCTGGTCGTCGCTGCTTGATTACTTATTCGCGCCCATGATCAATATTCTGCTGGCAAAAATCTATTTTGAAGCGCTGGTACCGTCGGTGCCGTCGTGGATATTTGTCGTCGTACTGGTCAGCTTTATGACGCTGTCGAATTTGCGCAGTATCAAAACGGTCGCCAACATTAATACGCTGGTTGTTGTCTTGCAGATTGTGCTGATCACGGTGATCACCGGCATGGTGATTTATGGCGTGAATCACGGCACCGGCTATGGCACGCTCGCCAGCACCCAACCGTTCTGGGGTGAAAATGCGCATACCGTGCCGATGATTACCGGCGCGACCATTTTGTGTTTCTCCTTCACCGGTTTTGACGGCATCAGTAATTTGTCGGAAGAAACCAAAGACGCAGAACGGGTGATCCCGCGGGCGATATTCCTGACCGCTTTAATTGGTGGCGTGATCTTTATTGCGGCGACCTATTTCCTGCAACTCTATTTCCCGGATATCTCCAGCTTTAAAGACCCGGACGCCTCACAGCCGGAAATCATGCTGCAGGTGGCAGGCCGGGCGTTCCAGTTTGGCGCGCTGATTTTCTCCAGCATCACCGTGCTGGCCTCCGGTATGGCAGCGCACGCGGGCGTTTCCCGCCTGATGTATGTGATGGGCCGTGATGGCGTGTTCCCGAAACGCTTCTTCGGTTATATCCATCCGACATGGCGCACCCCGTCTTTCAACGTGCTGCTGGTCGGCGCCATTGCCTTGCTGGCGATTAATTTCGATCTGGTCACCGCCACGGCGCTGATTAACTTTGGTGCGCTGGTGGCATTCACGTTTGTGAACCTGTCGGTGATTTCGCAATTCTGGATCCGCGAGCAGCGCAACAAAACCGTTGTGGATCATATTCAGTATCTGCTGTTGCCGCTGTGCGGTGCGCTGACCGTCGGTGCGTTGTGGGTGAATCTGGAAGAAGGCTCGATGGTGCTCGGCCTGATCTGGGGCGCAATCGGCTTTATCTATCTGGCCTGCATGACCAAAAGCTTCCGCAATCCGGTGCCGCAATACGAAGACGTGGCGTAACTCATCACCGGTGTGAAAATGGCTCCTGCGGGAGCCATTCTTGTTTCTGCCTACTGAATGCCGAACCCGCGCAGCAGCGCCGTCACTGCTGCTGCCGCAATAATAATCACCATCAGCGGCGCTTTTCTCCAGGCTAAAAACAACGCCACGCTGACGCCGGTGACCCGCGCGTATCCGGCGAAATGCTGACCTTCGAACAGCGCCGACGTAGCGGCCACCGCCAGCAATAAGGTGGTCGCCGCATCCGATAACATTGTCTGAGTTGCAGGGGAGAAATTCAGGCGTGAGCCCAGCCGGTAACCGGCCACGCGCATCAGAAATGTTCCGGCGGCGAGCACCGCAATTCCCGCGATCATCAGGCTGTGTGAGGTCATTTTCGGTTCCTCCACGCCAGCAATCCGAGCAGGGAAAACAGCACCGGCATACCAGCCGGAACGAAAGGCACCGCAGCCAGCGAAATCAGCGCACCGGAGGTAGCGGGTATGCGCGTTCTGCGGCTGCGCAGCGCCGGGAAAATCAACCCCAGCAAAATGGCCGGGAACACGGCATCAAGGCCGATGGCTTTGATATCCGGAATGAACTGGCCGATGTACGCCCCGGCCATCACACTGACCGGCCAGAATAAGGCGATACCTGCACCGCATAACCAGTAGGCGGTTTTGCGTTTTTCATGGGTAGATTGCGAGATGCCAAACACCACGCTTTCATCGTTCATGATGTGACAACCCAGCCAGCTCATGGCTTTGCTGCCGACCAGATCCTTCACCGCAATCCCGAACGGTAAATGGCGCGCATTGACCAGCAATCCGGCCGCCGCCGCCGCAAACGGGCTGCCACCCCCGCCGACGATGGCGATAAATAGAAACTCCGACGCCCCTGCCAGCACCAGCAGCGAAAGCATCAGCGGCACCCACAGCGGGAAACCGCCTGCGACCGCCAGCGAGCCATAAGAAATGCCGACCAGACCATCGGCCAGACACACCAGAAAGATGGCTTTAAGCACATCATTCCCCAACGGTGAAAAGAAACGTGCAGACATAATTTCATCCCATAACGAACAAGTATCCATTATAATGAACGCATCTGCATCGTTCTTCAAGTCGAACGATCGTTCGTTATACTGATCATGAGGCGGTTATGTCACAACCTATTAGCGTTATTTCGAAGGGACTGGTTCGTGAACGCCAGCGGGCTGGCCTGTCACTGGCGGAAGTCGCCCGCCGTGCCGGTATCGCCAAATCGACGCTTTCCCAGCTTGAAGCGGGCAACGGGAATCCGAGTCTGGAAACCCTGTGGGCGCTGTGTGTGGCGCTGAACATTCCTTTTGCGCGACTGATGGAGCCGGAAGTGAATAAAATGCAGGTGATCCGCCGGGGTGAAGGTCCGGCGGTAGTGGCCGAACTGGCGGATTATAAAGCGGTATTACTCGCGACCTGTCCGCCCGCTGCACGCCGGGATATTTATCTGCTGACCACGCAACCGGGCGCTGACCGTATCTCCAGCCCGCATCCGCAGGGCTCGGTCGAGCACATCATCATCACCCAGGGACGCGCCCTCGTCGGGCTGGTTGACTCACCAGTGGAACTGAATGCCGGAGATTACATTTCCTATCCCGCCGACGTCGAACATATCTTTCGCGCGCTGGAACCGGACACCATGGCGGTGCTGGTATCGGAGCAGAGTTAAGGTTTTGTGTTAATGATCAATCTGTGATCCCGGAGGTACTGCGCGGCAGATATATACAATAAAGAGTCTGGTTGCTGAGTTATTAATACCCTACAATTTGCGCGGGAATTATTAATGGCTAAGGGATGACATGGCTGACATTGATGATATTGCAACGCGCATTGCCGGGATTATTCTTTCCCCTGATTCTGTATATGGCCTGATAAACGGTGCACTGACCGTTCCGGTTGATTTTGGATACATGGTGTATGGGATATTTGATACCGGTTCACGTTACATACATGAAACGATGCGAATACGTATGGCGGATGCCATCAGAAACGACATTCTGAATCATCACCATATCTCTGAAGCCGTTAAGCTGGTTTTTACCGAGTTTAATAAATATGTTTCAGAAACTGAGCAAGACAAAATTTACAGGGAGGTTTTTACTTCATTCATTGGACGAATGGGAACCAACATAATAATTGCGCTGATAACTGCCTCAGTATTAGAACGAGTCTCTTTCATCTCTGCCAGTTTTCGCTATCAGCCGATATCTGCATTAACCGGCGTTTTGCTAATAGGAGGCATGACAGAGCGTTCAATACGAACATCAGAAGCTCTTGAAACTGAGGATCCTGAAGTCTATAAACTCCTCAGACCGAGGGATTACGACCTTCTATATTTTTTGTTTAAGCCTTCAGTACAACCCTTTGTCGATGCGATACATGTCAGGGTGACACAGGGGGAATCCGCATTCAGAAAGATAATGGACACGGTGAGGAGGAAACTCAATGCCGCATAATAACCCATTTATACAATTTATCCGGTCCCTGCTCTACATCGCTTATAAGATAATTACCTTCACGATAAGTCATAGTCTCGAAGCACTTATTGGCCCACTGATCGTTATTGGCTCAATACTTTGCATTATGTTTATCGAACCCTGGCCGGTGAAGTTTGTCAGCATCGGAGTATGGCTGGTGTTTCTCTATTTTCTGTCTAAGGCGATTGATAAAATCACTGGCAGAGATAAACGTGATAATTAACTTGATAAGGACATGATATGGCGGTTACTATTCCCATTGGCATTATATCTATCAAGGGCATATGTAGGGATCATGCATTCAGGGAAACAATGAGGCGTAAAATAAATGTCAACCAATAGCCGCTTATTGGAATTTATTAATTTTCTGATTATCAAAGTAAAAAATATGGTGGCTTTTATAGTCTATCATTCGTTTGGCTTTGCATTTGCCCCGTTAGTTATTTTTGGCCCAATACTTTGCATTATGTTTGTCGAACCCTGGCCGTTGAAGTTTGTCAGTATCGGAGTATGGCTGGTGTTCCTCTATTTTCTGTCAAAAGTGATTGATAAAATCACTGGCAGAGATAAACGTGATAATTAATTTCCTTGATAAGGCCCCTCCATTTGCAGGGCTCATATTTGATCCCTGCCTCAGACTGCCTTCTCAAAACGTAATCAGCTTCTTCGTCACGCTATTCTTCAGCAGCAGCATTGAAGACAACACTGAAAGCAGAAAAGTCAGCAGGATGACGAACAGTTTGGCGGTCAGGGAGTTGATCGGGATCCACTGGATTAATAAATTGAAAAAGGTGTAGTGGAGAATATAAACGCCGGTCATGGTTTTCCCCAGCGAACTGACCATTTCACTGACAGGCAACCGCGTGGCGTCCTGTTTCACGCCATTGGCCGCGATAATGATCAATACCACCAGAATATAGACCTGCGATCCGGTCAGAATAAAGCTGTTGCGCTCAAGGTTGAAGATGGAAAAGAAGAAGTGTTTTTCATAATACCAGGTGAAAATATAGACAAAAGGAATGGCGATGGCGGCGATTTTCGCCACCCGCGGGCGACCGTACAGGGCGGAAACCACCGGGTCATATAACAACTGGCCGGTCAGATAATAAAGTACCCAGGTCCAGATGCGGAACTGCGCGGGGGTTGAAAAAGATTTATGGTCAGTGAAATAGATCGCCAGCAGATCATACGCAAAGGAAAAAATCAGCAGGCTGGCGACCAGTGCCGCAAGAATGACCCGTCTTTTAGCCAGCCATTCCACCAGCGGATGAAAGGTGTAAATAATCACCAGCGTAAAGATAAACCACGGCTGAATCAGATAACCTTTCTGGTAAGGCTCCCATAAATAATAAATCGAAAACCAGAAAATGAAGAGGGTTAAGATGCTGCGTATTTTCTTCAGTTGCCATTCTGCCGTGTGCTGTGAACCGGCATCCATATAACCGGTGACCACAAAAAACAGCGGTGTGGCAATGGTGGAAATAAAGGTCAGGAAAGCCAGAATAGTGTCGTAGTTATAATTGTAATTGTCGTAAGTGTTATAAACGGTGAAAAAGGTCACGGCGGTCAGGCAGCCGAGCGTTTTAATAATATTCAGTCCCGTGGTGTTCATTGTGTACGTCGTTGCCCTTCACGATGGAAACAGTTGTAAATCACCGGCAGCGCCAGCAGCGTCAGCACGGTGGCAAATCCCAGCCCGAACATGATAACAACCGCCATGCTCTGGAAAAAGACATCAAGCAACAACGGCGCGAGGCCGAGCACGGTGGTAAACGCCGTCAGCAGGATCGGGCGCAGACGCGAAGTGGCCGCGTAGATAATCGCGTCGGTCTGGTTTTTCTCTTTTTTCTGCTGACCAATTTCTTCCACCAGCACGATGCCGTTACGGATTAACATCCCGCTCAGGCTAAGCAGGCCGATCAGCGCCATAAAGCCAAACGGAATACCGGTCAGCAGGAAGCCAAAGGTGACGCCAATCAGGGCCAGCGGCACGGTCAGCCAGATGGCGATGGCGTTTTTAACCGAGCTGAACATCAGTACAGTAATGATAAACATCATCAGGAAACCAACCGGCAGGGTGGTAAACAGCCCCTGCTGCGCCTCGGCGGAGTTCTCCGCGTCGCCGCCCCATTCGATGCTGTAACCGTGCGGTAATTTCAGCGCCTCAACCTGCGGTTTAATACGCGCCAGCATATCGCCGGAGGTTTCACCGCTGGCCGGATCCGGATCGGTCTGTACGGTGAGCACCCGCGAGCGGTCGCGCCGCATGATCAGCGGATCTTCCCATTCAACTTTAAAATCACTGACCACGTTACTCAGCGGGATAAATTGCTGACGTGTCTGGCTCCAGACCATGATATTGGCCATATGATCGACATCCAGCCGTTCCGATGATGGCGGGCGTAAAACAATCGGCATCAGCGTCGAGCCATCGCGGAAAATCCCAACGGTGCTGCCGCTGAAATTCATCTGTAATGCGCTGTCGGTTTCGCCTTTGTCCACGCCGAGTTCACGTCCCAGATACGGCGAAAATACCGGGCGAACCATTTTGCTGCGATCCTGCCAGTCGTTACGCACCCCGTCGGCCGCGCCGTCATCGAGGATAATCTTATCCACCTGACTGGCGATATTACGCAACTGGTCGGGATCGGAACCTTTAATCCGCACTTCAATCGCACTGTCACCGGACGGCCCGAACATGATGCGTTTCAGGCTGGCGTTGACTTCAGGATAATGATTGCGGATGTTCTGTTCGGTGCTGTGGGCCAGCGCGGCGATTTTTCGCTGGTCATCCATGCGCACCATAATTTGCGCATAGTTGGAATATTGCCGCTGGCCGTTGTAGGTGAGGATAAAACGCATCCCGCCCTGACCGACGGTAGTGACAGTGTTTTCCACGCCTTCCTGCTTGTTAATATCTTTTTCGATTTCACCGGCGATGCGCGCGGTGTAATTAATGTCCGTGCCGTAGGGCAGCCACAAATCGACGAAGAAAATCGGTGTATTAGAGGAAGGGAAAAAGTTCTGCCGCACGGAACCGAAACCCCACACCGAAGCCACCAGCAGCGCAGCCAGAACGCTGAGCGTGAGGGCCTGATGTGCAAGCAGTGCGGAAAGCATCCGCCGGTAGACGCGAAATATCCTGCCACCGTAAGGGTCAATCTGTTCGTCCGGTTTTTTATCCGCCACTTTCATATTGGCGAAGGCCCATTTCACCAGGACCGGCGTCAGCGTCAGCGCGGTCACCCAACTGAGCATCAGCGAAATCAGCAGCACCTGGAACAGCGATTTACAGTATTCACCGGTCGAATCTTGTGACAGCCCGATGGGCGCAAACGCCAGAATGGCGATCACCGTCGCGCCGAGCAGCGGCAGCGCGGAACGCTTAATGATTTGCGAGATGGCGTTCATCAGCGGGTTACCCTGCTGGCGCGAAATCAGCACGCCTTCCACCACCACAATCGCGTTATCCACCAGCATACTGAGCGCGATAATCAGCGCCCCGAGCGAAATGCGCTGCAGTTCGATGCCGGACAAATACATGATCAGCAGCGTGCCGAGCACGTTCAGCGCCAGCGACACGGCAATAATAATCCCACTGCGTAATCCCATGAAAATCAGCAACACGCCGACCACAATTGCCAGCGCCATCAGGAAGTTAATGATGAAACCATCGACGGATTTCTTCACTTCAGCAGCCTGATCGTAAAACACTTTCAGCTGGATCCCGGCCGGTTTATCGGCTTCAAGCTGATGCATTCTGGCTTCTATCGCCCGGCCAATGTTCATGACATTCACACCGGGAATATAAGAGACACCAATGGTCAGCGCATTACGGCCATTGGCGTGATAAATATTGCCCGGATGATCGGTGATCCCCTGCGAGATGGTGGCGATATCACGCAGATAAATGCTGTGCGTCGAACCGGCGGGGCTGATCAGCACATTATTCAGCTCGTCAATATTTTCAAAGCCACCGGTCGGATGCAAACGGATCGACTCGCTGCCGACCGTCATGCTGCCCGCATCTGACACCATATTCTGGCGATTCAGCACGTCGGCAAGGCGCGGCAACGTGACGCCATAGGCAGCCATTTTTGCCCGTGAAATCTCAATGTTGACCTGTTCAGGAAGGACGCCGCCAATCGCGACTTTACCCACGCCGGGCACCAGCACCAGTTCACGGCGCAGTTGTTCGGCATATTTACGCAGTTCCGGGTTGCTAAAGTTGTCGCCATAAATCGAGAAAAAATAGCCGTACACATCACCGAAATCATCGTTCACAAACGGCGGGCTGACACCGGGCGGAAACTGCAACGTGGCGTCGTTGACGCGGCGGCGCAGTTCATCCCAGATTTGCGGCAGTTCGGAGGAGTGATAACGGGAATCGATATTGACGGTAATTTGCGATAAGCCGACGGCAGAGATCGAGGAAATATTATCGACGTAAGGCAGGCGTTGCAGGGCATTTTCCAGCGGCAGCGTGACTTCTTCCTCAACCTGCTGGGATGACGCGCCGGGATATTGCACGGCAACCACCGCGGTTTTAATGGTAAACGCCGGGTCTTCCAGCCGCCCGATATTGAACAACGCAATCAGCCCGCCCACGCCGAGCAGCAGGATCACCAGCCAGATGCGCGTCGGATTATTAATGAAGCTTTCGTTAATTCCCATCACAGACCCCGCTCTCTGGTCCAGATGCGAACCGGCTGCTGAGCGTGTAATTCCCCGACGCCCGCAGCCACCACTCTGTCGCCTTTTTGCAGTCCGGCGGTGATTTCAATGCCCTGAGACGTCAGCTCACCGACGGTGACTTTACGGTCTTCGACGTGCAGGGTATCGCCTTCACCGGCCACTACCCAGACGTGTGCGTCATTACGCTGGCTGCTGTCCGGATTAAAAACGGCTTCGACCGGGATAACCAGCGTACTGACCGGCGTTGCCGTGGCGAGATTGGCCGGATTCACCGTGACCGTGCCGCTTAATCCGGCCACCGCCGGGAAGTTTTCCGGACGCGGCATGACCAGCGTCACCTGCCAGGTCAGCGTATTGGCTTCGCTGCTGGCGGTGTGTTCTTTATAGGTTGCGGTGAATTCCCGGTCGGGAAGGTTGTTGATACGCACCCGCGGGCGGTAATCGACATTGCGTACATCCAGGCTGGTAAACAGATTTTCCGGCACGCTGAACACCACATCCAGCACGTCGGAACGGCTTATGGTTGCCACCGGCTGACCGGCGGCAACAACCTGATGATTGCGCACAGACAGCCGCGCAATGACGCCGCTGAACGGCGCAGTGAGGTTCAGATCGTTAAGTTCTTCCTGCGCAATTTTCAGTGCGGCAGCGGCGGAATCCCGGCTGGCTTTATGCACCTCGAGTTCGGCCTGCGACACCACGTTGCGCCGTGCCAGCGTCTGATAACGTTCAAACTGGCGCTGCGCCAGCGTGGCGGCGCTCTGACGATCGTTAAGGCGCTGACGGGCATCGTTGTTGGTCAGCCGGGCGAGAATTTGTCCTTGTTTTACCGCTTCGCCTTCGCGGACGTCCAGCGTTTGCAACTGGCCTGCACGTTTGAAAGCAATGTCGGTGTTATCACCGGCTAAAATGCGCGCCGGAAAAACGCGGGTGCTGAGCGGGCTGGCGGCTTCTGCCGTCGCAATTTTAACCTGTCGCGGCGGGGAGGGAGGATCCGTGGCTTTCTGGTCACAGGCGCTTATCAGAAATAGGATGAGCAGAGCGGGAGAGAAACGAATGTCCATAATACTTCCCCTCATAAACAACACACGAAATAATAAATTAAGACAGAATATATAAGGACATTTAATGTGCTGTGCCAATATATTATATCTCTGACCTATTCTTATTGAGACTCAGGTTATCTGTTGTTTTTGTTAATCTAATTGTTTTTTCAAAGCCGGGAATTAACACTATTTAACACGGTATATTATAGTTTATACAGCTTTACGTATCTTGCCAGAAATTAACATCACAATTCTTGCATTACCCGCATCATTCATGAACCCTTTCAGGGATCAAGGAGTCAGGCATCATGAATAATCCAGCGCCATATTCCGTGAATAAAACAACAGAAACACTGTGGTATCAGCAAAGCGTAGAAGAAAGCCTTACCGGACTTCAGTCCGGGCCTGACGGGCTCTCACCCGAAGACGCGAAAAATAAACTCCACCATTACGGTCCTAACGTCCTGCCGCAAAAAGAAGGTAAATCTCTGTTTATTAAGTTTATCTCGCACTTTAAAGATATTCTTATCTATATATTATTAGCGGCCGCTGTCGTCACGGCCATTATGGGGCACTGGGTTGATACGCTGGTGATATTAGGTGTGGCGGTCATCAATGCCTTAATTGGTTTCATCCAGGAAAATAATGCTGAGAAATCATTGAAAAGCATTCAGAATATGCTTTCCAGTGAAGCGCTGGTATTACGCGGCGGACAACAGGTCACCGTCGGTACCGATGAAATCGTGCCGGGAGATATTGTTCTGCTGCGCCCCGGTGACAAAATCCCTGCCGATTTACGTCTGATTGACGTGCATAACTTACGTGTCGAAGAAGCCATTCTGACCGGCGAATCGACCGTGGTTTCGAAAAAGACCGGGGCGCTGGAAGGTGAGAAATCCATCGGCGACCGTAAAAATCTCGCATTTTCAGGCACCACCGTCAGTTCCGGCACCGCCAGCGGCGTGGTGTTTGCCACCGGCGGCCAGACCGAACTCGGCCATATCAATGAAATGCTCTCCTCCATTGAAGACAACAAAACGCCGCTATTGGTGCAGATAGATAAACTGGGGAAATCCATTTTTGTCATCATTCTGTTCATGATGGTGGCATTGCTGATTTTTGGTTATCTGCTGCGCGACATTCCGTTTGCCGAGCTGTTGCTGTCAGTGATCAGCCTGGCGGTGGCGGCGGTGCCGGAAGGGTTACCGGCGATCATTTCGATTATTCTTTCGCTCGGCGTACAGGCGATGGCACGTTCCAAAGCCATTATCCGCAAGCTGCCCACAGTGGAAACACTGGGCGCGATGTCAGTGATTTGCTCGGATAAAACCGGCACGCTGACCATGAACGAAATGACCGTCAAGGCAGTGATTCTGGCGGATAATGTCTGGACGGTAGAAGGCAACAGTTACGAGCCGATGGGCAGCTTTTCCATTGCCGGTTCGGCGTCGCCGCTGCCTGCGGATTCTTCGCCTTTGCTGACCCAGTTCCTGCGTACGGTAGATATCTGTAACGACAGCACACTGTCGCAGGATGCGCAGGGGCACTGGGGTATTACCGGCGGCCCGACGGAAGGGGCGCTGAAAGTGCTGGCAGCCAAGGCGCATTTGCCAGAATTGCCGTTTAACCTCAGCAGTAAAATCCCGTTCGATTCTCTCTATAAATATATGGCGGTGGCCGGTGAGACAAACGGCCAGTCGCAGATTATGCTGACCGGCGCACCGGACGTGCTGCTCAAACTGTGTCAGTTCCAGCAGACGCCGGAAGGGGCGGTGCCGCTGGATCACGCCTACTGGGAATCGGCGATCACGCAATATGCCAGCGAAGGGCTGCGCATGGTGGCCGCGGCCTGGAAGCCGGTCGATCAACCGGTTGCTTCACTCGATCATCCTGAACTCAGTCACGGCATGGTGCTGATCGGCATTGCGGGCATGATGGATCCGCCGCGTCCGGAAGCGATTGTGGCGATTGGCGAATGTCAGCAGGCGGGGATCCGCGTCAAGATGATCACCGGTGACCATCAGGAAACCGCGATGGCGATCGGTAAAATGCTCGGCATCGGTAACAGCGAGAATTCCATCACCGGCTATGAGCTGGAGCATATGGATGACGCGCAACTGAGAACGGCGGCGAAGCAGTTTGATATTTTCGCCCGCACCAGTCCGGAACATAAACTGCGTCTGGTGAAAGCGTTGCAGGATACCGGAGAAATTGTCGGCATGACCGGCGACGGCGTGAATGATGCACCGGCGCTGAAACAGGCCAACGTCGGCATTGCGATGGGGATTAAGGGTACGGAAGTAACCAAAGAATCTGCCGACATGATTCTGGTGGACGACAACTTTGCCACCATCGCCAACGCGGTCAGGGAAGGGCGGCGGGTTTACGACAACCTGAAAAAAACCATCCTGTTTATTATGCCGACCAACCTGGCGCAGGGGCTGCTGATCATTATCGCCATTCTGATGGGCAATCTGCTGCCGTTAACACCCGTGCAAATCCTCTGGATGAACATGGCGACTTCCGCCACGTTGTCCTTCGGGCTGGCATTTGAGAAGGCTGAAAGCCGCGTGATGCGCCGTCCGCCGCGTAACGTCAGCGCACACGTCATGGATAAATACGCCATCTGGCGCGTGGCGTTTGTCGGATTGCTGATTTCCATCAGCGCCTTCATGCTGGAAGCCTGGCTACAGCCGCGCGGTTATGAGCCGGAATTCATCCGCACCGTGCTGTTGCAGACGCTGGTTACCGCGCAGTGGGTGTACATGATCAACTGCCGCGATTCGGATAACTTCTCGCTCAGTCGCGGTCTGCTGCACAATAAAGGCATCTGGATTGTCACCCTGGTGCTGTTTGCGTTGCAGGCGATCATTATCTATGTGCCGCTGATGAACACGCTGTTCGGTACGCGTCCGCTGCCGTTCATCTATTGGATCATCGGCCTGATAATCGGTGTGGCGCTGTTTGTGATTGTTGAAATAGAAAAAGTGCTGACCCGCCGCTGGCGCAAAGCGAGTTAAGGCAAGCCCCTGGGATATTTTCCTCTCAGGGGCCTGTATATTACCGCCGAGAAAATACTCACCCGCCCACCTTCCCGCGCTTCAGCAGCCCGCATAAAAAACATCAACCAGCCGAAAGGCTGGTTTTTTATTGCGCATTCACCTCTCTTAATTGTCTGTAAATTCAACATATTGAAAAATTTACTTTTTAATATTTATCCGAGTTATCTGATAGCCACAATGATTTAAATGCTAATTACCCTGATTTATCTGCACGAATTTACGTTAAAAAGACATTTTTATAAGAATAGTCTTGGTATTAGAAGATATGAATAATCAAACAATTATTATTACTTGCATGAAAATAAAGAATTAATTCTGTTTGCCCTATGAGTTAAGAATGTTCTTGGGTAAATTAGGGTTTACTGGCCCGGTTAATCGCTATGCATAAATGTGTATAAAAGAGCAATAGGTTAGTTTTTTTGAGCGGTTTTTCAGATAATGACTCAATAATGAAATTTGAATGTTTAGTTTTCGTAAAAAGCAAAATCTGAAATCACACTTAAAAAAGTGAAAAATCCTGTTTTAAAACAAAAATACAGACAGTTAAGTGTGTTAATGGAGTTGTTTAAATGAGAGAGATTCTTACTGAGATAGTTCTTAGATTTTGGGAGCGCTTAACCTTAAAAGCGTCGTATACGTCACATTTTGATTACTAATTAGGAATAATTGTAAGAATGCGCCTAGAAAACAGGCATGCATTTAACGATAAGAAAGTGTAAATCGATCGGTCAAACCTATTGTTAGGTGTTATTATGAGCGAGAAAAACGATTTGAAGAGTTTCGGCTGCGTATTACTCTACGTACAGATACTGAAAAGTTTTAAATATGATTTAGAGCGGATCTAAACATTCTTTTTTCTTATCTCTTTCTGAGAGTGCTTTATTCTTCCCCGGATTAACGAGGCAGAATTTGAGCGTTTTTAAAACCACATAATTAGGCGGCCCAATGCCTCGGGTAATAATCTGGAGTGAGTGCCAATTTACTAAATTGGCGTTGAAAGAAATAATCTCCAAGAAGCTGCCTTACGTAGACAATGTCATCCCATTTGACCAGAACGAAGGGATGAACTTGTTTGCGAAAGATTACTTGATCATCGATCCTTCAGGCGGTGGCTTCCACAGGTGTTATGAGTTTTTAAGAGAAAATCTGAATATATTGGACCCGGAGAGAATTCTGATTGTGTCATCAGCCGTTGATATGTTAATGCTCGAGCTTTTACTGAAAAAGGAGTTCAAGTTCCTTAAGAAGAAGAGTGATCTGGTTGATGTCGAGAGATCAGTTGAGCAATTTATCCGGCTTCAGGGCAGCGCGATTAACAAGGAAGAATTCAATTATAATATTACAAAAATGGAAGAAAAAGTTTTGGTGATGATGATGTCTGGTCTGTCTGTCACCAGCATTTCAAATATTCTAAAGCTCAGTGTTAAAACGATTAGTGTTCATAAATGCAACTCATTAAGAAAAATAGGCGTTGATGCCAGCAGCAGTTCAGCTTTGTTCTTTTTGCACAAACACGCCGTGGGTAACAGAATTGTCAGATAACAAAAATATTTTTTAAGCTGACCTTGCACCGTGCAGGTCCGCGACAGACGTTGCTATTTTTTCAGGGGTATGAAATGCGATCACTCAAAAGAAGTCATCCTGGCTTCCTGTATGAACCCATTGTGTCCGTCTCGGGAGTGATACTTGGTTTTGAGCTGGTTAAGAAAAAGAACACAAAGGAAAGCAACGAGTATTCAGAGGATTACGCATTACCTCTTTCTGCTGAAGAGAAGGTCAAGGACTTCTTTGAGCAGGTCACGACAGCCTGTGTGAATGAAAGTATCTTTGTCGCCAACGGCTTTTTATTGTCGATCAATATTGACTATGAGATTGCGGTGCATATTGCCAGCAATCAGGCGATACAAAAGGTTTTACAGCAGCACAAATATATAAGACTGGAGGTGAGTGAGGATTTTCACGAATTCAATGCCGGGCAGGAACGCCCTGTGCTTCAGTCTTTAGCTGCATGCTGCCCTTTATGGCTGGATAATTTTGGCGCAGGTAACACCAGTCTTACGCTGGTGATGAGCGAAAAGTTTGAATATATAAAAATCAGTAAGACCTTTTTTTGGCAACACCAGGGAACTCAATCTCTAAGAAAAGTGATCGCCCATCTCAGGCCCTATTGCCGTGGCATTATTATCAATGGTGTCGAGAATTCGCAGCATATTGAGTACTTAAGCGGCAGTGATATTCTTGCTATGCAAGGTGCGTTATGGCTGCCTTATAGTCAGGATGAATTAATACAGTCATTTTTTTGAAAAAAATGACTTTTAAAATAACGCTGTAATAAGCACGAATAGCTAATTACTGCGGTTATTTTAAATGTACGGGAACCTATCGCCTGACCTATTTTTGGCGAGGGGAACCTGTGCGAATTATTACCGGAATTATCGTTTGGCAAATTGGTGGCCGTAAACCAGGGGCGGTAGCATAGCTAAAATATATACCGGTCTTAAATTGTACAATAATTATTTTCTATTGATATACTCAAAGGGCCCATTGGTTATTGGGTGAACAATTCGTTTGTCAATTGAAGAGGAGTAATTATGAGAAAATTTATGTTTTCTGTTATTGCCCTGATGCTGCTGCCCCTATATTCGCAGACAACATCTGCTGCTGAACTCAGCTCAGGGGAAACAGTGGCGGCAGTGGTCGGTACCAGCGGCGCAATATTAGCCGCAGGTCTGATTGCTGTAGGTAACGATGATAGTGATGGTAACAGCAACACCAATACCTCAACTACCACCACAACCTCACGCTAATAAGTCACTTAATTATAACCACACATCCGTGTGGTTATTTTCCCACATGATAATAAAGATATAGGGAATCACTTGTGCGCTATTCCTTATTGTTCCTCTGCCTCTTGTTACAAGCATGTTCCCCTTCGCAAAACAGTCTGGTTGATACTTTTAAGGTTGCCGTTAAAGGGCCGCAGGATGTTGTGGTACCACCCCAAAGAATTGCCGCTATTCCTTACGGCAGCATTTATTTAAAACTGCCTACGTCTGCGCAAATCTTTGTGGTCGGTTATCTCCAGGATGGCTTTGAAAAATGGAGTACCGGCGACCAGGTCGTATTTATTACCCAAAATGGTCGCCTGGTCCGTTCGACCGGTTATTCGCAAGGGGATCTGCTGGAAGTCACCAATCTGCAACAAGACCCGCTGTTGCATGCAGCAAGTTTGCGTGAAGGGGCGAGCTGGACACGTCTGATGCGCTGGACGGAGAACCGGCAGCCATTGTCATCCGTTGTGACATCCCGTTTCAGCCGTCAGGACGACGAAACCCTGACACTTCCCGGAAGAGTCGTCGCCTGTCAGGTGTGGCGCGAGGATGTGACGCTTGAGGCCACGGGTGACCGCTGGCAAAACACTTTCTGGGTAGATCCGCACAGCGGATTAGTGCTCAAGAGCAATCAGAGGTTGGGAGCAGATATGCCGGTGAGTATGACATTGCTCAAACCTGCCAATGCGGGGATCCCACCAGCATGAAAATAAAAACGCTTTTATTCATTTTTAGCGCCTTGCCGGGGATGGCATTTTCCGAGGGCAACGTGGCCGTTTACACCAGCGCCTCTCAGGGGCAGCCTGCCCAGGTACTCAGCCATATTAAAGATATGCGCCAGATGATGGCGGAGTCCGATCTGATCCGCCAATCCTGGTCGCCCGGTACCGTGATTGCTGTGCCTGCCGCTACGCCTGAGGCGCAGCAACAGTATCTGTCCATGCAGAACCAGCTCAAGGCCTGGCGTGCCACGGAGAGTGGTGATACGCAGCAGACCATTAACCGCGTCATTCAGCAGTTGCAGGGGTTGCAGGTTACCGGTCGTCAGTTTACCCCGATGGATGCGGATTTGATCCTCAACAACAATGCCGCTAACCGCCAGTTACAAGGGGATTATCGCGTCTATACCGCAACGCGTCCCAACAGCGTGTTGTTGCTGGGGGCGGTGAGTGGTGCGGGAAAACAGCCGTGGGTTGCAGGTCGTACGATTCGTGAATATCTCGCAGACCATCAATTTCTTTCTGGTGCCAATCTGAATGAAGCCGTGGTGATTGATCCCAATGGAACCATCCGGGTCGCGCCGGTCGCGTACTGGAATTATCGCCACGCTGAAGCCCAGCCGGGCAGTATCATTTGGGTCGGTTTTTCTGACTGGACGCTGCCGCGCCAGTTTAAAAACCTTAATCAGCACATCGTCTCTGTTTTGGCGCACCGGATCCCTGAATGATGAAACCAAAATATCTTCTCAGCCTGCTTGCTGTGTCCGTGGTTTACGCTAATTCCGTCCGGGCGCAAACGTATGATGAACCCCTTGGTCCTTCACAGTCCGATTTCGGTGGCGCGGGACTTTTACAAACACCGACGGCGCGGGTCCCCAAAGAAGGGGAGTTCAGTGCCAACTACCGCGATAATGATGCCTACCGTTTTTATTCGGTCTCGATGGCGTTGTTTCCCTGGCTGGAGACCACGTTGCGTTATACCGACGTGCGTGACCGGCTTTACAGTAGTGATCCGAACTTCAGCGGCAATCAAACCTATAAAGACAAGTCTTTCGATGTGAAATTAAGACTGTGGGAAGAGGGTTACTATCTTCCGCAGGTCGCGTTGGGCAAGCGCGATATCGGCGGCACGGGGTTGTTTGACAGTGAATATCTGGTCGCCAGTAAAGCGGCCGGACCGCTAGATTTCACGCTGGGGGTAGGCTGGGGTTATATCGGCAACAGCGGCAATATCACGAACCCTTTCTGCAAAGCCAGCGATAAATATTGTACCCGCGCGCAAAGCCATTCCACCGGCGATATTTCACTCAATGATATGTTCCGCGGCCCTGCGGGGGTATTCGGCGGCGTGGAGTATCAGACCCCCTGGCAGCCGTTGCGCCTGAAGATGGAATACGATGGTAATAACTACCGCGATGATTTTGCCGGGGCACTAAAACAGAACAGTAAGTTTAACTTCGGTGCTGTTTATCGCCTGGCAAGCTGGATGGATGTCAACGCCAGCTACGAGCGTGGCAATACCTTTATGTTCGGGTTTACCCTGCGCAGTAACATGAACGATTGGGTTCCTCATCAGATTGATGATCCGGTTCCTGCCTATCAGCCGCAGCCGCAAAGTGCGGGAATGGTTAATTACAGCGTCGCGACCGGGCAACTGGCTCAGTTGAAAGGCAATGCCGGGTTTAGCGAACCGCGTATCGACATCCGTGACGACACCCTCAACGTTACGGGTCAGCAGGATAAATATCGCAATACGTCCAAAGGCGTAGAGCGTGCCAATCTCATCATGCTGAATAATCTGCCGGAGAATGTCGACACACTGGATGTTACCCAAAACCGCTTTGGTATGCCGATGGTCACCACACGTACCCGTGTGGCGAGCCTGCGTCAGCAGCAACAGGGTTATCCCCTGGGGCAGGAACAGTCCCTGAACCAGCAACGGATTGAACCGGTCACGGATGTTGGTCAGGGATTCTTTATCGGCAAGGACCGGTTTAATTACAGCCTGTCGCCGGTATTAAGACAATCCGTCGGCGGCCCTGAAAACTTTTATATGTATCAGATCGGGGTGCTGGCGGATGCCAACTACTGGCTGACAGATCACCTGCTTGTCGATGGCGGCGTGTTTGGCAACGTTGCCAATAACTACGATAAGTTCCGCTATGACGGCGTCAGTAATGACTCTTCTCTGCCACGCGTACGAACGCATATCCGTGAATACGTTCAGAACGATGTCTATGTGAATAACCTGCAAGCCAACTACTTCCGTTATCTGGGCAACGGTTTCTACGGACAGCTTTATGGCGGTTATCTGGAGATGATGTACGGCGGCGTCGGGGGCGAAGTGCTCTACCGGCCACTGGATTCTGACTGGGCACTGGGTATTGATGCTAACTATGTCAAACAGCGCGACTGGGACGACATGATGCGTTTTACCGATTACAAAGCCGCGACCGGCAACCTGACAGCCTACTGGCGGCCGGCATTTATGGATGATGTGCTGGTGAAAATGAGTGTCGGGCAATATCTGGCTAAAGACAAAGGCGGCACGTTGGATCTCTCCAAACGCTTTGACAGCGGTGTCACCGTGGGAGCCTATGCGACGCTGACGAATGTCTCTAAACAGGAATACGGTGAAGGCTCCTTTACTAAAGGTTTCTACATCTCTGTTCCGCTGGACTTGCTGACGGTCAAACCGACACGCAGTACACCAACCGTCAGCTGGACACCACTGACGCGTGATGGTGGCCAGATGCTGGGCAGACAGTACGGCTTGTACGGTATTACTTCAGACAGAGATACACCGCAGTTGCCTTAATGAAAGGTTGTGCCTGACTGCAACAGTCAGGCACCTACAAAATGACTTATTTATTATTTTTCTGATATGTCAGCATGTCAGGAGACAGTTAATGAAGTCCATTATTATAAGCCTATTAACCTGATGTCCTCAGGTAATAATTATTTTTGATACTTGTTGTGAGGGAAATATGACATTTCTCACCAGAAATTTTTACTCAAGCCTGTTTCTTGCTCTTTCGGATTTCGTCAGTTTTACCCTGTCGATTTATGTCGCTAAAATATTACTGAGCTTCATGCTCAAAGAGTTTGATGACTATATTCCCGCTCAACATGTTACTGCCCTGGTTTTATTACACTGGACGCTGGCATTTTGTTGTGTTGGCTGGTTCTCCATGCGCTTGCGGCATTATTACTACCGCAAAACCTTCTGGTTTGAACTGAAAGAAATTTTACGCACGCTGGTCATTTTTGCCGTTATTGAGATCGCGGTGATGGCTTTCGCGGAGTGGAATTTTTCCCGTTATATGTGGATCCTCACCTGGCTGTTGGTGCTGATATTTGTACCTTGTGCCCGCATGATGACTAAGCGTGTATTAACGGTTCTGGGTATCTGGCAACGCGATGCCATTATTATTGGTACCGGTAAAAATGCTCACGAGGCTTACAAAGCGATTCAAAGCGAAAAGAATCTCGGGCTGAACGTCACCGGATTTATTTCCAGCGAACTGACTGACAAGCCGGGGGACAGCATTGATGGCATTCCGATCATATTCTGCGATGACCTGTGGTTATTAACCCCGTGCGACAAGAAAACCCAGTTTATTGTCGCCGTGGAAGCACACCAGAGCGATATCCGTAACTACTGGCTGCGGGTGTTTATGATCCACGGTTACCGTTATGTCTCAGTGATCCCGACCCTGCGCGGCATGCCGCTCGACAGTACGGATATGTCGTTTATTTTCAGCCATGAAGTGATGATCTTACGTGTTCATCAGAACCTGGCGAAATGGTCATCACGCTTCCTGAAACGTGCTTTCGATATTGTGGCTTCACTGGGGATTATTGCCATATTGTCTCCGCTGCTGCTGTATATCAGCTTCAAAGTGAGGAAAGATGGCGGCCCGGCAATTTATGGTCATGAGCGTATTGGTAAAGGCGGCCGTCCTTTCAAATGTCTTAAATTCCGCTCAATGGTAATCAATTCCAAGGAAGTGCTTGAGGAATTGCTGGCAAATAACCCCGAAGCACGCGCTGAGTGGGATGAGACATTTAAGCTGAAAAACGATCCACGTATTACGCGCATCGGACATTTATTGCGTAAAACCAGCATGGATGAATTGCCGCAGTTATTTAATGTATTAAAAGGAGAGATGAGCCTTGTTGGTCCGAGGCCTATTATTAACGCTGAACTGGAGCGTTACAGTGATGAGGTGGATTATTACTTGCTGAGCAAACCGGGAATGACCGGATTATGGCAGGTGAGTGGTCGCAGTGATGTGGATTACGAGACCCGCGTCTATCTTGACGCCTGGTATGTAAAAAACTGGTCGATGTGGAATGACATTGCCATCTTATTTAAAACAGTAAGTGTTGTGCTTAGAAAAGACGGTGCTTATTAACAGTTATTTAAATAATGCATCACCCTCATGTATTGGCTGCTAGTTATTAGCGTCATGGCCAACATCAATTTCTGTTGAACCACATGATATGGATTTTATGAAAAATAAAACGTTTAAGATTTCTGCATTATTCGGGGCTTTGCTACTGAGCGGATGTACGGTTATTCCAGGGCAGTCGTTAAGTACCATGGACAAAGATGTTGTTCAACCTACTGATAGCAATTATGACATTGATAAATTAGTTAACGTGTACCCGATGACGCCCGGCCTGGTGGATCAGCTGCGTCCGATCGTTGCTCAGGCACGGCCAAATCCAGAGCTGGATATGCAACTGCAAAACTACCAATACCGCATTGGTTCCGGTGATGTTCTGATGGTTACGGTGTGGGATCATCCTGAACTGACCACCCCGGCAGGTCAGTACCGCAGTGCCAGTGATACGGGTAACTGGGTGAATACCGATGGCACGATATTTTACCCATACATAGGTAAAGTCGCCGTGGCGGGGAAAACTGTCTCTCAGGTTCGTGAGGAGATCAGCAGCCGTCTGGCGACGTACATTGAAAGTCCGCAGGTGGATGTCAGCGTCGCGTCGTTCCGCTCACAAAAAGTTTATGTCAGTGGCGAGGTTGTGAAATCGAGCCAGCAGCCGATTACCAATATCCCTCTCACTGTTATTGATGCCATCAATGCCGCGGGCGGGCTGGCGCCGGACGCAGACTGGCGTAATGTCGTATTAACTCATAACGGGAAGGATCGTCGCATCTCGCTTGAAGCATTGATGCAGAAAGGGGATTTAACCCAAAATCAGTTGCTCTTTCCGGGCGATATTCTCTACGTACCACGTAATGATGACCTGAAAGTATTCGTCATGGGTGAAGTCGGGAAACAGAGCACGCTTAAAATGGATCGCAGCGGAATGACGCTGGCAGAAGCATTAGGTAATGCCGACGGCGTTTCACAGGTTATGTCGGATGCGTCGGGGATATTTGTTATCCGCCAGATTAAGGATAATAAACAGGGGAAAATCGCCAATATCTATCAGCTGAATGCTAAAGATGCCTCCGCAATGGTGATGAGTACTGAATTCCAGTTACAGCCGTACGATATTGTTTATGTTACCGCCGCACCGGTTGTCCGCTGGAACCGCGTGATATCTCAAATCGTTCCGACCATCTCCGGTGTACATAATACGATCGAAGCGGTTCGTTATATCCATAACTGGAACTAACTATGTTTGACTCCGTCCTGGTTGTATGTACCGGCAATATATGCCGTTCCCCCCTCGCTGAACGATTGTTACGGAAATTAATTCCAGAGAAGAAAATAGACTCGGCAGGTATTGCCGCTTTAGTGGACCATGAAGCAGATGCATCGGCTATCGCTGTAGCGCAGGAACATGGAGTATCTCTTGACGGGCATAAAGGAACTCAATTCAAGTCATCACTTGGTCGGAAATATGACCTGATTCTGGTAATGGAAAAGTCGCATATCGAATTTATTAGTGGCATATCACCAGAAGCAAGAGGGAAGGTTTTTCTTTTGGGATATTGGTTAGAACAGAAAGAAATTCCGGACCCTTACCGTAAGAGCCATGAGGCATTCGAATATGTGTACCAACTCATTGAGCAAGCCTGCCTTCGCTGGGTTGAAAAACTAAATGGATAACCTTCAGGAAATTATTGCATGACATCGGCATTCACAAAAAAACCTACTGTTCCTGACTCAGATGAAATTGAACTGGGCCTGATTATTGGTGAGCTCTTAGATCATAAAAAATTGATTATTAGCATCACCGGGATATTCACGATTATTGCTATTCTATATGTTCTCTTTTCAACTCCTGTTTTTCAGGCTGATGCTTTAGTACAAGTTGAACAAAAGCAAGGGAATGTTTTGCTGGAAAATCTGAGTCAGGTTCTTCCTGAGGCTCAACCGCAATCAGAACCGGAGATTGCGCTAATACAATCGCGTATGATCTTGGGAAAAACCGTTGATGATCTCAATTTACAGGCTCAGATCCAACAAAACTATTTTCCTCTCTTCGGACAAGGATGGGCCCGTCTGACAGGTGCAAAAACGGGAAGTCTTAAAGTCACAAAACTGTATATTCCCCAAATTGGGAGTGATAAACAAGAAGTGACTTTAACGGTCATCGATAAAAATAATTTCAAAGTCGAAGGAAAATCTTTCTCATTTTCCGGACAAACAGGGAAGGTATTAGAAAAACCTGAGGTCACGATACTCGTCGATGAGATAGTTGCGGAACCAGGTACCTCTTTTACAATTACTTATCAGAGCAAATTGAGCGCGATTGAGAAATTACAAAAAAATCTTCTGGTAGTTGACCAGGGTAAAGATTCAGGCATGTTAACACTGACTCTGACGGGTGAAGATCGTGCACAAATATCAGCGATTCTCAATCGTATTACTCAAAACTATCTGGCACAAAATATCGCCAGACAAGCCGCGCAAGATGCTAAAAGTCTGGAGTTCTTGCAGTCACAATTGCCTAAGGTGCGTTCAGACCTTGATGATGCAGAAGATAAACTGAATGCGTATCGCAAGAAACAAGATTCAATAGATCTCTCTTTGGAAGCGAAGTCAGTATTAGATCAGATTGTCAATGTTGATAATCAACTTAATCAGTTGACATTTAGTGAGGCCGAAATCTCACAACTCTATACAAAAGAAAATCCTAAATACAAAGCGTTGTTGGAAAAGAGAAAAGTTCTCGAGAAAAACCGTTTGAGTCTGAATCAGCAGGTTTCAGCTATGCCGTCCACCCAGCAGGAAGTCGTGCGGTTGAGCAGAAATGTTGATTCTGGCAGAGCTGTTTATATGCAGTTATTAAATCGACAGCAAGAGCTGGAAATAGCAAAATCGAGTGCAATAGGCAATGTGAGGATCATTGACCATGCAGTCACGGATCCCATCCCCGTTAAGCCAAAAAAAGCGTTAATTGTTGCAATAAGCTTTATTTTGGGTGGTTTTATCTCCGTGGGTGTGATCTTATTTAAGGCATTTTTCCACAGAGGCATTGAATCTCCTGAGCAGCTTGAAAATCTGGGTATCAGCGTTTATGCCAGTATCCCAAGCTCAGATTGGTTGTTGAAAAATTCAGTAATAAACACTGGGAAAAAAGTTAAAGGTAAGAATAAAGATAATACCAGTTTCCTGGCGGTGGATAACCCTGCGGATATTTCAATCGAGGCGTTGCGGAGTTTGAGGACAAGTCTTCATTTCGCTATGCTCGAAGCTACCAATAATATATTGATGATCTCAGGGCCAAGTCCAAGAGCGGGTAAATCTTTTGTCAGTGCTAACCTGGCTGCTGTTATGGCTCAGGCAGATAAAAAAATATTATTAATTGATGGGGATATGCGCAAAGGTATTGCTCATAAGATGCTAAAAGTTGGATATGAAATGGGGCTTTCAGATCTGATTTCATCGAGCATAAGCTTTGAAAGCGGTGTAAAGAACATCAAAAGTGCCAACTTCGATTTTATCTCCCGTGGGCAGGTAGCGCCAAATCCAGCAGAATTGTTGATGCACGCAAGATTCCAGGAATTGCTTAACTGGGCTTCGGCGAAGTATGATTTAGTCATTATTGATACCCCACCTATCCTGGCCGTTACAGATGCCGCTATCATTGGACGTCATGCCGGGACAACACTTCTCGTTGCCCGATTTGAACAAAATACAATTAAAGAAGTTGAAGTAAGTGCGAGACGATTTGAGCAAAGTGGTGTCACGATTAAAGGTTGCATCCTTAATGGGATAATCAAAAAAGCTAGCAGCTATTATGGCTATGGCTACAACCATTATGGATACGATTATTCAGATAATAAAAATCCCCGTGCATGATCTCTTATGCAAGCTGTTAAATGAAATTAATTTTTATTGAGCAATGCTTGCATTTTAATATAAGAGGTAGGTCTCGAGTAATGAAGAAAATATTAATAGCATGCAGAGCTTACTATCCTGATATTGCAGGGGGCGGCGAAATATCGACAAAAACACTCTCTGAAACTCTGGTTAAATTAGGTTTCGATGTCACGGTACTTACAATAAGTGACAGTAATAAAAAAGAAAATGTTGAGGGAGTATTAGTTCATAGAATAAAATATAAAAATGTTTATTGGTCTTTCAAGAATGCAGATGTTGGGCCGGTAAAAAAAATCGCCTGGCACCTGATTGATTCAAATAATATATTTATCGAAGGGGAATTAAAGAAAATCCTTGCTGAGGTAAAGCCAGACGTATTGATCACCAGCACCATAGAAGATATTTCATCTATAATATGGAAGGTTGCAAAAAGTAATAAGATAAGAACTGTACATATATTAAGAAGTTACTCACTACTTTGCCCTAATGCAAATATGTTTAAAGAAGATAATTGCGATTCCAGGTGTAAACTTTGTGAAACTATCACTCTACCCAAAAAACACAATTCGAAATACGTTGATGATGTTATAGGTATTAGCCATTTTGTTGTTGATGAACATCTTAAGTATGGGTATTTTTCAGCAGCTAAAAAACATGTCATATACAATATCTGCCTTGGAGCTGTTATTGACCAGCGACTTTATAATGGTTTCAAGCAGGGCACGATTAAAATAGGTTATTTGGGGCGAGTACATAAAACGAAAGGTATCGATATTATCTTCAATGCACTTTCCAGAATTAGCGCAGAACTGAAAGGTAAGATTGAGGTTCATATAGCAGGAACTGGCGATGAAAAATATATAGAAGAATTGAAAATATTGGCGAATTCCTTCGGTGTAAAATGTCATTTTTTGGGTAACAGGAATGCAAATGATTTTCTCGACAGTGTCGATTTGCTGATTGTGCCCTCGAAATGGAATGAACCTTTTGGACGTGTTTTGATTGAAAGCATGGGCAGACATGTTCCGGTGGCAGGAAAGAATGTCGGTGGGATCCCAGAGTTATTGACAGATAATAAAGATTTTTTATTTGATGATGAAGTCGGGCTTGTTCAGATAATCAATAAGTTTGTGAACGGTGAAATTGAATTCAACTTCAAATTACAAGAATTCAGAACGGAAAATATAATAAATAAATGGTCTGAGTTACTCATGTGAAGATTTATAGGTAAAAGGGGGATCGGTGAAGAAAATTACTTATGATCAGCGTTGGGAAGGAAGTCATGGCATTGGGCGTTTTTCCACAGAGATTACCAAAAGATTAAAGTTTAATAACTATTTAAATTCTAAAATAAAGCCGACCAGTATTTTTGATGTGTTAATTACGGCCCGGGCGCTTATATTTAATCAGAACATTTTTTTTACTCCGGGATTCAATGCACCCTATGTCGCAGCAAGTCGATCTATCATCACGATACACGATTTAAATCATATAGATATGCCAGGTAACTCGAGTCTGCTCAAAAGGATTTATTATAATATAATTCTCAAAAGAGGCTGTAAAAAAGCATTAGTTATCTTTACTGTCTCTGAGTTTTCTAAAAAAAGAATTATCGAATGGTCAGGTGTGGAAAAATCTAAAGTGGTCGTTGTGGGTAATGGTGTTTCCAATGATTTTTCTCCCCATGTAAAACCATATAGCCCGGGCTACAGATATCTTTTTTGTGTCAGCAACCGGAAGGCTCATAAAAATGAAGTGCGCCTGATACAGGCTTTTGCGCAGGCTAATACGGGTAGTGATACCGTGTTATTGTTATCCGGTAATACGACACCTGAATTGTCTGAACTTATCGGCCAGCTCAACCTTAACGATCGTGTGAGATTTACCGGTTTTATACGAGATGATGAACTACCTTCTTACTATCGTGGCGCGACGGGACTCATTATGCCTTCTCTTTATGAAGGGTTCGGGCTTCCGGTTATTGAGGCGATGGCTTGCGGTGTTCCAACTATTGCATCCCGTACAACCTCACTGGGGGAAATTGCAGGTGATGCAGCAATACTGGTTGACCCAACAAATGTTGCTGATATAGCGGACTCAATCAGTAAGTTATTTTTAGATATTGAATTGAGACAGCATATGATCGAGAAAGGTTTGGAACATGTGAAATTATACACATGGGATAAAACAGTTAATAAGATTAAAGATGCAATATCAGCGATTTAAGATTGGGGCACTCACAGGCTAACTGAAGAATCATTAATTATTTCCATACCATCATGATGAATACCAGAGAATATTATGATTAAGTTGGTTACTTTTTACCTTTTCACTGTATTTTATTATAATTTTTACAGGTATATTTTTAAAATAAACAATGCAAGGACATCACCAACTTATTCTGATACACCTCTTTGGCTATCAAGCGGAAAGTATATTATTATTTTTGCTACTTTTGGTTTAATGCTTTTTGTTTTGGCAATGTATAAGTACAAAGTAAAGCCCTATGGTGTTTCTGTTGCAGTGCGACAAGACAGAAAAAATGATTCAATTTATATTATTTTGTCAATGCTATTTTGCTTATATGCTATGTCTGTTACTGTTCTATCACGGGATGCCTATGCGTTTGAAGCAGTGTGCTTTTTCCCGGTCTTTATATTTATATTGATAGGCCAGTATGATCGTGAGAAACTTTTTAATAAAATATTTAATATAGTAAAAATTTCTGCCTGGATTTTCTTGTTTTATGATTTAATTCAATATTTATTGTTCTACTTTTTTAACAGATTACCTGCACTTGCCTATGCGGGGAGTGTTTCAGTACGGTTTGGTTCATTGCAAGATGATCCTAATGGTTATGCTTTTCTTTTGGCTGCACTTTATTTTGTTGGTATGTCTTACTATGGATATAAGAAAACAATATTTTATCTTTTATATGCCATTAATTTATTGTTAACCATAAGTTTTACCGGCATGGCATCAGTGATGTTGGCGATTGTTGTTGTGATGACTCTTAGCATGCCTGTTAGCTTTACTAAACTGGTAACAGCATGGTTCTCGCTTGTTTTTGGCGTAATTGGTATTATGTTATTATCTCAATTGCCTATTCTTCAGAACATCCTTTCTACTAAACAAGGTTCAATTGATCAGCATGCCAATTTATTTAGCGCGTTAAGTAATATAGGTATTCCTGATGTCCTGGGGTTGAATCCACCCGGCTGGATTGCAGAAAGCGCCTATGTTAATATTTTATTGAATTTTGGGATAATAGTTACTTTGGCTATGTATGGCATGGTCATCACTATTCTTTACCGATTTAGCCAACATTTGAAATCATATAAGAAGCACTTCAGATATATCAAAAATGATCCGACTTATATCCTGGGGCTTTGTGCTCTGACTTTCTGCTTTTCTGTGTTTATTGGTGGAATTAACCTTCCGCTAGAAGTGGTTTTCCCTGTAAATGCATTGTTCCCTTTCTTCCTGGCATTGCTATGCTTAATATCGAAACATAACTATTTTTTACAGTCAGAACGTTAAACCAGAGGCCATAACTTATGTCTGCGGGTATAAATCGAAGAGGATTGATAAAATTTGCGTTATGTTACCCAGTATTAGGAGGGCTGGGGCGAGTATTTGCCAGCCAAACTGGCAGTAGCGTCGACATAAAATGTGCCAACGTCACCGCATTACGCAATCTGAGCTCAGTCAAGGAAGGACAGATAATTTATCTGGCTGAATACTCTAATGGGTCTGGGAAAGGTGGCGGAACATTCAAAGTTGACCTCGCAGATAAGCAAAGTCCTGATGATGGAGGATATTGCTTTATTAATAGCAGTGGCGAACGAATAAAACGTATTGTAGCGGGTAACAAAATTCGTGCCAGCGATTATGGTATGGATGGAAAACCCGGAGATAATACCATGGCTTTCAAGGATTTCTTGAAATGCAAACTTGAAAAAATTATCGATGTGAGTATTTTCACGAGTGGTATGGCCAGGTTAGCTGATGATACTCGTCTGTCTGCTTCGGAAGGAGCGGTAATTTACGCGATCAGCGACGTTAATCACGATCCAGAACGAAGCCAAAATAATCAAGGGCAAACTTTAGAAGTAGGTAATAACTGCGATATTGATGGGGTTATCATTAATGGTGGTGGTTTTAGAAACAATGGTTTTCTAGTAGAAAAGAAAACTAATGTCGCGATTAAAAATTGTCGGATTTCTAATGGTAAAGGCCAGGCCATATTAGATTATATGAGTAAAGATTGTGTTTATGCACGTAATAGTATTTCAACCTCATATCATGGTATTCAGTTGTGGCTTTCGAAAAACATAAAAATAAATGAAAATCAAATATCACAGGTAAAAGGTGGTATATGGAGCGCATGCGCTCAAAATGTATATGCAGCAAAAAATCTTATCCATGATTGCTCTGATGTGGGTCTTGACTGGGAGGGGGGTAATAACTGCATTTCAGATGGTAATACCATAAAGTTCTGTACAAATGGTGAATTAGCCGTTTTTGCGACAGGACCCGAGTTGAAGAGATTTAACGTCCCAATGGGAAACCTGACTCATAAGAATAATATCGTTGTCAGGGCAGGGGATTATTTGAATCGCGCAGGCACCAAAAAAATAAATTATTTGAAAGATGTCGGTGCATGCATGATTTATGGCAATCTTGATCCTCATTTGATTGGCCCCATTATTTTTGAAAACAACAGTATTACTGCGCAAAATTCTTCAAATAAGTCGATGAGATGTTTCGCTTCCAGAGCCAGTAATAAGAGTGATGCTGTTGTTATTTTTAAAAATAACAGATTTGAATCTTTTTCAAATGATATGGGGATGCTAAACGGATTGAATAAAGTCGTTTTCACAGATAATAAATTCATCTATCACTCTGATAAATACAATGTTAATAGCACGCTATTTCAAAACTTTAATAGTTTAAGTATGACTTCAAACGAAATAAGTATACTTAGCGCTGGAAACAGGAATAGCGCAATATTCACAATAAATTCTGGGCATGGTAGTTCTGACGAAGTTGAGATGCAAAAGAATACATTTACTGGTTTTTCAGCTTATGCATTTGTAGTGACTGGACGAAATATGTCAAAGCAGCCGGTAATCAAAGATAACATTTTCAACCCTAATTTAAAAAATAGATCGTTGGTTGCTGTGAAAAATTTGCAATTAAAATCTGGTGATAAATATTTCTTGGTTATAAAAGATGGATTTTATTAAAAATAAAGAGGCGCTATGAAAGTATTGTTTTTTGTGTATAAATTCCCTGTCTTATCGGAAACATTTATACTCAATCAGATAGCCTATTTCATTAATCAGGGATGTGATGTTAGAATTGCTTCTGTTTTTCCCGGCGATTCGGGCATAGAACACAAAGTTATTAAAGAATTCGACTTGTTGAGTAAAACACAATATCTGCTAGAAAGTGAACCGCATGGAAAATTTGCCAGGGTATTTGGACGAATAAAATCCTTGGCCCCTGCGGTCTTTAATTACTCTGCCATTAAAAGTATTAATGTTAAAAAATACGGTTATTACGCAAAAACATTGCTACTACCGCAGATCCTTTCCAGAAATGAAAAAAAAATTGAATCTGACGTCATTATTTCACATTTTGGCACCACAGCTGCTCTGGCTAATCAGTTAAGGAATCTGGGTTTTCTTAGAGGGAAATTAGCCGCCGTTTTCCATGGCAATGATATTTCTCAAGCCCGTATTCTAAATTTATTTCATGAGGATTATGTAAAGCTATTTGATAGCGCAGATTTTATTTTTCCTGTGAGTCAGTTATGGGCTAATAAAATAAAATCAATGTCGGGTCATGATAATAATATTCATGTGATAAGAATGGGTATTGCTGTAAACAGATTCCCATTCAAACCCAGAACCAATCTTAATAACCCCGTTAAATTATTATCTATCGCCAGACTCACAGAAAAAAAAGGCATCTCAGTCGCTATAAATGCCTGCCTGTTATTGAAACAGCAAAACGTTGACTTTGATTACACCATTATCGGGGACGGGCCCCTGCGCAAAGAACTTGAATCTCAGGTCGCCAATCTTGGGCTGGGTGACAAAATTGCCTTTTTAGGTGCGCAGACGCAAGAAACTGTCTCTGAATATTTAAATAACTCGGATGTGTTTTTACTACCTTCCGTCACGGCGTCAGATGGCGATATGGAAGGGATCCCGGTTGCACTGATGGAAGCAATGGCAATCGGTATACCTGTGATATCGACGTTTCACAGCGGCATCCCTGAGCTTATTGAAGATCGCGTGTCTGGTTTTCTGGTCAATGAAAATGATGCTGCCAGCATTGCAGGTGTCATCTCTGAAATAATCGATAATCCCGGTGTGTTGCCGGATATTTGTCGTAATGCGAAACAAAAAATTGATAACGAATTTGATCAGGATAAATCCTATTCCAGGATGTTAAATATTCTACTCGGCCAGCCATTAAATATTAACCGGTGATAAATTGAAAATTTACTATTATAAATCTGCGCATGGAAATTTTGGGGATGATCTTAACGCATGGATTTGGGATGCACTACTTCCTGGCTTTTTTGATGACAATGAGAACGTCAGGGTATCCGGTATTGGCACCATTATTACTTCCGCTATGCCGCCTGCTAAAAAGTGGTATGTCTTCTCCAGCGGGGTGGGTTATGGCTATCCACCGGCTAACTTTGGTGACAACTCCTGGGAAACGCTGTGTGTCAGGGGGCCGCTCAGTGCTGAAATTTTGGGATTGCCGAAAGACAAGTTTATTACCGATGGCGCCGCGCTGTTAAACACGCTTGCCGAGTTTAAACCCCTCTCAGAAGCTGAACGTAAGGGGGTGATTTTTGTTCCTCATCACCATGCGCTCGTCACGGGGCAGTGGGAAAAGGTTTGTCAGCAGGCCGGGGTTGAGTTTGTGAATCCACAGTCGGATGCGAAGACTGTTATTCAAAAAATCCGAAATGCCAAACTGGTGCTGGCGGATGCCATGCATGCTGCGATTATTGCAGATGCAATGCGTGTACCTTGGGTTCCTTTGATTACTTCTTCACAGATCAATACATTCAAATGGTTAGACTGGACTCAGACAATAAATCTTCCTTACAAGCCAACTGTTCTGGGTAGCAGTTCATTGCGTGAGTGTATGCGTGATAAGGGCTTATATGTTTATGGCGAGAAATACCATTTACCTGATGCTGACGTTGAGTATGCCGTGAGTTATTTTAAAAAACAGCGTGAGCTGAAGAATAAAAAATGGTGGCCTCACTATCATGACCTGACACGTCTTGCCTTATACCGGATCCCTAATAAAGGTATTCAAATTATTGAAAAAACCGCTAAATTAAATCTTGATAACCGCTTTATCGATAATGCAGCCAATATCCTCTTAGCTGCCAGAAAACAGCCTGGTTTTTTGAGTGAGGATAATCAGTTTAATAATAATGTAGAACGTCTGCTGGCTGGTATTGATATACTTTCAAAATGCAAGTGATATGTAAAGGATGTAACCTTGAAATCTCAAGAAAACGCCCGCAGGCCCAGTATTCTTTCTGGTGCAATCTGGTCTATTCTGGATAATACTGCGTCTCAGGTCATTACGTTTGTCATATTTATTGTACTTGCTAAGATTTTAACGCCCAGTATATATGGCATGTTAAGTGTTTCTTTATTAGTGACTCAATTTTTCAAAAGCGTTCTCTTTGATAGTATTGCGACTTCAATTGTCAGGAAAAAATCACCTTCTGAAGTCGATTACAACTCTGCTCTTTTTTTGTGTTTTTCTTTATCTGTTCCCGCTTTTCTGATTGTTTTTTTCGCCGCTCCTTTTATTGAGGCGTATATGAACGTGCCGCAGTTAGCCAATGTGATCCGCGGCACTGGCGTTATTATCCTGGTGAGTGGTCTGAGTCGTACTCATGAAGCCTGGCTGTCGCATAATATGATGTTTCGCCCGTTAGCGATACGTTCTATGACGTCGATTTCTATCGGCGGTATTGTCGGGGTAGTAATGGCCTACAATGGCTTCGCCGTCGCCAGTTTAGTTGTGCAGCAAGTTGTGACGTCTTTGATTTCACTGGTAGCTCTGTGGGTGGCGACACCCTGGAAGCCCAGAATGAAAATTTCCAGAGAATCAATGAAGGAATCATTGGGATTTTCAAAGCATGTCGCGTTGAGCAATGTCACTAACTTTGCAAATCAGAATAGCGATGTTTTCTTCATAACTTATTTCCTGGGAAGTGCAGCAGCGGGGATTTACTCTGCCGGCAAGCGTATTGTTAATACATTGAATCTGGTTCTGGCATCGGCCTTAATGCGTGTTTCACTGCCTGCATTCAGCCGTTATAAAAATGATATCAACGAGTTTGGTAAGAAGTATTTGCAGGCGACATATTTAACGGTGTTAGTCACTGCGCCTGCTTTTGTGGGGCTTGCAACATTGTCCCATGATATTACTTTTTTACTTTTAGGGCATAAGTGGATGAATTCTGTCCCTGTTATGCAAATTGTCAGTGCTGTCGGTTTTGTCACTTCTATTGGCTATTATAATCATTCAGTGATGTTTGCCAGAGATAAGCCTGAATGGCAGGCACGACTGACATTGGTTTACGCTATTACCAATGTGGTGGCTTTTTATTTCTTTGTAAGATTTGGACTTATCGCTACCGCTCTCGTCTTCTCAATCCGAACCGTGTTGCTTTACCCTATTTCAGCATGGTGTGCCCTGACTCTGTTGAATTTAACTTTCAAACAATACGTAAAAGAGTTGATTACACCCGTTATTTGTTCAGTTCTGATGTGCATGATACTCGTGGCGGTACAACAATACGCTGTCCTGAGCGAGTCCTGGTTTGGATTAATGATAAAAATAGGTATTGGTGCAGTGTGTTATTTTGCTTTGATTTTTACTTTCTCCTCAGTGAGTAAGAGAACAATGATTTTTTCTCTTGCAAGAAAAATTCTTCAGAGAGGATAAATGATCTCATGGAAAAAAACTCATCCTTAGTGAGTATCTTAATACCCGTCTATAATTCAGAAAAATTCCTCAGGAAAGCGCTTCAGTCAGTTGCAGATCAGACATATTCAAACGTGGAAATAGTTATCGTGGATGATTGTTCGAAAGACTCATCGCGAAAAATTGTCACCACTTTTTTTGAAGAATATGAACACATCCAGCACAAAGTCATCAATAATAAAATCAATCAAGGGGTCTCTTTTGGGAGAAATACTCTGGTTGATAATGCTTCAGGAGAGTTTATCTGTTTCTTAGATTCAGATGATTATCTTGAACCTGATTTTGTCAGTTACCTGATCGGAGTTCTGACGAAAAATAATACCAGTATGGGGCAGTGCCTGTATTTTTCTGAGGAACCTTCGGGAGTCTCCGTTGGCAAAACGAATGATTTTGCATCGGATACTACCTTACAGGGCAAAAATGCTGTTTTTTCCATGCTGGAGGGTAAGGTAACAGGATATTTGTGGCACAAAATCTTTAAACGCGACTTGTTTGATGGCATTCGGTTTGATACTACATTGACCGTTTTTGAAGACTATGAAGTGATTATGAAAATGTTTGTTAACGGAGCAAGTATCGCTTTCGGTAATGAGCGTAAATATCATTACATCCAGCACGCGTCGTCATTAACTAAACAATCTTACCTTAAAATATTAAACCGACTGGAATACCTTAACAGGACGAAGTCACTTGTATCGCCACTTATTATCACTGAAACCGATAAAGAAAAATGGGCTAAACATAGTTATCTGGTCATTTTAATGGTGTTTATAAACGCCGTCAGATATGGGGCGCCGTTAAAGGATGTTATTGGCATCAGGCGCACTATTGATCTCTCGTATGTTGCGAAATTATCTAAATCGGTCAGTTTAAAGAAACTCTCCGCCATTTCATTAATTAAAGTTTCCCCCTATTTGTTTTATTTTATGCTTAAGACTGCTTTTAAAATAAAAGCATAGTGTTTTTCATATCCCTTTGTACCCTGCTGAATTATTAGTAAGTTATTCCTCTGCACACTGAGTGGTTGTATTCGGTGGTTTAATCTTATTTAACTCTTTTATTTTTGAGACGAAAACTATGATCCTTCCAGTAATCATGGCTGGCGGCACCGGTAGCCGTTTGTGGCCAATGTCTCGTGAGCTTTATCCAAAACAATTTCTTCGTCTGCATGGCGATAATTCCATGTTGCAGGAAACGGTCACCCGTTTAAAAGGGCTGGACGTTTCTGCACCGCTGGTTATTTGTAATGAAGAGCATCGTTTTCTTGTTGCCGAACAATTACGACAAATAGACCAGCTCTCCGACAATATTATTCTTGAGCCTGTCGGGCGCAATACGGCGCCTGCTATTACGCTGGCTGCGCTCAGTGCCATCGACGACGGTTCTGATCCTTTACTGTTGGTGCTTGCTGCCGACCATGTTATCGAGTCTCCGGATGCCTTCCATCAGGCCGTGCAGAATGCTATTCCGTTCGCTGAGCAGGGGAAACTGGTCACGTTCGGTATCGTGCCAACAGGCCCTGAAACCGGTTACGGTTATATCCAGCGGGGAACAGAATTCAGCAGTGATGCCGATCCTGTTTTTCGGGTGCAGCGTTTTGTCGAGAAACCGAATCTTGAGACCGCATTGCAATATCTGGAAAGCGGCGAGTATTACTGGAACAGCGGTATGTTTTTGTTCCGCGCCAGACGTTTTCTTGAGGAGATGGCGAAATTCAGGCCGGACATACTCGAAGCCTGTCAGAAAGCGATTGAAACTTCGCATACTGATGAGCAGCAAGATTTTATTCGTGTAGATAAAGCGGCATTTATTTCCTGCCCGGATGAATCGGTTGATTATGCCGTAATGGAAAAAACCACGGATGCGATTGTTGTTCCGTTAGATGCGGGCTGGAATGATGTGGGTTCCTGGTCGGCGCTTTGGGAAGTGAATGATAAAAACGCCGAAGGGAATGCTATCAATGGCGATGTATTTACCCATAATGCGAACAATTGTTATATCAACACCGATGAGAAATTGGTAGCCGCCATTGGTGTGGATAATCTGGTCATCGTAAATACGAAAGATGCCGTTTTAGTGATTGATAAAAACCAGGTGCAGGACGTTAAAAAAGTCGTCGAATATTTAAAAAATAATAAACGACGGGAATATCGTTTGCACCGCGAATCCTATCGCCCGTGGGGCCGTAACGATAATGTTGTGACGGCACCCCGTTATCATGTGAACCGCATCACCGTTAAACCGGGCGGACAGTTCTCATTACAAATGCACCATCACCGCGCGGAGCACTGGGTCATTCTGTCGGGCACCGCCAGAGTTATTCTCGAAGATAAAAATTATCTGCTCAGTGAAAATGAATCAACGTTTATCCCTATTGGGGCTCAGCATATGTTAGAGAACCCGGGAAAAATTCCTCTGGAACTTCTGGAAATTCAGTCAGGATCCTATCTGGAAGATGACGATATTATCCGTATAAAAGATCACTATGGTCGCTGTTAATTTGGGGATGAAATATGTCAGGTACATTAACTTGCTTTAAAGCTTACGATATCCGCGGTGAATTAGGCGTCGAATTAAATGAAGATATTGCCTATCGCATAGGGCGTGCTTACGGGGAATATTTAAAACCTAATAAAATGGTATTGGGGGGCGATGTCCGCTTAACCAGCGAAGCATTAAAACTTGCGCTGGCGAAAGGTTTGCAGGATGCGGGAACCGACGTTGTTGATATCGGCGTGACCGGTACAGAAGAAATCTATTTTGCGACGTCTTATTTGTGCCTTGATGGCGGCATTGAAGTGACGGCCAGCCACAATCCGATGAACTACAACGGCATGAAACTGGTGCGTGAAGATTCCCGTCCGATCAGCGGTGATACCGGCTTACGTGATATTCAGGCGCTGGCGGAAGCTAATAATTTTCCACCGGTCGATCAGGCTAAGCGCGGCAGTTACGAGAAAGCCTCTGTGCTGGATGAGTATGTTGATAAGCTGCTCAGCTTTATCAATGTAGAGAACTTTACCCGCCCTTTAAAACTGGTGTTTAACTCCGGTAATGGTGCGGCGGGCCATGTTGTTGATGCCATCGAACAGCGGTTTATTGCAGCCGGTGTGCCGGTTGAATTTATCAAAGTTCACCATGAGGCAGACGGCACATTCCCGAACGGTATTCCTAACCCGTTATTGCCGGAGTGCCGTCAGGACACGACGGATGCCATCATTAAGCACAACGCAGATATGGGGATCGCTTTTGACGGTGATTTTGACAGATGTTTTCTCTTTGATGATGCCGGTAATTTTATCGAAGGGTATTACATCGTCGGTCTGCTTGCCGATGCCTTCCTCGAAAAATATCCTAACTCAAGAATTATCCATGACCCGCGTCTGAGCTGGAATACCATTGATATTGTCACCGGTGCGGGCGGCGTGCCTGTTATGTCGAAAACCGGCCATGCTTTTATTAAAGAGCGTATGCGTCAGGAAGATGCGGTCTATGGCGGTGAGATGAGCGCCCATCATTACTTCCGCGATTTCTATTATTGCGACAGTGGGATGATCCCCTGGCTGCTGGTCGCTGAATTATTGCATCTGAAAGGCAAGTCTCTGCGGCAACTGATTAATGACCGGATCACGGCCTATCCAGCGTCCGGCGAAATTAACAGCTATTTGCAGCAGCCTAAAGAATCCATTGCCCGTGTATTAGCCATGTATGAAGGTGAGGCGGTTAACGTCGATCATACTGACGGGATCAGTCTTGAGTTTGACGAATGGCGTTTCAATCTCCGCAGTTCTAATACAGAACCCGTTGTAAGGTTGAATGTTGAATCCCGCGCAAATACAAAACTCATGCAGGAACAAACCAGAAGAATTCTTTCTATCCTCCGCAGTATGTAATTATTAAAAATATCTTATTTAAGTGAGTAATGATAACTCGCTGTGGGTTTGTATTACTCACTTTTCATTTTATAAGGTTTAAATTATGTCACATGATGTGAGTGTTGGGATTGTTGCTGACTGGTTGGTGACATTTGCAGGGTCAGAAAAAGTTATTGCAGAGTTTATTAAATTATACCCAAATGCTGATGTTTATTCTGTTGTCGATTTTCTTTCTGATGAATCCCGGAAGAAATTCTATGGAAAAGAAGCGACGACCTCTTTTATACAGCGGTTACCTTTTGCGAAGAAGAAATATCAGCAGTATCTGCCTTTAATGCCGCTGGCTATCGAGCAACTTGATGTGACGGGGCATGACATTGTGCTTTCCAGCAGTCATGCGGTGGCTAAAGGGGTATTGACCGGCCCTGATCAGTTGCACATCAGTTATGTGCATTCGCCGATCCGCTATGCCTGGGATTTTCAGCACCAGTATTTGCGTGAGTCGGGGCTGAACAAAGGCCTGAAAGGGAAACTGGCCCGCTGGTTCCTGCATAAAATCAGGATTTGGGATTACCGGACAGCCAATGGCGTGGATCACTTTATCGCTAATTCCCAGTTTATTGCCCGGCGAATCAAGAAGGTCTATGGCCGGGATGCGGATGTTATTTATCCTCCTGTCGATGTAGAACGTTTTACTTTGCAGGAGAATAAAGAAGACTTCTATTTTACCGCCTCCCGCATGGTGCCTTATAAGCGTATCGACCTGATTGTTGAAGCATTCAGTCAGATGCCGGATAAGAAACTGGTGGTGATCGGTGACGGTTCTGAAATGGCGAAAATAAAATCCCGGGCTGGCAGCAATATCGAAATTCTGGGTTATCAGCCTGACGATGTGATGCAAGATTACATGCGGCGCACCCGGGCGTTTGTTTTTGCTGCTGAAGAGGATTTTGGCATTACGCCGGTCGAAGCACAGGCCAGCGGGACGCCGGTTATTGCCTTTGGCAAAGGCGGTGTTCTGGAGACCATCAGACCTTATGGCGAACGTAATGCCACCGGGGTATTTTTCTCAGAGCAAACGGCGGAATCACTGATTAACGCCGTGCGTCACTTTGATACGATTAAAGACTCTATCCTGCCGAAGGACTGCCGCGAAAACGCTTTAAAGTTCTCTGCACAAAGATTTCATGATGAGCTGGATGAGTATATCAAAACAAAATGGCATGACTTCAATGAACGTAAACGCATCGTTTATTAATTTGTATCCTTTTTAATATTGTTCTTTTTTCTGTCGTTGACTGTTTATTCTGCGATTCATCTTACTCAACATAACCTTGCAATTATAATCGTGCATCTGTCCGGATGCGTTTTTTAAATTGTAATCTAAGGGTTTACTATGTCTAAGGTCGCTCTTATTACCAATATCTCCGGGCAGGACGGGTCTTATCTGACTGAGCTTTTGCTTAAAAAAGGCTATACAGTCCATGGGATTATCCTGCACAGCCCGGTACCCGATACTGAATTTGTCACTGATGATTTACATGCAAACAATCCTGATTTCCATATTCATCATTATGGCTGGGGTGAAATCTTAGATCTGAGGAGTTTGCTGGCGTTAATTCGCCCGGATGAAATTTATAATCTGGATATCACCAGTGAAACTACCGCGCATTCTACATTTCCTGTAACCGGGATCAGTGCGCTGAGAATGCTGGAGGCTATCCGTTCTGAGGGGCTGGAGCGCACAACCCGTTATTATCATGCTTCATCTTCCGCGTTGTGCGGGCTGGTTAACGGGATGACCATCAATGAAATGGTGACGTTTAATCTTCCGCCTTCGGAGACTGTCGCCAGAGTCAGTGATTTCTGGACCGCCGTGAATTACCGGGAAACATTCGGTATGTATGCCTGTAACGGCATTCTGTTTAACCATGAGTCGCCGCGGCGCAGCGAAAGTTTTGTCACGCGTAAAATCACACGCGGGCTGGCGAACATTACTCAGGGGCTGGAGAAGTGCCTTTATCTGGGCAATCTGAATGCTTTACGTGACTGGGGGCATGCCAGAGATTACGTCAAAATGCAGTGGCTGATGCTGCAGCAGGACAAACCGGAGGACTTCGTCATTGCAACGGGCGTGCAGTTTACGGTGCGTCAGTTCGTGACTTTTGCGGCCCTTGAACTGGGGATCAAACTGCGGTTTGTCGGCAAAGGCGTGGAGGAAAAAGGCGTGATTGCGGCGATTATCAGCCCGGTCGCGGCAGCGCTGAAAGTCGGAGATGTGATTGTCGCCGTCGATCCGCGTTATATGCGCCCGTCGGAGGTCAGCAAGGTTTCGGTTAATCCGTCAAAAGCACGGCGTCAGTTAGGCTGGGCACCTGAAACCTCATTACAGGATCTGGTGATTGAGATGGTGCAGGCGGATCTGGCCTTCGCCAAAAAAGCGGCGCGTCTGAAGCTGTACGGCTAACGCCAGTCGCTGTTTCTGACGATGTACGAAAAAAGCCGGAGAATGCGCTGACATTCTCCGGCTTTTTTTTGTCTTCAGGAAAGCTGTTTATTTAGCGCCAAAACAGGCATCCAGCCCTGCCTGAGTATCTTTGCTTGCCAGACCTGGCATGGGTTTATCTGCGATAAGCGTGACGCCGGTATCGACATACCCGGAAACCTTTTTGCCGTGTCTGGCATAGGCAACGGCAGCATCAACACCCATCGCCGCCATCGTTAAAGGATACTGCTGGGCCGTGGCGGCAATCTTGCCTTCACGTACGTAATTTACCCCCGCACACCCGCCATCAACAGAGAGAATCATGGCATTCTTTTGTTTACCTGCTTCCTGCAAGGCTTTGTAGGCTCCGGCTGCGGCCGGTTCGTTGACGGTGTAAACCAGATTAATGTCCGGATGGGCTTTCAGGCAATTTGTCATGACCTCGTAGCCTTGTTTCTCTGCCCCTTCGCTATAGCCTGCACACACAATTTCGGGTGCGGCGGACAGTTCACTGGATTCGGCACCTGCCGCAGTTAACCCCAATCCTTTCATAAACCCGTTGTGTCTTCTTGCCCCTACCAGATGTCCTGGCGATAAATCCAGCATCGCTATTTTGAGGGGTTGCCCCGCGAACGTCAGCGGCATGGCCGCCTGAGCATACTGGCCAATCAATTCGCCAGCTTTATAGTTATCGGTGGCGAAGAGGGCATCGACGGCACTGATCGGATCCGTCGGGGAATCGAGGGCGATAACCTGCACGCCTTTCGCCCGGACCTCATCGAGTGCGGGCACAATGGCCTTAGCATCGCTCGGCGTAATGAGCAACGTGGTCGCGCCAGAGGCCACCATGGACTGAATCGCGATGATCTGTGAAGGATAATCGCTGTCTTCTTTACCGGCTGCGGTAAGCAGTTTGACCCCGTGTACGGTGGCCCCCAGCATGGCACCTTCTTTCATTTTCAAAAAGAACGGGTTGGTGTCTGTTTTAGTAATCAGGCCTATCGTGATGTTCTCATTGCTGCTGGCAAGAGCTGCCGATGTCAGCAGGGTTGTCGCCACGGCAAAAACGCAGGAAATTTTCATGTAAATACCTTAGCGGGTGGCTGTTGCAGTGACATTAAGATTTCCCGCACGTGAAATATCAAATGCAGAAATCCCCTCCAGCAAGATATGGGCCTGTTGTTTTAAACTGTCTGCTGCTGCCGCACTTTGTTCTACTAACGCGGCATTCTGCTGCGTCGCTTCGTCCATGTTGACCACGGCTTTATTGACCTGGTCGATGCCGGTATGTTGTTCGCTTGAGGCAAGGGTAATCTCAGCCATCAGGCTGTTGACGCCTTTGACCGCATTCACCACTTCCATCATGGTGGTGCCCGCTTCATCCACCAGCTTAGAACCGACGTTAATCCTTTCAACAGACTCGCTAATCAGGTTTTTAATTTCCTTGGCGGCATTGGCGCTGCGCTGTGCCAGCGTTCGCACTTCACCGGCAACCACCGCAAAACCACGCCCTTGCTCACCGGCACGGGCTGCTTCAACGGCGGCGTTAAGCGCCAGAATATTGGTCTGGAAAGCAATGCCTTCAATGACCGTGATGATTTGTGTCACTTTGCCTGAGCTTTCGGCGATTTCATGCATGGTGCTGACGACGCGTTCAACGACGTTGCCACCGCGTTGCGCCACTTGTGACGCACTTGTGGCCATCAGATTCCCCTGATGGGCATTGTCGGCGTTGTGTTTCACGGTCGCGGTCAGTTCCTCCATGCTTGCTGATGTCTGTTCCAGTGAGGAAGCCTGGGCTTCGGTCCGGCGACTCAGATCCTCATTGCCCAACGTAATTTCGGTTGATGCACTGACAATGCTTTCAGCGGAATTAGCCACCTGGTTGATTAACTGATGCAGTTTCGCCTGCATTCCGCCAAGCTCTGCCAGGACGCTGTTTTGTGGTGCATTTTCCGCGCCTTTCACTTCACTGAGATCACCCGCAGCAATACGTTGTACCACCTGACCTAAAACAAGGGGTTCTTCACCCAGTGCACGGAACAGGGAACGGATAATAATGCCCCCCAGAATAACCGCCAGACTCAGTGCGACCAGGCTGATAACGATGAAAATGAGGCGGGTTTGTTGATACGCATCTTGTGCGGTATTCAGGCTCTCTTTAGCCCGTACGTTACTGTACTGGAGATAGTCATTGGTCGTATTCAGCAGCAGCGCCAACTGAGGTCGTAGCTCGCGATTCATGCGGTCAATCGCTTCAGCTTTCTTCTCTTCAAGGGCCAGATCAACAATATGTTTAGCCACCGGACGGTATCCTTCTTCCGCATTAGAAATCGCGGTCACGAATTGCCGATCCTTATCTGTGACATCTGAGTGTTCTTTGATTGCCGCCTGAAGCCGGTTCAGCGCGGCTGCGGTTTTCTCTTCTGCAGCAGCGACTTGTCTTTTACCTGCTTCGATATCAGCAGCCTCACTGACCAGCACCAGCCCGTAAATATTCAATGAACTGTCTTTTACGCCGCTGAGAATTAAATTCACAGCCGCCTCACGGGCGGAAACCTGCTGTACGTGAGTTTTGAATCTGTTGTTGGCCTGGCTTAACGCGTTGATAGAGAGCAGGACTACTGCGAGAACAATGACGACTAAAACGCCAAATCCCAGCGTAAGCTGGGTGCGTACAGTAGTGTGTTTAAAAGACATAGTGGTAACTCCCTGAAATTGCGATTAAAAAGGTGCAGGCACCTTAAGTTATGACAACATTTCAATCAGTCTCGTGCGTAAAATGTCGTTACCGGAGTAGCCTGTCAGGAAACACAGGATAGAAATCTGTCGGGAAGAAACTGAAGTTGGTCACGTGAACCGAATGAGTTTTAGTGATTAAGTTAACGGCACACTGGCGAGGAAACTTGATAGCAGGGGGCGGGCAGCCGGTTTGTTTGTCAGAAAAGTGTGATGTCTGTCAGATTTTTATGCCGGCCAATTTTGGCACGCGCTGTTGCGCATAACCTCTGAACGAAAGGCGCGGGCACAGGGCCGTCAGTGTGGCCGTCACGCCGGATTCATCATCAGAAAAATCATTCCATTTTTATAATCTCAGGCAATGATTCAAGTTTCATATTTTGAAACATAAAGCCCTTAATAACCCTCAAACTAAGCTTGCACTATAGAGTATAGCCAGTGCTATATTCGTCTTTGCCGGATAAAATTCACACAAAAATAACAAGCAAGAACAGGGCGGGGCAGTATGCGTGGAACAGGCCAGACTTCTTCTCTAACCGACAGAACCAATGCGGCGATTGCTAACGCCATGTCCGGCCGCAAACGCGGCCTGATGACACCGCTGTTGTTTGCGGGTCCTGCGGTGATCGCCTCGATCGCCTATATGGATCCGGGTAATTTTGCGACCAATATTCAGGCTGGCTCGCGCTATGGCTACGCGCTCCTGTGGGTGGTTGTTATGGCCAATATGATCGCCATGCTGTTTCAGGCGCTCTCCGCCAGACTGGGGATCGTCACCAACAGAAATCTGGCGGAAATGTGTCGCGACCAGTTCTCCAGACCCGTGGTTTGGGGGATGTGGGTGGGCAGCGAAATCGCCGCAATGGCGACCGATCTGGCCGAATTCCTCGGGGGGGCTTTAGCCCTGTCGTTACTGTTCCATATGCCGTTACTGGCCGGGATGGGTATCACGGCGCTGGTTACCTACGGTCTTTTGATGGTGGAAAAGCGTGGTTTCCGCCCTGTTGAGCTGATGATCGGCGGGTTAGTGGCGGTGATTGCGCTGTGTTATCTGGTCGAAATGTTTATTGCGCAGGTTGACTGGGCCGCAGCCGGTCTGGGCATGGTGACACCGCAACTGCCCGACGCGCAGGCGCTGACCATTGCCGTGGGGATCATCGGAGCCACCGTGATGCCACATGCGATCTTCCTGCACTCGGGGCTGACTCAGCACCGTACCCATGCCAGGAATCCGGGCGAACGTCGTACACTGCTGCGTTTTTCCAATATTGAAGTGGTGATCGCGCTGACCCTCGCCGGATTGGTGAATATCGCGATGGTGATTATGGCCGCCAGTGCCTTCCATGCCGGCCACAGCGATGTGGCGGAAATCGAAACGGCCTATCACACCCTGACTCCGCTGTTAGGGGCGGGGGCGGCAGGTTTCTTTCTGCTGTCATTGATTGCTTCCGGTATTTCCAGTTCAGTGGTAGGCACTATGGCAGGCCAGATGATCATGCAGGGCTTCGTCGGTTTTCGTATTCCTGTCTGGTTGCGCCGTCTGGTCACCATGATCCCTGCGTTTATCGTGGTAGCAATGGGCGTTAATGCCACCGACGCGCTGGTATACAGCCAGGTGGTGCTCAGCCTGGCGTTGCCTGCGCCGATGATTGCATTGGTGATATTCACCAGCCGTCGCGACATCATGGGGGAGTTTGTTAACAGCCGCCTGACTGTCGTGACTTCCATCATCGGCACCGTGGTGATTGTGGCGCTCAATATCATCCTGCTGCTGCAAACATTTGGCGTGAATATCCCCGGTCTGGAATAATGCCAGAAGGCTTACTTCGCCATCGCCTTCTGGTTCTTCGCCCGCAATTTCTTCGCCCGACTCTCCAGCATCAAATAGCACACCAGCGCCAGCAGCAGCGGCAGGAAGTAGTAGAGCATACGGTAGGCCAGCAGGGCGGCGATAATCGTGCCCTGCGAAGTATGTTCTCCGGCCAGCAGGGCGATAAACACCGCTTCCAGCACGCCGATCCCCGCCGGAATATGCACAATCACCCCGGCGATACTGCTGACTAACAGCACGCCCAGCACAAAGAAATAGTTCACATCCTCGCCTAACAGCAGCCAGATAATCGCCCCCATGGCCATCCAGTTGGCGCTGGAAATTACCATCTGCGCCAGCGCAAATTTAAACGACGGTAGCACCAGTTTTTGCCCTTTCACCGTCATATGGCGGCGTTTAGCATAGGCGCAGAACCAGACGTAAGTGGCCACCATCGCCAGCAGTACAATGCCCACAATGCGCAGTGTGCCTTCGTCGATGTACCAGTGCGAAGGCAGCTCCACGACGCCGAAGGTGAAGATAATGCCGCCGAGCAAAATATAGCCAAGCCAGTTGGTGGTAATGCTCAGTGAGAAAATGCGGGTGATCGTGGCGCCGGGCAGACCCAGACGGGAGTAGAGCCGGTAACGCATGCCGATGCCGCCAACCCAGGTGCTGAGCGTGAGGTTAAAGGCGTAGCAGATAAATGACACCAGCATCACCTGACGGGCCGCGAGTTTGTGCCCGCAATAAGCGCGCGCCAGCAGATCGTAACAGCCGTACAGCAGATAGCTGATGATCACCAGCACCACTGATATCAGCAGTGGCGTGCGGTTGTAATTGCGAATGACTTTCCACACGTCTTCCCAGTTGACCGTGCGGGCGTAAACCACCAGCAGCATAGCCACGGCGATAAAGAAAAACCAGGTGAGTATTTTTTTCGCCAGACGCCACTTCGGATGTGATGCAGACATTATGATTTCACCTCTGAATTCTCTGACGTCACCCGATCCTGCGTTTCAATTTCGGGTTGTACGGGCGGCTTTACCTGGGCAAGCCTTGGCGTGTGCGCCGGTAGCCAGCCGACCATGGCCGGAAATTTACGCAGGAAGTGAAACGCCACCACGCTTTTCGCCAGGTTCCACCAGGTGCGTTTCGGGGCCATAGTTTGATCCACGCGCTGGCAGTCTCTGGCGATAATACCGTGCAGGTTCTCGCGCAGCGTCTGGTTAAACGCCCGGTCGTGGATAATCAGATTGGCTTCAAGATTGAGCGACAGGCTCAGCGGATCGAGATTACTGGAGCCGATCGTCGCCCAGTGAGCATCCATCAGCGCGACCTTGCCGTGCAGCGGACGACGGCGATATTCATACACCTGCACACCGCCTTTCAGCAGATAGTTGTACAGCAGCTCTGCACCGACTTTTACAATCGGCATATCCGGCTCGCCCTGCACGATAAGTTTTACCTGCACGCCGCGGCGGGCTGCATTGCGCATGGCGTGAAGCAGACGGTAACCAGGAAAGAAATAGGCGTTGGCGATAATCACTTCTCGCCTGGCGCTGGCCAGCATTTTCAGATAGTGACGCTCAATATCATCCCGGTGATCGTCATTATCGCGCCAGACAAACAGCGCCTGCGCCTCGCCGGGATTGCGATTTTCCGCCGCATGATAGCGGCGACGTTGCTGCCACCATCGGTGGGTATGCGCGTGACCGGGCAGATTCTCCAGCTCAAACTGCAAAATGTCATCCACCACCGGGCCTTCCACCCGTACGGCGTAATCCTGCTTGGCCTCAGGACCGTAATCGGACATGTGCTCGGCGGAGTAATTAATCCCGCCGACAAACGCCACTGTATTGTCGATGACAACAATTTTACGGTGCATACGGCGGAAGAGATTGGTTCGCATACCGAACAGCGGCGGGCGCGGGTCGTAATAGCGAAACACCACGCCTGCTGAAGTCAGTTCGCCGACGAAATCATCGCTCAAATCAGGCGATCCGTAGCCGTCGAGCAGCACTTCAACCCCGATACCGCGCTGTGCGGCGCGCAGGAGCACCGCGTGTAACTGGCGACCCACGTCATCCTCAAACCAGATAAAGGTTTCGAGAATCACTTTACGCTGAGCGTTATCGATAGCGTCAAATACCGCCGGGTAATATTCGTCGCCATTTTCCAGAAGCTGGATGCGGTTGCCTTCCCGCCATGCGGTTTTCATAGATTGATCTCCGCGCTTAACGGGGCATGATCGGACAGATGACGCCAGTTACGCAGCGGCAGCACCGCAGGCGCGCTGGCATTGGCATTTTTCACATAGATTCTGTCAAGACGCAGAAGCGGCATCCTGACCGGAAAAGTGCGCGCCGGGCGGCCTTTTGCGCGGGTGAAAATCTCATCGAGTCCCGCCTGTACTTTAAGCGGGCGATTGGCTTTTTGCCGCCAGTCGTTGAAATCGCCCGCCACCAGCACCGGTTCTCCCTGCGGGAAAGCGTTAACCCAGTCGGCCAGCATCTTGAGCTGCGCCTGGCGGTGCGCTTCGCGCAGACCCAGATGTACGCAAATCACGTGGACAGGAGACCCAAGCTGCGGGGGCACGATACGGCAGTACAACAGGCCGCGATTCTCGCTACCCGCGACCGACACGTCGCGATTCTCGTAATGTTCAATGGGATAGCGTGAAAGGACGGCATTGCCGTGATGACCTTCCGGGTAGACCGCGTTGCGTCCGTAGGCGAAGTCGCTCCACATGGTGTCAGCAAGAAACTCGTAATGGGGGATGTCCGGCCAGCTTTCCACATGCAACGAATGCACATCATGTGCGCCCGTCACTTCCTGCAGGCAGACGATATCGGCACCGACGGTGCGTACCGCGTCGCGCAGCTCGGGTAAAATGAAGCGTTTATTAAACGCGGTGAAGCCCTTGTGAGTATTAATCGTCAGTACTTTCAATGAAAATTGCGGTCTTTGTTGGGTCATTCTTTATCCTGCCAGCGTCACTATCCTGATGAAAATAAAGTATAGTTTCTGTTACGAAAAGAGGCGGCGTCATGTGTGTCCGGGTGAAACGAGCACCGGGGTAATGCGCGCCCTCTTGTGACAGCCCCTCACTTTCGATGGCTCTTTTCTGCTCTTTTCTGCTCCTTTCTTCTCACTTCGCCAAATCAAAAATTCCCATTTTTGTTTACTTCCGTTTTGCTGGTTAAGCTATGAGGATCATCACTCTTTAATCAGTTTCGTGCACTTATTCTGAATACAGAGAAGGCGGGTGGATATGTTTCTTGAAGAACGTCGGCAGCAAATCCTGGAATATCTGGATAAAAACGAGCGGGTAAAAGTGGAGGTTTTGGCGTCCCTGTTTGCGGTGACCAGAGAGACCATTCGCAGTGATCTGAATGCCCTGGCGGCTGAAAAATTGGTTCAGCGATGTCATGGCGGTGCAATGGTGATACGGCGGAGTTTGCAGTCAAAGCTAATTGCTGACACCGGTGGCAACTTTGAAGTGTTGTTGCAACGGCTGCAGAGTCAGAAAAGAAAGCAGAGCGTACAACAGGGGAAAGGAAAGAACATGAAAGGTAAGGTTTGCATTCTGGGTTCATTTAACGTCGATATCGTGGCGAAGGTTGAACGTTTTCCAAAAGGCGGAGAATCCCTGTTGGCGCTGGGCAGCACGCTCGGCCCCGGCGGCAAAGGGGCGAATCAGGCCACGGCGGTCAGTCGTGCGGGTGCCAGAGTGCATTTCGTTTCCAAGGTGGGTAAGGATCAGTTCAGCCAGTTTGCTTATGATCACCTGACCTCCTCGGAGATCCACTCCTTTACCCTTTATCAGTCGGACACTGAGCCGACCGGCAACGCCATCATTTATGTCTCGCAGGAAAACGGCGAGAACATGATTGCCATTTATTCCGGTGCCAATAAAACCATCAGCGAAGACGAAGTGGCAGCGATTGCCCCCGAACTGGAAGATTCGGACGTGCTGCTCGTACAGCTCGAAAACAATTTTGCCGCTACCCTGAGCGCGATGAAATTGGCCAAAGCGCTGGGCGTGAAGGTGATTCTCAACCCGGCCCCTTTCTCTAGCCATGCGCTTGAGTGTCTTGAATATGTTGACGTTATTACACCTAATGAAACTGAGGCATCGCAGCTTTCCGGCATTGACGTGAAGGATTTAGCCAGCGCCAAAGAGGCTGCACAGCGTATCGTCAGCCAGGGGGCGAGGCGGGTGATTATTACCATGGGATCGCGCGGCGCGTTGCTGTTTGACGGTAATCAGTTCCAGCACATTCCGGCCTTCCCGGCGCTGAGCGTCGATACCACCGGTGCAGGCGATGCTTTCAACGGCGCGCTGGCTTCAAGTATTGCCAATGGACAAAGTCTGGTTCAGGCGGCGACCTATGCCGCGGCGTTTGCCTCGCTGGCCGTCGAGCGTGAAGGTGCATCAAACATGCCCGATAAGGCCCAGGTTTCAGCACGTCTGGCGCAGCGATAAATGCGGCGGTAATTCTGTAGTTTCTTGTGACGGTCGCTGCCTTGATGCATTGAGTTTAGCGGCCACGTAATCGATTCCGTCTTAAGGAGCAGTCATGACTAAAAGTATTGAAGGCATCGTGCCGGTGATGTTGACCCCTTTCACCGAAGACAACCAGATTGACTATCCGGGCCTGACCCGTTTGATCGACTGGTATCTTGAGAAAGGTGTAGATGCGTTGTTCGCCGTGTGTCAGTCGAGCGAAATGCAGTTTCTGACCCTCGAAGAGCGCGTTGCGCTGGCCGGTTTTGTGGTGAAGCACGTCGCGGGGCGCGTGCCGGTGATTGCCTCGGGCCATATCAGTGATGATATCAATGACCAAATCAGTGAGCTGAGTGCGATGGCGAAAACCGGAGCCGACGCGCTGGTGCTGGTCACCAACCATCTCGATCCGAAAAATCAGGGCAGTGAGACCTTCTTTGCCACGCTGGATAAATTGCTGAGTGCCTTGCCTGAATCCATGCCGCTGGGTTTATATGAGTGTCCTGCACCGTATCGCCGTCTGCTGACCGACGAAGAGCTCACTTACTGCGCCAACACCGGCCGCTTTGTTGTACTGAAAGACGTGAGCTGTGACCTGGCAACCGTTACCCGCCGCGTGAAGCTGGTGGCAAATACGCCGTTGAACATCATTAATGCTAATGCCGCGATTGCTTATCCGGCGATGCAGGCGGGGTCTAAAGGATTCAGCGGCGTGTTCACCAATTTCCACCCCGAGCTATACAGCTGGCTGTATCACAAGGCGGCAAGCCAGCCGCAACTCGCCGACGAGTTAGCCATTTTCCTGTCGCTGGGCGCGGTGACTGAAACACTGGGGTATCCGAAGAATGCCAAGATTTATCATCAGCGTCTGGGTACTTTCGACAGCGAGTTCTGCCGTGTGAATAAAGACAATGTGCTGGAAAAGTTCTGGGGGCTGACCGTATTGCTGGATCAAATTCACAGCGGCACGGCGCTGTGGCAGAAAAAAATCGCCGCCGTATAAGGTGAGATAGCAATGAGTGAGTGATGCGGATGAGTTGCCATCTTATCCGCTGATTAATGGCCTGGTCGGATATTCAATGTACATGATGATGCTGCCAGGCCGTCAGTTTCAAATCTATAACCTTTTTAGCCGTAATCCGACCCTGAATATAAATATAAAAGGATTATTCAACATGATCGTATGTTGCCTGAGAGACTGGGAACGTGAGAAATTCGCTTTCCATCCGATTATTAATAAAGGTATTGAGTATATTACTCAAACTGATTTTACCACGCTGACACCAGGGAAATTCGATATTATTCCGGACAAGATGTTTTGCCTTCTCCAGGAAATGAATACCGTTCCTGCTCATGAAATGCGGGCTGAGTCACATTTCAGGTTTGCAGATATTCAATTTCTCTTGCAGGGAGAAGAAACCATCGGTGTGGCGCGCGGTGCGGCGGAGCACAAGGTGGCAGAAGACCGGGCGGAGAAGCATGACATCGTGTTTTATCAGGAAACGAATAATGAATCGCTGATTCGTTTGGAACCCGGCATGTTTGCCGTTTTCTTTCCGCAAGATTTACATCGCCCTTGCTGTAATACCCGAAGTCAGTCTTTTATTCGTAAAGCTGTGATTAAAATTCACCTGAGTCTGTTCAATGATGACTTATTTATGAATAACCAATAGTGGATAATTAAAATGATGAAAGACGCTACCTCTCCTCCCGATACATCTTTGGTTAAAACGGCTGCTCCTGTTGTTTCACGCTTGCGCTGGGGCATTATTTTTATTTTGTTAATGGCGGCGGTCATTAATTATCTCGACCGTGCCAATTTAAGTATTGCTAATACCACCATTGCGAAAGAGTTTGGTTTCAGCCAGACGGAAATGGGCCTGCTGCTGTCTGCTTTCCTGTGGCCATATGCGCTGGCAAACCTGCCTGCGGGCTGGTTGGTTGACCGTTTCGGTCCTAAAAAAATGTTCTCGTGGGGCGTGGGGCTGTGGTCCACCTTCACGGTGATGGCAGGTTTCGTTAATGGTTATTCCATGTTCTATGCCCTGCGCATGCTGCTGGGTATTTCCGAATCACCGTTCTTTACCTCCGGCATCAAGATTACTCACCGCTGGTTCTCAGATAAAGAGCGTGCGCTGCCGACCTCCATCATCAATACCGGTTCGCAGATTGCCAATGCCATTGCACCACCAATCCTGACCGTGCTGCTGTTAACGCTCGGCTGGCGCGGCATGTTTATTGCCATTGGCCTGGCGGGGATCCCGCTGCTGCTGGTATGGCTGAAATTCTACCGCAATCCGACCGATCGCGAAGAAAAGGTGATCCACGCCAATTCTCAGCTGGTGCAGAAGTCGGTGACCGAAGTTAACGGCAATAACAAGGCGAGTTGGGGAGCGTTGTTCAGGCATAAAACCACCTGGTTTATGGTGATCGGCAACTTTTCTATCATGTTCACCATCTGGGTTTACCTGACCTGGCTGCCGGGCTACCTGGAAAAATCGCTGGGTTTTAGCCTGAAACAAACAGGCTGGCTGGCGGCCATTCCGTTCCTGGCGGGGATTTTAGGTGTGCTGTGCGGCGGGGCTATCTCTGACCGTCTTATCCGTCGCGGTGTGAAGACGATTACCGCGCGTAAGGTGCCGATTGTGGCCGGTGCAGCGCTGGCGGCCTGCTTTGTGGCGCCGATTCCTTTTGTGCACAACACAGCATTGAGTATCGCGCTGCTGTCAGTTGGCTACTTCTTCTCGCAACTGCCGCAGGGTGTCATCTGGACGCTGGCCTCAGACATTGCGCCGAAAGAGCAGGTGGCATCGATGGGCGCCATTCAGAACTTTGGTGGTTTCCTGGGGGCGGCCTGTGCGCCGATTGTCACCGGACTTATTCTGGATGCAACCGGGCAGTTCACCAACGTCTTCTTTCTCGGTGCCGGTTTACTGATGCTGGGCGCGTTAAGCTACGGGTTGTTCGTGAAAAAGCCTATTTTGGTGACAATGTCGAAATAGCGACAATCGTAAACTTCATTAAACGCCTGGCTATCGGGGCGTTTAATGAGTACGGGTTTCCCATGTTTCGCCTTTTGACACACTGAAGACAGTATGGAGAGTCCGTATCTCTGAAAGCAAAAACCCCCGCATAAGCGAGGGTTTGGAATGTTGGTGCCCGGACTCGGAATCGAACCAAGGACACAGGGATTTTCAATCCCTTGCTCTACCGACTGAGCTATCCGGGCAACGGGGCGCATTAAACCGTATCGGGCATGTGCCGTCAACGGCTTTTTGTGACAACCGCGGGGTTCGTCAACCGACTGATGCTTTTTACGACAATTTGACGATTTAACTTAGGGTTCAGGCCGCTTACCCCGTTCGTACCCGGCAATAATCCCGAAAAGCGCGGAAATTCCGGGCGTAATCTATGTCGCATTCTGTAAGAAATTCGCGCAATGTTCAGGGTTGAACAGGGGGGTAAAAGATGCCATTATTGCGCCGATTTATTAAACAACTCTGATCCCGTTTTCACGCGACAGCTCAAGAGGGTTGCGGCATGGCTGGTTTATCACATCGCACTGTTCGTCAGTGCACAAACAATCTGATGATGATCTCCGGGTGCTGTAAACACCACGATTTCAGTTTTCCTCCATTTGTAGTCTCTTTCATGCGGTAAGGCTACCGTTTGCTCGCTGTCAGGCATTATTAAAAACAGAGAATAAAACAGAGCAGTTCTCTGATTTTAATGTTGTCTATCAGACGTGGCCTGGCCTGAAACCCGATTTGTCACCACTTTGCCATACCGGCATTGTTCTGTTGCACTCGATATCTCGCTTTAGCCAACGTCATTTGCCGGGCTGGACTCTGCGCTCTATACCTTTAATGACGTATGAGCCAGCTCATTGCCGTGCCACCTGGCACACCCTCTTACTTAACCGTTTGAGAGTCTGAATGAAACACTTAAAACTTGCAGCAAGCGCTTCCGTCGCCCCTTATCTCCAGACAGCACGTCTGGTCGTTGACCTGCGTCGCGCCGATTACGCGGACGTTGCGGCCATCATTATTTCTGTCGGTGACCTGAACCACGGCAGGCTGGCGGATATTGAAACGCTGGGATTTGGTATTCCCGCGTTTGTTGCGGTGCAGGGGACGGAGCAGGTTTCACCTGAGTTTCTGCCGTTGCTGAAAGGCGTAATCACGCTATCGGACGCCAATCAGGCATTTTATGCCGCGCAGATTGAGTCTGCCGCACAGGTTTATGAAGAAGCCTTATTCCCGCCGTTTTTCGATACGCTGAAAAAGTATGTCGAGATGGAGAATGCCACTTTCGCCTGTCCGGGGCATCAGGGCGGCGAGTTTTTCCGTCGTCATCCGGCAGGGCGCCAGTTTTATGATTTCTATGGCCCGAATATTTTTCGCTCCGACATGTGTAATGCGGACGTCAAACTGGGCGATTTACTGATCCACGAAGGTTCAGCGAAAGATGCTCAAAAGTATGCGGCTAAAGTCTTCAGCGCGGATAAAACGTATTTCGTGCTCAACGGCACATCTGCGGCCAATAAAGTCGTCACCAACGCGCTGCTGACCCGCGACGACCTGGTGCTGTTCGACCGTAACAACCACAAATCAAACCATCACGGTGCGCTGTTGCAGGCGGGCGCTACGCCGGTTTATCTCGAAACAGCGCGTAATCCGTTCGGTTTTATCGGCGGCATTGATGCGGCTTGTTTCGATGAAACTTATCTGCGAGCACAAATCAAAGAAGTGGCGCCACATCGCGCGACTGAAAAACGTCCGTTCCGCCTGGCGATTATCCAGCTTGGTACTTATGACGGTACCGTGTACAACGCGCGTCAGGTGGTCGATAAAATCGGTCATCTGTGTGATTACATCCTGTTTGATTCCGCGTGGGTCGGTTACGAGCAATTCATCCCGATGATGAAAGAATGCTCGCCGCTGCTGCTGGAGCTTAACGAAAATGACCCTGGCATTATCGTTACGCAGTCGGTACATAAGCAACAGGCCGGATTCTCACAGACCTCGCAGATCCACAAAAAAGACAATCACATCAAAGGCCAGAAGCGTCATTGCAGCCATAAAAAGCTCAACAATGCGTTTATGATGCATGCCTCGACCAGCCCGTTTTATCCGTTGTTTGCCGCGCTTGACGTCAATGCGCGCATTCATGCCGGTGGCAGTGGAAAACACATGTGGATGGAGTGCGTGAAGCTCGGCATCGAAACCCGCAAAATGCTGCTTGATCAGTGCTCGATGATTTTACCGTTCGTTCCCCCAACCGTCGGCGGCAAACGCTGGCAGGATCATGAAACCAATGAAATGGCCAACGATGTGCGTTTCTTTGATTTTGTGCCGGGTGAACGCTGGCACGCCTTCGACGGTTATGCCGAAAAACAGTATTTTGTTGATCCGTGCAAGCTGCTGCTGACTACGCCGGGCATTGATGCTTCCAGCGGTAAATACACGGAGTTCGGCATACCGGCGACCATTCTGGCGAACTATCTGCGCGAGAATGGCATCGTGCCGGAGAAATGTGACCTGAACTCGATTTTGTTCCTGCTTACCCCGGCGGAAACACCGGCCAAAATGCAGTTGCTGGTGGAAGAGTTGGTGCGGTTTGAGCAATACATCGAAGAAGATGCGCCGCTCAGCGAAGTGCTGCCGACGGTGTATCGCAAAAACGAAGACCGCTACCGGAATTACACCATCCGTCAGCTGTGCCAAGAAATGCATAATCTCTACGTCAGCTTTGATGTGAAAGAGTTACAGAAAGAGATGTTCCGTGAGAGGAGTTTCCCGAAGGTAGTGATGAATGCGCAGGATGCGCATAACGAGTTTATCCGCGATAACATCGAGCTGGTGGCAATTGGTGATGCCGAAGGCCGTATCGCTGCGGAAGGCGCGCTGCCATATCCTCCTGGCGTGCTATGTGTCGTGCCGGGCGAACTGTGGGGCGGGGCGGTTCAGCGCTATTTTATGGCGCTGGAAGAAGGTATCAATCTGCTGCCGGGTTTCTCTCCAGAATTGCAGGGTGTGTATATTGAGAAAAAAACGGTCGGCTGGAAACGCGTGATGGGGTATGTGGTTTCTGCGTAATTTGCTGTAATAAATAAATTATCCACTTGCTGGTTTTCAAATAATGCAGAGGCAATAGCCTCTGCATTATTTATTATATTAATATGCTTTGTGAATGTTTTGTTTTTTCAAGTGTTGCCATTAATATAAATAGTCTTTGTTAGTTCGTTTGATTATTTGTTTGTGTTATTAATTGCAGAAAATAATTCGTTTTTTGTATGCTTTGTGTGATATTAGTTGTACGTGTTATTTTCATGTTCTTCCTCTCAACTTTCAAATCAAACTTGTTTCCAGATGTTGCTTTTTACTTTCCATTCCTATAAATTGCCAAGCTTACTTCAACTGTTTAAAATAAAAACTCCATGGAAAAGGATGTTAACGGGATGTACGGATTTTTATTTGTCACCCCTATTATTTGTTTTATTTTTTTACTGGCGGCCAGGGCTGTAAGTATCAAATTAAAACTGGTCGACAAGCCTGATTACAGAAAAAAACACAGCAGTAATATTCCGCTGGTAGGCGGCATTGCTATCTATCTCACGGTGGTGGTAATGAATTTACTTTTTTTCCCTTTCGTTACGCATAATAATGCTTTTCTGATGAGTAGCTTCCTTCTGGTTTGTATCGGTGTTCTTGACGATCGCTATGCTCTTTCAGTATTTCTTCGCGTGATTGTTCAGGCGGCAGGTGCAATTATCATTATGTCTGACGGCGTATATATTAGCTCTTTCGGCAATTTGTGGAACAATTACGAGCTTAGGTTGGGGATCTTAAGTTTCCCTGTCTCATTACTGGCTGTCTGGGCATCAGTTAATGCTTTCAATATGATAGACGGAATTGACGGGCTGTTAGGCGGGTTAAGTATTCTTTCATTTACGGGATTGGCAATCTGCTTTGCTGTGGCAGGGAAAATGCCTATGGCGCTGTACTGTCAGCTTTTTATTGCGGCAATTGTTCCTTTCATTTTCCTGAATGTCAGCTGTTCCAGGTTGAAAGTTTTTATGGGAGATGCGGGGAGTACATTCCTTGGGTTTACGGTTATCTGGGCTATCATGCTGGCCACCGGGGAATATAACGCCGTGATGGCACCTGCAACTGCAATCTGGTTGATCGCTGTCCCACTGATGGATCTGGTTGCGGTGATGTTTGGGCGTCTCATCCGAAGACATTCTCCTTTCCAGCCAGACAGAACGCATCTGCACCACTTGCTCATAAATTATGGTTTCTCCAATAAAAAAACTCTCAGTATTATTCTTCTTGGCTCTTTTTTGATGAATGCATTTGGTATCGGATTAAACATTCTTAAAGTAAATGAACTGCTGTCTTTATTTTTATTCTGCCTGATTTTTGTCACCTATTGTTTTGTTCGTCACTGGCTGGTGATTCATACAAAATATTCAGAAGTCTCCCCGGGAGATGAGAATGATAATAAAACCATAGAAATGTCAGTGCAATAAACACGACGATAAACGATCTGTTATTGTCGTCGGCATTTATACTGATCTATAGATATGATCAAATTCTGCTTTTTTTAAGCGGAGACTGGCTGATATTACATTTTTTTTGTAAAGGTCTTATTAACAATTTTATTATTCTAATGGATGTCTACAACATCCATGGGCGGTAGCGTGAAAAAATACTCAATGCTATCGCAATATTTATCGATCCCTAAATTGAGTGACAATATCCCTCCAGACTCCTTGTAGATATTTTGCTAAAAAACAACACCATTAAATCTACTCCCCATGAAAATAAACGGTTAAAACGTTATGAAAGTTAAGATTGTTACTATTCCACTCATCATATTTGTAGTATCGCTTTGTGGATGTACGTTATCGCCTGGTATCGGTCTAAGTACTTCCGGTAAAAATGTCGTGAAAGAAAACGGCCCTTATCAGGATATTAATGCAATGGTCGATATTTATCCCATCACGCCTAAACTGGTGGAGTCACTTGTTCGCCACCCTGCCATTGCGACAGTCAACAGCGACCTTGATTCACGTGTTAACAAGTACCAGTACTATGTTGGCATCGGCGATATATTAACAATTACAGTATGGGATCATCCTGAACTGACGACACCTGCCGGTCAGTATCGAAGTGCCGGCGATGCCGGGAACTGGGTTAACGCCGAAGGTGCCATATTTTACCCTTACATAGGGATGGTCAACGTGGCAGGCAAAACGACCTCTGAAATTCGTCGTGATATTACCGCCAGGCTCACCCAATATATTCAATCGCCGCAGGTCGATGTCAATGTTGCGACGTTCCGCTCGCAGAAAGTCTATGTCACCGGTGAGGTGCAAAAATCCGGTCAGTTAGCTGTCACTAACGTTCCCATGACCATTATGGACGCAATTAATCTGGCGGGGGGATTAAGTGAAAATGCAGACTGGAATAATATCGTGTTGTCGCATAATGGCGAGAAATCCCTCATTTCACTGCAGTCTTTAATGAAGCATGGAGATATGCGGCAGAACCGTTTGCTTGAGCCGGGAGATATTCTTTATGTCCCGAGAAATGACGAGCTGAAAGTGTTCGTGATGGGCGAAGTGAAAAAGCAAACGACACTACGCATGGATCGTAGCGGCATGACACTGACCGAAGCCCTCTCTAATGCTGAAGGCATGGATCCGTTAACGTCGGATGCCACAGGGGTATTTGTCATCAGAACCCTGAAAAGGGATGCTAAAAAGAAAATAGCGAACATCTACCAGTTGAATGCAAGCGATGCTACGGCACTGGTGCTGGGAACCGAATTCCAGCTTGAGCCTTACGATATTGTTTATGTGACGACAGCTCCGCTGGCTAAATGGAACCGTATTATCGGACAATTATTGCCAACCATTACCGGGGTTCATGATCTGACGGAAACTGCCCGTTATATTCGAAACTGGTAAGAAAAGGTGATATTTAATTCTATCCTGGTGGTGTGTGTGGGGAATATATGTCGCTCACCGATTGCCGAAGCCTTGATGAAACAATGTCTGCCTGAAAAAAATATACAGTCGGCAGGCTTGTCTGCGCTTAACGGACAAAGGGCTGATCACATGGCAAAAATGGTGGCTGAACGCCACGGGATATCACTGGAAAATCATAAGGCGAAGCCGTTCACACCAGAAAGGGGTAAGGAGTTTGATCTTATTCTGGTGATGGAGCGGACGCATATCAATGCCATCACTCATTCTTTACCCGAAATCAGAGGGAAAATTATGTTGCTGGGCCACTGGAATCAGCGGAAAGAAATTCCCGATCCTTATGGAAAAGATATGGAAGCATTTGATTATATATTCTCTCTTATAAAAGAGTCAGTATCTGGCTGGAAAGCTGCTTTAAATTATCAGGGTTTAAAATGATTGGAAAAATGACGGGTCAGTCAGGAAATAAATGTATCCCGGACGAGTTTGATTTACGTAAAAATATGGGCGCTATCATTGATAAAAGATACATTATTATTGTGATTACCTTTATTTTTGTCTTTATCGGTTTGTTATATGCCTTTTTATCATCTCCGGTTTATCATGCTGACGCTTTAGTTCAGGTCGATCACTCAGGCGAAATCGACATGATGAGTAATATCTCGCAATTATTGCCGGCGAAATCGCCTGTTTCTGCGACAGAAATGCAACTGGTTACCTCCCGGGCAATCCTTGGCGAAACGGTTGCTAAACTGAATCTGGATACTGAAGTTCGTTTTATCAGTTTCCCCATCATTGGAGAGGCGATACGACGTTATTCACAGCCTGGAGTACCGCGGATCGCGGTGGATATCTTTGAGCCACGCAGAGGTGTTATCGGAGGTTCTTATACTCTTGAAATTCTCAGTGACGCTGAGTATCAGATAACGTCACCGTCCGGTACTACCGTATCAGGAATGGCAGGGAAGATACTGGAAACTCCTGAATTTCGTATTGAAGTGAACGAAATACATGCTCTTAAGGGAGATAAGTTTTCTGTTACCAAAGTTGAAACACTTAAGGTCATTGAGGAGTTACGAGCTAATGTCAACGTCATCGATCAGGGCAAAGATACCGGTATTTTGACTATTAGCTACAATGGCAAGGATCGTAAACAAATTAAGAACATCCTTCAGACAATTATTGATTGCTATGCTCGTCAAAGTATTCACCGAAAAGCGGAAGAAGCGGAGAAAAGTCTGGGATTTATTAAGAGTCAGCTTCCGCAGGTAAAAAACAATCTCGGGATCGCGGAAACGAAATTAAACGCCTTCAGAAGTCGTAATAATTCCGTAGATTTACCGATGGAAGCAAAATCAACGCTCGATAGCATGGTGCAACTCGATGGTCAGATTAATCAGCTTATCCTTAAAGAAACCGAAATTTCAAAATTATATACAACACAACATCCGGCTTACTTAGCATTGATTGAAAAAATCCAGGTTCTGAAAGATGAAAAGAAAAATCTGAATGAAAAAGTCAGCACCTTGCCTCTGACGCAACAGGAAGTCGTCAGATTGACGCGTGATGTCCAATCGGGTCAGCTCGTTTATATGCAGTTGTTGAATAAGCAGCAAGAACTTAAAATCAGCCAGGCAAGTACTATTGGCTCTGTCAGAATTATCGACAGTGCCGTCACAGGATTAAAACCGGTTAAGCCTGATAAAGTCCTGATAATATTTATCTTTGCTTGCCTGGGATTGATTTCATCAGTTGGATTTATACTGGCACAGGTCTCATTACAGCAGGGTATCGACTCCGCAGAAATACTTGAAGATATCGGTCTTAATGTCGTTTCAAATGTGCCTCTGTCAGAGTGGAGGAATGATCACTATTCTCATTCTATGAGTGATACTCGGCCTGTTAGTTTGTTAGCACTTGAAAAAGCATCAGATATTGCGATAGAAGCTCTGAGGAATTTAAGAACCAGTTTGTATTTCTCGATGATGGAAGCTCGTTCAAATGTGTTGATGATCTCCGGTGCCACTCCGGAGGTAGGGAAAACATTCATCAGCTCCAACCTTGCAGTGGTGGTGAGTCAGGCTGACAAGCGGGTCTTATATATTGACTGTGATATGCGAAAAGGATATGCGCATCGGATCTTCGATGTTAAGAACGTCGGGTTAACCGATGCGATTACGGGTTCAATCACGTGTCAGGAAGCTGTTCAGAGTACTAAAATCCCCGGACTGGATATTATCACTCGCGGGAAGTGGTCAAAAAACCCTTCAGAGCTTTTGCTGCGTAAGCAGTATCACGATCTTATTCATTGGGCCTCAGACAATTATGATTTCGTCATACTTGATGCGCCACCAGTCCTTGCGGTAAGCGATGCCGTTATTATAGGTAGGTACGCAGGTATTTCTATGCTGGTCGCTAAATTTGAGCAGAGCACAGTGCGTGAAATAGAATCCGCAATCAGAGTATTTAACAGAAATAACATTGATATTAATGGAGTGATACTCAACGCAGTAGTTAATAAACCTTCTGGTTTTTATAACTATGGGAAAAAAGAAATTTATGAATATCATTCGCCTGAAACATGAGAGTTTACCACTGAGTTTTGATATTGCAGGGGTTAACAGAGATTCTTATTTTTGACAATCAAGACTGAATCACGATGCTTATCATGCCAGTTAGTGAAAAATAATGAGAAAGATATTCAGTGATAGTATTATGTATGTCGGCGGGGAACTGATTGTAAAAATCTTCCCCTTCCTTCTTCTCCCTGTTCTCTCACGTGCTTTAGGCCCTGAGCAGTATGGGAAAATATCCTTATTTAATGCCTATGTCGCGGTCTTCTTTGTCTTCATTGGACTAAACGCATCTGCCGCAATAATTAAGTACGAATATACGCAAGAAGATTACAACTCGGCAGACTATTTCTTCTCCTCTGTCATTATATCATCCGTTGCCTTTATCCTTTGCGTTGCTGGGGTATATGCGTTTTATCCGAGTGATATAATTATTCTTGCCGCGATTGCGGGATATTTTCAATGTATTTATACAAACCTAGTATCGATTAATCAGTCCAGGAAAGAAGCGAAGAAATACATGACTGCTCAAGTCCTTAATGCAGCAATGTCATTCGTTATCACATTATTGTTCCTGTACTGTTTTAAGGTGAGCTATGAAATCAGGGTTTACGCGATTATTCTTGGTTTCCTGATTTCAATATTTATTTCTTCATGGTCCAACAAAAACTGTCTGAAGCAGGCCGATTTTTGTTTTGATACCGTTAAAAAAACATCATCACAATTGCTACTTTTTGGTATTCCACTCATTATTCATAATATGAGCTTTCTGGCCCGGTCAGGACTGGACAGGATTATGATCAGTAACTATTTTTCCAGCTCCACGCTGGGAAATTACTCTGCATCATTTCAGTTAAGCGTAATTATTACTGTGGTGCTGATGGCCCTGAATAAAGCATTAACACCTCACCTGTACAGTCAGTTGAAAAATAATAAAATCAGCCGTAAACACTTTACGCTGATCTTCGTTGGGTATTTTTTTCTGAGCACACTGGTAACCATTTTGGCACAGTTAATTCCCGAGGGAATATACAATCTGGTGGCGGGTGAGGAGTATAAGGACGTTAAACGATTTGTAGTCATTATGGTTCCTGCATTTTTATCGCAGGGGTTCTATCTGATTATGGCATCGACTTGTTTTTTTTATGGGAAGAGTAAAGCAATTTCTTATTGTACTTTTACGGGTGGGGTTATTCATTGTGTCATATTATTCTTGGTCTGTAAGTTTATGAATGTGTTTTCTGTACCATGGGTATTGTTTTTCTCAAATAGTTTTGTTGCTTTGCTGATGTATATAACTGTGTTCAGGCCTGTGACAGAAAGCGACCAGTGAGGTAACAGTGAATATTAATTTTAAACGTGGTGTTATTTACCTTTGTTTGATGATGCTCACTTCTGTGTGTATAACACATCTTATTTTTGATGCCCGTGATGCAGCAGGCGGGGTGATTTTTACTTTGACCGCGTTGAGCATTCCCGCGATTACCATTCCTGGGGCCCGGTATAATTATTTGGTCATTGCGGCATTATTATTTTCTGCTATCTATACTTTTTATTGTATTAATGTTTTTAATATTTTCCCAGGAATAGATGCCGTACGATATTATAATTTTTTACTGTCAAATAATTCGCTGAGTGAAATTTTATCCGGTGCAGTGGCGAGAATGGCCGCAATGCATGAGAACGGCATGACTGAAGGTCCGGGATCTTTCTTTATTTTCGGGGTGCCAGTTCATATATTTTATAGTTTGATGCCTGCCAAAGATCCATTTTATATTGTTATTTTCAATTTTATGTTTAAATTGATGAGCATCGCGGCAATGAGTCGATTGTTTTCTAATGTGAGTTCAGTTGATTTTCGCTGTGTTCTGATATCCCTGATTATTGTTTCTCCGACGTTTAATTATTTCTCTTCAGTTTTTGGTAAAGATATATTCATTCTCTTTCTGACAATCCTTCTGGCTTTGGCGTTAGTCGATTTTTGTAAGACGCAGGGGAAAGTGATGCGATTATTCAAGGCCGTGGTGATACTGATGCTGGCTGGCTATTGTTTCCTGCTCCGACCTTATTCTCCCGTAACGGCACTTCTGTATGTTGTTTTTACTCTGGAATATTACCGGGCAATGAAGTTCATCACGTTAGGGGCTTTTTTTATTCTCATGCTGGCCGCATTTTTCAAATCTATTCTGCTGATTATTAACTGGCCAATGATTTTTGCTTTTATGTATATGGCCCCTAACCCTGCGCAGTGGATGAATTATGAAGGGTTTACATTACTACCTGCGCTCTGTGTCATTGTGACTATAGTTTTTGTGCTTATCAGGACAATAAAATATACCACACTCATTTTGGACTCCAGACTGATGTCATCGATTATGTGTGTCCTGATTTATTCTGCCGTAATGACGTTGGTTGGGTTCTACGCTATCCGTACCGATTATACTTTTGGAAGCGTGGGGGATGCCGTTTTCAGAAAACAATTGCTAATTATGCCACTGGTTATTTTCTCCATACTCCTTTATTTAAGAACCTATGCCTCAGGGACATCAGATGAAGAAAATTAAAGTTGTACACCTGTTAGGTCAATTGGATATCGGTGGGATTGAAAGCTGGCTTTTTGATTTTGCGATAGAAACCTCAGGAAGTATTCAACACACCTTTATCGTCGATAAGCCCCATAAAGGGTTTTACGAAGATGCTTTATTAGCTATGGATTGCAAAATAATACATATTCCTTCTTATAAAAAACCGCTGAAATACCTGGCTGCCTTATTCTCCGTTTTCAGGAAGAACAAATATGACGTCTGTCATAGTCATGTCAGCTTCAATAATGGTCTCGTGGCGTACATTGCTAAAAAGTGTGGAATAGCACGGATTATTTCTCATGCTCATTCAGATCGAACGCTGCACTACCAAAATTCTGGTCCGATAAAACGCGTTGAAATCAGTTTCAAAATTTTCCTGGCTAAGCGTTATTCAACCTGTTGCGTCGCGGTAAGTGAAGATTCAGCGCGTTGCCACTATAAAACAGGGGCGCCTGTGGTCAATATTATTCCCTGTGGTAAAGATTTCCATCGTCTTGTGTCTGCTGCTCCCACCAGCCTTAAACATGATCTGGGCATTGCTGAAAGCACGTTCGTATTGGGAACCGTCGGGCGAATGGAATCCGTCAAAAATCACAAATTCCTGCTTGAAATACTGTCGCAATACCGGGATCAAGATGTGTGTTTACTGATTGTTGGTGAAGGAAGTTTGCGAAAAGACTTACACAAAAGAGCCGTTGAGCGGGGTCTTGCTGACAAAGTTATCCTGACCGGCGCAAGAAACGATGCATTGTTAATTTTACGCGATGTTATGGATGTGTTCCTGTTCCCGTCGCTGCACGAAGGTCTCGGGCTTGCGGCTATTGAAGCTCAGGCTGCCGGATTACCGGTCATCGCGTCCTTGCACGTTCCGCGGCTTATTGATGTGACTGAGCGTATTTCCCATCAGTCACTCAGCGATCTCTGCGCATGGACGTCAGAGATTGATGTATTGATGACTCAGTCAGCAACGAGAAAAATTAATACTGATGTTATAACAGGCCGTTTTTCAATCGGGCAGAATGCGACAGAAATATTGAGGTTATATGCCTGAAAATATTAAAACTGGCCGTGCGTCTTTTCGTCGCTGGCGGGGAGTTATTCTCGTTTTATGTGCCATAACGTCTCTTTTACCGCAAATTTTCCGCGCTTATCTTCTGGATGTCTTCTCCGGTTTTCCCGGAAGAATCGGGGTAGGGATCCGTTATATTCTTATTCGTACGCTGGTAAAAACGTGCGGAGAGAATGTCTATATCGGACGATGGTGCGTATTCAAAAATCCGCAAAACCTCTCACTGGGTAGTAATATCAGTTTTCATGAACGCGCTTATATTGATGCTGCCGGAAATATTTCTGTGGGCAGTGATGTATCGTTTGCACATTCTGTTTCGATCATCTCCTTTGAACATCGTTACGAATTGTGCGGACAGCCCTTTAAATATCAGTCGCTCGACCTGAGAAATGTTTGTATTGCTTCAAATGTATGGGTGGGATGCGGAGTAAGGATCCTCGCGGGTTCGGTCATTGATTCTGACGTTGTGGTAGCGGCAAATTCTGTTACCAAAAAACACCTGACTGCGGGGGTGTATGCTGGATCTCCTGCAATGAAAGTTAAGGAATTACCATGAAAATGGTTTTTGCGCATGACCACTATTTTATTCATCACGATGAGAAAGTATATTCTCCTGGTAAACTTCCTTATTCTGCTTTTGCCCGGTATTTGCATCATTTTGATGAAATAATAGTTTTATCCCGTTATAAAAGTGATTCCTCATTTTCGCCGCACTGGACTCTGGCCAGCGGTGATGGAATGGTTTTCAAAAAAATAGAAAATCATTCCTCTTTGAAGTCTGTGTTATTACCCTCCCGTAAAAATGTCATCGCAATTAAAGAGGCTCTCAGGGGCTGTGATGGCGTTGTGATCAGGTTACCCAGCGAAACAGGTCTTATTACCGCAAAGCTTGCGCGGCAGATGAATATTCCTTATGTCGTTGAGGTGGTCGCGTGCCCATGGGATGCGATGGTCGGATACGGCTCATTGAAAGGATTACTCTATGCCCCGGTATTAACCTGGCGAGTGAAGCAGGCGATTAAAAAAGCCTGGGGTGCTATTTATGTGACAGGCAGTTTTTTGCAAAAACGCTATCCCAACAGACATCATGTAGTGTCTGCTTCTAACGTAGAATTATTGCCGACTTCGGCTTATGCTCTTAATCAAAGGCTGCATAAAATCACTGCGTCTTCCAGCGGGCCTTTCAAAATAGGTATGATTGCTTCTCTTGACAGTCCACACAAAGGTTTTAATACCCTTTATCAAGCAATTTATCGGCTAAAAAAAAGAGGTTTTTCGATCGTTCTTGAAATCACGGGTGCGGGAAGTAAATTCAAGAATATTAAAATGATTGATGAATTATCCCTGCGTGACAATATTATTTTCTCCGGACCAAGGACGCCGGGGAAAGACATTTTTTCATTTCTTGATACTGTCGATCTCTATGTGCAGCCGAGTAATCAGGAAGGGTTGCCACGGGCTGTGATAGAGGCCATGTCGCGAGCCTGCCCCGTGATCACCAGTTCTGCCGGAGGAATGCCTGAGTTATGTCAAAGCGAATATTTGCATAAGCCCGATGATGCCAATGGGTTGGCAAAAAACATTGAGAAATTACTGAATAACCGTCATGAAATGTTAATGATGGCGCACTACTCGTTTAATAAGGCGCGTTTTTATCAACCTGAGTTATTAGAAAGAATTCGCTTTGATTTCTTCAGCCACTATAAAGATTATTTGCTTTCCCGCAGGAGCGCTTAGGGTGCAACATCCTCTTTGTTTTTGTTGCGTTGTACTGATAGTGCTGATGAGCGGCTCTTTATGTCGGGCTGAGACAGTCATCATTGACTGCCTGATTACGCCTGACATTTATCACTTTTTTAAAGAGAGGGAAATAAAAAATACGCAGATTAAAATAATTCACCCTGGCTGTTTCCTCAGTCATCCTCTCTTCATTGACAGCAATACCTCGCTTTCCGGTGAAAAAGGTGCGCAAATTCAACAGACTTTTACCTTACCGGATACTGTTGGCGTGATAAATATTTCTTCGGGCGATAGCACAAGGGCTGTCAGTAATGTGCAAATTTCGGGGGTTTCTTTTATTGGCGGCGCAGAAAAAAATGGCTTCGCAGAACATAATCCTCTGATCAGTATATTCAATGCGCACGATGTTACGCTTTCAAATTTAAACCTCACAGGGTTTCGTGGCGATGGAGTTTATGTCGGGCAGGGGAATGTTGTTTCAAACCACCATATTGTGATAAGAAACGTCATCTTTGACGGCGTTAACTTCAGTAACCGTAATGGCATTAGTATTATTGACGGGCATGATATCCTTATTGATGGAAATCGCTTTACCCGTATTTCACGTAAAGGAATGCCAGGCAGCATTGATCTGGAACCTAACACTTCGCTTCAGCGCATTTATAACATTATGATCAGTCGTAATCATTTCACTGACGTGCATGGAATGGCTGCTATTGTGATAAGCCTGAGGCATGCGGGAGGGACTGTTCCTGATAACGTCACGATCAAAGGTAATATCTTCGACAAGGTTGTCAGAGGTATTCTCATCAAATCGGCAATTCCGAAAAATCAGGTTAATAATAATTTTCACATTTTTGATAATCGGAGTTCATCTGCAAGTAAAGGAGATTACAGCATTTGTAATGTCAATGCTGCGACAGGTAACAATCTTCCTGCAATAGAAAAGTATTCTGATTCATGCTGGAAATCTTTAAGGATAAATCAGGATGTATTGCAATAAGAGTTGAAAGTTATTTTCTGCCACAAAAAGGAACTATAATTTTGAACGGAATCGATAAGAAAAACACCATCGCAATCACCGCCAACACCAGTTGGTATCTTTATAATTTTCGTAAAAATACTATTCTTGCGCTGTTAGAGAGTGGCTATCAGGTTATAGCCATCTCACCTGTGGATGAATATACTCACCGGCTTGCTGAACTGGGATGTAAAACCGTTTCAGTGAAAATAGACTCTGGAGGGACTAGCATCATTAAAGATTCTATTACTCTGCTTTCGTCCTGGTATGTGTTACGTAAAGAAAAAGTGGATGTCATTCTGAATTTTACACCTAAAAATAATATCTACTTTACGCTCGCAGCAAAGGTATTGAATATTCCAGCCATTAATAATATCGCCGGACTGGGCAGTGTTTTCATGAGCAAAGGGATGGTAAGGGTAATCTGTCAGCACCTGTATCGGTTCAGCCAGCGCTACGCGGCCAAAATATTTTTCCAAAATGAGGGTGACCGCGAATTATTCCTGACTGAAATGCTGCCTGATTACTTACATACCGAACGTTTACCGGGTTCTGGGGTTGATCTGGTTCGTTTTAATGTGACACCGGCACCCGACGACGATGTCGTGCGTTTCACCCTGATTGCACGCATGCTTTATTCCAAAGGGGTTGAGCATTATGTTGAAGCCGCACGTAAACTAAAGAAGCGTCATGGTCAACGCTGCGAATTTCGCTTGTTGGGATTTCTGGATGTTAGCAATCCGGCAGCGGTGAAGACTGAGCGTATGGCCGCCTGGATTGAGGAAGGTAATATTCTATATCTGGGGACATCCGATAATGTTGAGCAGGAAATCGCGCAGGTTGATTGTATTGTGCTGCCTTCTTTTTATCGTGAAGGCGTGCCGAAATCATTACTTGAAGCCGGAGCGATGGGAAAGCCGCTGATTACCACCCGTAATATTGGCTGTCAGGATGCGGTAGATGATGGGATAAATGGCTTTCTGTGTGAGCCGCAAGATACGGACTGCTTAACGCGGGCGATGGAGCGGCTCATTAATATGACTCATGTGCAACGTCTGGAAATGGGCAATGAGAGTCGGAAAAAGATGGTCAGGGAGTTCGATGAAAAGATCGTTATTTCCCGTTATCTGAAGGCGATCGAACAAGTCTTGCCCTGAAACGGCGGCTATTCTGCCTCCGCTTCAGGGCTATTTGCTGACAAAATGTTAATCCACGCGGCGATAGCTGCGCTGAGTATTGTTCACTTTATACAGATAGCGGCGCGATTCCCCGGACGGATGTTTGGTCGTCAGGGTGGTGTAGACATCGCCCGGTGACATATTGTTGATGATGTTAAACGCCTGAGTTTTATTACTTGAGAACACACGCAACACGCTGCCCGCCCCACCATTATAAGCAGTAATCACCGCATAACGACGCGATGTCGGGTTGCTGATATTCCCCAGATACACGTTTTGCAACATCGCCAGATACGCGGTGCCGGTATTAATATTGTTCTGCGGATCAAACAGATAGCTGCGACTCGGTTTGCCCCATTTCCCTTCAGATTTGAACACATCTACGCCTGCGGTGTGCTGCACAACCTGCATCAGACCCAGCGCATCAGCATTACTGACCGCATACGGGTTAAAGGCCGATTCTGTTTGCATGATCGCCAGTATCAGCGACTGATCGACACCATATTTCGCGGAAGCTTCCCGGATCATCGGCAGGTATTTATGCGCACGCTGATTCAGGTGGTTTGGCACCATCTGAATCGTCACGGAATAAATCACGTGCAGACCGGACTGACGACGCATCAGCTTATTCTGGATCAGATAGTCGGCAAAGCTGGCTGCGCGGCCTTCCCAGCGGATTGGCTGACCGGTGTTGTCGAGAACCTGACCGTATAACATCGGTTCACGGCTGATCTGGATATCGTTGACGTCTGAATAGAGATCAACGTTACCCGGGTCATCGCCCACCAGTAAGGTGCTGATAATTGCCTTACGCAGGCTGGCGGCCGGATCGGTGCCTGAAATGGTTTCGAGGGTGATGGTACCCGCATCAAAGTTGATGTGGCTGCGGGTGTAATACTGATCGCTATATTTCACGTAGTCTTTCGGACCCGCGATCAGCACTTCATTTATGCCCCAGATGTTTTCGATGTTATGGGCGAACTGCCCCATCAAAATATCGAATCCGTTGGTATCTTTCACATAAGCTTCGTTGAACTGGTTTTTCTTACTGCCGGAGCAGGAGATCAACATTGGCGCGATAATCAGCAAAGCTAAAATTTTCTTCATCTTACAAGCCGTTTCTGCTGAAAGAAGCAGGCGCCCGGAGCGCCTGCCTTAATGTTTCAACCATTGTTACAAATGATTATTTTGATGGCGGGGTGTAGCCTTCGATATGAACGTCCTGACCTTCAAACAGAAAATTCACCATTTCCTGTTCCAGCAATTTACGGTCATCCGGGTTCATCATGCTGAGTTTCTTTTCGTTGATCAGCATGGTCTGTTTGGCCATCCACTGTGACCAGGCTTCTTTGGAAATTTCATTGAAAATACGTTTGCCAATCTCGCCAGGGTACAGCTGGAAGTCTTGCCCTTCGGCATCGCGCTTGAGAAAGGTGCAAAAAATCGTTCTGCTCATGCTAATTCCTTATCGATCGTTCTTTTGGGGCGGTTATTTGCCAGCGGTCTGTTTTGCTAATTGCATCAGCAGACGTTCAACCGGCGCAGCCAGCCCGACGGATTGTGGTTGCGCTAAGTTATACCAGAGACCCGCACCTTCATCCATGCAACCTGCCGGAGAACGCAGATTTAACCACATCGGGACGATATCCAGATGGAAATGGCTGAAAGTGTGACGAAAGGCGGTCTGCTGCTGCAACGCATTTTGCGTAACACCGTATTTTTGCAGCCCCAGCGTGAGTTCGTCTTCGGTCGAATATTGCGGGAAGCAGAACAATCCGCCCCACAGGCCGACGGACGGACGCTGCTCCAGCCAGACTTTATCCTCCTGCTGGATCATCAGCATAAAGGCCGTTTTTTCCGGTAACGTCGTCTTGGGTTTTTTCCCCGGATATTTTGCCCAGCTGTGATGTGCATAGGCTTCACAGCCTGACTTCACCGGACATAGCTCGCATTTCGGCTTACTGCGGGTACACACCATCGCACCCAGATCCATCATTGCCTGATTAAACTGCGCGACCCCTTCGGCAGGTGTGACGTCTTCACTGATCGCCCACAGTTTATTTTCGGTTTTCTTCTCGCCCGGCCAGCCGTCAACGGCGTAGCAGCGGGCCAGCACGCGTTTCACATTGCCGTCCAAAATGGGGTAATGCTGATTCAGTGCCAGCGACAAAACGGCACCCGCTGTGGAACGGCCAATGCCGGGCAGCGCAAGAATTTCATCAAAGGTTGTTGGAAATACGCCGCTGTGCTGGCTGACGATAGTTTGCGCCGCTTTATGCAGGTTTCGTGCGCGGGCGTAGTAACCCAGCCCGGTCCACAGATGCAGTACTTCATCGAGTGGCGCGGCGGCGAGATCAGACACCGTCGGGAAACGTTCCATAAAGCGTTCAAAATACGGGATGACAGTCGCTACCTGCGTTTGCTGCAACATCACTTCAGAAAGCCAGACTTTATAGGGGTTTTTTGCGATTTGCCAGGGCAGCGTTTTGCGGCCATAGCGCTGATACCAGTCGAGCACCAGCGGCGAAAAACTTTTTGCTTCCATAAAACCAGGGGTTTCCATCATGGGTGAATTACAGTCCGGCAGGGTTAAAAGACGGGGCTGATCACATCACAGTTCCCGTCTGGCTGTAAACCGGAACTTTCCGCACTGTATTGACGGATTTCCTGCCGTCAAACCTTGCTAATCGGGAGTAAGTTTGGATAATGCGCCTTTCCTTATATTCAGTGACCAAAGCACAGGCATCCGCGCGCGGGTACCGCGTCTTGCCAATCGGAGTGGAAACACCATGAAAAACGACGTCATTTCACCGGAGTTCGACGAGAACGGTCGCGCGATGCGCCGTATCCGTAGTTTTGTCCGCCGTCAGGGCCGTCTGACCAAAGGTCAGCAATTCGCGCTGGACAATTTCTGGCCGGTGATGGGCGTGGAGTTTCAGGCAGAACCTCTGGCAATTGATGCCTTGTTTGGTCGCCCGGCACCGGTTGTGCTGGAAATCGGTTTCGGGATGGGCACCTCGCTGGTCACGATGGCGAAACAGAACCCGGACCAGAATTTCATCGGCATTGAAGTTCACTCGCCTGGCGTCGGTGCCTGTCTTGCGACCGCGCATGAAGAGGGTGTCAGTAACCTGCGCGTAATGTGTCACGATGCGGTCGAAGTGTTGGAAAAAATGATTCCGGATGGCTCGCTTGACATGGTGCAGCTATTCTTTCCTGACCCGTGGCACAAAGCGCGTCATAATAAGCGCCGTATCGTGCAGCCGGAGTTCGTTGAGAAGCTGCGCAAGAAATTGAAAGTGGGCGGTGTATTCCACATGGCAACCGACTGGGAGCCTTATGCGGAGCACATGCTTGACGTCATGACCAGTTTAGAAAACTGGGTGAACCTGTCGCAGGAGGGCAATTATGTCCCGCGTCCGGAATCCCGCCCGGTGACCAAGTTCGAAATGCGTGGCCAGCGTTTAGGCCACGGCGTATGGGATCTGATGTTTGAGAGGAAGCAATAATGGCTACAAATCGCAGTCGTCGTTTACGTAAGAAGTTACACATTGCCGAGTTCCAGGAACTGGGCTTCTCTGTAAAATGGCGTTTCCCGGAAGGTACCGCGGTAGAAACCATTGACGAATCACTGGATAAATTCATTGACGGTGTGATCGAGCCAAATAAGCTGGCCTTCGACGGCAGTGGCTATCTGCAATGGGAAGGTCTGGTTTGCCGTCAGGACATCGGCCATTGCACTGATGAACAGCGTGCGCTGGTCAAAAAATGGTTAGAAGACCATAAAATGGAAGACGTGGAAGTTTCAGAGTTGTTCGATATCTGGTGGGACTGATTCTGCCGTCATCCTTCGAATTGTCTCTGCGTTGACTGCCTTCACTTACCCCGGTCACTTACTTTTGTAAGCTCCCGGGGATAAGTTCAGTTGTCGCCTTGATACAACTCGAATGATTTAGGCAGATCCTGAGGATCTCTGAATCTCATAAAGGTGCCTTCCGGCACCTTTGTTACATCTGGAGGCAGGACGTTGGGTACCGAACTTGATAACAGTTTGCTGGAAGATATTCTTGCGCAGGTCAGGCCGCTGATAGGTCGGGGTAAAGTGGCCGGTTACATTCCTGCTCTGGCGGAAGTCAGCCCCGATCATTTAGGAATCGCCGTGTGTACCACGAAAGGGGAGATCTTTCGTGCCGGTGATGCCGATATTCGTTTCTCGATCCAGTCGATCTCAAAAGTTCTCAGCCTGACGCTGGCGCTGACCCGTTATCAGGAAAGCGAAATCTGGCAGCGTGTCGGCAAAGAGCCGTCCGGTCAGCCATTCAATTCTCTGGTACAGCTTGAGCTGGAACAGGGTAAACCGCGTAACCCGTTCATCAATCCGGGCGCGCTGGTGGTCTGCGATATGCTGCAAACCCGGCTTTCGGCACCGAAGCAGAGAATGCTGGAAGTGGTGCGTCAGCTGGCCGGATCGGCAGATCTCAACTACGATCGGCACGTTGCGCGTTCCGAGTTTGAGCACTCCGACCGCAATGCGGCGATTGCGTATCTGATGAAGTCTTTCGGTAATTTCGACAACGACGTCATCACCGTTTTGCACACCTATTTTCACTACTGCGCATTGCGCATGAGTTGTGAAGAACTGGCGCGGACGTTTGTTTATCTGGCCAATAAAGGGCATCCGCTGGGTAGCGAGACACCGCTCATTGATGCCCGTCAGGCACGGCAGATTAATGCGATGATGGTGACCAGCGGTATGTACGATGGTGCGGGTGAGTTCGCCTATCGCGTCGGGATGCCGGGCAAATCCGGTGTCGGTGGCGGTATTATTGCCCTGGTGCCGGGTGAGATGTGTATCGCGGTATGGTCGCCGGAACTTGATGCGGCAGGGAACTCTTTGGCAGGTATTGCTGCCTTAGAACTACTGGCGCAACGTATTGGCCGTTCAATTTTTTGAGTTTGCTGTCTTAAGGGAGAGTACATGTTAGTAAAAAGTGGAGTGGTAAAAACCGGACTTGCTGCGTTGCTGGCTCTCAGTGCGTGGAGCGCACAGGCGGACTATCAGTGTGCCGTACAGCCTAAAGATGATGTGATCATTAAGCCGCAGACCGTTCAGGTAGTCGGCAACAGCGGTGATTTGCTGATCACGCCAAATGGTAACGTGACCCTCAACGGTAAAGACATGACCCTGAGCGCCAGACAGCGTCAGGAAGCGATCGATTATCAGGCCGGTTTGCGCCGCGACCTGCCGTGGATTGATCAGGGTGCGACGGCGCATCTCGAAAAAGGCCGCGTGGCGGTAGATCGGGTGATCGTCGAGAAACTGGGCACCGACAGCAACGTGCGTAACCGTCTGGTCACGCTCGACAAGCAACTGAAGCAACAAATGAACCTGATCATTGAGCACCGCGCCGACGGTCTGACCTTCCACCATAAAGCGGTGGATCAGGTTAAGCAAAACGGTCAGAAGCTGATGGAACAAACCATGGGCGGCGTGATGCAGGACAGCATCAACGAAATGGGCCTCAAACAGGCTACCAGCGGTGGGAATCCGTTGCAGGCGATGATGGGTAATCTTGGCGGGCTGCAGCAAGCCATTCAGGAAGAGTGGAACAAGCAGGAAAAAGAGTTCAAAGCCTTTGGCGATGACGTCTGTAAGCGTGTGACGAATCTGGATACTCAGCACAAAGCCTTGCTGGCGGATTTGAAAAAGTAACCGGCTAAATGACGGACACAAAAAAACCGCGATTACGCGGTTTTTTTGTGGGAAAACGAACCGTCCTTTGTGAACTGCACCTTACTCCCCCAAAAACAGCTCCAGCAGTGAGTTGAGGAATAATTTTCCTTTGCCGGTGATCTGCCAGTGCGTGGCGGTTTCCACCAGATATTCTTTGGTGATCGCTTCGTCAAGCTGTGCGCGTATCACCGACTCATCCAGCCCGGTATACAGACCAAACTCTTCACGCGGCGCGGCTTCCAGCAGGCGGAAGCGGTTCATGAAGAATTCAAACGGCAAATCTTCGGTTTCGACCGGATGCTGTTTGTCCATATAACGTCCCTGCATATAGCCGCGAGGATGTTTGGTTTTTACGGTACGCAGGATTTGCCCGTCGGGCTGCGTCAGTTTGCCATGCGCGCCGCAACCGATGCCGAGATAATCCCCGAAGCGCCAGTAGTTCAGATTGTGCTGACACTGGTAGCCCGGTTTGGCATACGCCGAGGTTTCATACTGCTGATAACCAGCCGCAGTCAGCAACTGATCGCCTTGCTCGAAAATATCCCACAGTGCATCGTCATCCGGCAGGGTCGGCGGACGTGAGGCGTACATTGTGTTCGGCTCAATAGTCAGCTGATACCACGACAAATGCGGCGGGTTGAGTGCAATAGCCTGACGCAAATCGTCCAGCGCTTCTTCCAGCGTCTGATCCGGCAAGCCGTGCATCAGATCCAGATTGAAGCTGCGCAGGTTCAGGCCGGTCGCCAGATGCGCCGCGCGCGTGGCTTCGTCAGGGCCATGAATACGCCCCAGACGCTCCAGTTTCTGCGCATCGAAACTTTGCACGCCAATGGAGATACGGTTCACACCGGCGCGCTGATAGCCGCTGAAGCGGTCTGCTTCGACGGTACCCGGATTAGCTTCCATGGTGATTTCAGCATTAGCATCGAGCGGCAACCGCGCACGCACGCCGTCGAGCAGATTCTGCATCGCTTCGCTGCTCAGCAGACTTGGGGTTCCGCCGCCGATAAAAATCGTCCCCACACTGCGTCCGCCCACCAGATGCAGGTCTGCATCCAGATCAGCCAGCAGATGCGCGACATAATCGTCATGCGGCACTTCACCCTTTAACGCGTGCGAGTTGAAGTCGCAGTAAGGGCATTTTTGTACGCACCACGGAATATGGATGTAGAGACTCAGCGGCGGTAACTTACGCATTCTTCTGTACAGCCTCTTTCATCGCGGCAAGCAATAGTTTCAGTGCCTGTCCACGGTGCGAGACCGCACTTTTTTCTTCACGGGTCAGTTCTGCGGCGGTCTTGCCCAGCTCAGGAACATAAAAAATCGGGTCATAACCGAAGCCGCCTTCGCCTGCTTCGGCAAAGGTAATCTCACCAGCCCAACTGCCGTGACACACCAGCGGCGTCGGGTCTTCAGCGTGGCGCATATACACCAGCACACAATGGAACTGCGCATCGCGCTGACCCTGTGGCACGTCTTTCAGCGCCACCAGCAGTTTATCGAGGTTTTGCTGATCGCTGGCATCAACGCCTGCGTAGCGTGCGGAGTAAATCCCCGGCGCGCCGCCGAGAAAATCCACCGCCAGACCTGAATCATCAGCAACGGCTGGCAAACCGGTGACCGCTGCCGCATGGCGGGCCTTCAGGATGGCGTTCTCAATGAACGTCAGCCCGGTTTCTTCGGCAGATTCAACACCGAGTTCCGTTTGCGCGACCACGTCCAGCCCGAAACTGGCCAGAAGATGTGCGAGCTCACGCACTTTACCGGCGTTGCCGGTAGCTAATACGACTTTCTGCATGGGAGAGTCCTGACGTAAACGTTATTCTGCGAGCAGTACCGCGACCTCAGTCGGGATATTTTGCGGATGTGTAATGCGGACTTGTTTATGGCGGCCCAGTTCGCCCTTTTCAATGCTGACCTGACTTTTGGCGACTTTAAACTGTTTCGCGAGAAATTTCACCAGATGTGTGTTCGCCTGACCATCAACCGGCGGGGCGGTGATGGCGACTTTCAGTTCGTCGCCATGCAAACCCACCAGGCTGTCGCGGCTGGCTTTGGGCTGGATAACCAGCCGCAAAACCAGCGCATCAGATTGCCAGAACGCCGGGCTTAAAGCTGGAACCACAACGCACCCAGCAGATCCATCCCCAGATAATTCAGCATATAGAGGATAAGGATCACCACCATCGCCGAGAAATCGATGCCGCCCATTGCCGGAAGAATACGACGGATTGGCGCCATCAGCGGCTCAGTCAGTTGCATCAGCAGGTAATCCATCGGCCCGCGGCCCTGGCTCACCCAGCTCATCAGCGAGCGGATAATCACCAGCCAGAACACCAGATAACCGGCGGCTTTAACCAGCCCTATCAGGCCAATCAGCAGGCTGCTCAGACCAAAGAAAATAGCGCCGCTTTGAATAAGCAACAGCAGCGGGAATTTGATGGTGCAAAGGATAAACGCCAGCAGCAAACTCGCGCTGTCAATCGGGCCCAGCGGCGGAATAATCCGGCGAAGTGGTCCGATAATTGGCTGAGTAATTTTCACCACGAACTGTGAAAACGGGTTATAAAAATCTGTACGAGCCCATTGCATCCAGATGCGCAGTAGCAGAACCATCACGTAGAGATCTATGAGGGTTTTAACCAGAAACGTCAGCGTTAACATAATTCTCCTATGCCCTTCATCCTTCGCGTGTCGTCTTGAGGCAACACGAATGATTTTGGGCAGTGTTATTTTATTATTTGCTCTTATTAGAACAGTTTTTCCATTTCCTGCGCGCGGGTAATGGCGGCCTGCATGGCCTCGGAGACAATCTCCGGTAATTTACGGTCGGTGAAAACCTTCAGAGCTTCAAACGTCGTGCCGCCTTTGGACGTCACATTCTCACGAAGTTGTGACAATGGCGTGTCCGGACTGGCGGCGACTAAAGCACTGGCGCCGCTGGCGGCTTGCTCAACCAGCATCCGTGCGGTTTCAGCGCTGAAACCCAGACGTTGCGCTTCAGCCTGCATTGCTTCCATAAACAGGAAGAAATACGCCGGGGCGCTGCCTGCGGCGGCAATTACGTGGTTGATACCTTCTTCGGTATCGACCCAGCAAATTTTGCCGACGGCGGTCATCAGTTCACCGCTGTAATCACGGTCTGCCTGAGAAACCTGAGAAGGTGCGTACAGGCCACTCATGCCTTTCCCGACCAGAGATGGCGTGTTCGGCATGATACGCACGATGTTCAGATTATCGCCCAGCAACTCGCAGAAGCGCGCCACACTGACGCCTGCGGCAATCGACAGTACCAGCTTGTCGCTAAAATCCACGTCTTTTTGCAGTGCTTTACACACATCGGCCATCATTTGCGGTTTTACCGACAAAACAACGACATCCGCCTCCTTTGCACAGCCGCTGTTATCGCTGCTGCTTTGCACGCCATATTTATCAGCCAGCGCATCGCGATGCGTGGTGGAAGGGGCACAAACGCTGATGAGATTTGCCGGATAGCCGCTTTCGACCAGGCCGGAAATAATTGCGCCCGCCATATTACCGGCGCCGATAAAACTGATTTTGCGATGTTGCATTCATGCTCCTTGCTTTTAATGGGGGCTGAATTGAGCCTATCAAGAGTAAAGCAGTAAACCCAAAGATAAAGGTTACTGTTTTATGCTGTAATCACGGGCACCGAAAATGGCGGTCCCGATGCGAACCATCGTGCTGCCAGCCGCAATTGCCGCAGGCATATCATCGGTCATACCCATCGACAGCGTATCGGCCTGCGGACAAATATTTTGTAAATCTTTCAGCGCATCCCGCATCTTGCCGAAGACCTCAAGCTGTCGCGCGTGATCCGTTTCCACTGCCGGAATCGCCATCAGGCCGCGCAGTATCAGGCGGGGCATCGCCATAATCTGTCGGGCCAGTTCTGCGATATCGCCCACTGCAATGCCGGACTTACTGGCCTCATCGCTGATGTTGACCTGAATCAGCACCTGTAAAGGCGCTAAACCGGCCGGACGTTGTTCGTTCAGCCGCTGGGCGATTTTCAGGCGGTCGATGGTATGGCACCAGTCGAAATTCTCCGCCACCAGGCGGCTTTTATTCGACTGCAATGGCCCGATGAAATGCCAGGTCAGCGCAGGCTGATGTCCGGCAAAGTGGGCAATCTTATCCACGCCTTCCTGCACGTAGTTTTCGCCGAACGCTAACTGCCCGGCGGCAATCGCTTCTTCGACAGCGCTCGCAGGTTTTGTTTTGCTGACTGCAAGCAAGGTAATTTCTTCTGGAGACCTGCCGCAATGTTGTGCAGCGGCTGCGATTTTCTCGCGGACATTCTGTAAGTTCTGCTCAATAGCGTTTTGCTGACTAAGGCTCATAGGGACTCAGGAGGATTTCAACATGGATATTGATGGATTAGTGGGACGTAGTGTAAAGCAAAATGCCTCCGATCTGCACCTTTGTACCGGCTATCCGCCTGTGTTGCGCATTGACGGGGAATTATGTCGCTGTGAAGATCTGCCGGTGGTGGAGGCTTCGCAGATGCTGGGGCTGATCCATGGGTGGCTGGATGCCACTGAACAACATACTTTGCAGCTGGCCGGACAGGTGGATAAAGCGCTGACATTGGGTGATGGCGTGCGGATGCGGCTCAATATCTTTCAGCAACTGCACGGGTTGTCTGCGGCGCTGAGACCGGTGCCTGCCCGTTGCCCCGAGCTGGCTGCATTGAGGGTGCCGGATATCTTGCAGCACGTCATTATGCAGGAAGACGGCCTGATTTTGGTCACCGGTGCGACGGGCAGCGGGAAATCCACCACGCTGGCGGCGCTGATTGATCATCTCAACCGCCATGCGAAGCGCCATATTATTACGCTGGAAGACCCCATCGAGCTTATCCATACTGGCAGGCAATGTCTGATTCAGCAGCGCGAACTCGGGCTGCATACGCGTTCATTTGGCGAAGCGGTGCGCGGTGCTCTGCGTGAAGATCCGGATGTATTGTTACTGGGCGAACTGCGTGACACTGACAGTATCCGGCTGGCGCTGACGGCGGCAGAAACCGGACATCTGGTTCTCGCGACACTGCATACGCGCAACGCCACACAGGCCATTGACCGGCTGGTTGATGTGTTTCCGGCAGAAGAAAAAGTGTTTGTCCGCGCGCAACTGGCGGGCAGCCTGCGGGCCGTGATCGCGCAAAAACTGGCGGTGACTGAAGAAAAGGACGGGAGAAAAGCGGGAAGGGTAGCGCTTTTTGAAGTGCTGACTTCCACACCGGCGGTGTGCAATTTAATCCGTGAAGGGAAAACTCATCAACTGGCGGATATCCTGCAAACCGGCGCGCAGGCCGGCATGCAGACGTTCGCACAAAGCCGTCAGCAACGGCAACGTGCGGGATTACTGGCGGAAGATCAGGACTGACTCCACTGTTTCTCGAACCAGCTTTCCAGGATAATGACGGCGGAAGCGGCATCCACGCTGCCTTTATCCAGCGCACGGAAACCGCCGCGATCGAACAAATCAGCGCGGGCTTCTACGGTACTCAGGCGTTCGTCGTGCAGTTCAACCTGAACGCCAAAACGGCCATGCAGACGGTTGGCAAATTTGCGCGCACGGGCGGTCAGGGGTTGTTCTGTGCCGTCCATGTTCAGCGGCAAACCGACAACCACCAGATCCGGCAGCCACTCTTTCAGCAGTTTTTCAATTTTCTGCCAGTCCGGTGTGCCGTCCTGCGCTTTAAACGAGGTCAGCGGACGGGCGGTGCCGGTGACTTCCTGACCAATAGCCAGACCGATACTTTTGGTGCCGAAGTCGAAAGCAAAAACCGTGCGGTTTGCCATTATGCGTGCCCCGCATGGGTGGCGAGCTGTCCGACGTCAACGCCGATCATTTTCGCTGCTTCGCGCCAGCGGTCAGCAATGGGGGTGCGGAACAAAATATCGCTGCTGGCTTCAATGGTCAGCCACGAGTTTTCCAGTAATTCTTTTTCAAGCTGGCCCTGTTCCCATGCGGCATAACCCAGCGCCACCAGCACATCTTTTGGCTGATCGGGCGTGCCCAGCGTTTCCAGCACGTCTTTCGAGGTGGTGATCATCGTGCAGTCAGAGATGCGGATGCTGGAGCCAAAACCCTCGCGCGGCGTATGCAAAATGAAACCGCGATCGTCTGCCAGCGGGCCCCCGGAAAAAACCGGGCGATCAAGACGAATACTCAGGTCACGGGGTTCGGGGGTGATGTCGAGTTTGTCGAGTACGCTTTCAATGGTGAAATCGTCGACCAGTTTGTTAATCACCAGCCCCATGGCGCCGTCTTCATTGTGCTCGCAGATGTACACGACCGAACGTTTGAACTGGGGTTCATCCAGGCCAGGCATCGCAATTAGAAAGTGATGTTGTAGATTCATGGTATGCAGGATGTTTAACCTCAGAATTGAAATCAGTGCAGGCAGGCCAGTTTATTACGTCAGGCTCGCCAAAAAAAGCGGGTTATCCAGCAATGCTGAACAACCCGTTTATCGATTTTAATCTGTGCTTATCGTGAAGCCAGACGTTTCTCGATGGCGTCCATCAGCATGCCGGTGATGGAAATCGGGAAGGCGGCTTCGATTTCACGTGCACAGGTCGGGCTGGTGACGTTAATTTCCGTCAGGCGATCGCCGATAATATCCAGACCGACAAAAATCAGGCCTTTCTGCTTGAGGATTGGCGCGACGGTACGGGCAATTGCCCAGTCACTTTCGCTCAGCGGACGGGCTTCGCCACGGCCTCCGGCAGCCAGATTACCGCGGGTTTCACCCTGCGCCGGAATACGCGCCAGGCAGTAAGGCACCGGTTCGCCGTCGACCACCAGAACGCGTTTGTCACCGTCCTTGATGGCTGGCAGGTAGTTTTGTGCCATACAGAAACGGCTGCCGTGTTCGGTCAGTGTTTCGATAACGACGGAGACGTTGGCGTCTTCAGGTTTCAGACGGAAAATGGAAGCGCCGCCCATGCCATCGAGTGGCTTGAGGATCACGTCAGTGTGTTCTTTATGGAATGCTTTCAATTGCGCTGCATTGCGGGTAACCAGCGTATCCGGCGTCAGTTCAGGGAACCACGCAGTGAACAGCTTTTCGTTACAGTCGCGCAGGCTCTGCGGTTTATTGACGATCAGCGTGCCTTTTTCTTCGGCACGTTCGAGGATGTAAGTGGCATAAATGAATTCGGTATCGAACGGCGGATCCTTACGCATCAGGATCACGTCCAGTTCCTGCAGGGCGATATCCTGCTCTGTGCCAAACTCATACCAGCCATCGTAATCCTGCTTCACGCTGAGTTTTTTGGTGGTCGCACGGCCTTCGCCGCCGCGCAGATACAGGGAATTCATTTCCATGTAATGCAGTTCGTAACCACGACTCTGCGCTTCCAGCAACATAGCGAAACTGGTGTCTTTTTTAATGTTGATGGAAGAGATCGGATCCATCACGATGCCAAGCTTAATCATTTGGTTTCCTCTTAACCCAGATCGCCGAAACGAACCTGTAAGGCTGTAATCGCGGTGAGTGCTGTGGTTTCTGTACGCAGAACACGGGGTCCCAGCAGGATATCAGTAAATCCGTAGCCGGAGGTCATTGCAATTTCTTCAGCGGATAAACCGCCTTCCGGACCGATCAGCAGGCGGACATGGCTTACCGGCAGCGGCAGGGTGTTAATGCTGTGGCTGGCGCGCGGGTGCAGGTTCAGCTTCAGGCTGTCGTCCTGTTCGGCGCACCAGGCTTCGAGCTGCATCGCCGGACGAATTTCAGGGATACGGTTACGTCCGCACTGTTCGCAGGCGGCAATGGCGATTTTCTGCCATTGCTGCAATTTTTTCTCCAGACGTTCGCCGTCAAGTTTGACGCCACAGCGCTCGGAAAACAGCGGAGTAATCGTATTCACGCCCAGCTCAATAGATTTCTGAATGGTGAATTCCATCTTCTCGCCACGCGAGATCACCTGACCAAGATGCAGATTCAGCGGGGATTCATTATCCGCCAGCACGCCCTGATTCAGGCTGACACGCACACTTTTCTTATCAACCTGAGTGATGCTGGCTTCGAAGACCTGGTTGCTGCCGTCAAATAACTGAATCGCCTGACCCGGCTGCATACGCAGAACGCGTCCGACGTGATTGGCGGCATCTTCGCTCAACGCAATCTCGCTGTGAGCGGTCAGGTTTTCCGGATGATAAATGCGGGGTATGCGCATGTGTGGCTGCTGTCCTTAAAGTGGTGAAGTGGGCTATTTTGGCAACTGTTGCCAGCCCTGTCGCTGACTATTGTGCTCTATAGTAGGTTAGCTTTTTCTTTGCACGCAAGCCTGCTGAACGTAAGGGTTGTGATTCCCCTGTACCCTGGCAATGCGGTTATCGCGTTCACATTCCCATGAAGTGACCGGATACTGGCGATCCCAGGCGGTAAACAGCTGTGTCTGCTGGCGGGATAAATTCAGTTTGTACTGGTCACGCATGTAGAAGTAAGTGCGCGCAATGGCCCCACGGGCGCGGGCTGGCGGCTCGGCGGCTTTGGCTTTGAAGTCGATTTTCATTTCACAGCGGCCATACTGACCTTCGCCACCGTTCCACTGGCTGTACATGAAATTATTGCGGTCGCCGTTCACTTCACCGATGGCCGGTTCAAGGTTGTGCAGGTCAGTTTCAACCTTGCGATAGTCGGCGCTTTTCGCGCAATTTTTGCGCCCGCCATCCTGCCAGCATTGCATCTGGTGGCCGAACTGCCACGCGGGAACCACATGTTCCCATTCGATCCGGCTGGCGCGCTGTTCACTTTTACGTACCGCGTAACCGCAGGATTGCAGATCCGGCGTGCCTTTTTTCCCCTGCCAGCTGATATTGCAGCCGCAGTAAAATGTTGGCGCGCCCTGATTGATTTTCACGGCAGCGGCTTTGGCCTGACTGAAGTTATTGATGGCGTTGCCGGACTGGCTGAAGGCGCTCAGCGGTGTCAGCGCACTGATAAACAGAAAAGATAAGAACGTTTTATGAAACATGTTTCTGAAAGACCCAGGACTAAAAGGCCGGAAGGGTAACGGATGCGGCGCGATGTGACAATGGGACTTTGCTGCTAATGAGTGATTGAAAAATCAGCAATTAGTGATGCCGTTAGCGTTAAAACGTAACAGTTCGCCGCAATGGCGGCAGCGGTATTCCGACTCCTTGCGCATCACCTTATTGTGGCGACGTACGGTCAACTGGTGGTCGCGGCAGGCGCATAAATACGGATAGGTTTTACTTTGCACGGATGCCACTTCGAACTTGTGGGTTCTGCTCGCTGAGACACCCAGCACGTGCTCCATCATCCAGCGCCACTCTTTGCCGTGCGGTGCAGGAGCGCGACCAAAACGGCGGTATACCAGCAAATGGGCCAGCTCGTGTGGCACCACTTCATCGATAAACGGTTGCTGATTTTCCAGCAGTAATACCGGATTAAGGCGGATTTGCCAGTGTTGCAGATACGCGCTTCCCGCGCTGGTGCCGCGTTGCTGATAGCTGATTTCCGGCTCCGTGTAATCGGTGCCAAAAAACTGATTTGCCATCTGGAGTTTTTCCCGCAGGCAGCGCATAACGGCTTGTTGCAGGGCGATGGGGAGACGTGAGGTTTTCATCTGGCGAAGGATAAATCTGGCGGGGGAGAGATGCAATATGGAATTCCTCCCCTTTGCAGGGGAGGAATGGCAGGCTTATTTATTGCTAACTTACTTACCGATGTCGCGCAGGGCTTCACCTTTCATCAGGTTGCGTTCGATGTGTTCCAGAGAGACGTTTTTGGTCTCAGGGATCAGCGCAATAGTGATGAAGATGAAGACCACGTTCAGCGCGGCGTATACCCAGAAGGTATTGGCATTGCCGAGGCTGTCGAGCATGGTCAGGAAGGTTGCGCCGACAATCATGTTGGCGATCCAGTTGGTCGCAGTAGACACGGTGATACCAAAATCGCGGCCTTTCAGCGGCTGAATTTCAGAACACAGTACCCAAATCAGCGGACCGGCACTCATCGCAAAACCAACGATGAACATCAGCAGCATGGCGATGGAGAAGTATTTCGCCGCATCGGATTCGACACCGATATGCAGCATAGTACCCAGCACACCCATACCGACGGCCATCACCAGGAAGCCCAGTTTCAGCGTAGGTTTACGGCCCCAGCGGTCAACCAGACCGATGGCGATGAACGTCGCCAGAACGTTAACCAGCCCGACGATCACCGTGCCCCACATCTGTTGAGAGGTGCTGGCGAAACCGGCGATGCCGAAGATTTTTGGTGCGTAGTACATGATGACGTTCATACCGGTGAACTGCTGCATGACCTGCAACAGAACGCCGAGGTAAACCGCACGACGGAAGTTTTTGTTATTAACGAACAAACCCCAGCCGCTTTGTTTTACTTTCAGGCTTTCACGGATTTCATCCAGTTCATGTTTTGCCTGCTCACTGGAATCACGCAGTTTTTCCAGTACGCGGCGTGCTTTACCGTCATCACCACGGGCGGCCAGCCAGCGCGGGCTGTCCGGCAGGAAGAAGACGCCAACCAGCAACAGCAATGCCGGAATGGTGATGATGCCCAGCATCCAGCGCCATGCGCCGGTGTAGCTGAACGCGGTATCCGACAGGTATGCGGCCAGAATACCGATGGTGATCATCAACTGGTACATGGAAATCATGCTGCCGCGGATTTTTTCCGGTGCGATTTCTGACAGGTAAATCGGTGCGGTGTAAGAGGCAATACCGACAGCCAGACCCAGCAGAACGCGGGCAACAATCAGTACTTCTGTGTTGGGCGCAAAGGCGGAACACAGGGAGCCGACAACGAACAGAACTGCGCCGATCATCAGGCTGAATTTACGTCCCAGACGGAAGTTCAGCCAGCCACTGCCGACAGCACCGACGGCGGCACCAAACATCATGGAGCTGACAACCCATTCCTGTTGGTGGTTAGTAATCTGGAAGTCATGGCTGATAAAGGGCAGGGCGCCCGCGATGACGCCGATATCTAAGCCGAACAGCAGTCCGGCAAGTGCAGCAAGAAAACAGACAAAGAAAGTGACGCTTTTGTTCGAGCGTTTTCCTTTGGTCGAAGTTGAGTTGTTCATCCGGTCTCCAAAATAATGCAATCGTTTTGAGTTTGTAATAATGCTTAGGCTGTTATGTTATTAACCCTGCACACAGCTTAACGTGAACCCGGTCACAGTGTTGTAATCGTTTACACTAATAGGTGTGGCTGGGTATCTTGTTTCTGAAGGGTTTCAAACGGATAGCGTAACAGGAAGGAGATGCGCCGGAGAGTAATAGCTCATAAATTGATTTATATCAATCAATACAGTGTTTCAAACTTTTACATATACAAATAAATTATTAATTTATAACAAGTTATTTTCTGTAACCGTTTTCATTTTAGCCATCATCTGGCCGTAAAACTTCCCGCTTCCTGCTTTTGAGTGTAATCGTTGAAATACTCAATTCGGACTTTTTCAGACGATGCTGAAGCCGAAAATGGTAACGATGGGGTGTATGGCTTGCCCGGATAGACGTTTTTCTTCAGCTCTTTCCACTGGCACCGTGCTTCCTTTTTATCGCTGTCGCACAGGCCAATACGCTGTACCAGCAGATGGATATTGCCGGTATTGGTAATTTGCTGAGTGGATGGATCCCAACCCAGTCTGGTGACCGGTTTTGCTGGCGGCACCATGACGACTACACCCCAGACAATGGTCAGGTTCAGTTCGCTGGTGAAATTTTTGTTGCTGGCAGGGTTTTTGAATTCTTCCGGAGTCATTGACTGAAAATGCACGCGGTAGATTTTTTCTTCGTTGCTTTCACCGAGGCCGACGATCCTCACCGGCTGGCTGTTACCGGCGGGCAAACCAAATTTTAGCGGCGAGACCACCAGACTGTTTTGTGCGCCCTGTGGTGCAGGCGTTTCACTTTCCTGTGGTGTGCCGGGGTTATGAACCTCGGTGATTTTTCCCTGAATATACTGGGTAGTTTCGCTTTTAGAACTGATGACCAGTGCAGCAGCATGTTGTTCGTTAAGCGTTACTTTCATCGGTGAAACGGTGATATTGGCTAAGCACAGGGCAGGCATCGCCAGCATCAGTAACGGGAGCACTTGCATGGCTGAGACGGAAAAATTTCTTCGTGGCATATATGTCGCCTTCGGGTGAAGTTAGTAAAGAGACGGGGTGAAATTAAGCTGAAGTGTGCCACGGTAATATCCGGCATTTTTACTGCTCACTTCTATATAATCGGTACTGAGCTCAAGCGGCGCAGGCACACAAATGACCGGTTCCGGGATGCCCGGTAAATGTACCTGTCGGATATGTGCCTGTTGTATCTTTGTGAAATTTATCTGACGGGCACGGCTCACGGTTTGCATGGTATTCGTATCAGGGTTGAGAATATTAATCGTGTAATCAATGCGATCTCTTTTTTCATTCACATTCCCCCCCTGGCGGACGATGGAAAAATTGAGTCCTGAACGGTCACTCTGTCCGGTGAAGTCATCGTTAAGGGTGAGCATAAAGGTACTACTGTTGGCGTTGTAACCATCATATAAGCAGACATCAATATTTGCTCTGCCAGTAAAAGACATTTTTTGGGTGCCTGCGCCGGGCAACGGACGCATATTGAGATTCACCAGTGGTGCGGCTTCGCCAAATTCGGGTAAATAGATTTGCTGATTATTGTTGTCAGTGACGTTGAGAGTGATATGGGCGTTCCAGTCTGCGAGTTTAATACGCGGATCCCACTGCATTAAGCTCATTTTTAACTCAGCTTTCCAGATGCCTCCGACAGGGAGTTTCTTCAGTTCATTGGCAGAAATATTGACGTTGAGTAATGAATTATCGGTTTTATTTCCATCTGAACAGGTGACTTCCATGCCGGCATTGACCAGATAGGGACCCCAGAGATTGCCCGCAGGCCAGCAAGATGTCCCGATATCGGACGTCAAATAGTGAAAAGCGGTGAGATTAATAATGGCCGTTGTATGAGACCGCTGCTCGGTTAACAGAATGGGAATGGAAGTTTTGCCACTGACCACCCCGGTGACATTGGTACTGCATTGACCATTAACGGGGTTGGAGCTGGATAAACAAATCCAGGTGTTTCGGCCCCATAACGAATCTTTATCCGTATCATATCCCCCGCTTTGCTGCACCCAGATATCGATTTCTGAGGGGGGGGAGGAACGATCAAACGTAGCAGTAACGGGCGTATCCCGACTCGCAGGTTCAACTCTTTCGGCCTTCGCTGACGTTATTGTCAGGGCGCTAAACAGGATTAACAGAATGACGAGAAAGTACGTTTCTTTTCTATCCATTTTAAGAATCGCCTAAAGCTGCGGTGTAAAATTAACAATCAGATGTCCGGTATAATTCCCGGCTTGTTTACTGTTGATATCCATTGTCTTGGTGCTGAGTTCCAGTGGCGCAGGAACACACAATACTGCCTGTGGGATCCCGGGCAGATGTACAGGCCGGATATGAGCGGTCTGAATATCAGAAATCACCAGATCATCACCGCGTATTACGCTGACGTATTTGCCGTCGGGTGCCTGCATTCGCACATAATAATCAATGCGTCCTGAATCCAAATTAGTGTCGCCGTGATCAGAATAAATAGAGAAGTATCCGTTATTGCGCTGGGTTGTCCCCTGCTGCTGATCGTCAAATTT